>CAVQZY010000006.1:0-981654 GCA_963718805.1 uncultured Actinomycetota bacterium | reverse complement strand
AATCGGCCGCACCCATCTCATGGACGCCGTGCCGCTCACGCTCGGGCAGGAGTTCTCCGGCTACGTGGCCCAGCTGACGGCCGACATCGAGCGGATCGAGCTGACGCTCCCCGGACTCTACGAGCTGGCCGCCGGCGGCACGGCCGTCGGCACCGGGCTGAACACGCACCCCGAGTTCGGCGACCGGGTGGCCGCGGCGATCGCCGACGCCACGGGCCTGCCCGTTCGTCACCGCGCCCAACAAGTTCGCCGCGCTGGCCGCGCACGACGCGCTGGTCTTCACCCACGGGGCGCTTGCGCACGCTGGCCGTCTCGCTGATGAAGATCGCCGACGACATCCGGTGGCTCGGTTCGGGCCCCCGCTGCGGGCTGGGCGAGCTGGCGCTGCCCGAGAACGAGCCGGGCTCGTCCATCATGCCGGGCAAGGTCAACCCGACCCAGAGCGAGGCCATGATCATGGTCGGCATCCAGGTGCTCGGGAACGACACGGCGGTGGCGACCGCCGGCAGCCGGGGCAACCTCGAGCTCAACGTCTGCAAGCCGGTCATCGCCTACAACGTGCTGCAGTCGATCGCGCTGATGACCGACGCCTGCCGGGGCTTCCGCGAGTTCTGCGTCGAGGGGCTGCAGCCCGACTACGCGCAGATCGACCGGCACCTGCACCAACTCGCTGATGCTGGTGACCGCGCTGAACCCGATCATCGGCTACGACAATGCGGCCGAGGTGGCCAAGAAGGCGCACAAGGAGGGCACGACGCTGCGGGAGGCGGCGCTCGAGCTGGGCTACCTGACCGGGCGAGGAGTTCGACGCCGCCGTGCGACCCGAGGAGATGACGCACCCGTGAGCGAGCCCGTGCTCACCCAGGCCGACGTCGACGCCGAGCTCGAGGAGCAGGAGCCTGCACTGGACCCGCGAGGGCGACGTGCTCGTGACGACGGTCAAGCTGCACGACTTCGCCGCCGCCCTGGCCTTCGTCAACGCCGTCGGCGCCGCGGCCGAGGCGGCCAACCACCACCCCGACATCGACATCCGGTGGAACACCGTGCGCCTGGTCCTCACGACGCACGACTCCGGCGGCATCACGCTGCTCGACCTGGCCCTGGCCGGCGTCGTCGACCGGTTGCGCCCCGACATCCGGGCCGACGACGGACGGCGAGCTAGGCCGAGCGCCGGCTCGAGCAGCGCGGCCCGCAGGCGCTCGACGAGACCGGCTCCGGCGCCGAGCCCCTCGACGTAGGCGCTCGACCGAGCCGTACTGCTCCCGCACGTGGTCGAGCAGCAGCTCCATCTGCGCCGGGTCGGCCGAGAACACCTCGTCGATGTTCTCGAGTCGTCTCGCGGCCCTCGGGGTACTTCGCTGATCAGCTTCTCCCGCAGGCGCTGCATGGCCGCGCCGCTGAGCGCGTAGTCGGCCACCACGGTCGGCTCGTCCACGCCCAGCAGCGAGAGCACGATGGCGGAGAGCACGCCGGTGCGGTCCTTGCCGGCCGTGCAGTGGAACACGGCCGGCAGCGCGTCGGGCGAGGCCAGGACCTCGAGGGCGGCGAGGATCTGGTCGCCGGCGTCGCGCACGATCTCCTGGTACTGCGTGCCGAGCAGGCCGGGCCGGCGGTCGAATTCCTGCGCGTCCGGCAGCTCGTCGATGAAGGGGAAGTGGTGGAACGTCACCGGGTGGGCGTCGACGTCGAACCGGCCGCGTTCGAGCTCGGAGCCGGAGCGCAGGTCGATGACCGTCCGGATGCCGAGCTCGCGCAGCACGGCGAGGTCGGGCTCGGTCAGCTCGCCCAGGCCGTCGGCCCGGAAGAGCGTGCGCCAGCGCGTGCGCTGGCCGCCGTCGGCGGCGTAGCCGCCCAGATCGCGGAAGTTGACCGCGCCCTCCAGCGCGATCATCCGGTCCATGGTCTCTGCCACCTCAGTGCACCTCCTGGTTCTCCTCGGCCGTTCCTCCCTGCAGTCTGCACGCCTGGGCGGGTCGCGCCGAGCGCGTCCGTGAACTTCAGGTGACAAAACGCTGTCAGGCCACCGGCATGTCCCACAGGGGGAACCACCGCGTCAGGTCGGCTTCCACCGGCAGGTCGGCTCCGACCATGGTCCGGATGCGCAGCTCGAGCTCGGTGTCGCGTCGCTCCTTCTCGGCGTCGACCGGGGCGAACGGGTAGAAGGTGCCGCGCTTGAAGAGGTAGACGAGCCGGAAGGCCCGGGCGTCGGCCGGCGCGTCGGGTCCGGGGACGAAGCCGAAGGCCGAGCACAGCAGCTGGGGCCCCCAGCCGTTGTCCTGCAGCGTCGAGTTGGCCATGTGGATCTTGGTCACCAGCTCCTCGAGGTCGGTGTCGTCGAGCAGCAGCCAGCCGTAGTCGAACGAGTCCAGCGCCTGGCTGAAGCCGTCGCCCACCAGCTCGGCGATCTCCTTCTGGGCGTCGGCCGCCGCCTGGCCCGGCGGCGGCTTCCAGCAGACGCCGGCGTGGCCCGAGGACACCAGGCCGCCGGCGCTCTGCAGGGTCAGCGCCGCGGTGGGCAGGGCGAACAGCGCGTCGAGATTGGCCCGGACCGGCTTGGAGCGGCCGAGGATGGTGTCGAAGAGGCCCACAGCCGTCGGTGCGGCCGGCTCAGCCGGCCTGGCCGAGCTGGCGCTCCAGCGCGTCCAGCTGGGCCAACCGGCGCTCGAGCGTCGGGTGCGTCCGGAAGAGGTTGCCGAAGCTGAAGCCGCCGCCCTCGCCCTGCGGCCGCCGCCGTCGGCCACGGCCGGGGTGAAGAAGAAGGCGTTGAACGGCTCGGCGGCGCGCAGGTCCTTGGTCGGGATGCGGCCCATCTCGCCGGTGATCTTGACCAGCGCCGAGGCCAGCAGGGAGGGCCGCCCGATGAGCAGCGCGCCCGAGCGGTCGGCCGCCAGCTCCCGGTAGCGCGACAGCGCCATGGTCAGCAGGAAGCTCACGAAGTACACGACGACCGACACCAGCAGGACGATCATCTCGATGCCGGCCTGGTTCTGATTGTTGTTGTTGCTCGCGTCCGCCGCCGAAGATCTCCGAGTAGAACATCACCCGGGTCAGCAGCCCGGCGATCATGCCCGAGCCCGCTGGCGATGGTCATGACGGCGACGTCGCGGTGGGCCACGTGGGAGAGCTCGTGGGAGAGCACGGCCTCGACCTCGGGCTCGTCGAGCCGGCGCAGCAGGCCCGAGGTCACGCAGACGACGGAGGACTTGGGGCTGCGCCCGGTGGCGAAGGCGTTGGGGATGTCGGTGGTGGCGATGGCCACCCGCGGCTTGGGCATGTCGGCCAGGGCGCACAGGCGGTCGACCACGCCGTGCAGCTCGGGCGCCTGCTCGGGCGTCACCTCCTTGGCGTGCATGGCGTACATGGCGATCTTGGCGCTGAACCAGTACTGGCAGAAGATCAGCACGAGGGCGATGACCAGCACGAGGGCGTAGGACAGGCCGACGGCGATCAGGATGCCGACGACGAGCGCCGTAGAGGAGGACGAGGAAGAACCCCGTCATGAGCATGCGGTAGGTCAGGCCCCGGTCCGGCTTGATGTTGCGCGAGATCGCCATCAGGCGCCCTGCTCCTGCCGTACCGCGCCGGCTCCGCCCTGGCTCTGCCGCGGGCAGCGCGGCCGTGTCGTCGGCGCCCGCCGCCCGTGCCCGAGCTCGGCCTTCAAGCGCCGCCAGCTCGTTGTCCACCTGCGAGGTCGACGACACCTTGTCGAGCTCCTTCTGGATGTCGTCGACCGGGTGGGTCGAGGTCGTCGAGCGCGCCCGACGCCAGCAGCTCGTCGATGGCGCCGGCCCGCGCCTGCATGCTGGCGATCTTGTCCTGGGCCCGCTGCATGGTGGCGCCGGCGCTCCGCGTGGAGTCGGAGATCCCCGACACCGCCTCGCCCACCTTCGTCTGCGCCTCGGCCGCGGTGTAGGAGGCCTTCATGGTCTCCTTCTGCGTGCGGAAGCGCTCGACCCGGATCTGCAGCTCCTGGGAGGTCTGCGACGAGCTTCTGCTCCTGCTCGCTGATCTGGTCGTGCTGGGTCTTGAGCTCGGCCAGCTGCTCGCCCAGCGCGGCCCGGCGCGCCAGCGCCTCGCGGGCCAGGTCCTCGTTGCCCTGCCGCAGCGCCGCCTTGGCCTGGCCCTGCAGCTTGTCGGCCTGCTTCTGCAACCCCTGGGCCTGCAGCTCGATCCGCTTGCGGGCCGTGGCCACGTCGGCCACGCCCCGGCGCACCTTCTGCAGCTGCTCGAGCTGCTTCTCGTAGGAGAGGTCCAGCGTGTCGCGCGGGTCCTCCATCTTGTCCAGGGCCTTGTTGGCCTTGGACCGGAAGATGTCGCGTATCCGACTGAACGTGCCTGCCATGGACACCGAGCATAAGGCCCAGCGGGGGAGGGGGGACACCGGGCGGCCCTGCCCAGGCACGCCGCTAAGGTCGGCACGTGCCTGATCGCCTCTGCCTGCTCACCGTCCACGCGCACCCCGACGACGAGGCCTCCAAGGGGGCGCCGACGGTGGCCCGCTACCACGCCGAGGGCGTGCACACCGTGCTGGTGTGCTGCACCGGGGGCGAGGAGGGCGACATCCTCAACCCGGCCATGGACACCCCCGAGGTGCGGGCCGACATCGGCCGGGTCCGCATGGCCGAGCTCAAGGCGTCCACCGACATCATCGGCTACGACGAGACGGTCCTGCTCGGCTACCGGGACTCGGGCATGCCCGACACGGAGGCCAACGCCCGGCCGGACTCCTTCGCCCAGGCCCCGCTCGACGAGGCGGTCGGGCGCCTGGTCGCCGTCATCCGCCGCGAGCGGCCCCAGGTGATCATCACCTACGGCGACGACCAGACCGAGTACCCGCACCCGGACCATCTGCGGGTCCACGAGATCTCCGTGTCTGGCCTTCGACGCCGCCGGTGATCCGGACCGCTTCCCGGACGCCGGACCGCCGTTCACCCCGGCCAAGCTCTACTACTCGGTGTGGTCGGGCGAGCGCTTCCGCCAGATCCACGAGAAGTTCGTGGAGCTCGGCCTCGAGTCGCCCTTCGACGACAAGTGGCTGGCCCGCATGACCAGGACCGAGCCGTTCACCACGACCATCGACGTCACGCGGCTTCACCGCAGGTGCGGGGCGAGGCGCTGAAGGCGCACGCCACCCAGGTCGACCCCAACTCGCCGTTCTGGTTCGGCCTGCCGCCCGAGGTGATGCGCGACATCCACCCCGTCGACGAGTTCCGCCTGGCGCAGAGCCGCGTCGGTCCGACCGACGTGACCGAGGACGACCTCTTCGCCGGGGTGCGCGTCGGAGCTGAGCGCGGCTCAGGCGGTGGGGCCGAGGAAGCTCCAGCTGATGACGCCGGCGCTCTGCAGCAGCACCAGGACCACGGCCGCCGCCAGGACGCCGAGCAGCACGACGGTCACGAGCGCTCTCCAGACGCGCGCCGCGGCGCAGCGGTCGCCTGACGGCGGGCGGCCCTTGGCCGCGACGGCGCGGCCGCGGCACGGCTGCGTCACGGCGCGGGTCGCTCCGCCGGCACGAGCCGCGACGGTCGGCTTGGCCGCCGTGCGTGGCTGGGACCGCGGGAGCCCGTCGGCCGTCCTCGCGCATGACGGTCTCGAGGTCGTCGACGGCCCAGCCCTGCACCATGCAGCGGGGTGACCGAGCCGCCGCCGCGCAGGGTCAGCACGACGCAGTCCGGCCGTCTCCTCTATCTCCCACTCGCGAGATGCGGTCCCAGGCCATGTGCTGGTCGGCCCGGCCGGGTCGCTGGATCGCGATCCCCTCGGGCGAGAGCGCGATGTCGAAGACGTCGGCCGTGCGCTCGGCGCTGCCTCGAGAAGATCGAGACGCCGCGGATCGTCGTCGTGGTCGAGGCGGTCACCGACCGGCTCAGCCCCGGGCCCTGGCCAGCTCGCGCAGCGGCCGGTACCCGATCAGGGTCGCACCGGCCTCGTCGAGCGAGCGGCGGACCCAGTCCTCGTCGCAGATGATGCGGTGGTCGTCGACCCGGGCCGCCCAGTCGTCGGTGGCCAGCGAGCGCAGCTCCGCGCTGTCGACCGCCGGGTGGAGGTGGAGCTCGGTCACGCCGGGACGCAGGGTGGCGAGGTCCCGCTCGAACATCTGGCGTGACCCCACGCCGGGGACGAAGCGGAAGTGGTCGGTGAAGACGGCACCCTCGTCGGCGGCCACGGCCCGGGCCGGGAAGCCCACGTAGCGCTCCATGGCCGGCGCTCACCATGCGCAGCGGGCAGGCCGAACTCGAGCGCCAGCTCCAGGTAGACGTCGAAGAACTCGGGCCGCAGCTGCAGCGTGCCCATGTGGGCGTCGAGGTGGCTGACGTCGAAGCCCCAGAGGATCGCCCGCTCGATCTGGGCCCGGCACTCCCGGCGGACCTCGTCGAGGTCGGCGTGGTCCCAGACGTCCTCGACCGTCCGCGGGAAGCCCGCCGTCGCCACCGAGCAGCGAGGGCGCGTGGGTGATGGGCCCCCAGCGGTAGAGCTCGTACTCGGCGTTGACGGTGAGGTGGACGCCGATGTCCTCGCCGCGGTAGCGGCTGCTCGCCTCGCGGGCCCACGGGCAGGGCACCATGAGCGTGGCGCTGGTGACGGTCCCGGTGGCCAGGCACTCGTAGACCCCGACGTTGGCCGAGTGGCACGAGCCGAGGTCGTCGGCGTTGATGATGACCAGCTTGGCGTCGGCCGTCGTAGCCGAGACGCTGGGCCAGGTTCGGCTCAGCCATCGTCCGGCCTGGTCCTCCTCGCGGACACGCTCGGCATCCTGGGCCGCGGGCGTCGGCGGCGATCTCCTCCTGGAAGGCCTCCATCCTGGCGGTCAGCTCCGGCGTCGGCCTGGGCCAGGATGCGCACGGCCAGCAGGCCGGCGTTGCGGGCGCCGTTGACCGCCATGGTGGCCACCGGGACGCCCCTGGGCATCTGCACGATGGAGAGCAGGCTGTCGAGGCCGTCGAGCTGGCGAGAGCGCCACCGGGACCCCGATGACGGGCAGCGTGGTGACCGAGGCCAGCATGCCGGGCAGGTGGGCGGCGCCGCCCGCGCCGGCGATGAGCACCCGGAGCCCGCGCCCGGCCGCCTCCTGCCCGAAGGCCAGCATGTCGCGCGGCGTGCGGTGGGCCGAGACGACGCGCACCTCGTGGGCGACGCCGAAGCGCTCGAGCATCGTCGACCGCCCCCTGCATCACGGGCAGGTCGGACGAGCTCCCCATGACGACGGCGACCAGGGGTGCCGGGTCCGTCACCGGAGCGACCCCGGCCGGCAGGTCGATGCCGTCGGGCACGGGCGTGCCGAGGGCGACGGCGGCCGACCAGGCCCGGGCGCGCACCATCGTCGGCCTCGTCCCCGCACACCGTCACGTGCCCCAGTTTGCGTCCCGGCCGGGCGCCTTTGCCATAGAGGTGCACGTGGGCGCCCTCCACGGCGAGGCCCCGGGCGAGCAGCTGGCGACGGGATCCGTCCCCGTCGGCCCCGCCGAAGACGTTGACGCTGGCCACCTGGGGGTGCTGGGGCGCGGTCGACCCGAGCGGCAGGTCCAGCACGGCGCGCACGTGGTTCTCGAACTGGGAGGTGACCGCGCCCTCCATCGTCCAGTGGCCCGAGTTGTGGGGCCGTGTCGCCACCTCGTTGACCAGCAGCCGGCCGCCCGACCAGAAGAGCTCCACGGCCATGACGCCGACGCCGCCGGCGATCTCGGCCACCTTCTGCCCGAGGGCCGAGGCCGGCGTCGAGCACGTCGGCGTCCAGGCGTCCCGGCACGAGCACCTCCCGGCAGACGCCGTCGACCTGGGCCGTCTCGACCGCCGGCCAGGCCGCCGAGGCGCCCGAGGGACGGCGGGCCACCATGACGGCCAGCTCGGCCTCGAGCGGGAGCAGCTCCTCGACCACGACCTGTCCCGCGACGCCGCTGCCAGCACCGCCGCCGCCTCCGTCCGGTCGGCGACCGGCCACACGCCCTTGCCGTCGTAGCCGCCGCGGGCCGCCTTGAGCATCGACGGGCCAGCCGTGGGCGGCGGCGAACGGCTCGACGCGCGCCGAGCGCGTCCGGCCCCTCGTCGACGACGAGGTAGGCGGGAACGGGCACGCCGGCGTCGTCGAGCACGGTCCGCATGTGGGCCTTGTCGACGGCGAGCTCGAGCGTCGTCGGCGCCGGGTCGGACCACGGCGCCCTGGGCCGCCAGCTCGGCCACGAGGTCCAGGTCGACCTGCTCGTGGTCGAAGGTGAGGACGTCGCAGCGCGCCGCCAGGGCCCGCAGGTCGGCCGCGACGAACGGCGAGCCGAGCACGACCTCGGCCGCCACCTCGCAGGCGGCATCGTCGGGGCGTTCGGCCAGCACGGCCATGGACAGGCCGAGCGCGCTGGCCGCCTCGCCTGCCATCCGTGCCAGCTGACCAGCCCCGACGAACCCGATCGGGTGGGTGCTCAGGTCGCTCGCCCCCGTCCGGGGATTCGCCTAGACAGTGGGGCGGACACAACCGGCAGACTACGCGAGGAGCACCAGGGACATGGCCAAGCCGCTGCGCATCGGGAGCATGATTGACGTCGACAAGCCGCTGTCCGACATCGTGGCCCTGCTGCAGCGCTACCGCGAGGCCGGGCTCGACCACGCCTTCGCCGTCGCAGATCTTCGGGCCCGATGCGCTGACGCTCCTGGCCGTGGCCGGCTCCCAGGTGCCCGGCATCGGCCTGGGCACGGGGGTGGTGCCGGTCTACCCGCGCCACCCGATGATGCTGGCCCAGCAGGCCCTGACCGTGCAGGCGGCGACGGGCAACCGGCTCCTCCTCGGCATCGGCCTCTCGCACCAGGTCGTGGTCGAGGGCATGTGGGGCCTGAGCTACGAGCGGCCGGCCGCGTACATGAAGGAGTACCTGGCGTCGCTCATGCCGCTCCTCGCACGGCGAGACCGTCCGCGTGCGAGGGCGAGCGCGTGACCACCAACGCCTTCGCCCCGCTCGAGATCGCCGGACGTCGAGCGCGCCGCCGGTGCTCGTGGCCGCCCTGGGCGACACCATGCTGAAGCTGGCCGGCCGCGTCGCCGACGGCACCATCACCTGGATGACCGGCACCGCGCACCATCGGCGGCCACATCGCGCCCACCATCACGCGCGGCGGCCGAGGCGGCGGGCCGGCCGGCGCCCCGTGTCGTGGTGTCGCTGCCCGATCGCCGTCACCGCCGACCGCGACGCCGCCAAGGAGCGGATCAACGAGGCCTTCGCCATCTACCCGAACCTGCCCTCCTACAAGGCCATGCTGGACAAGGAAGGCGCCGCGGCGGCCGGCGGACATCGGGTTCATCGGCGACGAGGAGGCGGTGGCCGCGTCCATCGCCAAGCTGGCCGACGCCGGTGCGACCGACTTCGTGGCCGCCGTCGTCGGCGACGCGGACAGAGCGCGCCCGTGGCCTCGCGCTGATCAGCGAGATCGCCCGCTCCTGACTCGGCGACCGTCGGGCGATCGCGCTCGGCGCTCAGCGCGACAGGGTCGTGTACTTGAACTCGTTGAGGTCGGGCATCGTCGTCGAACAGGTCGAGCACGCCCTGCACCGTGCGACGCGCCAGGGCGGCGTCACCCTGCGGCCGGCTCATCAGCCGCACGAACACGGCGCGGTCGTCGACGATGAAGGTCGGGACGCCGAACACCTCGAGCTCGCTCGACGGCCTGCTGCGTGGGCCCGGCGGATCTCCTGCACCGGCGCGCCGGACTCGACCTCGGCCAGCACCTTGTCGCCGGGCACGCCCACGCGGTCGAGCACGCCGCCGACCACGCTCGGCAGCCGCAGGTCGAGCCCCTCGTCGTGGCGGGCCGCGAACAGCGCGACGTGCGCGTCGAGGAACGTGCTCGGGGTACTGGTCGCGCACGACGACGCCGGCGGCCAGGGCCAGCAGGTCGTCGGCCTTGGCCGGGTCGTCCCACACCGGCGTGCCGCCCTCGGGCACGTGGGCCTGGCTCAGCGAGAACGGGCAGGAACGTCACGTCCCAGTCGGCACCGTCCGGCCAAGGCGACGGCGAGGTGCTCGTGGGCGTTGCGGGCGAAGGGGCAGCGGTAGTCCCAGGTGACGGCGAACGGGCTTCATAGCTTGTTCAACACGACGTCGGCACGGCGCATTCCCCTGCCGCCCGGCGCCGGCGCCGGCCGCGCCGACCCACGCTGCCGGGCGTGACGACGTCGACGATCGGGGCGCAGGCCCAGTCCGAGCACCGAGCCGATGGCGGCGCCCCCGATCACGTCGGTGGGGTGATGGGCCCGCAGGTGGACCCGGCTGGCCGCCACGGCGGCGGCGAAACCCACGTTGGCGGCCGTCCCGGCTGTCGGAGTCGCCGAGGACGAAGGCCGTGCAGAAGGCGGCGAGGGTGTGGCCGCTCGGGAAGCTGCTGCTCGTCGGGGTGCGCACGCTGGCGTCGAGGTGGTCCTCGGGCCGCTGCCGCTCGACCGCCGCCTTGACCACCCGGCTCACCAGGAGCGAGGAGAACCCGGCGGCGGCCAGCGCCACGACGGCCCGGCGCCGGTCCGGGCCGCGGCGGCGTGCCTTCAGGCCGGCCAGGACGCACCCAGATGAGCCCGTAGTCGGCCAGGTTGGAGACGACGGCGGCGGCACGGTCGATCTCGGGCCGGCCCCGGAGCGGCTCGAAGGCGGCGTCGACCGCCTCGTCGATGGTGCTCGAGCTGCGTGCACGTTCACGCGGCGAAGGCGGGGCAGGAGGTCTTGAAGTGGCAGTGGTTGCACAGCGGGCCGACGTGGGGGCGGAAGTCCTCGGCGTCGCAGGCCCGCTCGATGGCGGACCAGACGGCGACGGCGCGCCGGCGCTGGCCGCGGATGGTCTGTTCGGATGGCGACCGACGAGATGGCGATGGGCTGGCGCAGGTAGAGGAGCCGGACCTCGGCGGGCGCCTGACCGAGCAGGCTCTCGCAGAGCAGCGCGTAGGTCTGGACGCCGCCCATGCTGCCGCGCTCGAAGCGCTCCGACGGGGCCCGCCCCGTCTTGTAGTCCACGACGATCAGGCTGCCGTCGTCGGCCACGTCGAGGCGGTCGATGATGCCGCGCAGGCGCATGCCGTCGACCACGGTCTCGACCCCGAGCTCGATGCCCGACCGCCCGCGCCTCGTTGGGGTCCTCCAGGCGGAAGTAGTTGTCGACGAGCGTGCGCGCGTCGGCGAGGAAGGCGGCGGCCTCCTCGGAGCCGAGCGCGAGCTCGACGTACTCCTCGTCGTGCTGGAGCTCGCTCCAGCAGCGCTCGAGCTCGGCGTGCGCCGCGGCCGGCGTCCGCGCGCCGGGCGGGTGGTGCCAGAACAGCCCCTCCAGCGCGGCGTGGACGAGGGTGCCCTTGACGGCGTGGGGCGACGGCGGCTCGGGCCGGTGCTCGATCTGGGAGAAGCGGAAGGCGAGCGGGCAGTTGGTGAAGGCGACGACCTTCGACGGGCTGAGGGTCCGCGGGAGGTCGAGCGCCATGCGGGTCAGGATACGGCGGCGTGGTGACGCGCCGGCCCATCCTCCCGAGCAGGTAGAAAAGGATGTGATGTCCTCCGGTGCCCTCGCCCGCCATCGTGGCTGACCTGCGCCGCACCACCCGTTGGGCCGGCCTGCGGCCCGGCGATCCCGTCCAGGTCGACGGGCACCCGCCTGCGCGGGGCGTCCTGGGAGTTCGTGGCCCACATCACCAACGGGGAGACCGGCGAGGTCTGGGTCGAGGTGGTCGGCGGCCGCGCCGGCGACCGGGCCGTGCGGTCGTTCCGGCCGGACCAGCTCTACGCCGCCACCGCCCGGCCGGGCCGCGACCCCTCGCTGGCCGACGCGCCCGGGCTCCCGCTCGGCTGAGCGGCGGCCCGCTCGTGGACCGGCCCGGCATCCCCACGCTGACGACCCCGCGGCTGGTCCTGCGGCCCTTCGTCCCGGCCGACCTCGACGAGCTGGCGGCCCTGCACGCCGAGGAGTCGTTCTGGTGGTACCCGCTGCGCCGCGGCCATGTCCGACGGAGGAGACCGCGCGAGTTCCTCGCAGCGGGTGCGGGCACGCTACGAGAGCGACGGCTTCGGGATCGAGGCGCTGATCGACCGGGCCAGCGGGGCCATGATCGGGTGGGCGGGGCTGGCGGTGCCCGCACTTCCTGCCCGAGATCCTCCCGGCGGTCGAGGTGGGCTGGCGCCTGGCCGGGCCCTGGCGCGGGCGGGGCCTGGCCACCGAGGCCGGCGCCGCCGCCGTGGAGTTCGGCTTCACCGACGGGCGGCCTCGACCGCATCGTCAGCATCTACGAGCCGGAGAACGTCGACTCGGGCCGGGTGATGGAGCACCTGGGCTTCACCCACCACCTCACGACGACGGGCGACCGCGGCGAGGAGATCGCCGTGCTGGAGCTCCTGCGGGAGCGACTGGGAGGAGCGCCAAGCGCCGTGGGTGACATCGAGGTGCAGACGGCGGTCGAGCCGCGTCGGGGACGGCCGCTTCACGGCGATGGTGCACGCCGACTGGGAGATCTGGGGGCCGTGCGGCGGCTACGTGGCGGCGCTGGCCGCTGCGCGCGGCGGGAGCGGAGAGCCCCTTCGCGCGGCCGGCCAGCTTCTTCTGCCACTACCTCTCGGTCGCCGCATTCGCGCCGGTCGAGCTCGATGGTCACCCCGTTGCGGTCCGGGCGGACCGTGCTGGCGCAGCGGGTCGCCATGACCCAGGAGGGCCGGCCGGTGCTCGACGCCATGGTCTGGTCGGTCGGGGACGTCGCAGGGCCTGGAGCACGAGGACGTCGACCCGCCGGATGTGCCCGATCCCGAGGCGCTGCCGACCTGCGGGAGGACCTGGCGCCCGACGAGGACCGGCCCGCCATGCCGTTCTGGGACAACTTCGACCAGCGCGCCGGTCGACTGGTCGCAGCAGTGGCCGCCCCCCGGCCCGCTCGCCGCCGACGTGGCGGACCTGGGTGCGCTGCCGCCCCACCGCCACCTTCGCGGATCCGTGGGTCGACGCGGCGCGCTCGCTCATCGTGCTCGACGTCGGGAGCTGGCCGGCGGGCTCGCGTCCGCACATGTACCTCGACGCCGCCGTTCATCGCACCGAGCCTCGACCTCTACGCCTCGTTCCAGTACCCGGGGGCTCGTCGGAGTGGCTGCTCCTCGACGCGCACTCGCCGGTGGCGCACGGCGGCCTGCTGTCGTGGACCGGGCAGGGTGTGGTCACGCGAGCGCCGCCTCATCGCCAGCGGCGGGGGCCAGGCGGTGTTCCGGCACACGTAGACGGCGTCCCCTAGGGCTGCCCCCTGGAGGCTGCCCTGGACTAGTCGACCGTGTAGCCGTCCATGCGCGCCAGGATCCGCAGCATGACCTCGTCGGCCCCCGCGCCGATGGAGTCGAGGCGGGTGTCGCGGAAGTAGCGCGAGGTCCAGTTCTCGTCCATGTAGCCCATGCCGCCGTGGAACTGCACCGCGATGTCGGCCACCTCGCGTTGCAGCCGCGAGCCGAGCAGCTTGCCGATGGTGGCGAACCGGGTGGCGTCCTCGCCCCGCAGCACGGCGTCGGCGGTGGTGCGGGCGTACTGCTTCAGCACGTCGTGGCGGGCCGACAGCTCGGCCAGCACGAACTGCAGGTGCTGGTTGGCCAGCAGCGGGGCGCCGAACGCCCTGCGCTCGCGCAGGTAGGCCTTCGTGCGCTCCAGCGCCAGCGCGATGGAGCCCACCTGCTTGTAGAAGGTCATGAGCCGCTCGGCCTGGAACTGCACCATCTGCTGCTGGAAGCCGCGGCCGATCTCGCCGATGGTGTTGGCGACCGGCACGCGCACGTCGGTGAACGACAGCTCGGCGGTGTCGCTCGACCACATGCCGAGCTTCTCGAGCTTGCGCGACACCGACCACGCCGGCGACGTCGGTCGGCACGACGATGAGCGACATGCCGCGGTACGCCGGGATCGTCGGAGGTGCGGGCCAGCAGGCACAGCCAGTCGGCCTGGGTGCCGTTGGTGATGTAGAGCTTGGCGCCGTTGATGACCCACTCGTCGCCGTCGCGCACGGCGCGGGTGCGGATGCCGGCGACGTCGCTGCCGGCGTCGGGCTCGGTGACCGCGATGGACGTCACGACCTCGCCGCGGATGGCCGGCGCGAGATACCGCTCCTTCAGCTCGTGCGAGCCGTAGCGGGCCAGCGCGGGCGTCGCCATCGACATCTGCACGGCCATCGCCATCGGGACGCCGCCGCAGCTGATCCGCCCCATCTCCTCGCCGGCGATGAGGGAGTAGGAGTGGTCCGCCCCCATGCCGCCGTAGGCCTCGTCGTACTCGAGGCCGAGCAGCCCCACGGACGCCAGCTTGGGGAAGAGCTCGTGGGCGGGGAAGGTCCGGGCCGCCTCCCACTCGTCGACGTGGGGCTCGATCTCCCGCTCGAAGAGGTCCCGGAGCGTCTTGCGGAAGAGCTGGTGCTCGTCGCTCTCGATCACCGGCGAACGATACCACCGGCGCTTTTTCCGCCCATCGTGCGAGCGCCCCCCTACACTGCGCACCCGTGACGGACGTGTTGGTCGGCGTGCAGCACCACGACGGCATCCGGACGCTGACGCTCGACTCGCCGGCCAACCGCAACGCGCTCGTCGGCCGCCCTGCTGGCGCAGTTGGAGCCGGCGTTGCGGGACGCCACCGGCGACCCGGACGTGCGCGCCGTCGTGCTCACGGGAGCGGGGACGGTGTTCTGCTCGGGCGCCGACCTGTCCGAGCGCGGCGCGGCGGCGCCGAACCGCATGCCGGCGATCCTCACGTCCATCGTCGAGAGCGCCGGTGCCGGTCATCGTCGCGCGTCAACGGGCACGCGCGGGCCGGGCGGCCTCGGCCTCATCGCGGCCGCCGACATGGCCGTGGCGGCGGAGGCGAGCACCTTCGCCTTCACCGAGGTCCGGGTCGGCGTGGCGCCGGCCATGATCCTGGTGCCGGCGCTGCGCGTCGTCGATCGCCGCTTCCTCGCCCGCGCCACGCTCACCGGCGAGCGCTTCAGCGCGTCGGAGGCGGCCGCGGCCGGGCTGCTCACGGCGGTCGTCCCCGACGAGCCCGCGCTCGACGCCTGGGTGGCCGACCAGACCACTGGCCATCCGCCAGGCGGCGCCCGGCGCGGTGCGGGCCACCAAGGCGTTGCTGCGGTCCCTGCCCGCGCAGGCCGTGGGCCGAGGGGCTGGCCGCCGCCGCCGCCACGTCGGCCGAGCTGTTCGCCGGAGCCGAGGCCGCGGAGGGGATGGCGGCCTTCCTGGAGAAGCGCCGCCCCGTCGTGGGACACGCACCGACATGAGCACGCCCCTCCGGTCGCGCCTGGCCGTCGCCAGCGACGAGTTCCGCGCCAACGCCGCCGCCATGGGCGCGCTGGTCGACGAGGTGCGCGCCCTGCACGACGCCGTGCTCGCCGGTGGCGGCGCGCAGTACGTGGAGCGCCACCGCGCCCGCGGCAAGATGCTGGTGCGCGAGCGCCTCGAGGCGCTGGTCGACCCCGGCACCCCGGTGCTCGAGCTGTGCCCGCTGGCCGGGCTGCACACCGGCGACCCGGTCGGCGGCGGCGTCGTGGTGGCGCTGGCCGAGGTGGCGCACACCCAGTGCCTCGTCATCGCCAACGACCCGACCGTGCGCGGCGGGACGACGAGCCCGACGACGATCCGCAAGCTGCTGCGCGCCATGGACGTGGCCGAGGAGAACCGCCTCCCGCTGCTCCTCCTGGTCGAGTCCGGCGGGGCCGACCTGCCCCGCCAGGCCGACGTCTTCGTCCCCGGGGGCGAGCAGTTCCGCCGCCTGACCCAGCTCTCGGCGCAGGGCATCCCCACCATCTGCGTCGTGTTCGGCTCCTCGACCGCCGGCGGCGCCTACCTCCCGGGCATGAGCGACTACACGGTCATGGTCGAGGACCGGGCCCGCGTCTTCCTGGGCGGGCCGCCGCTGGTGAAGATGGCCATCGGGGAGGACGCCGACGAGGAGGAGCTGGGCGGGGCGCGCATGCACGCCGAGATCTCGGGCCTGTGCGACTACCTGGCCCGCGACGAGCCCGACGCGATCCGCATGGCGCGCGGCATCGTGGCCCACCTGCACTGGCCGCGGCTCGGCCCCGGGCCCGTCGGTCCGGCCGACGAGCCGCTCTACCCGGCCGAGGAGCTGCTCGGCATCGCGTCGGTGGACGTGCGGGTGCCCTTCGACGTGCGCGAGATCCTCGCCCGCGTCGTCGACGGCTCCCGCTTCGAGGAGTTCAAGCCGCTCTACGGCGCCGCAGCTGGTGTGCGGGTGGGCCGTCCCTCGGCGGCTACCCGGTCGGCGTCGCTGGCCAACAACGGCATCCTGTTCTCGCCCGAGGCGCAGAAGGGCGCGCAGTTCATTGCGCTGTGCAACCGCACCGACACGCCGATCCTGTTCGTGCAGAACATCACCGGGTTCATGGTCGGGCACGCGCTACGAGCAGGGCGGGATCATCAAGGACGGGGCCAAGCTGATCAACGCCGTGTCGAACTCGACCGTGCCCCACCTCACGCTCATGGTCGGCGCCAGCTACGGGGCGGGCAACTACGCCATGGCCGGACGGGCCTACGACCCGCGCTTCGTCTTCACCTGGCCCAACCACCGCATCGCGGTCATGGGCCCCAAGCAGCTGGCCGGCGTCCTCTCCATCGTGCGGCGCAACGCGGCCGACGCGGCGGGCCGCCCCTTCGACGAGGCGGCCGACGAGGAGCTGCGCCAGGCCACCGAGAGCCAGATCGAGGAGGAGTCGACGGCGCAGTACGCCACCGGCCGGCTCTGGGACGACGGGATCATCGACCCGCGCGACACGCGGACCGTGCTGGCCATCGCGCTGACCGCCGTGCACTCGGCCGCGGTGCAGGGGCACGGCGGTCTTCGGCGTGGTGCGGCACTGATGGCGATCCGGCCGATCCGCCGCCTCCTGGTGGCCAACCGGGGCGAGATCGCCCGGCGCCTCATCCGCGGCGCGCACGACGCCGGCTGCGAGGCCGTCGCCGTCTACGCCGACGGACGACGCGGCGAGCCCCCATGTGGGCGAGGCCGACGCTGCCGTGCTCCTGCCCGGCGCGACGCTGGCCGAGACCTACCTCGACGCCGGCCGCGCTCGTCGAGGCGGCCGCTGCTGGCCGGGGCCGACGCCGCTGCACCCGGGCTACGGCTTCCTGTCCGAGAACCCCGTCCTGCCCGAGGCCTGCGCCGCGCGCGGGCCTCGTCTGGGTCGGGCCCCCGCCCGACGCCATGCGCGTCGATGGGCCACAAGGCGCGGGCCAAGGAGCTGGTGGCCGCGGCCGGGGTGCCGGTGCTGCCGAGCGCCGTGGTGGCGGCCGGCGCCGGCGACGGCGGAGCTCGCCGCCGCCGCGACCGACGTCGGGTACCCGCTGCTGGTCAAGGCGTCGGCCGGCGGCGGCGGCCGCGGCATGCGCCTGGTGCGCGCGCCGGGCGAGCTCGCCGATGCCGTCGCCGCGGCCCAGCGCGAGGCGGCGGCCGCCTTCGGTTCGGACGAGGTGTTCCTGGAGCGCTACCTCGACGCGCCCCGCGCCATGTCGAGGTGCAGGTGGTCGGGGACAGCCACGGCACCGTCCTGCACCTGCTCGACCGGGAGTGCTCGGTGCAGCGCCGGCACCAGAAGGTGGTCGAGGAGGCGCCGGCCGTCCTGGTGCCCGACGGCGACCCGCCGAGCGGATGTGGGACGCCGCCGTCGCGGTCGCCCGGGCCGTCGGCTACGTGGGGGTGGGCACCGTCGAGTACCTGGTCGACGGCAGCGACTTCTTCTTCCTCGAGATGAACACCCGCCTGCAGGTCGAGCACGGCGTGACCGAGCTGGTCACCGGGCTCGACCTCGTGGGCCTGCAGCTCGCGGTGGCGGCCGGGCAGCCCCTTCCGCTGGCCCAGTCCGAGGTGGCGGCGCACGGGCATGCCGTCGAGGTCCGCCTCTGCGCCGAGCGGCCGCGGGACCCAGACGAGGTGCGCGGACAGGTCGTAGGCGCGGCCGCCGACGACCCGGGTGAGCGCCCGCTCGTACTCGAGGATCACGCCTCGTGCGAGCGTACAGCTCGACCCCGTCAAGAGCCTAGTCGCGGACCCCGCAGGCGCTCATGAACCGCATCGCACGGCCGATCTCTACGGCCAGCTTCTCGTACCGGGCACCGCCGGCGGGGTGCGGGCGAAGTCGTTGTTCCAGTCATGGACGCGGTCGAGCGCGGACTGCCCCCCGCTCGCGTAGGCGCGCAGCAGGTTCAGCGTCGTCGCCGCGGTCTAGTATGCACGCAGCATGCGTTGCGGATCCGGCGGGCGGTCGCCGAACAGGTCGTTGACCATGTCGCCGCGATACGACAGCCGGCCGGGCCGTCGAGGTGCCGAACGGGGCTTCGCGTACTGCCCGGCGATCCGGCCGAGCTTGACCACCGGCACGATGCGCCCCAGGTCAGCACGATAGCCATCTGCAGCAGCATCCGGACCTTGCCGGCGACGCCGGCCGGCGAGCTCGTTGCGAACGTCTCGGCGCAGTCGCCGCCCTGCAGCAGGAACGCCTCGCCGCGCGCCACATCGGCCAGCCGCTCGCGCAACTGGTCCACCTCGGAGGAGACGACGAGCGGCGGGAGGTCGGCGAGTGTCGCCGCCACCGAGCGCACGGCCGTCGCGTCGGCCACTTCTTTGGGCTGCTGGGCAGCGGCCAGCGACCGCCACACGTCGAGCCCGAGATCGGTCGGATCGGCCATCACACCCACCCGGTCAGCGTATTCGCCGGCGACCGGGCCGCGTCGGCACGGGCCCCGCTCAGCCGAACATGACCTCGGCTTCGGCGTACAGCTCCGGGCTGACGGTCTTGAGCTCGGTGGTGGCCGACGGCCAGCGGCACCCGCACGATCTCGGTGCCGCGCAGCGCGACCATCACACCCCAGTCCTGTTCGCTGGCGGCGTCGATCGCGTGCAGCCCGAACCGTGTCGCGAGCATCCGGTCGAACGCGGTGGGCGTGCCGCCGCGCTGGATGTGGCCGAGCACCGTGGTGCGGGCCTCCTTGCCGGTCCGCTTCTCGATCTGGTCGGCCAGCCACTCGCCGATCCCGCCGAGGCGGACGTGCCCGAACGCGTCCAGCCTTTGTCCAGCGTCGCGTTCTCGCCGCCGTCGGGCGTCGCGCCCTCGGCCACCACCACGATCGGTGCGTAGTGCGACTGGAACCGGCTCTCGACGTAGGCGCACACCCGGTCGACCGAGAACGGCTGCTCCGGGATCAGGATGACGTTGGCGCCGCCGGCCATGCCCGCGTGCAGCGCGATCCAGCCGGCGTGGCGGCCCATCACCTCGACGACCAGCGCCCGGTGGTGCGACTCGGCGGTGGTGTGCAGCCGGTCGATGGCCTCCATGGCGATGTTCACCGCGGTGTCGAAGCCGAAGGTGTAGTCGGTGGCGTTCAGGTCGTTGTCGATCGTCTTCGGCACGCCGACGACGTGCACGCCGCGCTCGGCGAGCCTGGTCGCGACGCCGAGGGTGTCCTCGCCGCCGATCGCGATCAGCGCGTCGATGCCGAGTTCGTGGAGGTTCTGGGTGATCCGGTCGACCCCGCCCTCGACCTTGAACGGGTTGGTGCGCGACGAGCCGAGGATGGTGCCGCCGCGCGGCAGGATGCCGCGGACCTCGCGGATGCCGAGCGGGATCATGCTGCGCTCCAGCGGCCCCCGCCAGCCGTCGCGGAAGCCGACGAACTCGTGGCCGTAGACGCCGACGCCCTTGCGGACGACGGCGCGGATCACCGCGTTCAGCCCGGGGCAGTCGCCGCCGCCGGTCAGCACTCCGATACGCATGCCGACTCTCCGCTAACCGTAGTCGTCTCGACCCGGCCATCCTTGCGTATCGCCGTTGCCGTCGACTCCCGCCCTCCTCTCACCGGCCAGCACTCGCCAACGGGCCAGGTTGTGCCGCGCGTCGGCGAGGGCGTCGTGCTGGTCCGGCGGGGCCGGCGGCAGCGGCGGCGCGCCGAGGTCCTCCCAGCGCTGCCGCAGCTCGTGGGTGAAGCGCGGGACGGCGCGCGGCAACGCCCGCATGTCACCCCACAGCTGGCACAGCGCCACATGGTCGTAGGCCGACATCCATGCCCACAGCTCGATCTTGTCGTCGGGCTCGGTGAGGAAGGCGAGCAGGTCGTCGCGGATCGCGACGCGCGACGCCACGCCGGGTCGGCCGGCGAGGGCAGCTTGTCGAGCACGTTGCGCCGCACCCAGTCGATCGCCGGGCTCGGGTCGAATTCGGTCGAGACCGCGTAGAACTCGCGACCGGTCTCGTCGACGACGCCGATCGAGACGAGGTCGATGGTGGTGCCGTCCTCGATGAACTCGCAGTCGTAGAAGAAGCGCACGTGATCCGTCAGGAGGCCCGGGTGTCCGGCATCCGGTCGCCCAGCTCGCGCACCCGCGCCATCTCCCGCTCGCGATCGCCGAAGGCGTCCGGCGCACCGCTGTCGGCCTTCACCTTCGCGGCGTACAGGTCGACGTACTCCTGGCCGGACAGCTGCATGAGCTCGTACATGATCTCGTCGGTCATCGACCGCACGACGAAGCGGTCGTCGTCCATGCCCTCGTAGCGGGAGAAGTCCAGCGGCTTGCCGAACCACGCCGGGACGCGGGCGAGCTTGGGGATGCGCCGCCCGGTCGGCTGGATGATCGTCGGTGTCGATCATCGCGCACGGGATCACCGGCACCCGACTCGAGCGCCAGCCGGGCGACGCCGGTCTTGCCGCGGTAGAGCCGGCCGTCGGGCGAGCGGGTGCCCTCGGGGTAGATGCCGAGCAGGTTGTGCCCGACCGCAGGATCCGCACGCCGGTGGGCAGCGCGCCCGCGCGCGTCGCGGTCGCCGCGGTCGATCGGCACCTGGCCGCGCCGGAGAAGAACATCCGGGAACCAGCCCTTGAGGCCCGGGGTGGTGAAGTACTCCGCCTTGGCCAGGAAGGTCACCCTGCGCGGCAGCATCAGCGGCATGAAGAACGAGTCGGAGAACGACAGGTGGTTGCTGGCCAGGATGGCCGGCCGGTCGTCCGGGATGTTCTCGGCGCCCTCGATCCACGGCCGCCAGATCAGCCGCAACAGGGGGCCGAGGAAGACGAACTTGGCGAGCCAGAATCCCACATGTTCTCCTGTGTCCGTCTTTTCCCGGAGAGTAGCGCCGCGCCCGGTTCACTGACCAACAACCGCGCGCGGCTCGCCCGGAAACCGGGCCGCCAGGCATGATGAGAGAGCACGCGAAGAAGCCTGGGAGGCCAACGGGATGAGCGCTGCTGCCGCCGACGAGCCGGTGCACGCGATCGAGGAGCCGTCCGACGCCGACGCCCAGCCGTTCTCGGCCGACGGCGGGCCGGATCGGCGTCGTGCTCAGCCACGGCTTCACCGGCACGCCGGCCTCGCTGCGGCCCTGGGCCGAGCACCTGGCCGCCGCCGGCTACACGGTGCGGTTGCCGCTGCTGCCCGGCCACGGCCACACCTGGCGGGAGACGAACGAGTCCCGCTGGCCGCAGTGGTACGACGCCATCGCGACCGCCTACCGCGACGTCCGCTGCCCGCTGCGACATCGTCTTCGGCTGCGGGCTGTCGATGGGCGCGACGCTGGTCACCCGGCTGGCCGAGGAGCACCCCGACGACATCGCCGGGCTGGTGCTCGTCAACCCGGCCTACGGCACCCGGCGCTTCGACGCGAAGTTCGCCCCGCTGCTCAAGTGGGTGGTCAAGTCGCGCCCGGCGATCGGCGGCGACATCAGCAAGCCGGACGTCGAGGAGCCGGCCGCCGACCGCACCCCGGTCGTGGCGTTCGCCTCGCTGCAGCAGCTGTGGAAGGTGACCGTCGCCGACCTCGGCAAGGTGCGGGCGCCGATCCTGATGTACCGCTCGCGGGTCGACCACGTGGTCGACGACCTGTCGCAGAGCTGCTGAAGAAGGGCGCGGTCAGCACCACCGTCGACGAGGTCATGCTCGAGGACAGCTACCACGTCGCGACCCTCGACAACGACGCCCCGAAGATCTTCGCCGGCAGCGTCCGGTTCATCGAGACGCATACCGGCGCCGCTCGCGGCCCGGTCCGGACAGGATGACCGACGACCTCGCCGGTTCCGGCGAACCCGCCCGCCCCGACAACGGCCTGCACGCGCCGCGCTACGTCCCGCTCACCGACGTCGACGTCGGTCACCGGGCAGCACCTGCTGACCGCGCTCGGCCGCGCCCGGATCCCGGCCTACCTCGCCCCGGCCCCGCACGACGACCAGCAGCGGCTGTTCGTGTCCTCCGCCGAGCGCGTCGATGCCCGGACGATCGTCGCCGCCGCGGTGCGCGCCCTTGGTGACGACCCGCCGAGGCGCCGGCACCGCCCCCGCGCCGACCCGCTGCGCGACGTCGACACCGATGCCGTGTTCGACGCGCTGGTCGCCGACTGGCACGTCGACACGATCGCCGCGGTGCGTGACGCCGAGCGCGACCTGACCCGCGAGGACGCCGAGTGGCGGGCCCGGATCTCACCGCCCGGCGCGAGCGACGAGGTGTGGCTGGACGAGGAGCACTACGTCCCCCCGCCGCCGCCGCCGCTGCCGCGCCTGGCCCCCACCACCGTCGCTGGCTTCGTCGTGCTCGTCGCGGCGATCGTCATCCTCGCCTTCGGCTCCGAGATCGGCATCGCCGACGACTTCACCCTGGTCCTCGGCATCGGCGGCCTGGTGCTGGCGGCCGGGATCTTCTTCAGCCGGGTGCGCAACCACCAGCGTGACGAGGACGACGACGGCAGCGCCGTCTGACCCCTAACCGCCGAGGCGCACGACCAGCGGCGGAAAGGCACCGCCGGAGTCCTCGTGGGTCTCACCCACGCCGAGCCGGCGGTCGACGAACACCCGGCCGGCCACTGCCTCGCGCCCGGCGCTGAGCAGCCGCCACGCCGCAGTGTCCGGGGCCACCCCGGCGGCCGCGATCACCGTCGGCAGGTCCTCGGGGACGAGCCCGCGGATCGCCTCGACGAGCTGTTGGGCCTGCGCCGCGCGGGCGGTGGCCGGACCGGCGAGCGACGCGCTCACCAGCACGAAGCGCAGGTCGCGCAGCTGCAGCGCGGCCAGTGCCGCGCCGGCCGGGCGCCAGGCCGGGTGCCCGGGCGCGCACGTCACCGGTCGCGATCACGTCCACGCCGAGCGTGGAGAGCACCAGATTCGCGCCCGCGGTGCGCCCGCCGGTGACCACGACCAGGCCCGAGCGGCGACCCAGCGCGGCGCAGATCGAGCGCCACCGCAGCAGGTGCGGGCCGTGCTGCACACACGCGACATCGACCTCGGCCGACTCGATCACTGCGGCCAGCGCCGCGCGGTCGCGTCCGGTGCTGCGGGCGTCGACCGACAACAGGCGCATGACCGCCAATCCTGCCGCAGCCACGACGGCGACCGGCAAGCGGGCAGAATCGACGCATGCCGCTGCTGGACCGGATCCGCGCGCTCGTCGCTGATTTGGACGGCGTTCACGAGAAAGGCATCGTCGGCGGGCAGGGCTTCATGCGGCACGGCAACCTGGTGTGCGGCGTGGTGTGCGGCGACCTCGTGGTGCGGGTCGGCAAGGCGGGATTCGCCGACGCGGTGGCCCGGCCCGGAGCGCGGCCGATGACGATGGCGGGGCGAGCGAGCTCGACCTGGATCGCGGTCGACGCGGCACGGGTCGCCGACGACGACGCGCTGCGCGATTGGGTCGAGCGCGGGCTGGACTTCATGGCGACCCTGCCGCGCAGGTGACGCTCGATTTCTTTTCCAGAAATCTACGTCTTCGCCGTGGTTTCGAGATCGGAATCACGTTCGAGGAGCCGAGCGAGGTCGGCAGCCCCGACCATGCCCGCCTCCGGACCGAGTGCCACCAGCTCGACCTCGGCCTGCGGCCGGAACCCGCGGCCGGTGAGCGTGTGGGCGAACTCCTCGCGCGCCGGGCGGATCAGCAGCTCGCCGGCGCGCGACACGCCACCCCCGATGACGAAGATCGACGGGTCGAGCACGGCGGCCAGGTTCGCCAACCCGCGGCCCAGCCAGCGGCCCATGGTGGTGCAGATCGACACGGCGGCCGGGTCGCCGCCTGCGCGGCAGCCGTGACGACCGGGCCCGTGAGGTCGTCCGTCGAACCGGCCAGCTCGAGCATCTGGGCCGCGGCCACCGGAGACTCGGCGGCCAGCTCGCGCGCGTCCCGGGCGAGCGCGCGCCCTGAGGCGTACATCTCCCAGCAGCCGAGGTTGCCGCAGGCGCAGCGCCGCCCGTCCGGCACGAGCGGTCATGTGGCCGTACTCGCAGGCGACGCCGAACGCACCGCGGTAGAGCGTCCCGTCGATGACGAGGCCACCGCCGATCCCGGTCCCGAGCGTCACGCAGACCACCACCCGGTCGTCGCGGGCCGGCGCCGAAGCGGTACTCGGCCCAGGCGGCGGCGTTCGCGTCGTTCTCCACGATCAGCGGCAGCCGCGATCCGTTCGCGCAGCGCGTCGCGCAGCGGTTCCGACACGCCAGGCCAGATGCGGCGAGAACAGCACGGTGGCCTGGTCATTGGCGATCCAGCCGGCCGCGCCGATGCCCGACCGCGCATACGTCGTGGCGCGCGGCGAGGGTGTCGACGACGTCGACGATCGCGGCCTCGGTGCGGGCGACGTCGCTGCCCGGCGTGTCGCGGCGCTCGGTGTCGAGGACCCGCCCGGACTCGTCGACGACGCCGCCGGCGATCTTGGTGCCGCCGATGTCGACGCCGATCGCGAGATCACTCACCGGCGTCGGCAGCTTCGTCGGTGTCGAGCCGGATGCGCTGCACCCGCGCAGGTGGGTCGGCTCGTCGGCGCCGGCCGCCGGGGCGTGCGCGCCGGTCGCCTCCACGAGTGCACGCAGCGCACCCACCACGGCGGCGCCTGCCTCGACGGCTCGCTCGGTCAGCTCCGGGTGTTCGCCGCGCAGCACGCTCGCGGCCTGGCACAGCGGGCACCATTGGCACTCCGGGCCCGGATGCCCGCTCGGCGGCGCCGGCATCGTCCGGCGCGCCCAGTCCTGCACCGCGCCGAGGAGCTTGCGGGTCTCGTCGCCGAGGTCGCCGGCCCCCTCAGTCATCGGCACCGCCGCGGCCGGCGCGGCCCTGCGGGTGGGCCGGGACGTGAATCGCGGCCACAGCGTGGGATTCGGCCGGAACCGCACCCGCAGTTCGGTGCCGTCGAACGCGCCGCCGACCACGTCGCAACGGCGCAGCACGCTGGGCAGGGTGAGCACCCGCCGGTGCGGGCCGACGCTCACCACCAGGTCGTCACCGGCGCGCGCCGCATCGACGGCACCGCGTTCGGCGAGCGGGAGCGACATGCGCAACACGAAGTCCGCATTGTCGGGCTCCACCCGCAACAGCGCGGGAGCGGCCGGTTGCCGCGGCGGCGAAGCCGGGTCGGCGCCCGGCAGCGATCCGTACAGGTCGTCGGCCACCCGGCGCAGCGCGTCCACCCCGACCGGCTCGCGCCGGGCGATACGGCAGCTCAATGACCGGCACGCCGGCGAACGACTCGCGGATCGCGTCGAGGTGCCGCCGCTGCGCCGCGGCCCAGCCCTGGCGCCATTCGTCGCCGCCGGCCGGGAACACCCGGTTGGCGACCGCGAGGTCGACCCGGTAGCCGTAGAGCGCGAGGGCGGTGAAGGTGCGGCGCGCCTCCGCGGCCACGACCGACTCGGGGGTCAGCACGAGCCGCACCGACGTGACGTCGGTGTCGCCGAGCAGTTCGCGAACCGATGCGAGCTCGTCGGGCAGGCGCAGCAGCGCGTCGAACAGCCCGTCGGGCGGAATCACCTCGCCGCGGCCGAGCAGCGCCGCGATCGGCCGCATCCCCCGGGCGATGCGCCGGTGTGCGGGGAACACGCGTTGCAGGTACCAGGCCAGCGCCTCGGGCAGCGCGAGCAGCCGCAGCGTCTCGGCGGTCGGGGCGCAGTCGACGACCAGGGTGTCCCAGTCGCCCGTGGCCGCGAACTCGCGCACCGCCAGCAGCGCGAGCACCTCCTCGACGCCGGGCAGCACCGTCAGCTCGTCGGCGGTGATCGGGTCGACCCCGCCTCGGGAGAGCATGTCGAGCAGGAAGCCCTGCACGTCGCGCCAGGCGGCCTCGAAGCGGCCCTGCGTGTCGATCTGCACGCCCGCCAGGCCCGGTGCGATCTCGGTCGGGTTCGTCGCCGAGCGGTACGGACGAACGCGTCGCCGAGGGAGTGCGCGACGTCGGTGGACAGCAGCAGCGTCTTGACGCCACGGTCGGCGAGCCGCAGCGCGGTGGCCGCGGCCGTGGTGGTCTTGCCGACCCCGCCCTTGCCGGTGAACAGGACGACGCGCATCAGGCCGGCAGTCCTTCGACGCGCTTCTTCAGCTCCTTCAGGGCGGTGTCCATGACGACACGCTCGCGCCTTGCGCTTGAGCATGCCCGAGCATCGGAATGATGAGGTCGACCGCCAGCGAGTAGGTCACGTCGGTGCGGCCCGGGGCCGGTGGGTTGCAGCGTGTAGGACCCGTGTTGCGCGCGCATCATCTGGCCGCTGGTCAGGTCCCACTCGACCTGCTCGTCGCCGCTCCAGACGTAGATGAGCTCGTAGTGGTCACGGATGATGCCGGCGTCGAGGTCGAACGCGACCCGCCGCGCCCGGCCGTCCGGTCCGGTCTCGAGCACCTCGGCGTCCTTCACCGATTCGGCCCATACCGGATAGTTCGGGAAGTCGGCGATCACCGCCATGATGGCGCCCGGGTCGGCGTCGATCGTGATCGACTGTGTCGACTCGTCGGCCATGGCTGGCAGGCTACCGGGCAGAGCACGGTCCTCCGTCGCGGCGCTCGGTCAGAGGCGTTACCGTGACCTCACCGGCTTACGCACAGAAGGGCGCCGGACATTGCGCGAGCTGCATGTCGCCAGCAAGATCACCACGCTCAGCCAGAACAACACGGCCGACTTCGCCTACGACGCCGCGGCCGAGTCGCCGACGCATGTTTCGCTGCGCCGCCGCGTCGGCGACCAATGGCGCGACGTCACCGCGCAGCATTTCCTCGACGAGGTGCGCGCGGTCGCGAAGGCCGTCATGGCCACGGGCATCGCCGCAGGCGACCGGGTCGCGGTGATGAGCAAGACCCGCTACGAGTGGACCGTCGTCGACTTCGCGATTGATTCGCCGCGGGCGCGGTGGTCGTGCCGATCTACGAGACCTCCAGCGCCGAGCAGGTTCAGTGGATCCTCGGCGACTCCGGTGCGCGGGCGATCTTCGTCGAGACCGCGGAGCACGCCGCGATCGTCGCCGAGGTCCGTGCCGACCTTCCGGATCTCCAACAGGTCTGGGAGTTCGAGCACGACGTGCTCGACACCCTGTCCGGCGCCGTCGCGGACGTCGACGACGACGAGCTGGATCGCCGCCGCCGCGCGGTCACCCTCGACGACCTCGCGTCGATCATCTACACCTCCGGCACGACCGGCCGGCCCAAGGGCTGCGAGCTCTCGCACCGCTGCTTCGTGGTCGAGGCCCGCGAGCTGCAGGAGCTGCTCGCCGACTTCTTCAACGGGCAGACCTCGACGCTGCTCTTCCTGCCGATCGCGCACGTGTTCGGCCGGGTGATCGAGATCGGGGCGATCGCCACGGGATGCACGCTCGGGCACACCGCCGACGTCAAGCACCTGCTCGACGACCTCGCCGGCTTCCAGCCCACCTTCGTGCTGGCGGTGCCCCGGGTGTTCGAGAAGGTCTACAACAGCGCGAAGCAGAAGGCCCACAGCGACGGCAAGGGCAGGATCTTCGACCGCGCAGAGTCGGTCGCCATCGCGTACTCGAAGGCGCTCGACGACAAGCGGGTCCCGCTGCACCTGAAGCTGCATGCACGGACTGTTCGACAAGCTCGTCTACAGCAAGCTGCGCGCTGCGCTCGGCGGCCGGTGCGTGGCGGCGGTGTCCGGCGGTGCGCCGCTCGGCGCCCGGCTCGGGCACTTCTTCCGCGGCATCGGGGTGATCATCTACGAGGGCTACGGCCTCACCGAGACCTCGTGCCGGCGTCACCGTCAACCGCCCGAACGCGATCAAGATCGGCACGGTCGGCCAGCCGGTCGGCGGCACCACCGTGCGTGTCGGCGACGACGGCGAACTGTTGTTCAAGGCCCCGCACGTGTTCCACGGCTACTGGCGCAACGAGGCCGCGACCGCTGAGGCGATCGACTCCGACGGCTGGTTCCACACCGGCGACATGGGCGAGGTCGACGACGACGGGTTCGTGCGGATCACCGGCCGCAAGAAGGAGCTCATCGTCACGGCGGCCGGCAAGAACGTGGCGCCGGCGGTGCTCGAGGACCGGATGCGAGCGCACTGGCTGGTGAGCCAGGCCCTGGTCGTCGGCGACGGCAAGCCGTTCATTGCCGCGCTGGTGACGATCGACCCCGAGTCGCTGCCCGGCTGGCTGGAACGCAACGGCCACCACGCGGACACCCAGCTCGCCGACCTCACCGGCGACGAGAAGCTGCGCGCCGAGATCCAGAGCGCGGTCGACGACGCCAACAAGGCGGTCAGCAAGGCCGAGTCGGTGCGCAGGTTCGTCATCCTCACCGAGGACTGGACCGAGGCCGGTGGGCAGCTCACCCCGTCGCTCAAGCTCAAGCGCAACGTGGTGCACAAGGAGCGCGAGGCCGACATTGCCGCGCTCTACGAGGGTTGACCACCCGAAGTCGTCCCGGTCTCGCGCCGCCGCGGCGCGTCGTGGCCGCGACGACTCTCACGGCGCGGTGAGCAGGTCGCGCAGTTGGCCCGCGACGACGTCCCAGCGCCACTGGCGGGTGACCCAGTCGCGGCCGGCGGCACCCATCGCGGCGCGTAAGGCGTCGTCGGTGAGCAGCCGCGCCAGCCGGTCGGCCACCATGGCGGGATCGCGCCCGTCGACCAGGTAGCCGGTCTCGCCGTCGCGCACCGCGTCCGGGGCGCCGCCCGAATCGCCCACGATCACCGGCAATCCGGTGGCCGACGCCTCGAGGAACACAATGCCGAGCCCCTCGACGTCCATGCCACGGCGGCGGGTGCGGCACGGCATCGCGAACACGTCGCCGGCGGCGTAGTGCGCGGCGAGTTCGTCGGCCGGCGCCGGGCCGGAGAACACGACGTCGTCGCTCACCCCGAGCGAGGCGGCCAGCGCAGCCAGCCGGCCGCGGTACCGGCCGCTGCCGACGATCAGCAGCGCGGCGCTGGGGACCTGGCGGCTCAACCGCGGCAACGCCCGGATCAGGGTGTCCTGGCCCTTGCGGGCGACCAGCCGCGAAACGCACACCACGACCGGACGGTCGGCCAGCCCGTAGCGTCGCCGGATCGGCGCGCCGTCGACGTCGGGCCGGAAGGTGTCGACGTCCACGCCCGGGGTGAGCTGGGCGAACGCCGGGTGCGTGCCGACGGCGGGTTCGAGGCGGCGTCGGAAGTAGTCACCGAGGTAGGTGACGACGTCGCAGCCGGCGCCGATGCGGCGCAGCAGCCACCGCGCGCCGGGCAGCATCGCCCAGCCCGCCTCGTGGCCGTGTGTGGTGGCGACGATGCGCCGCGCCCCGGCGCGGCGCAGCGCCGGGGCGAGCAGGCCCAGGGGCGCGGCGGCCCCGAACCACACCGACGTGCAGCCGTGTGCGCGCAAGGTCGCCACGATGCGGCGTCGCGCCGCCGGGGTCGGCACCAGCAGGCCGGTGCGGTGCCGAATCACCGGGAACGGCTGCGCGGCGTCGAACTCGGCCGAGCCTTTGTGCTCGGAGGCGTAGACCACGACCGAGCCGGGCGGCTGGCGTACCGCCATCTCGTGTACGAACGCCTGGATGCCGCCGCGGCGGGGCGGGAAGTCGTTGGTGACGATCAGCGTCGGCCCCGCCGGGCGCATCAGCGGGGCACGCCTCAGGTCAGCCGGGTCGCGCCGGTGAGATCGCTGTTGAACGAGGCCACCGACACCACCTGCACCGGCTCGCCCTCGGTCGGCGCGGACACCATCAGCCCGTCGCCGATGTAGATCGTGACGTGCCCGATCGGCTGGTAGAAGAACAGCAGGTCACCGGGCTCGAGCGCACCGGTCGACACGTGGTGGCCGTAGTTGTACTGGTCGGCCGCCGAGTGCGGCAGGCTCACCCCGCCCTTGCGCCAGGCCGCCATGGTGAGCCCGGAGCAGTCGAACGAGCCGGGGCCGGCCGCGCCGAAGACGTATGGCTTGCCCACCTGCGCGAGCGCGAACCTCACCGCGGCCTGGGCCTTCGCGTCGGCGCCGGACAGCGAGATGGTGATCGCGCCGGCGTTCTGGGTGCTGGTCTTGCCGTCATCGACGATGACGCCGCCGGGGGTGGTCACAGCGTTGTGCATCGTGGCCAGCCGGGCACGCTGCTGGGCGTTGAGCCGGTTCAGCACCGCCTTGTACTTGCCGATCTGCGCCTCGACCTCGACGCGCTTGGTGCCGACCGCGACCCGCTGGGTCTTCGCGTCGGCGAGCGCCTGATGGGCCTGCTTGTCGGCGGCCACGGCGCGGTCCTTGGCGCTGGTGACCTGCTGGACGACCTGCGCGGTCTGCGTGGACACCAGGTTCAGCGTGTCGAGGCGATCGATGTAGTTGGTGTCGCTGTTGCTGTCGAGCAGCGCGCCGGTCGCGCCGAGCCCGGAACCCTGGTACTGGGCCTGGATCAGCTGGACGAACTGGCGCCGCTGCGCCGTGTAGTGCTGCTCGGCGCGCGCCGATGCCTGGGCTGCGTTGCGGGCGTCCTGGCCGCGCTTGGCCTCGGCGATCTTGGCCTGGTTGTAGGTCTCGACCAGTTGCGAGCTCTCCATCGCGAGTTCACCGAGCTGCTTCTCCACCGACGAGATGGTCGGTTCCTTCGCCGGTGTCGCGGCGGCCAGCGTCGGCGCGGCTATAGCAGCGGCGGTCAACCCCAGAATGATGATGAGCGGACGGGCACGACGCAATAACTGACTCGCCACTGTTGGCCGAGCTCCTCTTCCTCGTCCGCCTACCGAGTTAGCTGTCGGGTTCGGGCCGGAAGTAGCCCTACGGTGCGCGCCGCAGCGGCGATGTGCCGCGGTGGAGCGCTCCGATTCACCCCAAGGAACACGTGGGTCCCCGGTTCGCCATCGCGTCCCGCGCAGTGGATCTCGCACTGCGCCGACCGCGGTTTGGCGGCGATTCGGCGGTACCTCCGGCGACGACCGTGGGTCGGCCCCCGTGAAACCGGAAGGTCTCGGTGAGATTACGGGTCGCGGGTCCCGAGTTGCAATCTGCCTGCCCGGTTGTGGACGAATATCTCGCGGCGCCGGGCGAGAGATGCGTCACGCGATGCCGCGCCGACCCTTCGGCGCGTCGGCGCGAAGGCCGTCTTCACGGGACTTCGGGCCGGGTACGAGCCGCAACGGCGGCACGAGACCCACGTAGGCCAGGCTGTCGAGCGCCGCCTGCTCGTCCGGGTCGAGTTCGACGGACTCGCCCGACGGCGCCGGCGCGCCCGGGCGTGTCGCCGGTGCGCAGCCGGTGGTGCGGGGCTGTGCCGGACGGGGCTGTGCCGGACGGGGCTGTGCGGTGCGAGGCTGTGCCGGACCGCGCGGGCTGGGCCGGACCGCGCGGCTGGGCCGGACCGCGCGGCTGGGCCGGACCGCGCGGCTGGGCCGGACCGCGCGGCTGGGCCGGACCGCGCGGCTGGGCCGCACCGCGCGGCTGGGCCGCACCGCGCAGCTGGGCCGGACCGCGCAGCAGGACGGCCACGACGCAGTCGTCACACGCGATGTCACGCGCGACGCAGGTGTCGCAATCGATGAGCATGTGCTGACCTCGCCTTCACGTCGGCCGGTGCGGCCGACTCGCTGGCGACGCTAGGTCTGCCCTCCGACAGGTTCGGTGCGCACCGGCCGGGAAGACGCCCCTTCCCGGCCGTTCGGGATGAATTCCGGCACGAAAATCGACCGTTCGGGGCGGGAAGCCGGTGTGCCGGCGACCTGTGAGCCCCGGCAGGTCAGCCCAGTCGGGCGAGCAGGATCGCCGACGCGGCCGTCCAGGCGCCGGCGCGTGCGACGTCGGTGGCCACCTGGCGGTCGCTGCTGACCACCACGATCGGGCGGCCGGCCGGCTCGGCCCCGACCAGCCGCCGGATCAGGTCGTCGGCGGTCTCGCCGGCGGCGCTGAACAGCACCCGCACCCCGCGCGGCGTCGGCGGTTGGCGACGGCGGCCTGGCCCGCGCCGTCGAACACGATGGTGATCTCGGCGCCGGTCTGCGCGGCGAGCCCGGCCAGCGCCCCGATCAGCCGGGTCCGCTGCTCGGCCAGCGACATCTCGCCGTAGCCGGTCTTGGTGACGTTGTAGCCGTCGACGACCAGGTGCACGTTCGGCAGTGCGAGCAGCCGGTCCAGCGCGGCCGGGTCGGCGGCGGCGCGAGTCGCGGCTCCCGGCGGCGGCCGACCCGACGGTGGCCCCGGGTCGCAATGTCGGCGCGGGCAGCGAGCAGCTCCCGGCGCAAGCCGGCGGCCGCCTGCACCAGGGTGTCCAGCAGCAGCCACAGCCGCGCGTCGTCGACCTCGCGCTCGGCGCGCGACCCGCGGCGGGCCGCCTCGGCGGCCCGCCCGGCCTCGGCCAGCCGGCGCGCTGGCGGCGGGTCTCGGCCTCGGCGGCCACGGCGTGCGCCTCGATCTCGCCACGCAGCCGGTCACGTCCGCGAGCGCCGCGTCGCGTTCACGCTCGGCCTGGCGCAGCTCGCGCGGTCCGCTCGCGCACCGCCCGGCGGGCCTCGGCCAGTTCGGCGTCGGCGTCGCGGCGCGCGGCCGCGTCGGCGTCGCGGACCCGAGCCGGCTCGCCCCTGGACCGGGCGCGCAGCTGCGCGACTCGGCGCGCAGCGCGTCGACGCCTCGGGCCGGTTGGCGGCGTGGTGGCGCGATCGCGGCGCCACCGGCCGTTCGCCGCGGCCAGCGCGTCGGCGCCAGCCGTCCGGGCGCAGCAGGTAGGCACCATCGCGATGTCGACCGGGTCCGCGGCGGCGGTGTCGGTGCCCTCGCGCACCGCCGTCACGAGTCGGGTGACGACGTCTCGACCACCCGGCCGACAGCCTTGCCGGAACTGCTCGTCGCCGTCGAGCGCGGCGGCCAGCGCGGTGCCGCCGAGCCGGTGCCGCTTGCCCGGGGCGAACCTGGCGACCGCGCGCAGCGACGCCGGCACCTCCTCGGCCGCCAGCCGGCCCAGCACGTCGCCGGCGAGGGTGATGAGCGCGGCCCGGGTCGGCTCGGTCAGCTCGACCTCGCTTCCGAGGCGTCCGAGACGTCGGCGGTGCTCACGTCGGCAGGGTACGTCCGCCGCCGGGCGTGGCTGCACCGTTTCGTCGGACCCCCGTCCTACGTTGCCGAGCATGAGCGCGCTCGCCCTGCAGCTGAGCCTGGACGAGCTGGGCGAGCCGCTGCGCGAGATCACCTTCGTGGTGGTCGACCTCGAGACCACCGGCGGCTCGGCCGAGGCGCTGCGGCATCACCGAGATCGGCGCGGTCAAGGTGCGCGGCGGCGAGGTGCTCGGCGAGTTCCAGACGCTGGTCAACCCGGGCATGCCGATCCCGCCGTTCATCAGCCGTGCTCACCGGCATCACCGACGCGATGGTCGCGCGGCGCGCCCGCGATCGCGGCGGTGCTGCCGGCGTTCCTCGAGTTCGCCCGCGGCAGCGTGCTGGTCGCCCACAACGCGCCGTTCGACGTCGGCTTCCTCAAGGCGGCCTGCGCCGGCTCGCGGACTCGCCTGGCCGGCGTTCGCGGTGCTCGACACCGCGCGGCTCGCGCGCCGCGTGCTGACCCGCGACGAGGTGCCCAACTGCAAGCTGGCCACGCTGGCGCCGCTCTTCCGGCGCCACCACCGACGCCCGACCACCGGGCGCTTCACGACGCCCGCGCCACCGTCGACGTGCTGCACGGGCTGATCGAGCGGCTCGGCAGCCTCGGCGTCCATCCCTCGAGGAGCTGCGGACGTTCACCGCGCCGGTCACGACCGCCCAGCGCCGCAAGCGCCACCTCGCCGAGCGGCCTGCCCGACGCGCCCGGGCGTCTACGTCTTCCGCGACGCCCAGCGGCCGCGCCGCTCTACGTCGGCACGAGCCGCAGCGATCCGCGACCCGGGTGCGCAGCTACTTCACCGCCCCGAGACGCGCACCCGGATGGGCGAGATGGTCGGCATCGCCGAGCGCGGTCGACGCCGATCGAGTGCGCGCACGCGCTCGAGGCCGAGGTCCGCGAGCTGCGGCTGATCGCCGCGCACAAGCCGCGCTACAACCGCCGGTCGAAGTTCCCGGAGCGGGCGCTCTGGCTCAAGCTCACCGTCGAGCCGTTCCCGCGGCTGTCGATGGTGCGCGACGGCGCCCGGACGGCGGCGCGCCTACCTCGGCCCGTTCGGCTCGCAGCGCCGGCCGAGGCGGTACGCGACGCGCATCCACGAGGCCGTGCCGCTGCGCCAGTGCACCGAGCGGCTCTCGCTGCGCCGACGGTGCGCCGCGCGTGCTCCTGGCCGAGATCGGCCGGTGCGGGGCGCCGTGCGAGGGCGGCACCGACCCGCAGCAGTACGCCGCGACTCGTCGCGCTCGTCAGCTGCGCGTGGGCCGGCGACGTACGCCCGCTCGTCGAGCCGCTCGGCCAAGCTGGCGGCGCTGTCCGAGGCGCAGCGCTACGAGCAGGCCGCGGTGGTCCGCGACCGTATCGCCACCTTGGTGCGGGCCTGCGCGCGGATGCAGCGGCTGGCGGCCCTGCAGGCCATCGCGCGAGCTCGTCGCGGCGCGCCCGGACGGCTGCGGCGGCTGGGAGCTGTCGGTGGTGCGGTCCGGCCGGCTGGCCGCGGCCGGGCACGCGGTGCGCGGGGTGGCGCCGTGGCCGGTCGTCGACGCGCTGCGCGCGACGCGCCGAGGTCGTCGATCTCGACCACACGCCGCTGGCCGAGGAGACCGAGTGCATCCTGCGCTGGCTCGAGGAGCCCGGCACCCGGCTGGTGTGGGCAAGCGACCCGTGGGCGATGCCGGCCCGGGGCGCGGGCGGGATGCGCAGCTATCTCGCCAGCGGGTCCGGATCGGGCGGCAGACCCGTTCGCCGACCGCCGCAGACTGCGGATGGAGAGCCGCCCGGGCCCGCCATAGGATGACCGGGTGAGCAGCGCATGCGAGCACCGCCGATGATCACCGCGATCGTGATGATCCCGTGTCGAGGCCGACCAGATCCCCGAGGTCGCGCAGGCGATCGCCGACCTCGACGGCGTGAGCGAGGTCTACTCGGTGGCCGGCGACGTCGACCTGATCGCGATCGTGCGGGTGCGCGAGTTCGACGCGATCGCCGACGTCATCGCCGGCCGGCTGTCGAAGGTGCCCGGCGTGCGTGCACACCGACACCCACATCGCCTTCCGCGCCTACTCCCGGCACGACCTCGAGTCGACGTTCTCCATCGGGATGGCACGTCAGCGCCGGCGCTGATCGAGGCGGGCGAGCCAGTCGTTGTAGGCGGTGCGCGCGTCGTCGTCGGTGTCGATGTCGGTGTCGGTGTCGGTGTCGGTGTCGGCATCCCGCCCGCCGGTGTGCGCGGCGAAGGTCGCGGTGCGCGCCTGTTCCAGCCAGCCGTGCTCGACGGGCGCGCTGTCGATCGTGCGCATGCATCCGATGGCCAGCCCGACCATCACGATCGCCATGATCGCGTCGCCGCCGAACCACATGATCGCCCCGCCGGTGTGGGTGTCGGACAGCGCATCGACCGAGACCCGGACGGCGCCAGCAGCCACGCGTGCGCGCCCTGCATCAGCACGATGCCCGGTGAACGTGTCGACGGCCATCGCGATGGCCAGCAGCGCCAGCGCGCCGGCGCCGAGAGCTGCCAGCGGATCGGTTCGTGGCCGACGACCAGGACGAAGAACTGGCAGCCGACGAGCACATACACCAGGTGCTCGAGCTGCCCGGCCCACGTGTTGCGCATGATCGTGTCCATCAGGCCGGTGAGGTGGCTGCCGACGATGACCGCGGTGTAGCACGCGAGCGCCACCGGCGGCGCGGTCAGCACTGACACCACCCGGCCCTGCAGGACGCGTTCGAGGCGGGCCCGGCCGGCCGGCGGAGCGGCGGCCAGGGCAAGCGTGAGCGGCCGGCCGGCGACCAGCAACACCGGCGCCAGCATGACCAGCGCCAGGTGGCCGGCCATGTGCGCGGTGAACAGCGCCTGGTCGTAGACCGCGATGCTGCCGTTCGTCGCGAACAGCGCACACCGCAAGCCCGGCGAGGAACAACAGCCGTGCGCCGCACCGGCCAGCGCGTGCCCCGCGCGACCGGCACCAGCGCCACCGCGGTCAGGTAGGCCGCGGCCGCGATCAGGACCAGCACGGCCACGCGCGATCGCGTCGAGCTGCCAGCTCGGTCGACCAGGCGCCGGCCGGACAGCGGTGTCAGCGTGAGCTGCTTCGGTGCCGCCGCGGATCAGCGCGGCGGCACCGTGCGACATACCGGCATGCCCACCGGCGGCGTCGAGGTGACCGACCACCGCGACGACCAGGACCGCGAGCACGCCGGCCGCCACCATCCACGCCGCGACGGCCAGCCGCGGCACCCGGGCGGTACGCACCCATCGAGTATCCACCGCCGCCTGCCGGTTGATGGCGACATCTCGCGGTCAGTGGCGACATTTCGCGGTCAGTGGCACGTTGATCCGCCGGTCCGGATGTCGCCACTCAACTGCGCGAGGTGGCGACGCGGCTGCCTGACTGGCGGCGATCCAGCGGTCGAGCACGGTCGCGGCGGCCCCGGAGTCGACCGCCTGCGGCGGCGAGTTGCAGCCCGCGGGCCAGCGCGTCGTGCAGGTCGCGCGCCGGCCAGCCCGTCGTAGGCGGCGATCGCCGGCGGCGGCGTTGAGCAGTACCGCGTCGCGCACCGCGCCGCCGCCGCCGGCGAGCACGTCGCGCACGACTGCCGGCGTTGAACGCCGCGTCGCCGCCGCGCAGCGCCTCCGGCGCCACCGGCCGCGATCCCGAGCGCCGCGGGGTCGACGGTCGACGCTCGCGACCGTCGCCGTCGGCGGCCACCCAGACGCTCGACGTGGTGGTCGTGGTCAGCTCGTCCAGCCCGTCGTCGCCGCGGAACACCAGGCGGTGTCGCCACGGTCGGCGAGCACCGCGGCCATCACCGGCGCCATCCGCGGGTCGGCGCAGCCGATCGCGGCCGCGGTCACCCGGGCCGGGTTGGTCAGCGGGCCGAGGAAGTTGAAGAAGGTCGGCACGCCGAGCTCGCGGCGCGGGCCGCCGGCGTGCCGCATGCCGGCATGGAACACCGGCGCGAAGCAGAACCCGATGCCGACCTCGGCGACGGTCTGCGCCACCCCGGGACCGGGCAGGTCGATCGCGACGCCGAGCTCCTCCAGCACGTCCGCCGACCCGCAGGCCGACGACGCGGCCCGGTTGCCGTGCTTGACGACCGGACGCCCGGACCCGGCCACCACGAGCGCGGCCATCGTGGAGATGTTCACGGTGTGGGCGCGGTCGGCGCCGGTGCCGACGACGTCGACGGCGCGGACCGGCACCTGCAGCGGGCTGGCACGATCGCGCATGGTGCGCACCAGCCCGGCCAGCTCGGCCGGCGACTCGCCCTTGGCGCGCAGCAGGACCGCGAACGCGGCGAGCTGGGCCGGCGATGCGTCGCCGGCCATGATCTCGTCCATCGCCCAGGCGGTGTCCTCGGTGGACAGGTCCTGCCGCGCGGTGAGGGCGGTGAGCAGAGCCGGGCCAGGTCGTGTTCAGCCATCACCGCACGACGGGGATGCCGCTGTAGTGGCGCCGCAGCTGCTCGGCGACCACCGCGGCGCTCTCCACCGGGTCGATCGGCGAGTGGATGACGGCGTCGGCGAGCGACCAGCTCGCCAGCCACGCGTCCTGGGAGCGGGCGATCAGCACCACGATCGGCGGGCAGTCGTCGATCTCGTACTTGAACTGCCGGGCCAGTCCCATGCCGCCGGTGGGCTGGGCCTCGCCGTCGAGGATCGCGAGGTCGACGCCGCCCTCGTCCAGCTCGCGCGACGCACCTCGGCGTTGGTCGCGCACTCGACCCACTCGATGCGCCCGACGTCCGGGGCCGGACGCCGCCCGACGGCGGTGCGGACCTGGGTCCGGACCTCGGCCGAATTGCTGTAGACGAGGACGGTCACCCGGTCCGGAACGACGCTCACAGCGCGATCGTATCGGGGCCCGGAACATGCGGGCAGCGCCGCACGTTGGTCATGCGCAACACGAGCCACCCCCGACGTCGTTCGCGCCAGTGCGGCAGTCGCATAATGCGTGGGTGACCTCGACCGCACGGCGACGCCGAGCTTCGACTCGAGCAGGGTGCACTCGCTGACCCGCCCAACATGGTCAGTGTCGGCACGATCGTGTGGCTCTCCAGCGAGCTGATGTTCTTCGCGGGCCTGTTCGCGATGTACTTCTCGATCCGGCCGTGCACCCCGGCGACTGGCCGATGACGCTGGCCCGGACGGCGAGCACCGATCAAGCTCAGCATCGCGCTACGCGCTGCCGTTCACGATCATCCTGGTGCGCCTCGAGTCACCTGCCAGATGGGCGTGTTCGCGGCGGAGAAGGGCGACGTCTTCGCGCTGCGCCGCTGGTTCGCGCTCACGTTCGTCATGGGCCTGATCTTCGTGCTCGGCCAGGCCAACGAGTACCGGATGCTGGTCAACGACGGCAACAAGATCAAGGCCACCGGCTACGGCTCGATGTTCTACCTGACCACCGGCTTCCACGGCCTGCACGTGACCGGCGGCCTGATCGCGTTCATCTTCTTCATGATCCGCACCACCATGGGCCGGTTCACCCCGGCGCAGGCGACCGCGGCGATCGTGGTGTCGTACTACTGGCACTTCGTCGACATCGTGTGGATCGGCCTGTTCGCCATGATCTACCTCATCCGATGACGGCCACCGCAGCGAATACCTGACGCCCGATCGCCGAGGAGGTAGCCAGTGAGCGACGACCTCGACGCCGAGTGACGGCTTCGAGCCTGGCGTCTCGGTGACCGGTGCCGCCGCGGCTGCCGAGCCGTCGACATCGCCGGCGGCGCCACGCCGGCGCAGCGCGCACGCCGAGGCGGCAAGCGCGCCGCACGGCCTGCGCCGGCGGTTGGCCGCCGGCGTCGTCCTGCTCGGCGCGCTCGTCGTCGTGGGCGGCGTGTACGCCGCCTTCGCCGCTCGTCCGGGCGCCGACGACACGAGCACCAGCGCGCAGGACATCGCGGCCGGGCACGCAGCATCTACGACTCAGCTGCATCACCTGCCACGGCGCGAACCTGCAGGGCGTCACCGGCCGCGGCCCGTCGCTGATCGGCGTCGGCTCCGCGGCCGTCGTAGTTCCAGGTCAGCACCGGCCGCATGCCCGCCTCCGAGCAGGGCGCCGACGATCGCGCGCAAGGAGGCCAAGTTCGACGACGAGCAGACCCAGCAGCTCGGCGCCTACGTCCAGTCGCTCGGCGGCGGGCCCGAGATCCCGGCCGGCAACCTGCGCGGCACGCGACGCCGAGATCGCCGATGGCGGCGAGCTGTTCCGGCTCAACTGCTCGTCGTGCCACGGCACCACGTTCGAGGGCGCCCCGCTGTCCGCGGGCAAGTTCGCCCCGTCGCTCAACGACGCGACCGACCGCAGATCTGGACGGCGATGCTGTCCGGGCCGCAGAACATGCCGGTGTTCAGCGACAACCAGCTCACCCCGACCGAGAAGCGGTCGATCATCGCCTACGTCCAGACGCTCAAGGCGTCCAAGGACCCGGGCGGCAGCGGCATCGGCCGCCTCGGCCCGGTGTCCGAGGCCATCGTGATCTGGGTGGTCGGCGTCGGTGCGATCGTCATCGCGATCCTGTGGATCGGGGCGAAGTCGCGATGAGCTCTCGCTCCACGGACCCGCATCGCCCGGGCGGGCACGATCGAAGGGCCGGCGCATGACCGACAGCATCACAACGTGGACGCGCCGAACGCCGACGAGCTGCGCCGGATGTCGCCGGAAGAGGCGATGCTGGTCGGCGCCGAGCCGACGGCGTCCACATCGTCCACCGCGCGACCGGTTCCCGGTCCGCGGCACCAAGGCGGAGAAGCGCGCCGAGCGCGCGTGTCGCCCTGGCGTTCACGATCTCCGCGCTGGCCGGCCTCGGCTTCATCGTCGCTTTCGTGGCGCTGCCGTATCACTGGCACCTGCCCGGCACTCCGCAGAACTTCCGCTTCTACACGCCCGCGCTCGGCGGCCTGCTCGCCATCATGCTGCTCTTCCTCGGGCTCGGGATGGTGCTGTGGGCCAAGTGGCTCATGCCCGAGGAGGAGGTCGTCCAGGATCGCCACGACGTCCCGTCCACCGACGAGGACAAGCTGCTGACCGAGGCGACGCTGCTCGATCGGCCTCGAGGACGCCGGTCTGCCGCGCCGCTCGCTGATCCTGCGCAGTCTGCTGCTGGCCGGTGGCGCGTTGGCCACCGTGCCGCTCGTCGCACTGGTCGGCGGCATGATCAAGAAGCCGGGCGACGAGCTGTTCCACACCCAGTACCGCAACGACAAGGCACTGTTCCCGCCCAACGGCTACGTGCCGATCGTCTACCCCGACTGGCGGCGGGTCAGCCCGGACGACCTCGAGCCCGGCGGCATCGCGACGGTGTTCCCGGGCATCCGGCAGGAGAACGAGCACGGTGTCAACGGTGTCACCGATGCGTCCTCGCCGACGCTTGCTGATCCGGCTGCGGCCCGGCCAGAAGATCAAGGCCCGCAAGGGCCAGGCCACCTTCGGCTGGCCGGCGGTGAACCCGGAATACGTCGCGTTCTCGAAGATCTGCACCCACGCCGGCTGCCCGGCCTCCCTGTACGAGCAGCAGACCAACCGGCTGCTGTGCCCGTGCCACCAGTCGCAGTTCCACATCCTCGACAACGCCCAGCCGATCTTCGGACCGGCCACGCGCAGCCTGCCGAAGCTGCCGCTGGCGTCGAGACCGCCAGCGACGGCGGAGTACTTCGTCGCACGTCCGTGACTACGAGGAGCCGATCGGCCCGGGATTCTGGGAGCGGCCATGACCGAACCAGCAGCCGCGGCGTTCTGACCAGCCGCGCACCCCGCAGGGCAAGATCGCGCAAGTGGGTCGACGACCGGCTGCAGCTGGCCAGCCCGCTCCGCAAGCAGCTGAACAAGGTCTTCCCGGACCACTGGTCGTTCCTGCTCGGCGAGATCGCGCTCTACTCGTTCATCGTCCTGCTGCTCACCGGCACGTTCCTGGCCTTCTTCTTCGACCCGTCGATGGACGAGGCCGTCTACAACGGCAGCTACGCGCCGCTGCGACGGCATCACGATGTCGCGGGCGTACGAGACGACGCTGAACATCTCCTTCGACGTGCGCGGCGGCCTGATCATGCGCCAGATGCACCACTGGGCGGCGCTGCTGTTCATGGCCGCGATCGTGGTGCACATGTTCCGGGTGTTCTTCACCGGCGCGTTCCGCAAGCCGCGCGAGCTGAACTGGATCATCGGGCTGAGCCTGTTCTGGCTCGGCTTCATCGAGGGCTTCGCCGGCTACTCGCTGCCCGACGACCCGCTGTCCGGCACCGGCCTGCGGATCGCCGACGCGATCATGCTGTCGATCCCGGTGGTCGGCACCTGGGTGACGTTCCTGGTTTCGGCGGCGAGTTCCCCGGCGACGTGATCATCGGCCGGCTCTACATCGTGCACGTGCTGCTCGTCCCGGCGATCCTGCTGCCCTGATCGGCGCGCACATGGGCCTGCTGGTGCACCAGAAGCACACCCAGTTCCCGGGTCCCGGCCGCACCGAGGACAAGGTCGTCGGCGTGCGGATGTTCCCCGCTGTTCTCCGCCAAGGCCGGCGGCTTCTTCATGATCGTCTTCGGCGTGATCGCCGCGCTCGGCGGGTTCGCGCAGATCAACCCGATCTGGCTGTTCGGGCCCGTACAAGCCCGCGCAGGTGTCGGCGGGCACGCAGCCCGACTGGTACGTGATGTTCCTCGACGGCTCGACCCGTCTGATGCCCCCCTGGGAGTTCACGGCTGTGGAACCACACCATCCCAGCCGCTGTTCTGGCCGACGGTGGTGCTGCCCGGCATCCTGTTCACCCTGGCCGATGCTCTATCCGTTCCTCGAAGCCAAGCTGACCAAGGACAAGCTCAAACACCACCTGCTGCAGCGCCCGCGCGACGTGCCGACGCGCACCGGCGCTGGGCGGCATGGCGATCGCGTTCTACCTGGTGCTGTTCCTCTCCGGCGGCAACGACGTGATCGCGACAAGCTTCGACATCAGCCTGAACGCGATGACCTGGGCCGGCCGCATCGCGCTGCTGATCCTGCCGCCGCTCGCCTACTTCGCCGCCTACCGCATCTGCCTCGGCCTGCAGCAGCACGACCGCGAGGTCCTCGCACACGGCGTCGAGACCGGCATCATCACGCTGCTGCCCAGCGGTGAGTTCATCGAGGTGCACCAGCCGCTCGGGCCGACCGACGACCACGGCCACGGCCAGCTCGAGCTACGCCGGCGCGCCGGTGCCCAAGAAGATGAACCAGCTCGGCGCCTCATCGCCGCTCAAGCACATCCGCGGGTTCTTCTACCCGGTCACCGAGAAGCCGGAGATCCAGGCCGCGATCGACGAGCACGAGGCCCTGGCGGGCGAGCCAGGGGCCGACCGGGTCGAGGGCGATGCCACCGGCCCGCGCCAGCTCACCGACTGACCGTCCGCCCCTCACCCCGCGAGTTGTCCATGCTGCGGCGCGGTATCGCCCGCGCCGGCCCGGACAACTGTCGGTGGTGAGGGTGCAGGTGCTCGTCGACGCCGACAACGTCACCGCGCGTCGGCTGCAACCCGTGCTCGACCTGCTCGTCGAGCGCGCCGTCGCGGCCCGGATCGTGGCCAGCGGCCGCCCGGGCGTGCTGCGCCGGGTGCGCTGGCCGGCGGGCACCGAGCTGCGCGGCGCCGCAGGGTGGCAGCGGGCCGACCTCGCGCTCGCCGACGCGTACGTCCCGGACGCTTACCCGCTTCTGCTGGTCAGCGGTGACGGGGACTTCGGCCTGCTGGCGACCCGCCACCCGGGCCCGGTGCTGGTGGTGAGCGGCGCGGCGAGCACCCGGCTGCGCGAGGGCACCACCGTGGTCGACCCGGCCGCCGACGGCGTCGCCACCATCGAACACTGGCTCGCCGCCCACCTGCCCGCCCCCTGAGCATCGACGGGTGCGTCATCAGGTGAGCGGTGCGCCGAGAGCGCACCACCCACGGCGCAACGCACCATTTCGGCGCGCACGCCGAGTTACTCGGTCGGACCGAAGCGCTCCACCCGGATCTCCCCGGCGGGCACCCCGACGTCCACGAGCAGGTCGGTCGCGGCCTCGGCGAACACCGCCGAGCCGCACACGAAACAGTCGGCGCCCGGGCGGTACACAGCGGCGATCTCGGCCACGCTCAGCCGTCCCGCCGGGCGGCCGCCGGGCGCGTCGGCGCGGCTGAGCGCGATGGTGGCCCCGGCCGCCGCGAACTCCTCGGCGTAGGGCAGCTCGGCCCAGGTGCGAGCCGCGACCGCGATCCGCAGCAGGTCGCTGCGGCCGCGCGCCTGCGCGTGACGCAGCATCGCGACGAACGGGACCACCCCGGAACCGCCGCCGACGCCCAGCGCCGGGGCGCTGCCGTCCCAGGCGAACCAGCCGCCGATCGGGCCACGCACCTCGACCTCGTCGCCCGGCTCGGCGATGTCGGCCAGGTAACCCGACACCTCGCCGTCGGGCTGGCGCTGCACCCACAGCTCGATCGGCGCGGCCTGCGGCGCGGAAGCCAGCGTGTAGGAGCGTTGGGCGGTGTAGCCGTCCTCGGCGCGCAGCCGCACGACGTAGTACTGGCCCGGCAGGTGCGCACGCCGTCCAGGCACGTCGAGCATGAGCCGCACGCCGTTGGGGTTCGGATGCGCGATCTCGGTGATCCTGGCCGGCAACCAGGACGTCGCCGGGTTCGGGTCAGTCACCCTGGTAGCGCTGCTCGCGCCAGGGATCGCCGAGATCGTGATAGCCGTTGCGTTCCCAGAAGCCCTGCGCTTCGCGCTCGAGCAGCGTGATCTTGGTGACCCACTTCGCGCTCTTCCAGAAGTACAGGTGCGGGACGAGCAGCCGCACCGGGCCGCCGTGCTCGCGCGGCAGTGGCCGGCCCTCGTGCGTCCAGACGATCCAGGCCTGACCGCCGCGCAGGTGCTCCAACGGCAGGTTGGTGGTGTACCCGGTGGTCGAGGTGGCGAGCACGTGCGTCGCGGCCGGCAGGGGCCGCACCGCGTCGAGCAGCACGTCGACGCTGACCCCGGCGAAGCTGGTGTCGAGCTTCGACCAGGTCGTCACGCAGTGGATGTCGCCGCGGTACTCGGCGCCAGGCAGCAGGTGCAGATCCTGCCAGGTCCAGGTGTTGGGCGCCTCCACCAGTCCGTCGACGGTCAGCGTCCAACGATCCGGGTCGAGGCGCGGCGTCGCCTCTGCGGTGAGCACCGGGAAATCGCGGCCGGTGTCGTACTGGCCCGGCGGGAGCCGCGCATCGCGCTCGCGCCGCTTGCCGACGAAGCCGCGGGTGGCCATTATTGCAGCGGCCGACGTCCGCCGGTGTAGTACTCGAAGAGCATGCCGCCGACCGCGAACAGCAGGAACAGCAGGCCGACGATCAGCAGCCAGACCTGCACGAAGGCCAGCGCCGCACCCATGACGGTGGCCGCCGCGGCGACCGTGACCGGCCAGTAACTGCCCGGGCTGAAGAACCCGTACTCACCCGCGGCCTCGGCGATCTCGGCATCGCTGCGGTCCTCGGGCCGCGGGTCGATGCGCCGCGACACGAACAGAAAGAACGACCCCGGAATGGCCAGCAGACCACCGGACAGGATCAGCGCCGCGACGCCGACCGGTTCGACCTGACCGTGGCTGAAGCTGTTGGGCTGTGCGGTCCAGACGCCGTACGCGATCGCGGCGAGCCACAGGAAGACCGCGACGCCCAGGAACAGTCGGGCCTCGACCTTCACCTCAGCCTCCCGGCTTCTGCGATGCCGCCCGCGCGGTGCGGTCGGGATCGAGCGGATACGTGGTGGTGGCGTATGCCTTCTGGCCCGACGCCGCCAGCGCCTTCGCCTGCCGTGCCGGGTCGTCCGGCCCGATGCGTTTGAGTGCCGCGAGGTAGGCGACGAACGTCTGCTGCGACACCACCCGCACCTCGAAGTTCATCTGCGAGTGGTAGACGCCGCACAGCTCCGCACAGCGCCCGACGTAGGCACCCTCGACCTCGGCGTTGAACTGGAACCGGTTGTCGTGGCTGGCGCTGAGCGTGCCGTACGGGATCACGTCGCGCTTGAACAGGAACTCCGGCACCCAGAACGAGTGGATGACGTCGTAGGAGTGCTCGACGATCTGTACCGACTGGTGCACCGGCACCACCAGCACCGGAATCTCGTTCTGTGACCCGACCGTGGACAGGTAGTACGGCTCGTTCGGGTCGTCGGGGTTGGTGAGCTGCTTGGCCGCGTCGGCGGCGTCGGCATATGCCAGCGACTGACCCTGCGCGCGCTGCTGCCCTTCGGGTCCGCGGTAGCTGTGGTACTCGAACTGCCAGTTCCACTTGAACGCATCGACCTGGATCACGACGTCGGGGTTGGCCGAGAGCCGATTCACGTAGTCCTCGACGACGACGGTGCGGTAGAAGAGCCCGGCGATGACGAGGAACGGGAACGTGACGCAGACGACCTCGATGATGAAGTTGTACTTGGTCTGACGCGGGATGTCGTCATTGGGCCGATCACGCTTGCGGTAGCGAATCATCACCCAGAAGATCAGGCCCCAGACGATGACGCCGAGCGCCAGCGCGGTGACGCCCGCCCAGGTCCACAACACCCGCATCCGGGTGGCCTGCGAGGTGACGCCGGTGGGCCAGCCGAAGCGCAGGTCGCGCTCCCAATCGGTGGCCGAACAGCTCGTGAGCAGTACCGCCAGCGCGCCGAGGAGAGCTGCCTTGCGGCCGCCCCGAGCCCAACGTGTACGACGCACTGCCAACCGCCTCTCGGACACATGCTGGACGACTCCGGAGCCTACTGGACCCGGGTCCGTAGGCAGGGCGCGGGGCGGGCATTTCGCGCGAGTGCCGCAGCGCCGGACGGGCTACCGTCGTGCCGTGCCGGCAGAGGTCTTTCTCGACGCGGCTTCCGGCGCGCCGCTGCACCCGGTGGCTGCCGCCGCATGGCAGGCCGCGCAGGCCGACGGCTGGGCCGATCCGGGCCGGCGCTACGGTCCCGGACGGCGCGCCCGGCTGCTGCTCGACGCGGCCCGCGAATCGTGCGCGGAGTCGATCGGCGCCCGACCGGACGAGGTCGGCTTCGTCGCGAACGGCACGCTCGCGCTGCATGCCGCGGTGCTCGGCACGCTGCGCGCGAACGATCGCGCCGGCGACGCGCTCGTGCACAGCGCAGTGGAGCACTCCGCGGTCCTGCACGCCGCCGCGTTCGGCGGGCGCGGCGTGCCGATCGGCGTGGATGCGCTGGGCCGGGTCGACGCAGCCGCGTTCATCGCCGCGGCCCGCTCCCCCGCGTCGTGGGCGCCGCGTTGCAGGCCGCCAACCACGAGGTGGGCACCTGTCAGCCGGTCGACGCCGTCGCGGCCGCCCTGGCCGGCCTGCCGCTCGTCGTCGACGCCTCGCAGACGCTGGGGCACTCGCCGGTGCCGGCCGGCTGGTCGGTGCTCGCCGCCGACGCCCGGGCGTGGGGCGGCCCGGGCGTCGGGCTGCTCGCGGTGCGCACCGGCACCCGGTGGCGCTCGCCGTATCCCGAGGACGACGGCGGGCGGCTCCCCGGGCTGGTCGACCTCCCGTCGGTGGTGGCCGCCGCGGCATCGCTGCGCGCCGTGCTCGCCGAGCGGGACGCCGTCGCCGTCCGGCACCGGGCGCTGATCGAGCGCGTCCGGACCCGCGTGGCCCGTACGGTGCCCGACGTCGAGGTGCTCGGCGACCCGGTCGACCGGTTGCCGCACCTCGTCACGTTCTCCTGCCTGTACGTCGACGGTGAGGCGCTGATCATCGAGCTGGATCGGCGCGGGTTCGCGGTGTCGTCAGGTTCGTCGTGCACGTCCTCGACACTGCGGCCCTCGCACGTGCTGGTCGCGATGGGCGCGTTGACATCCGGGAACCTGCGGGTCTCGCTGCACCGCGACACGACCGAACCGGACATCGACGCATTTCTTGCCGTGCTGCCCGAGGTGGTGGCGCAGGTGCGCGCCGAGGTCGCGCAGACACCGTGATCATCGATGCCCGCGGGCGGCGTTGCCCGCTGCCGATACTCGACCTGGCGCGGCGCATCCACGAGGTACCGGTCGGCGACACCGTCACCGTGGAGACCGAGGATCCGGCCGCGGGCCCCGACGTGCGGGCCTGGTGCCGGATGCAGGGGCAGGAATTCCTCGGTGAAGACACTGCGGCCGACGGCACACCGGCGCTGCACCTGCGCCGGCTGCACTGACCGAACCGGGATACTGGTCGCTGTGTGTGGTCTGATCGGATTTCTGTCCGCCGACGGCGCGGCCGCGTCGGTCGCCGCCGGCGTGGAGTCGGCGCTGACCGACATGCGGCACCGCGGGCCGGACGAGGGCGGTGTCTGGCACGACGACGATGCCGCCATCGGCTTCCGGCGGCTGTCGATCATCGACATCGACCACTCACACCAACCGCTGCCGTGGCTGGGCGGGCGCTACCAGCTGATCTTCAACGGCGAGATCTACAACTATCTCGAGCTGCGCGAGCGCCTGGCCCGCGAGTTCGGCGTCGTGTTCGAGACCGACGGCGACGGCGAGGCGATCGTCGCGGGCTACCACCATCTCGGCCCGAAGATCGTGCGCGAGCTGCGCGGCATGTTCGCGTTCCTGATCTGGGACTCGCGGGAGCGGGTGCTCTTCGGCGCACGGGACTGGTTCGGCATCAAGCCGTTGTTCACCTACGCCGACGAACGCGGCACGTTCTTCGCCAGCGAGAAGAAGTCGCTGCTCGACCTCGCCGCGCCGGGCACCTCCGACGACGTCGACACCACGGCGGTCCAGCACTACCTGACGCTGCAGTACGTGCCCGAGCCGGCGACGATGCACAGCGCGATCCGTCGCGTCGAGTCCGGCATGTACTTCACCCTGCGCCCCGGCGAGCCGCTGCGGGCGCACCGCTATTTCCATCCCGACTTCGCGATCAGGCCTGTTTCGGATAGCGAAAAGTTGTACCGCGAGATCGCCGAGGCGCTGGAGGACTCGGTCGCCAAGCACATGCGCGCCGATGTCACGGTGGGCTCGTTCCTGTCCGGCGGTATCGACTCCACCGCGGTCGCCGCGTTGGCCAAGCGGCACAACCCGAACCTGCTGACGTTCACCACGGGCTTCGAGCGCGCGGGCTACAGCGAGATCGACGTCGCCGCCGAGTCGGCCGCGGCGATCGGCGTCGAGCACATCACCAAGGTGGTCACCGCCGAGGAGATGATGCAGACGTTGCCGTTGATCGTCTGGTACCTCGACGATCCGGTGGCCGACCCCGCGCTGGTGCCGCTGTATTTCATCGCCCGCGAGGCGCGCAAGCACGTCAAGGTGGTCCTGTCCGGCGAGGGCGCCGACGAGCTGTTCGGCGGGTACACGATCTACCGCGAGCCGATCTCACTGCGCGCGTTCGAGTACCTGCCGAAGCCGGCGCGGCGCGGGCTCGGCCGGCTGTCGACCCGCCTGCCTGAGGGCATGCGCGGCAAGGACCTGCTGCGCCGCGGGGCGATCGGGATCGAGGAGCGCTATTACGGCAACGCGCGCATCTTCCGGTCTGAGGACATGGTCGAGATGGCCGGTTTTCGCGCGTATGACCCGGCGGTGTCTTACCTGGACGTCACCCGCGAGCTGTACGAGCAGACAACGCACCTCGACGGTTCCACCCGCATGCAGTACATCGACCTGTTCACCTGGTTGCGCGGCGACATCCTCGTCAAGGCCGACAAGATGACGATGGCCAACTCGCTGGAGCTGCGGGTGCCGTTCCTGGACACCGAGGTGTTCGCCGTCGGCTCGTCGATCCCCACCGACTTGAAGATCACCAAGGACACGACGAAATACGCGCTGCGCCAGGCGCTCGCGCAGATCGTGCCGCCGCACGTGCTCAACCGCGCCAAGCTGGGCTTCCCGGTGCCGATCCGGCACTGGCTCAAGGACGTCATGTACGAATGGGCACGGGCGATCATCAACGAATCACCGTCCGATGCGCTGATCGACCGCGGCGCGGCCCTGCGGTTGCTCGAGGCCCACCGCACCGGCCCGATCGACTACTCGCGCAAGATCTGGACGATCCTGGTGCTGCTCATCTGGCACGGGATCTTCGTCGAGGAGCGGATCCACCCGCAGGTGCCGGAGCCGACCTACCCGGTGCGGCTGTAGGCACCCCCGGCGACCCCATCCCCGATGAGTGGCGAGAAAGTGACGTGCGTGGCGAGTTACACGTCACCACTGACGTGTTCTTGTCGCCACTCACCGGTGACTGGGACTGAGCGGGCTCAGGACAGGAACGGCAGGACGTCGGTGGCGACGTCCTCGCCGTAGGACTCCGCGAGACGGGTGCTGAAGTCGCCCTTCTCGACCGCGTATTCCTGGGTGCCGACGGTCTCGAGCACGAGCGTGGCGAGCAGGCTGCCCACCTGGGCCGCGCGCTCCCAGGGCAGGCCCCACTCGCGGGCGGCGAGCAAGCCGGCGCGGAAGGCGTCACCGACGCCGGTCGGGTCGAGCGGTGCCGCTCCGTGGCCACCCACGTGCAGGCGCTCGACGTCGCGGCCGACGATCTCGACGCCCTTGGACCCGAGCGTGGTGACCCGCACGCCGACCATCGAGTGCAGATCGGCGTCCGACAGCCCGGTCTTGGACTGCAGCAGGCTCTTCTCGTAGGTGTTGGTGAGCAGGATGTCCGCACCCTCGACCAGCGCGCGCAGCTGCGTCGCCGCTCATCCGGGCGATCTGCTGCGACGGGTCGGCGGCGAAGCGCAGCCCGTGCTCGCGGCATTCGCTGGTGTGCTGGACCATCGCGGCCGGGTCGTAGGCGCGATCACCACGAGGTCGGCGTCGGTGCGCGTTCCACGCATCGGCGCAGCTCGATATCGCGCGGCCTCGGCCATCGCCCCGGCGTAGAACGAGCCGATCTGGCACATCTCGTCGTCGGTGGTGCACACGAACCGGGCGGTGTGCTTGTCCGGCGCGACGTGCACGTGCTCGCAGTCGACGCCGTGCTCGGTCAGCCAGCCGCGGTAGTCGGCGAAGTCCTCGCCCACCGCGCCCAGCAGCACCGGCGCGCCGCCGAGCAGCGGCCATGCCGAAGCAGATGTTGGCCGCCACGCCCCCGCGGCGGACCACCAGGTCGTCGACCAGGAACGACAGCGAGACCTGCTGCAGGTGTTCGGCGAGCAGCTGGCTCGGAGAACTTGCCCGGGAAGTGCATCAGATGGTCGGTTGCGATCGAACCGGCGACGAGGACTGGCACGCGCACAAGGTACCCGTTGGGCGCGGGCGTTGGCCCGCCGATCGGGTCCGTTAACGCGCATCGACCCGGCCGCATGCGGCCGGGTTGATGCTCGGAATCTCAGCCGCAGAAGCTGTCGCCGCAGGCGCAGCCGCTGGACGCGTTCGGGTTGTCGATCGTGAAGCCCTGCTGCTCGATCGTGTCGGTGAAGTCGATCGTCGCGCCGCCCAGGTAGGGAGCGCTCATCCGGTCCACGACCACCGGCACACCGTCCAAGTCGAGTTCGAGGTCGCCGTCGAGGCTGCGCTCGTCGAAGAACAGCTGGTACTGCAGGCCCGCAGCAACCGCCCGGCTGGACGGCGATACGCAGCCGCAGGTCGTCGCGGCCCTCCTGGTCCAGCAGCCCACGCACCTTGACGGCAGCGTTCTCGGTCAGCGAGACGGACGTGGCCGCAGCGTCGGCCGGTGCGCTCGTGAGATCGACGGACGCTTGCGTGCTGGTCATGGCACTCCCCACAGCTCGGACTTCGGTACAGCGTGCAACCGGAGCCGTCCGGGTGCTATTCCACTGCTGCTGCCCATGGTAGCGGCCAGGCCGCCCGACCGCCGCCGGATCGGGCCGCTCGACGCGCCGGATTACGCTTCCTGCGTGACGTTCACCGAGCCGACCGCGACCCCGCTCGCGCTGCTGCTGCTCGGCCGCGGCGCCGACGCCGACGCCGAGCGCGGGGTCGACTGCCCGGGCGAGCTCCCGCCGGCCTCCGATCCGGACCTGGTGGCCCGGGCCCGGGCCGCGCGCGCGCAACTCGGCGACCGGGCGTTCGTCCTCGGCCACCATTACCAGCGCGACGAGGTCATCCAGTTCGCCGACGTGACGGGCGACTCGTTCAAGCTGGCCCGCGATGCAGCGGCCCGCCCGCAGGCCGAGTACGTCGTGTTCTGCGGCGTGCATTTCATGGCCGAGTCCGCCGACATCCTCACCACGCCGCAGCAGCAGGTGATCCTGCCGGACCTGGCCGCCGGCTGCTCGATGGCAGACATGGCCGACCATCAGCAGGTGCTCGAAGCCTGGGACGTGCTGCGCGCAGCCGGCGTGGCCGACGTCACGGTCCCGATCACCTACATGAACTCCACCGCGGCCATCAAGGCGTTCACCGGCGAGCACGGCGGGGCGGTGTGCACCTCGTCCAACGCGCAGCGGGCGCTGCGCTGGGCGTTCGACCGGGGCGAGAAGGTGCTGTTCCTGCCCGATCAGCACCTGGGCCGCAACACCGCGGTACGCGAACTCGGCATCGGGCTCGACGAGTGCGTGGTGTTCAACCCGCACAAGCACGACGGCGGCCTCTCGCGCGACCAGTTGCGGGCCGCGCGGATGATCCTGTGGCGGGGCCACTGCTCGGTGCACGGCCGGTTCACGCCGGACAACGTGCTCGAGGTGCGGCGCCGCGTCCCGGACGTGCACGTCCTGGTGCACCCCGAGTGCCGCTACGAGGTCGTCGAGGCCGCCGACGTCGTCGGGTCCACCGAGGCCATCATCAAGACCCTCGACGCCGCGCCGGCCGGCTCGTCCTGGGCCGTCGGCACCGAGCTCAACCTGGTGCGCCGGTTGGCGGATCGGCACCCGGACAAACGGATCGTCTTCCTGGAGAAGACCGTGTGCTACTGCTCGACGATGAACCGCATCGACCTCCCGCACCTGGTGCACTCGCTGGAGTCGCTGGCCCGCGGGCAGGTGGTGAACCGGATCAGCGTCCACCCCGCCGTGGCGGCCGACGCGCGGTTGGCACTGGACCGGATGCTGGCGCTGCCGTAGGCCGCACCGGTGTCGGGCACGTATCCTCGGGCGCGTGAAGCTGATCCGCCGCAACGAGCCCGCCGAGCCCGAGATCGTCGACGAGCCCGAACCGGAGGGTGCCACCGGGACCGCCGGCAAGGGGCGTCCGACCCCCAAGCGACGCGATTCGCAGGGCAAACGCGGTCCGGTGACCGCCCCGAAGACCCGCAAAGAGGCCTACGCGCGGCAGAAGCAGATTTCCAAGGAGCAGAAGCAGTCCGCGCCGACCGCGAAGCCGCGCAGCGTCGCCGAGCAGCGGGCGGCCCTGCGCCGCGGCGACCCCAGCGCGCTGCCGCGCCGCGACCAGGGGACGACGCGCAAGCTGGCCCGCGACTACGTCGACGCGCACCGGATGCTGAGCAACTACCTGCTGTGGCTGTTCCCGCTCATGATCATCAGCACCTTCATCCGCGCGCTGTTCGTGTTGCAAATGGTGGTCCTGGTGCTGTTCGTCGGGCTGCTCTTCGAGTGGTACCTCGTCGGTCGGCGGATCCGAAACATGGCGATCGAGCGGTTCGGCTCGGCGCAGGGCGGCAATATGACGATCGGCTTCTACGCCGGCAGCCGTGCCTATCTGCCCCGCAAGTGGCGGCTGCCGAAGCCACAAGTCTCCCTCGGCGACAAGATCTGACCGAGTTGTCCGTGCTATCCGGACGCATGTCGACGTCGAGCGCGGACAACCCGCGGTCCGGGCGGCCTCAGCCGTTGAGGTAGGCCAGCACCGCCAGCACGCGGCGGTTGTCGTCCTCGGACGGCGGCAGCCCGAGCCGGGTGAAGATGCTGTTGGTGTGCTTGCTGACCGCCTTCTCGGTGACGAACATCCGGGCCGCGATGGCAGCGTTGGACCGGCCCTCGGCCATCAGCTCCAGCACCTCGCGCTCGCGTGGGGTGAGCGTGGCCAGCGGGTCGTCGGCGGCCGAGCGGCGGCGCAGCAGCTGGGCCACGACTTCCGGGTCCATCGCAGTGCCGCCGCCCGCGACGGCCCGCGACGGCGTCGATGAACGACCGCACGTTGAACACCCGGTCCTTGAGCAGGTAGCCGACCCCGCCGGAGCTGTCGGCGAGCAGTTCGCGGGCGTAGAGCTGTTCGACGTACTGCGAGAGCACCAGCACCGGCAGCCCGGGCACCTCGCGTCGGGCCTCGAGCACCGCGCGCAGGCCCTCGTCGGTGAACGTCGGCGGCATCCGCACGTCGACCACCGCGACGTCGGGGCGATGGGTGACCAGTGCGCGCACCAGCGACGGGCCGTTGTCGACGGCCTCGACGACCTCGCAGTCGTTTGCCTCCAGCAGCCGGATCAGGCCGTCCCGGAGGAGGGCAAGATCTTCGGCAAGGACGACGCGCACGGCAGCACCATAACGAGTACGGTGGGTCCGCCGGGCGGACTCTCCACGGTGATCGTGCCGTCGAAGGCCGACAGGCGGCGCTGGATGCCGCGCAGCCCGCTGCCGCGGTCCGGGTCGGCGCCGCCCACCCCGTCGTCACGGACCACGATGTGCAGCAGGTCGTCGGCGTGGGTGATCATCACCTCGGCGTGCTGGGCGGTGGCGTGCTTGACCACGTTGGTCAGCGCCTCGGCCACCACGAAGTAGGCTGCCGACTCCACCGGCGCAGGCAAGGCGCCCGGGACATCGGCGCGCACCGTTACCTGCAGCGGCGCAGCCAGCGCGAGCGACTGCGCGGCGCCGACGAGGCCGCGGTCGGCGAGCACCGGCGGGTGGATGCCGCGCACCAGATCGCGCAGTTCGGCCAGCGCGGCGCTGCTCGTCCCGCGCGCCTCGGCGAGCAGCGCGCGGGCGCTGGCCGGGTCGCGGTCGAGCTCTTCCTCGGCCAGCGCGAGGCTCATGCCGAGGGCGACGAGGCGGGCCTGCGCCCCGTCGTGCAGATCGCGCTCGATGCGGCGCAGCTCGGCGGCCTGGGTGTCGACGGTCTCGGCCCGCGATTCGGTCAGCTCCTGGACGCGTAACCGCAGCCGGCCGCGTTCGGACGGGCTGAGCAGCGCTCGGTCGATGGCGGCGTGCAGCTGGCTGGCCCCCCACGGCGGCAGCCACCAGAAGATCAGGTCCAGGAGGTTCTCGACGGTCGCCACGATCGCGAGGACGAGCCCGACCGTGCCGTCGACGAGCAGCCACAGCGGGTCGCGAAGGCGCGCCGGATCCGACACCAGGCCGCGAAAGCGCATCAGCACGTTGCCGTCCGGCACCCGCAGGTAGGGCGAGTCGACCGCGGTACCGAGGATCCGCCCGATGCGGAATCGGCGGTAGTCGGCCAGCCACTGCGTCACCAGGAGGGTGGCGATGAGCAGCGGGATGCCCACCCACACGATCACCAGGACGACGCCGAGCACGGCGAGGATGAACAGCGTGAGGCTCACCGCGGACAGCACGATGGACTCGATCGCCCATTCGAGCATCCACATCCGGCGCGCCAGCTGCGTTCCCACGGGTCCATCCTGACCCACTCCGAGCGCACCGACGGTGGAGAAAAGTCCACCTCCGCCGGGGGCGCAGCACCCCTGTGAGCCGGCGCGGACAGCGGCAGCGTCGGGATCGACCGTTTCGACCCGCGTCCGAAAGGCACTGCCGTGTCCCAGCAGACCCCCACCACCTCGCCCCCGGCGACCGTCCGGGTGGCGCGCTGGAGCGCTACCCACCCCTGGCGGGCGATCGCGCTCTGGCTCGTGTTCGTGTCGGCGTGCGTCGTCGTCGGCGGCATGGCCGGCCAGCGCGAGATCAACGACGACGACACCCGCGTCGGCCAGTCGGGCGTCGCCACCGACTGGTTCGACCAGGCCGGGTTCCACTCCCCCGACACCGAGAACGTGCTCGTCACCGCCCGCAGCGGGAGTCTCGACCTCGCCGGCGCCCGGGCCGCGCTTGCCGCGGCGGCCGGCCGGATGCGGAACCTGCCGGTGGTCACCGGCATCGGCGCGCCGGTGACCGCGAGGAACGACACGGCGATGACGGTGCAGATCACCGTCCGCAAGGACGCCGACGTGACGTCGCTGCAGGACGCCACCGCGGCCGTGCAGCGGCGGTTCCCGGCGTTGCGCGTCGAGCAGGTCGGCACGACGTCGCTCAACGACGCGATCAACACCCAGGTGGCCGACGACCTGTCCTCGGCCGCCTCGTTCAGCCTGCCGGTGACGCTGGTGATCCTGCTCATCGCGTTCGGGGCGATCGTCGCTGCCGGGGTGCCGATCCTACTGGCCCTGTCCGCGGTCGCCGCCGCCTCCGGGCTGACCGCGTTGGTGTCGCACCTGATCCCGTCCGCATCGACGGTCAGCAGCATGATCTTGCTGATGGGCATGGCGGTAGGCGTCGACTACTCGCTGTTCTACGTGCGGCGGGCCCGCACCGAACGCCACCGCGGCCGCTCCCGACTCGACGCGGTGGAGATCGCGGCGGAGACGGCCGGGCACTCGGTGCTGGTGTCCGGGCTGGCCGTGATCGTCGCGATGTGCGGGCTCTACCTGACCGCTGACCCCACCTTCGCGTCGATGGCGACCGGCTCGATCATCGTGGTAGCCGTCGCCGTGCTGGGCTCTCTGACCGTGCTGCCCGCACTGCTGGTCAAGCTCGGCGCAGCGCTCGACCGCCCACGCGTTCCGGTGCTGTGGCGGCTCACCGCGCAGACCCGCGAGCCGCGGCTGTGGCCGGCGATGCTACGCCCCGCGCTCAACCATCCGGGCCGCACCCTGGCGATCTCCGCGGTGGCGCTGGGTCTGCTCGCGCTCCCGGCGCTGGGCATGACGCTGCACTCGGGCAGCCAGCAGACGCTGCCGAACTCGATCGCGGAGAAGCGGGCGCTGGACCGGCTCACCGCGGCCTTCCCGGACCAGCACGCGGAGCTGCGCATCCTCGTCAAGGCACCAGCCGCCGAGGCCGGCGAGGTGTCCGCCCGGCTGAGTGGGCTGGCCGACCGGGCCGCCCACACCGGGCTGTTCCTGCGCGACCCGTTACCGCGCATCGACGTGTCACCCGGTCGCACGATCCACCTGCTGACCGTCGACGCGCCGTTCGACGCGGAGTCCGGCCAGGCCCGCACCGGGTTGCAGGTGATGCGCGATCGACTGGCGCCGGCCGCGGTTGCCGGTGTGCCCTCGGCGCACTTCGCGGTAGGGGGCGACACGGCGAGCAGCGTCGACAGCGACGATCACCTGTCGGACCGGTTGCCGTGGGTGGTGGCGTTCGTGGTGCTGCTCACCATGTTGATCATGGGCTGGGTGTTCCGCTCGGTGGTGATGGCATTGACGACCGCGGTGGTGAACCTGCTCTCGGCCGGTGCCGCATTCGGGGTGCTGGTGCTCGTGTTCCAGGACACCTGGGCGCAGTCGCTGCTCGGCTTCCACTCCACCGGCGCGCTGATCAACTGGATCCCGCTGTTCACCTTCGCCGTGCTGTTCGGGCTGAGCATGGACTACCACGTCTTCGTGGTGAGCCGGATCAGGGAGGCGGTCGACCAAGGTCTGCCGACCCGGGAGGCGATCCGCGTCGGGATCACCGAATCGGCAGGCACCGTGACAAGCGCGGCAGTGGTGATGGTGTCGGTATTCGCAATATTCGCGGCGCTGCACATGGTGGAGATGAAGGAGATCGGTGTCGGGCTGGCCGTGGCGGTGCTCATCGACGCGTTGGTGGTGCGGGTGATCGTACTGCCGTCGCTGATGATGCTGCTCGGCAAGTGGAACTGGTGGCCGGGTCGGCGCGGGCTGGACTCCCCCGCGGCGCAAGTTGTCCGTCCTCCGCGACGCTACAGCGCTGTCTAGCGCGGACTACTCGCGGTGGCCCGACACGTTGTCCGTGCTGCGTGGCGAATCCCGTCCACGCAGCGCGGACAACGCGCAGTTGAGTCAGCTTTCGGAAAGCGACATCGGGCCGTAGACCTTGCTGTCGTCCTCGAACAGCGTGGCCTGCGCGACGCCGTCGTCGGCGAGCTGGCGCCACTGTTCGCCGATCCAGCTCTCGGCGTCGGACTGGTTTTGGTGCGGCGGCGACGCCGGCTCGTCGAGTTCGGTGCCGTCCGCGGCTTCCAGGCGCCAGATCCATGTCATCGGGGACGTCCTTTCAGGCGATCCTGCGCACCTGGGCCGGGTCGGCCGGGCGCCGGTCGGGATGGATGATCGATGCCAGTGCCTCGACGCCGGTGACGACGCGCGGTCCCGGCCGCACGATCAGGCCATCGCCGTCGATGGCCCATACCGGCACGCCGGGCAGCGCGCGCACCACCGCCTCGGCCTGCTCGGCCGCGCCGTCGAGGTGATAGCCGCACGGTGACACCACTACCACGTCGGGCGCGGCGGCCGCGATCGACTTCCAGGCGGTGGGCACCGACCGCTCACCCGCCGTCGCGGCGACCGGTTCGCCGCCGGCGGCGCGCACCAGGTCCGGGATCCAGTGCCCGGCGGTGAACGGCGGATCGACCCATTCCACGACGGCGACCCGCGGCCGCGGCGCGGCGTCGACAGCCGCGGCCACCGCGGCCAGCCTGGCTCGCAGCCCCGCGAGCAGCCGTTCGGCCCGCTCGGGCGCCCCGACCGCGGTTGCGACATCGGCGATCGAGACGAGGACGTCCTCGAGCGAGAACGGGTCGAGCGACACCACCTGCGCCTGGCAGCCGAGGTAGCGCAGCGCCTCGTCCACAGTCGACGACGGCAGCGCGCAGACCCAGCACAGGTCCTGGGTGAGCACGACGTCGGGATCGAGGCCCGCCAACGCGTCCTCGTGCAGGTGGTAGAGCTCGGCGCCCGCGTCGCGTTGCGCACGCACATAGGCGTCGATCTCCCCCGGTGTCAGGCCGGTGGTGTCCCGTCCGCCCACCACCACCGCCTTGTCCCAGCGCGCCTGCGCCGGTTCGTCGCACTCGAAGGTGACGCCCACCAGCTGGTCGTCCAACCCGAGCGCGTAGACGATTTCGGTTGCCGAAGGAAGCAGGGAGACGATGCGCATCACAGCGCCGCCTGGAACTCGACCGGCGCCTCGAACGCGGCACGCCGGGCAGCGCGACGCAAGGTGCCCAGCACGATCGGCCCGATCACCAAGATGCACACGAAGTTGGTGACGGCGCGCCCGGTGTCCCAGCCCAGCGACGTGGTGGCGTCGAAGAGCAGGTAACGGTGCCACTGCTCGGTGAACGAGGCGCCGGGCACATAGGCGATCGAGCTGTTCGGGTCGACCGAGAACGGCCAGAACGACAGGTTCAGCAAGAAGCCGAACACGTAGCCGGACAGCGCGCCGTAGGCGGCGAGCATCAGGATCTCGGCGCGGCCCCGCGCGCGGGGCAACAGGCCGGCGAACATCCCCACCCAGGCGCAGCCGAACATCTGGTACGGCAGCCACGGGCCGACGCCGCCGGTGAGCAGCGCCGACGCGAACAGCGACGTGCAGCCCAGCGCGAACCCGAAGCCCGGCCCGAACACCCGCCCCGCAAGCACCAGCACGAAGAACACCGTCTCGACGCCCGCGGTGCCGGCACCGAGCGGGCGCAGCGCGGCGTTGACCGCCGACAGCACGCCGAGCATGGCGACGGCCTTGGTGTCCATGCCGCCCTCGGAGATCTCGGCGAACACGACGGCGACGACGAGGATGAGCAACGCCCCGAACATCGGTGCCGCCGCGAGCGAGGAGCCGATCTTGGCGGGCGCGACCACGAACGGCCACAGGAACGCCACCGCACCGACGAAGGTGCCCATCGCGACCGTCAGCGCGCTGCGCCGCCGCATCCGCACCGCGGTGCTCATTCAGTGCCTCCACCGCGATGATCATGCACGCACCCGCGCCCTGGCGCGGGTGCGTGCATGATCATCGGCGTTCGGGGGGTCATCGGGCCGACTCCAGCGCGTGCGCGACCTGCGCGACGGTCAGGTACGGCAGCGGCGCGAGGATCTTCGCGATCTGCGGCGCGAACGCCGGCGACGCGACGATCACGTCCGCGGTCGGGCCGTCGGCGACGATCTCCCCTTCGGCCATGACCACCACTCGGTCCGCCGCCGCGGCCACGAACTCGACGTCGTGGGTGGCGACCACCACGCTGTGCCCGGCGGCGGCGAGCGCGTCGATCGCCTGGGTCAGCGCGTGCTTGGCCGGATAGTCGAGGCCGCGGGTGGGTTCGTCGAGCAGGACCACCGTCGGCCGCGGCCGCAGCTGGATGGCCAGCACCAGCGCCAGTCGCTGCCCCTCGGACAGGTCGCGCGGATGCATGTGGTCGGCGATGCCGGGCGCGAGCCGGTCGAGCAGGGCGCGCGCGCTCGGCGCGCTCGCCGCAGCTCCCGATTCGGCATCGGCGGCGGCCAGCTCGGCTGCGACCGTCGCAGGTAGAGCAGGTCGGCGGCGCTCTGCGGCACCAGTCCGACCAGCCGCCGCGCCTGTGGCCGGGGTACCGCCGCCGGGTCGACCCCGCCCACGTCCACGCTGCCGGCGTGCCGCGCGCCCGAGCCCTGCAGCGCCCACAGCAGCGACGACTTGCCCGACCCGTTGCGGCCCATCAGCGCGACCACCCGGCCGGTGTCCAGGTCAAGGTCGACGTTGCGCACCGCGACGACGTCGCCGTAGCGCACCACGATCCGGCGCGCCCGCAATGCCGGCGCGGTGGCGACCGCGGGCAGGTGCGCGCCGGCGGCACCGGCACCCGCTCGACGGCGGTGCGCAGCCCGCCCGCCGCCCGACGCGCGTCACGCACCGACAGCGGCAGCGGCTCCCACCCGGCGAGCCGGCCCAGTTCGACCACCGGCGGCGCCACGCTCGTGTGCGCGAACACCTGCGCGGGCGGCCCGTCCTCGACCGTGCCGTCGCCGCGCAGGTGCAGCACCCGGTCGGCGTACTGCACCACTCGTTCGAGCCGGTGCTCGGCGAGCACCACGGTGATGCCGAGGTCGTGCACCAGCCGGGTGATCGCGGCCAGCACCTCCTCGGCCGCGGTCGGGTCCAGCGCGGAGGTCGGCTCGTCGAGCACCAGCACCCGCGGGTGCGCGGTGAGCACCGCGCCGATCGCCACGCGCTGCTGCTGGCCGCCGGACAGCTCGTAGAGAGCGCGGCTGCGCAGCTCGGCGAGCCCGAGCAGGTCGAGCGTCTCCTCGACGCGCTTGCGCATGACGTCGGGCGGGACCGCCAGCTGCTCCATCCCGTAGGCGAGCTCCTCCTCGACGGTGTCGGTGACGAACCCGGCGAGCGGGTCCTGGCCCACGAGACCGACGACGTCGGCGAGCTCGCGCGGCGGGTAGGCGGCGGTGTCGCGGCCGTCGACGAGCACCCGGCCGGCGAGCGTACCGCCGGTGAAGTGCGGCACCAGCCCGTTCACCGCGCCCAGCAGTGTCGACTTGCCGACGCCGGTGCGCCCGACCACGAGGCACAGCTCGCCCTCGTCGATGCGCAGCCGCAGGTCGCGCAGCACCGGCCGCGCCGCGTCGGGATAGGTGATCGTCACCCGGTCGAACTCGATCACGCCGGGACCTCTTCGCGGACCGGGACATCGGATGCGCGCGGTGCGGCGGGCCGGCTGCGCGGCGGCACCGGCGCGGCCAGCGCCGCGGCACCGGCCAGCACGATGCCGAACACGGGCAGCAGCGGCAGCGTCGGCCAGGCCAGCGGGGCGAGCGACGGGTTGAGGTCGGCGGCCGAGTAGCCGAGGCTGACGAACATCAGCGCGGCGCAGCACACCCCGCCGCCGGACACCACCCACTCCGGCCACAGCCACGGGTCGGGCCGGTAGGCGTGCGGCGCACCCGCCGGCTGCCGGCGGCCAGGCCGAGACAGCACAGCAGCGCGCCGAGCGCGATCGTCGGCACGCCGAGCAGCCGCGGCGCGGTGCCGTCGAGCAGGCCGTACCCGCCGGCGCACAGGCCGACCATGCCGAGCAGCAGCAGCGTCGCGGTGAGCCGGCGGCTGCCGCGGGTGGCCGAGCCGGTGCGGCCGTAGCCGCGGGCGTCCATCCCGGCGGCGAGGCGCAGCGAGCGCTCGAGCGCGTCCTCGAGCACCGGGATCGCGATCGCCCGCACCCCGCGCAACCCCTTTCCGCCGCCGCGTAGCTTGCGCGCCCGGTGCACCCGCTGCGCGCTCTCGACCAGCTGCGGCGCCACGCTGAGCGCGACCACGACCGCCATGCCGAGCTCGTACAGCGCGCCGGGCAGCACTCGCAGCGCGCGTTTCGGGTTGGCCAGCACATTCGCTGCGCCGATGCAGCACAACAGCGTGCCCAGCCGCAGCCCGTCGAACGCAGCGGCCAGCATCGCCTCGAGCGTGACCGGGCCGCCGAGCTGCACGCCGGCGTACCAGTGCGGCAGGTGGAGCTGCGGCAGCCGGAACAGCACGTGCTCGCCGAGCGCCGCGCCGGTGGCGAAGACCGCCCGGAACACCATCCGGATCGCGATCACGATCAGCGCCATCACCAGGTAGTACTTGAACGCCCGCGCCCACGGGGCGTCGCCGCGGCGGTTGGCGACCACGAACGCGAGCACCCCGAGCACCAGCACCAGTAGCAGCGGGTTGGTGGTGCGGCTGACGGCGACCACCAGCCCGAGCGCCCAGACCCACCAGGCGATCGGGTGCAGCGCACGCGGCAGCCGCGCGCCGGTCAGATGGTCGAGCATGCGCTCCGTTCCGTTCAGGACGCCGCGCGACGGCGGCGCAGCACCGTCCAGCCTGCCCCAGCCGCGAGCGCCACGGCCAGCGCCAACCCGGCGAGCACCGGCCACGGCGACCCGGACGACGTGTGGCTCGCCGCTGTCGGGGTGGCGCTCTCGTCGACGATCGACGGGGCGGCATTGCTGCCCGCAACGGCGGCGGCGCGCGAGGCGGCCGACGACGCTGACGAGGACGGCTGGGTTCGCGCGGACGACGCGGACGACGCCGACGACGCGGACGACGGCGCGTGCACGGTGGTCGATGTCGCTGGGTGCGTCGACGGGCGAGCGGTCGTGGCCGCCCGCTGACCGCCGCGGGCCGTGGTCGTCGCGCCGTGATTCGCCGCGCGCGAGGACCGGTGCCTCGTCGGCTTCGGCGCCGGTTTCGTGGTCGGTGCCGTGACGCCGCGGGCGACGGCAGGGCTGAACGACGGCGCGCTGGTGCCGCCGAACACCCAGGCGTCGATGCTGCCCGGCGGCGGGGAGTACGACTGCGCGCCCTTGGTGCTGTAGCTCCAGCTTGTCTGGCCGGCCTTCGCGTGCCAGTACGACCAGTAGGCGGTCGACGGCGGGGTGTTGAAGCAGGGGTCCTGCGCGACCGTCGGCTTCGCGTTGATCCGGCAGATGAAGCCCGGGCCGTCGTGGTGCGTGCCGTCGGTGGTGAATCCCGCCGCGTGCAGCGCGTCGTACCCGGTGGCCGGGCTGACGGCGCAGCCGCGGGTGATCGAGGCGCCGAAGTGCCGGAAGTCGACGACGACCAGTACCCCGCGCGAAGTGGTGCAGCTGCTGACCGGAGCGGCCGCGGCGGGGCCGATCGGCAGCGCCGCGGCAGCGACCAGCACTGCGCCGGCGAGCGCAGCGAACAGCGGCCGGAACCGGGCCCGGCGGCGGGTATCAGCGCGGCGCACGGTGCCTTGCAGCTGCTACGACGCGCCGGCGACCGGCGTAGAGCAGCAGCGCGCCGGCGGCGAGCAGCAGCAGCGCGAGCGCGAGCGCGTCGCCGGTCCGGCTGCCGGTGTTCGCGAGCGCGGCCACCGGGGTCGCCGCGGCGGCCGCCGGCGCGGCCGACGTCGCCGTCACTGCTGCTGCCGACGACGGGGACGACGATGTCACCGTCACCGGGTCGGCGACGCGTGGCGTGGACAGGATCGGGGCGCCACTGATCGCGAGCAGCGAGCGCTGCGCGGTGGCCGACACCGACTGGGTCGAGGCCCGCAGGTCGGCCGCGCTGTCGGCGGAGGTGAGCCGGAAACCGCCCGAGGACACGCTCAGCCCGACCAAGGCGTGCAGCGCCGACTGCCACGCGACGATGGGCGTGGTCGCCTTCGGCGCCGGCGGGTCGGCCGTCGGCGAGACGAGTGCGGTGACCAGCGTCTGCAGCGCCTGGGCGGCGAACGCCGTCGAGTTGCTGTTGTTGCCCGCCGCGCCCGGGTAGAGCCCGGTCGAGCGCTGCGTGCGCTGCAGGTACTGCTGCGCCCGGCCGAGCCAGTTGTCGGTGCCGGGGACGGCCGCCAACGCCTGCACGGCGTAGCCGGTGGTGTCGACCTCCGATGTGCACGTCGCGCCCGCCGCGATGAGCGCGCTGCTGAAGCCGCCGTCGGCGCACTGCAACCGGTGCAGTCGCACGACCTCGGAACTGCGCGCGGTCAGGTGGTCGGCCGCCCGCGGCGAGGCCTGCAGGGCGAGCACGCCGAGCGCCTGGGAGACCGCGCTGTAGGAGGAGACGAAGTCGCCGGGTGCGGTGCAGGTGCCGTCGGTCGCGGCCTCAGTGCAGACCTTCGCCTTGAGGATGCCGAGCAGGTCGGCACCGCCGAACGCGTGCGGGTCGCCGCCGGTCGCCTCGGCGACCAGCGCGAGCTTTGCCAGCGAACCCGAGTACGGGCCGCCGGACGCGCCGGAGGTGTCGGCGTAGTCGTCGACCTGCGCCTGCAGGTACTTCACCATCGCGGCCACCGACGACGCGTGCCCACCGGTCGCGACCAGCGCGTACACGCCGTCGGCGGTCAGGCCCTGGTCGGGATAGGTCTTGCCGTCGGACGTGGTAGTGAAGTGATCGCCGCCGACGAGCTGGCTCACCAGGTAGTCGCCGCCCTTGGCCGCCGCAGCCCTGGCGAGGGTGTTGTCCGACAGCGACGCATACGGCGTGCCGACCGCGCCGCCGACCGCCTGCGCCGAGGCGCGCAGGTCCGAGCCGTCGGCGCCCGCCGCCAGGTCGAACCCGCCGTCGCCGTTCTGGACGCCGGCGAGGAAGGCCTGCGCCCGGGTGATCTTCGCGCTGTAGGTCTCCGCGTCCAGGTGCAGGGCCTGGACGGCCAGCGCGGCAGAGTTGGTCGAATTGCCCGCCGCGCCCGGGAAGCCGCCGTCGGCGCGCTGCGCACCGGCCAGCCAGTGCAGCGCCTTGGCGACGGCCGTACGCGCCTTGACGCCGGGAACGAGCGCCAGCGCCATCGCGGCCATGGCCGTGCTGTCGGTGTCCGGTCCGGAACCGGTCGACGGGATGAGGCTCGGGAACGCACCCGAGGCGCGCTGCAGGCTCTCCAGGTAGCTGACCGGCCGGGCCGCGCCGGAGGCGTCGCCCGCGCGCAACTGCCCGAGAACGCCGAAGGACTGCGCGAAGACCGAACTCGTCGAGGTGTAGTTGCCCTTCGCGGCGCAGAACTTGGCTGTGTTCGCCTTGGCGCACACCAGCCGGTCGATGCCCGCGACGAGGTTCACCCCGCCGAAGTTGCGCGGATTGCGGCCGGTCACCTCGGCCAGCAGCGCGACCTTGCCCGCGTACCCGCCCGAGGCGTACGCGGCGTACTGGCCGACCAGGAAGGTGTAGTCGTTCTGGTGCGCCGCGACGTACGCGACGATCTTGTCCACCACCGCGTCGTGGTTGCCGGCCGCCGCCAGCGCGAGCGCGACGTCGATGGTGAGCCCGATGTCGGGCGACCCGAACTGCGCCACGTGATTTCCGCCGGTGAGCGAGCCGACCAGGTAGTCGGCTCCCTTCGCGGCGTCCGGCTCGGATCCGGCCGCGGCGGCGGCCATCGGCCGGGCCAGCGCCGAGCGGGCCGAGGTAGCCTTCGCGCCGGCCGGCAGCCCGGCGCGCACCTGGGCCGGCGTCACGGTCGGCTTGGTGCCGGCGCCGAACGCCCAGGCCTGCACCTCACCATTGGCCGGTACGTCCGAGTCGAGACCGCGCGGGCTGTAGGTCCAACCGGTCTTGCCCTTCGCGGCGGTCCAGTACGACCAGTAGGCGGTGGCCGGCGAGGCTGTGACACAGGCGTCCTGGGCCGTGGTCGGGTACTTCGCACCGTTCTTGAACAGCTTGTGGCCGAGCCGGCACACGAAGCCGGGGAACCGGACCGAGCCGGTGATGGAGAAACCGGCGCTCGTCAGCAGGGCCCGGCCGGTCGTGAGCGTCGTGGCGCAGCCGCGGACCGCCGGCCCGGACCAATGCGAGAAGTCCACCGCCACCAGCGCACCCTTGGTGGTGGTGCATTTGCCGACGCTGCCGACGACGCTGGTCGCCTTGGCGGACGCGGCCGGCGCTGCGATGGCCGGCACGCCGACACCGGCGCACAGCGCGGCAGCGGTGCCGACCACGAGCAATGTCCTGAGGCGCATGTAGCAACCGTTCGATCGGGTGCCGTCGCCGTCCGGGTGCGCACGAAACGCAAATCCCCGCTCCCAGCAGAGCCGGCAGCGGGGACGGATCTCGAACCGGTCGGACCGATCCGGGGCTCCGTCCCGCGGACCACGACGAGACACTGGCCTGGCCAGTCCCGGGCAGGCCATCCGGCTCGGCCACACGGGGTGGCTCACGGTTGCGGGTCAGCGCCGGATTCGCACCGGCTTCCCCTGCTTCGGAACTGTTGTCGAGCAACCCCGAACACCTCGGAGCCGGATGGAACGTAGCACACCGCGTTGCCCGCCGGCGGCCGCCCGGATCGACCTGATCTCCAAGGCATACTGACGCGATGGGCGACGCGCCGACCGACGAGCCGACGCTGCAGGCGCTCGCCGACGCGGTGGCGATGACCGACGTCGAGGCCGCCCAGCTCGCCCAGGCCGAACTCGCGCCGGCGCTGGGCCGGTTGCGCGATCTCGCCGGGTGGCTGGCCGGCACCCACGGCGGCTGGCCGCCGGCCGCGGCACCCGAGGTGCGCCTCGTCAGCCGCACCCCGGTCAGCGCGACCACGGCCACAGTGGCCGCCGCCATGCACGTGCGCCTCGAGCACGTGGACACCGCGGCGACCGCGGTTGCCGCGGCGTTCGCGAGCGGGGTCGCCGTCGCCGATGCGCTCGTCGACCAGGGCACCTCGGTGCTCGTGGTGGCCGACGGCGAGGCCTCGGTAGCAGGGGCGGCGCTGGTCTCGGCGATCACCGATGACGAGCCGGTGGCGTTCCTGCCGCGCGGCGCGGACGCCATCGACACCGAGGCCTGGATCGAGCGTGCGGGGCGGCTGCGTGACCTGCGCCGCCGGATCCGGCCGGTGCACGACGACCCGGACGCCCTGCTCGCCGCTCTCGACGACGCCGGCCTGGCCACGACCTGCGGCCTGCTGGCGGCGGCGATCGCGCGGCGCACGGCGGTCGTGCTCGACGGCACCCGGGCGGTGGCCGCGGCCGTGCTGTGCGTACGGGCCCGCCAGCGCGCCGGCCGTTGGCTGCAGGTCGCCGACACCTCTCCCGACCCGGCCCACCGCCGGGCCGTGGACTACCTCGACCGGCGTCCGCTGCTCGATCTCGAGACGCACAGCGAGGATGCCTTGGCCGGCCTGCTGGTGATCAGCCTGCTGCGAACCGCGGCCGAACTCGGCCGGCCGGAAGGAACGGAAGGGCAGCAGTGACCGAACCGAGCGCGCCGCGCCTGTCGCGACAGCAAGACGATGCCGTGGAGGCGGTGACCTGGCCGGTGCGGGTGGCGGCGGCCTGGAGTTGGCGGCTGCTGATCATCGCGGTGGCCGTCTACGTGCTGGCCCGCATCTTCGACCGCATCGAACTGGTCGCCTTCTCCTTCGTGCTCGCGCTGTTCTTCACCGCGGTGCTTCATCCGCTGGAGGTTGCGCTGCGGCGCATCCCGGGCCCCCGCTCGCTATCGGCCGCCGTCGCGCTGCTGATCGGGTTGTGCGTCCTGGCCGGCATCGCCTACTTCGTGGTCTGGCAGATCTCGACGCACTCGTCCCAACTCGGCGATCAGGTGTCCAACACCGTCGACAAGATCGGCGACTGGCTGCGCACCGGGCCGCTGCATCTGAAGTCCAGCGATCTGGACAAGATCGTCGACAACATCACCAAGGCGATCCAGGAGAACCAGAGCACGGTCGTGAGCGGCGCGATCGAGACCGTGCGCAGCGTGGTCGAAGCCATCGGCGCGTTCTTGCTGATCCTGCTCTCGACGTTCTTCCTGCTCCGCGACGGCGACCAGATCTGGCGCTGGACGGTGCGGCTGTTCCCGCGTGTCGCGCACGAGCGGCTCGACCACGCCGGCCGCGTCGGTTGGCACACCCTCGGCGGGTACATGCGCGGGCAGGTCGTCATCGCGCTCTTCCACGGGGTTTCGGTGACGGTCCTGCTGCTGATCCTGCGCGTGCCGCTCGCCGCGGCCCTCGGTGTGCTGATCTTCCTCGGCTCGTTCGTACCGCTGGTCGGCCTGACGGTCACCGGCACCCTGTGCGTCGCGGTCGCGGCGCTCGAGCACGGGCTGACGGCCGGCATCGTCGTCGCGATCGCGATCGTCGTGCTGGTGCAGCTCGAGGCGCACTTCCTGCAGCCGGTCATCATGAGCCGCAGCGTCGAGGTGCACCCGCTCGCGATTGCGCTGTCGGTGCTGATCGGCACCATTCTCGCGGGCATCGTCGGCGCACTGCTCGCGGTGCCGTTGGTCGCGTTCCTGAACTCGACGATCCACGCCCTGCGCGCACAACCCGAGCTGCCGTCCGGCGACGCCGGGTTCGCGGTGCAGCACCGCACCGAGGTCGGAGGCGACGCGGTGGACGCGACGATACCGACGCCCGAGGAACGCGAGACCGACGCCCGGGCGGCCGAGGGGGAGTGACCTCAGCGAACGTGTGACTCGACGAACGGCGGCTTGACCACACGCACCGCGCTGCGCCGTCCGCGTACGTCGATGACCAGCTGCGCGCCGTCGGCGACCTCCGCAACGGTGTCGATCAGCGCCAGCCCGATGCCCACGCGGCGGGTCGGTGAGAACGTCCCGCTGGTCACCTCGCCGACCACCGCGCCCTCGGCGTCGAGCACCGGCATGTGCGGCCGGGGAATTCCGCGCTCGAGGGACTCGATGCCGCGCAGCAGGCGACGCGGGCCGTCGGCGCGTTCGGCGGCGAGCGCGTCGCGGCCCCAGAAGCTGTCCTTGCGCCAGCCGACCGCCCAGCCCGACCGGGCCTGCACCGGGGTGATGTCGGGCGACAGGTCCTGTCCGTGCAGCGGGTAGCCCATCTCGGTGCGCAACGTGTCGCGCGCGCCGAGGCCGGCCGGCATCCCGCCGAGCTCGCGCGCCGCCTCGACCAGCGCGTCCCACAACGCGCCGCACGTCGGCTGCCGCGGGAATCAGCTCGTAGCCGTGCTCGCCGGTGTAGCCGGTGCGGCAGATCCGCACCGGCCGGCCCGCGAACGTCGCGTCCGAGTACGCCATGTAGTCCTGATCGGCCGGCAGGCCGAGCCGGGCGAGCACGTCGGCCGAGCGCGGGCCCTGCACGGCGAGCACGCCGAACTCGCGGTGCTGGTCGGTCACCTCGATGCCCTCGGGCGCCGCGGCGCGCAGCCGCCGCACCACCTCGGCGGTGTTCGCCGCGTTCGGGACGAGGAACACCTCGTCGTCCGACGACCAGGTAGGCGATCAGGTCGTCGACGACGCCGCCGGACTCGTCGCAGCACAGCGTGTACTGCGCCTGCCCCGGCGCGATCCGGCCGAGGTCGTTGGACAGGCAGCTGTTGACGAAGTCCGGCGCCCGCGGCCCGCGCACCGTCGCCTTGCCCAGGTGCGAGACGTCGAAGACGCCCACCGCCCCGCGCACCGCGGCGTGCTCCTTGAGTACGCCACCCCCGCTCGCGGCGTACTCGATCGGCATCTCCCAGCCGCCGAAGTCGGCGAGCTTCGCGCCGAGCGCGACGTGCCGGTCGTGCAGCGGGGAGCGCAGCAGGTCGGTCATACCGGGAACCTATCCCTAGGATCGGCGCCATGCCCTCGGTCACCGTCGTCGCTCCGGACTCGCTGCCCACCGCGGACGTCGTGGTGATCGGTGTGCACCACGGTGCGGCCGGGCCGGTGCCGGCGCCCGGCGCGCAGCCGGTCGATGCCGCGCTGGGCGGGCGGCTCGATGCGGCGCTGCAGGCGCTCGGGGCCACCGGCCGGGCCGAGGAGGTCGTCAAGATCCCCACGCTGGGGCTGGCCGGCTTCGACCTCGTCGCCGCCGCCGGGCTGGGGCCGGCCGACGCGAACGCTGCCGAGGAAGCGGCGCGGCGCGCCGTAGGCGCCGCGATGCGCGCGGTTCCGCACGCCCGCCGGGTGCACGTCGCGATCGACGCGCCCGCCGGCGCGCTGGCCGAGGGGGCGCTGCTCGGGGCCTACTCCTACACCGAGTACAAGTCGACGCCGGCCAAGCCGGCGTTGCGCCGGGTGTCGGTCCCCGGCCGCCGGGCCGCACGCGCACAGGTACAACGGGCCTTGATCGTGGCCGACGCGGTGAGGCAGACCCGGGATCTGGTGAACACCCCGCCCAACGATCTGTTTCCGAAATCCTTCGCATCGCGCGGCGCCCGGCTCGCGAGCGACGCGGGGTTGGACGCGGAGATCCTGCACGGCAAAGCCTTGCGGCGCGGGAATTACGGCGGGGTGCTCGGCGTCGGCCAGGGCTCCCAACGCCGGCCGCGGCTGCTGCGTATCGCCTACCGGCCGGCGAAACCGGTCGCGCACGTGGCGCTCGTCGGGAAGGGCATCACGTTCGACTCCGGTGGCCTGAACCTGAAGACGATGCACATGAGCTGGATGAAGTCGGACATGGGCGGCGCCGCGGCCGTCATCGCCGCCACCGTGGCGTTGGCCCGCCTCGAGGTACCGGTCTCGGTGACCGCGACGGTCCCGATGGCCGAAAACATGCCGTCGGGTTCGTCCTACCGGCCGTCGGACATCCTCACGCTGCGCGACGGCAGCACCGTCGAGGTCGCCGACACCGACGCCGAGGGGCGGCTGATCCTCGCCGACGCCATCACCCGCGCGGCCGAGGACGAGCCGGACCGGTTGATCGAGCTGTCCACGCTCACCGGCGCGCAACTGGTGGCGCTCGGCACCCGAGTGATCGGCGCGATGGGTGAGCCGGGGTGGCGCGACGAGGTGGTGGCCGCCGGCAACGCGGCCGGCGAGGCGTCGTGGGCGATGCCGATGCCCGAGGAGTTGCGCCGCGGACTGGACTCCCAGGTCGCCGACATCAAGAACCTCCCGACCGAGCGGTTCGGCGGCATGATCGTCGCCGGCCGGTTCCTCGGCGAGTTCGTCCCGGACGGGCTGCCTTGGGTGCATCTGGACATCGCCGGTCCGGCGTTCAACACCGGCTCGGCGCACGACTACACGCCGGAGGGCGGCACCGGCGCCGGGGTGCGCACCGTCGTCGCGGCGGTGCAAGGGCTGGCACGGCGGTCCTGAGTCGGACGCCGGTTCAGACTTCCCCGGCCTTGCGGCGCGCCGTCCAGTCGCGCATGCGCTGCGGATAGCCGACCTTGTCGGCGTCGTAGAGCGGGATCGCGTGCTTCTTCGCGAACGAGGCCGCACCCTCGGGGCCGTTGACCCGGCGCCGGGTCCACTCCCCCGACGCCGCCACCAGCACGATGGTGGTCTCCGTCACGGTCGTGCGCGGCTCGACGAAGGCCTCCACGCCGGCGTGGGTGCCGACGAAATCGGCGAGGTGCGCGACATCGGCCGACGAGCCGGTACGCAGCACGCCCGGCGTCGCCTTCCGGCGGCGCAGCAGGCTGCCAGGAATCCGCACGGTGTCCTCCAAGGTCGCCCACCAAACGCGCTCATGATGGCACCGGTACCGAGGAATAGCCCGTGCATCGGTTGGGTCGCCGATGTGCGGTGCTCGGCCGACCGGTAGGGCTGCTTCGGGGCGGCAGTGCCAAGATGGGTCCGGACGGGCATGCGGCGAGACCGCGATTCGGACAGGAGCGACGGTGGCTGACAACCAGGCCGATGTGGTGATTCTGGGCGGCGGCAGCGGTGGGTATGCCGCCGCGTTGCGGGCTGCGGAGCTCGGCAAGTCGGTCGTTCTGATCGAGAAGGACAAGGTCGGCGGCACCTGCCTGCACCGCGGTTGCATCCCGACCAAGGCGCTGTTGCACGCCGGCGAGATCGCCGACGGCGCGCGCGAGAGCGCGACGTTCGGGGTCAACGCCACGTTCGAGGGCGTCGACATGGCCGGCGTGCACAAGTACAAGGACGGCGTGATCTCGAAGAACCACAAGGGCCTCACCGGCCTGATCAAGTCCCGGGGCATCGAGATCGTCGAGGGCGAGGGCAAACTGGTCGGGCCGAAGACCGTGGCGGTGGGCTCGGACAGCTACACCGGCACCAACGTCGTGCTCGCGACCGGCTCCTACTCGCGCACGCTGCCCGGCCTCGAGCTCGACGGCGAACGCGTGATCGCCAGCGAGCACGCCCTGCAGCTTGGCTATGTCCCGCAGACCGCGATCGTGCTCGGCGGTGGGGTGATCGGCTGCGAGTTCGCGTCGGCGTGGACCTCGTTCGGCGCCAAGGTCACCATCGTGGAGGCGCTGCCGCGCCTGGTGCCCACCGAGGACGAGGCCAACTCCAAGCAGCTCGAGCGCGCCTTCCGCCGCCGCAAGATCGACTTCAAGGTCGGCGTGCGGTTCGAGAAGGTCGAACGCACCGACAACGGCGTGCGGGTGAGGCTCGAGGGCGGCGCGACACTCGACGCCGACCTGCTGCTCGTCGCGGTCGGTCGCGGGCCGACCTCGGCGAACCTCGGCTACGAGGAGCAGGGCGTGCGGGTCGAACGCGGCTTCGTCATCACCGACGAGTACTGCCGAACCCCCGTCGACGGCGTCTACGCGGTCGGCGACCTCATCTCGATCAACGGCGCGCCACACCTGCAGCTCGCCCACGTCGGGTTCGCCGAGGGCATCCTCGTGGCCGAGCACCTCGCCGGGCTGCCGGTCGTGCCGATCGACTACGCCGGGGTACCGCGCATCACCTACAGCCAGCCCGAGGTCGCCTCCGTCGGGCTGACCGAGGAACAGGCGATCGAGGCGCACGGGGCCGACGCGATCACCACGGTCACCTACGACCTGTCCGGCAACGGCCGATCCGCGATCCTGAACACCCGCGGCGCGGTGAAGCTCGTCGCCCACAAGGACGGCCCGGTGCTGGGCATTCACATCGTCGGTGACCGCGTCGGCGAGCTGATCGCCGAGGCCCAGCTGATCTACAACTGGGAGGCGCTGCCGAGCGAGGTCGCCCAGCTGATCCATCCGCACCCGACGCAGTCCGAGGCGATCGGTGAGGCGCACCTGCTGCTGGCGGGTAAGCCGTTGCACGTGCACGAGTAACGCCGCCTTCGTCGCACCACTCATCTCGTCAAAGGAGCCGTTGGGCAGATGTCGACGTCCGTGACCATGCCGCGCCTCGGGGAGAGCGTCACCGAGGGCACCGTGACCCGTTGGCTCAAGGCCGAGGGCGATCATGTCGACGCCGACGAGCCGTTGCTCGAGGTCTCCACCGACAAGGTCGACACCGAGGTTCCCTCCCCTGCGGCCGGGACGCTGCTCTCGATCAAGGTGCAGGAGGACGAGACGGTCGAGATCGGCGTCGAGCTGGCGATCATCGGCGACGCCGGCGAGGGCGGCGGCGACTCCGGTGGCGGCGACTCCGGCGGCGGCGACTCCGGCGGCGGTGACTCCGGCGGCGGCGACTCCGGCGGCGGCGAGTCGACGCAGGCCGAAGAAACCGAACCCGCGCCGGAACCGGAGCCGGAGCCGGAGCCGGAGCCGGCGTCCAAGGCGGAGCCGGCGTCCAAGGCGGAGCCAGCGCCCAAGCCGGAGCCGGCGTCCAAGGCGGAGCCGGCGCGCCACCCTGCGCCGGCCGCCGCCGCTCCCCCGCCGGCGCAGTCGCCGAGCCCGGCGACGAAGGCGCCGCCCGCGTCCGATGCCGCCGAGTCCGAGTCAAGCGCTGCTGACGATGCCGGTGACGACGCTGTGGCCGGTACCTACGTGACGCCGCTGGTGCGCAAGCTCGCGGCCGAGCGCGGCGTCGACCTGGCCGACGTGCAGGGCACCGGCGTGGGTGGGCGCATCCGTAAGTCCGACGTGCTGGCCGCTGCCGACAAGGCTGCGCACAAAGCCGCCGAGAAGGCGGCCGAACAGCCGGCCACGCCCGGACCGGCGCCGAGCTCGAAGCCGGCTGCTGCATCGGTCGCTGAGCAGGCGCCGAAGGAGGCGCCGACCGGGACCGGGCAACGGGGCAAGGTCGAGCCGATGTCGCGGATGCGGCAGGTCATCGCCACCCGGATGGTCGAGTCGCTGCAGACCTCGGCGCAGCTGACCACGGTGGTCGAGGTCGACGTCACCAAGATCGCCCGGCTCCGGGAAGCGGCCAAGCGTGACTTCCAGGCCCGCGAGGGCGTCAAGCTCAGCTTCCTGCCGTTCTTCGCCGTCGCCGCGATCGAGGCGCTCAAAGCCCACCCGGTGGTCAACGCGTCGGTGGACATGGATTCGAAGACGGTCACCTACCACGACGCCGAACACCTCGGCATCGCGGTCGACACCGACCGCGGGCTGCTGGTGCCGGTGATCCACGACGCCGGCGACCTGAACCTCGGCGGGCTGGCCCGCAAGATCGCCGACCTGGCCGAACGCACCCGCGCCAACAAGGTCAACCCGGACGAACTCGGCGGCGGCACGTTCACCCTCACGAACACCGGCAGCCGCGGCGCATTGTTCGACACCCCGATCATCAACCAGCCCCAGGTCGGCATCCTCGGCACCGGTTCCGTGGTCAAGCGCGCCGTGGTCGTGACCAGCGAGGAACTCGGCGAGACCATCGCCATCCGATCGATGGTCTACCTCGCCCTGTCCTACGACCACCGCATCGTCGACGGCGCCGACGCCGCCCGGTTCCTCGTCACCGTCAAAGACCGGCTGGAGGCCGGCGCATTCGAACGGTCCCTCGGTCTCGCATGACCCGCCCGCGCTGATGCGCGTCGCGCTCGCCGGTGCGTCCGGGCTGCTCGGCACGGCGTTGAAGGCCTCGCTGCGCCGCGACGGGCACGAGGTCAAGGTGCTCGTCCGGCACCCGACGACCGCTCCCGGCGAGGACAGCTGGGATCCGGCCAACGACCGGCTCGACCCGGACTTCCTCGCCGACTGCGATGCCGTTGTGTGCCTGTCCGGCGTCGGCGTCGGTGATCGCCGCTGGACCGACTCGCTCAAGGCCGAGATCCGCAGCAGCCGGGTCGACTCGGTCGGCACCGTTGCCCGCACCCTCGCCGAATACGCGGGGCCCCGGGTGCTGGTGTGCGCGTCGGCGGTCGGGTACTACGGCGACACCGGCGAGCGCGCCGTCGACGAGACCGCACCGCCCGGCGACAGCTTCCTGGCGGGCGTGTGCATCGACTGGGAGGCGGCCGCCGAGCCGGCCCGCGCGGCCGGCGTGCGGGTGGTGCACCTGCGCACCGGGCTCGTGCTGGCCCGCGGTGGCGGCCTGCTCGGCCGGCTGGTACCGATCGTGAAGCTCGGTGTCGGGGCCCGCCTGGGCGACGGCCGCCAGTACATGCCGTGGATCTCGCTCACCGACGAGATCGCCGCGATCCGGTTCCTGCTCGAGCACACCGGCGACGAGACCGTTGCTGGACCGGTGAACCTGACCGCCCCCGACCCGGTCACCAACGCCGCGCTGACGAAGACGCTCGGTGCGGTGCTGCACCGGCCCACCGTGCTGTTCGTGCCCGGCTTCGCGGCCCGCATCGCGCTCGGCGAGTTCGCCGGCGAGGTGCTCGGCGGCCAGCGGGCGATCCCTACCAAGCTGACCGACGCCGGGTTCGAGTTCACCCACACCGACCTCGCCACCGCCCTGCGCGCCGAGCTCAACTGACCCGCTGCGCCGCGATCCGCGGACCGTCGGCGGTGTCGGCGAGTTCGAGCCGCAACCTGGCCGGCCCCGCCCGCGGCGCGCTGCCGCGTAGCACGCCGCGGCACACCAGGCGCGAGGCGGCCAGCGACGCGGTGGCCGTGACGGTGTAGCGACCGGCGTGCCGGCCCACCCGCAACGCCGAGAAGGTGGTCCGGGCGCCGGTCAGCCCGCAGCCGGTCGGCACGAGGCGGGCCAGCAAGGCGGCGTCGGCGCGTAGCAGCGCGCCCGGGACGTAGACCCGGCGCAGCAGCGCGGCGTTGCGGGTGGCGAAGGCCCGCGCGCGGGTCGCGTCGAGCCGGTCGAGCAGTTGCCGCACCGCCTCGGCTGCGTGCCGCGAGGTGCTGACAGCCGACGAGACCCGCGACGACGGGTCCGGCGCGGCCGACGGCATCGAGAGCTCCGGCTCGGCCGACGGCATCGAGAGCTCCGGCTCGGCCGACGGCATCGAAGGCTCCGGCTGGGCCGACGACGTCGACGCGCGGGGGGTCGGCGCCCGGCTCGGACTGCTGTGGCCCGTTGGCGCGGCGGCGCGCTGGCGCGGTGCCGCTGTGGCGACCCACAGGGCCCCGCCGGCCGCGAGCAGCGCGGCCAACAACACCGCCGCGACCGCGATCCGCGTCCCGGGTGCGCCGAAGCGGCGCGGGGATGGCCGCGGGATCACCGGTCGCGGCCGCGGCCCGACCAGCCGGGTCGGCGGCGCGGCGCCGGCGCCGGACGGGGCCGGGGCAGCCGGGCGTACGAAGACGGGCCGCGCGCGATCCTCGGGTAGCGCGCGATCCTCGGGTAGCGCGCGATCCTCGGGCAGCGCGCGATCGGCGTCGCCGGGCTGCGACGTGCCCCGCCCCCTGCGCTGGCGCACCGGCCGCGCCGCGTGCCGCGGGCCGGGCGGGCCGACCGGCTCGGCCCGCGCCGGGTCGAGGCGGGCGCGGCCGGCGCCCAGCTCGACGGCGATCGGCTCGCCGCTGTGCCGAAGGTCGAGTGCGAGATCGGCCGCGGTGCCGCGCCGGTGCGGGTCGATGGCCAGCGCCCGGCGCAGCACCGCCGCCATCGGCTGCGGCACGTCGGCCGCCGCGAACCGTTCGGTCAGCTCGTCGTGACGCCCGCGGGCGGCGCGGGCGGCTTGGCCGAGTGCGTCGTGCGCCGAATTCGCATCCCACGGCGGCCGGCCGGTCAGTGCGTGCAGGGCCACCGCGGCGAGCATGAACACGTCACTTTGCGGACCCGGCACACAGCCGGCCGCGACGGCCGGATCGACGTAGGCCGGCGTGGCCTGCACGTCGGCGACGTCGCCGATCAACCGGGCCACGCCGACGTCGGACAGCAGCGGCGAGCCGTCGGACAGGAACAAGATGTTGGCGGCACTGACATCGCCGTGCACGACCCCGTTGGCGTGCAGGTAGGCCAGCGCCGCGCCCACCGGCGCGATGGCGGTGATCACCTCACCGGGCGCGAGCCGGCCGCGTGCGCTCAGCAGCTCGGCCAGCGAGCCGCCGTCGGCGAGATCGAGCACGAGCACGTGGGCGTCGCCGGTCGGGACGAGTGCGTGCAGCCGCACCAGGTGCGGGTGGTCGAGCTCGGTCAGCAGGGCGGCCTCGGTGCGGGCGCGCTGGGCCGAGTCCGGATCTGGCGTCCAGATGCGCTTGAGGGCGACCGGATCGCCGCTCGCCGCCACCCGGGCGCGCCACACGTCACCCGACGCACCGCGGCCGAGCAGCCGCTCCACGAGGTAGCCGCGCAACCGCACGGGTTCGCTGGAATCGCCCACAGCACCAGACGCTAGATCCGCTACTCCCCCGAATCCGGGTTGTCCACAGGCCTAATCTCGACAATCGTGACCGCCGACGCGCCGACCATCCTCGCGACCTCGGGCGGGCTCGTGCCCGCCAAGCGCACCCGGTGGGAGCTCGGGCCGCTGACCGAGTACGCGATCGACCTCGCCGGTGTCGACGCACGCCGGCCCCGCGTGTGTTTCCTCGCCACCGCGATGGGCGACGACGCGGGGATCATCTACAACTTCTACGGCGCGGCCCAGGCCCGCGGACTGGACGCGTCGCACCTGACGGCGTTCCCGATGCCCAACGTCGCCGAGGTCGCCGAGCACCTGCTCGCGCAGGACGTGGTCTGGGTGTTCGGCGGAAGTGTCGCCGGCCTGCTGGCCATGTGGCGACTGCACGGGTTCGACGTGGCGCTGCGCACCGCGTGGGAGGCCGGCGTGGTGCTGACCGGGGTCTCGGCCGGCTCGATCTGCTGGCATGTCGGCGGCACCACCGACTCCTTCGGCCCCGACCTGCGCCCGGTCACCAACGGCCTGGCGCTGGTGCCGTTCTCGAACGGGGTGCACTACGACTCCGAGGAGCAGCGCCGCCCGCTGTTCCAGTCGCTCATCGCCGACGCCACGCTGCCCGCCGGCTACGCCACCGACGACGGCGCGGGCGTGCTCTACCGCGGCACCGAGTTCGTCGAGGCACTCAGCGAGCAGGACGACGCGTTCGGCTACTTCGTGGAGCCGGACGGTCGCGACGGGGCCGTGGAGACCCAACTCGACACCCGCCGCCTCTGACTCCCTCCTCGAGTTGTCCGCGCTGCGCGTATTCGTCTGCCGCCGCAGCACGGACGACTTGCGGTGTGGACGGTCTGTTCAGTCGGGGGCGTCGGCGCCGGCGAGCTTCGACGGCCACCAGATGCGTTTGCCGATGTCGTAGCTCAACGCCGGCACCAGGATCGAGCGCACCACGATGGTGTCAAGCAGCACGCCGAAGGCGACCGTGAACCCGATCTCGGCGAGGAACACGATCGGCAGCACGCCGAGCACCACGAAGGTCGCGGCCAGCACGATGCCCGCCGAGGTAATCACCCCGCCGGTGACCGCCAGGCCGCGTACAATCCCGCGCCGGGTGCCGTACTCGAGCGTCTCCTCCCGCACCCGGGTCATCAGGAAGATGTTGTAGTCGATGCCGAGCGCGACCAGGAACACGAACGCGAACAACGGGAACGCGGGGTCGGCGTTGGCGAAGTGGAACACGTGGTTGAAGAAGAACGCGCTCACCCCGAGCGCCGCGGTGAAGGACAGCACCACCGTGACGATCAGGATCACCGGCGCGAGCAGCGCCCGCAGCACGAAGCCGAGCACGATCAGGATCACGAACAGCACCAGCGGGATGATGATCGCGCGGTCGTGCCGGGAGGCGTCCTGGATGTCCAGGTTGGTGGCCGAGCTGCCGCCGACCAGCGCATCGGCACCGTCGATCTTAGCGACCGCGGCGCGGATGCGTTTCACGGTGTCGTAGGCGGCCTGGGTGTCGTAGCTGTCGGTGAGGGTGGCGTTGACCAGCAGTTGCCCGTCCTGCGGGCGCACCTGCAGGGCCGCGGGCGGACAGGAGTTCGCGAGCTGCGCGACGATGCCCGGATTCGTCTTGGCCGCCGCCGCGACCTTGGCGTAGTCGACCTGCACGCACACCGCGTTGTCGGTCTGCGCCACGCCCTCCAGCGGCTTCACCGCCTCGATGACCTGGTCGACCTTGTCGGCGTTGGTGAGGATGTCGGCCGGCGCGCCGGCGCCCTTGCCGAAGCCGGCGCTGTCGTAGATGTGCTGGCCCACCACGGCATCTGGCTTGTTGGTGAAGCCGTCGATCGTCGACAGCCCCTGGGTCTTGAGGCCGATGACGCCGAGCGCGAAGAAGATGAGCACGAGGCCGGCGGCGATCCAGTAGGGCCGCGCGTGCGAGGTGATGGTCGCCGCGATCTTGCCCCACATGCCATGGGTGGCGATGTCGCTCTCGTGATCGACCCGCGGCCGCCTCGGCCAGAAGATCCATCGGCCGAAGCACACCAGGATCGTCGGCAGCACGATGAGCATGATCAGCGCGGTGCAGGCGATGCCGATGGCGCACACCGGGCCGAGGGTGGCTGTCGATTTCAGGTCGGCGACGGTCAGGCAGAGCAGCCCGAGGATCACGGTGAGCGCCGATGCGCCGATCGGTGGTGCCGCGCCCTTCCACGCCGCGATCATCGCGTCGATGCGGCTGTCGAAGGTGTGCAGCTCCTCACGATACCTGCTGATCAACAGCAGCGCGTAGTCGGTGCCGGCGCCGATCACCAGCACCGACAGGATGCCCTGGCTCTGTCCGTTGAGCGTGATCGTGTCGCTCTTGGCGAGCGGATAGATGACCAGCGCCGCGGCCCCGAGGGCGAGGCCGGCGCCGAAGAGCGGGAAGAACCACAGAATCGGGCTGCGGTAGACGAGCAACAAGATCACGATCACGACCAAGCCGGCCGCGAACAGCAACGTGCCGTCCAGGCCGTCGAACGCGTCGATGAAAGCGACCAGCACGCCGCCGGCGCCCGCGCTGTGCACCTCGAGCCCGTCCGGCAGGTCGGTCCGGGCGATCTTCAGGACTGCCTTCTCGGTGTTGACCAGATCAGGCCCGGTAACGCTCTTGCCGTTGTCCTTGCCGACCAGCGGCACCGACACGGCGGCGACCGTCGGGTTGGTGGCCGGCCGGTATTGCGGCAGCCCCACCTGGTCTCCCGCGACCCCGTCGACCTGCCGGAACTTCGCGATGTCCGAGACGATCTTCTCGCGGTCCGCGTCGGTGAGCCCGCTCTCGCGCTGGTAGACCACGAACCCCGGGATGGTCTGCACCGAGTTGAACTTCTCCGACTCGTTGGCGACCTTCGTCGAGTCGGCCGAGCTCGGCAGGAACGAGGAGTTGTCGTTCTTCTGGACGTCGCCCAGCTTGCTCTGGTAGCCGCCGCCGGCCAGCCCGACGAGCAACAGGATGAAGGCGAGCAGGCCGAAGGCCCACAGGAATCTGGGCCGGGCCGGACGCTCGGGCGATTCCGCGCGTTCCTCGTCCACCTGGGTCATCAAAGTCTCGCCTCCGACCGGCTACGCGCTCGTCGACTGCGCCCCGGCCACCTGGGCCGGCGGCGTCGGCAGTTGCTCGTCCGGCGCCTCGACCGACACCCGCGGCGTGATCCGGTTCAGCCAGCGCGGGCAAGAACCAGTTCGCCTTGCCGAACAGGTGCATCAGCGACGGCACGAGCATCGTGCGCAGGATGAACGCGTCGAGGAACACCGCCACCGCCAGACCGGTGCCGAAGATCTTGATCGGCCGCCCCGGGGTGAGCAGGAAGCCGAGGAAGACCGCGATCATGATGATGGCGGCGGCGGTGATGATGCCGCCGGTCTCGGCCTGGCCGACGGTGACGGCCGCCGGTTGTCCTTGGTGTGCACCCACTCCTCGTGCATTCGGCTGACGAGGAAGACCTGGTAGTCCATCGACAGGCCGAACAGGATCGCGAACAGCATCACCGGGATCCAGGCGTCGATCGGTGCCGCCCGGTCCGGCGCCCATGCTGTCGGAGACCCAGCCGTACTGGAAGATCGCCACGATCACGCCGAACGAGCGCGGCCGCGGCCAGCAGGTTCATCACCGCGGCGGTCAGCGGGATGACCAGGCTGCGGAACGCGATGAGCAGCAGGATGAACGACAGGCCGACGACGACCGCGATGAACAACGGCATCTTGCGGCCGAGGACCTTGGCGAAGTCGACGTTGATGGCGGTGTCGCCGTACATGTAGATGTGGTTCGCCGTGCCGCTGATACAGCGGCGGCAGGACGTCCGAGCGCAGGTGCCGGACCAGCTGGTAGGTCTTCTCCGACTGCGGTGAGGTGGTCGTCTTGAACGTCACGAACGCGATGTCGTCTGGTCAGCGGCACGACGCTCGACGCTGGTCTGGTCGACGCCGGGCGTCGGCCGCCAGGGTCTGCGCCAGCTGCTGCAGGTAGGCCGGGTCGGAGGCGCCGGGGCCGTTGACGACCGCCTCGAGGGTGGAGTTGTAGCCGACGCCGAACTCCGAGCTGATCAGGTCGTAGCCGGTCCGCGTCGTGGAGCCCTTCGGGTCGCTGCCCTGGTCGCTGTTGCCCAGCTGCAGCGAGAAGAACGGGATCGCCAGCACGATCATCACGGCGCGCCGAGACCGATGGCGACGACGACGCGGCGGCGCGCGACGAACTCCGACCAGCGCGCCCAGAACCCGACCGGGCGGTCGTCGATGAACTCGCCGGCGCGCACCGCGGCGCGCTGCTTGCGCGGCAGCACCTTCAGCCCGAACAGGCTGAGCAGCGCCGGCAGCAGCGTCAGCGAGGCGGCCATGGTGAAGCCGACGGCGAGCGCGGTGGCGACCGCCATGCCGTTGAAGAAGCTCACGCCGAGTGCGATGAGGCCGAGGATCGCGATGCAGACGGTCGTGCCGGCGAACAGCACGGCGCGGCCCGGAGGTGTTGATCGCGGTGACGATCGACTCGTTCACGGGCATGCCGCGGCGCAGATTGCGGCGATGTCGGGTGACGATGAACAGCGCGTAGTCGACGCCGACACCGATCACCATCAGCTCGGCGAGGTACGGCGTGATGTTCGAGACGTTGATGGCGTGGCTGAGGATGTAGATCACGCCCAGCCCGCCGACCAGCGCGACCGCGGCGCTGGCCAAGCGGCAGCACGGTCGCGGCGACGGTACGGAACACCAGCGCCAGGATGATCAGCGCGGCCACGAAGCCGATGAACACCGACGTGCCCGAGCCGGCCTGCCTGCCGATGCCGGCGAACGCGTTACCGGTGAACTCGACCTGCAGCGATCGGACTGCGCAGCGTCTTCAGCGAGTTGTAGACGTTCTTGAACAGGTCGGGGTCGAAGTGGTTGTTCTGCCAGGTGATCGTCGACCAGCGCGGTGTCCGACCCGCGGGCGGTGTTGAGCAGCTTTGGGTTGCCCGGGCCGACCGCGGCGGGGTTCGCGCAGTCGATCGACTGCCACGGCGTGGTGATCAGCGCGACGTGGTCGCCCGACGTGCACAGCTTGACCAGGGCTGCGGCTGCAGCTCCGGCGGGCGCGGCCGTGAACGCGTCGCCGCTCGTGTTCTTGAGGACCACCGTGCCGGTGGCGCCGTTCTGGTTGGTCAGGCCGGCGTTCTTGAGCAGCTTGGCCACCGTCGCGGTCTCGGTGTGCGGCAGGCTGAACGTGTCCTTGTAGGCCGCGCCGCCCATCGCGCCGGCGATGCCCTGGGCCGCAACGACCAGCACGATCCATCCGACGATGACGAACCAGCGGCGGCGGATGGCGAACTCGGCTAAGGTCCTCATCTTGTCTCCTGATCGATCGGCAGCGCACTACTCGCCCGGACTGACCGGTCAGCGGCCACGGTAGCGAGGACTGACGACAACCCGCGATCAGTTAAACCGCTTGCCGCGTGTCGTCGTCCGCTTCCACCGGTCCGGTCGCTGGGTACCGTTGACGCCGTGCACGTCATCCGAGCCGGGCTGGTCCCCTACGAGCAGGCCTGGGCGCGGCAACGCGAGATCCACGCCGACGTAGTAGCCGGCGGCAGGGACACCGTGCTGCTGCTCGAGCACCCGTCGGTCTTCACCGCGGGCAAGCGCACCCAACCCGGGGAGCGCCCGGTCGACGGCACGCCGGTCATCGACGTCGACCGCGGCGGCAAGATCACCTGGCACGGCCCGGGTCAGCTCGTCGGCTACCCGATCCTGCGCCTCGCCGACCCGATCGACGTCATCGCCTACGTGCGGCGACTCGAGGGCGTGCTGATGGACGTCTGCGCCGCGCTCGGCGTCGACACGATCCGGGTCGAGGGCCGCAGCGGCGTGTGGGTGCCGGCCGACGCGAAGCGCCCGGAACGCAAGGTCGCGGCGATCGGCGTGCGGGTCGCGCAAGGGGTGACCCTGCACGGTTTCGCGCTCAACTGCGACCCGGACATGTCCTGGTTCGACCGCATCGTGCCCTGCGGCATCACCGACGCCGGGGTCACCTCGCTGTCGCTGGAGCTCGGTCGCGACGTCACGGTGGCCGAGGTGCTGCCGCTCGTGCGGCGGCACCTGCCTGCGCTGCAGCCCGCACTCAGCGGGGCCGAACAGCGCGTACCGTTGCCGGGGTGACCGCGGTTCGTCCCACTCCGGCGCCGGACGGGCGGCGCATGCTGCGCATCGAGGCGCGCAACACGCAGACGCCGATCGAGCGCAAACCGCCGTGGATCAAGACCCGAGCGGTGATGGGTCCGGAGTTTCGCGAGCTGCACGAGTTGGTCAGGCGCGAGGGTCTGCACACGGTCTGTCAGGAAGCCGGCTGCCCGAACATCTACGAGTGCTGGGAAGACCGCGAGGCCACTTTCCTCATCGGCGGCGACCAGTGCACCCGGCGCTGTGACTTCTGCCAGATCGAGACCGGCAAACCGCAGGCCCTCGACGTCGACGAGCCGCGCCGGGTGGCCCACAGCGTGCAGTCGATGGGGCTGCGCTACGCCACGATCACCGGCGTCGCCCGCGACGACCTGCGCGACGGCGGCGCCTGGCTCTATGCCGAGACCGTGCGCCAGATCCATGCCGTGAACCCGGCCACCGGCGTCGAGCTGCTGGCCCCGGACTTCAACGCCGTCCCGGAGCTGCTCGCCGAGGTGTTCAGCAGCCGCCCCGAGGTATTCGCGCACAACGTCGAGACCGTGCCGCGCATCTTCAAGCGCATCCGCCCGGGGTTTCGCTACGAGCGCTCCCTCGACGTGTTGCGTACCGCCCGCGCCGACACGCTGGTGACCAAGTCGAACCTGATCCTGGGCATGGGCGAGACCCGCGCGGAGATCAGCACCGCGCTGACGGACCTGCATGAGGCCGGGTGCGAGCTGATCACGATCACCCAGTACCTGCGGCCCTCGCCCAAACACCACCCGGTCGAGCGCTGGGTGCGGCCGCAGGAGTTCGTCGAGCTGCGCGAGGAAGCCGAGGAGATCGGCTTCGCCGGCGTTATGAGCGGCCCGTTGGTGCGCTCGTCGTACCGGGCCGGCCGCCTGTACCAGCAGGCGATTCAGGCGCGCGCCTGACAACTATCCTGGGTGGCATGTCGACCACCGGCGGGAAGAAGTCCACGAAGCCGACGCGTGCGGACAAGAAGGCGGCCCGCGGCGCAAAACGCGCGCAGCGCCGCGAGACGTTCCGCAACGTCAGGCAGGCCTTCACACTGACCCGTCAGCAGGACTCCCGTTTCCTGCCCTACATCATCATGGCGGCGGTGGCCGCGGCCGCGCTGGTCTACGTCGTGATCTACCTGGTGACCGGCTCGCCCTACTTCGGGATCGTTCCCGCCGTTGCGGCGGCCGCGGTCGCGGCGATGCTGGTGTTCTCCCGCCGGGCGCAGAAGTCGATGTTCGCGCAGGCGGAGGGGCAGGCCGGCGCGGCGGGCTGGATGCTGCAGCAGAACCTGCGCGGCGACTGGCGGCTGACCCAGGCCGTCGCCGGCACGACCCAGCTCGACGCCGTGCACCGGCTCGTCGGGCGCCCCGGTGTGGTCTTGGTCGCCGAGGGCGCGCCGCACCGAGTGAAGGGTCTGCTCGCCCAGGAGAAGAAGCGCACCGCCCGGGTGATCGGCGACGTCCCCATCTACGACATCACCGTCGGCACCGGCGAGGGCGATATCCGCCTCGCCAAGCTGAACCGGTACCTGCTCAAGCTCCCGTCGAACCTGACCAAGGAACAGGTGGGCACGCTGGAGAAACGGCTCGCGGCGCTCGGCGGCAGCCGTGCCGCCCAGCTGCCCAAGGGTCCGATGCCGCAGGGCGCCAAGATGCGCAACGTGCAGCGGACCGTGCGGCGGCGGTCGTGAGCGTGGCGGGGGGATGACCGACGCACCGCACGTGAGCGCTCCGCAGGCCTACCGGGGCGAGGCGCTCGGGCTGCCTGCCGCCGGGCCCGGGTCGCTGGCCCCCACCGGCACCCGGCTGCTCGCGTTCCTGGTCGACGCGATCGCGTCCGGGCTGGTGGCCGCCCTGTTCGTGCCCCACCCCGGCGGCGCCTCCTTCGCCGAGCGGCTGCCCGGCTCGTGGAGCCTGATCCCGTTCGCCCTGGACTACGTGGTCGGGATGCTGGTCGCCGGCCGCACGCTGGGCATGTACCTGTTCGGTCTGCATGTGGTGCGCACGACGCCGGGCGTACGCATCGACCTCGCCCGCGCGCTGTTGCGCACCGCGCTGCTGTGCCTGCTGGTCCCGGCGTTGGTGTTCGACCGCGACGGGCGCGGACTGCACGACCGGCTCGCCGACACCGCAGTTGTGCGAGGCTGAGGGGTGGGTGACTCGGTCCGGGCGCGAAACGTCACGGAAACACTCGGGATATAGGCAAGCAACTGCATGTGCCTAGCGTTTGCGGCTCCCATACTGTTCACGGAGGATGGATGTTCACAAGCGCCGACGAGGTCCTGAGGTTCATCAAGGACGAGGGCGTCAAGTTCGTCGACGTCCGCTTCTGCGACCTGCCCGGCAGTCATGCAGCACTTCAACGTGCCGGCGGCGACGCTGCCGGACGAGTTCTTCACCGAGGGCCAGATGTTCGACGGCTCGTCGATCCGCGGCTTCCAGGCGATCCACGAGTCGGACATGAAGCTCGATCCCGGACCTCACGACGGCCTACGTCGACCCGTTCCGGGCCGGCGAAGACGCTCAACGTCAACTTCTCGATCGTCGACCCGTTCACCGACGAGCCGTACAGCCGCGACCCGCGCAAGGTGGCCGCCAAGGCCGAGGCGTACCTGAAGTCGCACCGGCATCGCCGACACCGCGTACTTCGGCCCGGAGGCCGAGTTCTACATCTTCGACGACGTCCGCTTCGAGACCAAGCAGAACGCCGGCTACTACTACATCGACTCGATCGAGGGCGCCTGGAACACCGGCCGCGTCGAGGAGGGCGGCAACCGCGGCTACAAGACCCGGTACAAGGGCGGCTACTTCCCGGTGCCGCCGGTCGACCACTACGCCGACCTGCGCGACGAGATGAGCCTCGCGCTCGATCAACGCCGGCCTCGAGGTCGAGCGCGCGCACCACGAGGTCGGCACCGCCGGCCAGGCCGAGATCAACTACCAGTTCGACACGCTGCTGGCACGCCGGCCGACGAGCGTGCATGCTGTTCAAGTACATCATCAAGAACGTCGCCTGGGCGCAACGGCAAGACCGCGACGTTCATGCCGAAGCCGCTGTTCGGCGACAACGGCTCGGGCATGCACTGCCACCAGTCGCTGTGGAAGGACGGCGCGCCGCTGTTCTACGACGAGCTCGGCTACGCGCGGGCTGTCGGACATGGCGCGCTGGTACATCGGCGGCCTGCTGCACCACGCGCCGTCGCTGCTGGCGTTCACCAACCCGACGGTGAACTCCTACCACCGCCTGGTGCCGGGCTACGAGGCGCCGGTCAACCTGGTCTACTCGCCCGCGCAACCGCTCGGCCTGCATCCGCATCCCGGTCACCGGGTCGAACCCGAAGGCCAAGCGGATCGAGTTCCGCGTGCCCGACCCGTCGTCGCAACCCGTACCTCGCGTTCTCGGCGATGCTGATGGCCGGCCTCGACGGCATCAAGAACAAGATCGAGCCGCCCGCGCCGATCGACAAGGACCTCTACGAGCTGCCGCCGGACGAGCACGCCGCCATCCCGCAGGTGCCCGGCTCGCTGGCCGAGGTGCTCGACGCGCTCGAGGCCGACCACGAGTACCTGCACCGAGGGCGGCGTGTTCACCGCGCGACCTGATCGAGACCTGGATCGACTACAAGCGCACCGCACGAGATCGACCCGATCCGGCTGCGCCCGCACCCGCACGAGTTCGAGCTCTACTACGACTGCTGAGTCGTTCGCGTACTGGAGGCCCCGGATTCCGGGGCCTCCAGTCGTTTCGGAGCCTGACGATGCGGGCCTCAGTCCGCAAAAAGTCCGCAAGAATCGGTCGGGGTCCGCAATGGGGCGCGGATCGCGCGCCGCGATGGCGGCGGCGACTGCCGCGCGAGAGACTTCGTCCTTGTCCGGCCATTGGTGCCCGTACACGTCCAGCGTTGTCTTGGCGCTAGCGTGCCGTAGCCGGGCCTGGACAGCTTTGACATCCAGTCCGTCGGCGATGAGCAGGCTGGCAAAGTAGTGCCGCAAGTCCTGATACCGGAACTCGGGCGCAAGCTCGACGATCTCGTGCCGGGCACGCATGAAGTCGATATCCTCAGCCCGCAGTGCGGCCGCCTCAGCCAGCCGCAGCCCGGCGAAGGCGCCGAGCAGGACCGCGGCTCGCAGGCCGGGTCGAATGCGTCATGCAGAGCCGACACCTGCTCGGTGGTTGCAATCGTAGGGCCGTTGCGAACCGGTGCGCGGCGACGTGCGTCTCGAGCACGGGTTGCGGACGATCACGCCGTCGTGCACTGCGTCGTTGAAGACCTGCGACAACCGGGCGTGGAGCGCGTAGACATATGAGGTCGCTCGACCCGCGGCTTTCAGCTGAGCCGTCCAGGACCGTACGTCTGACGGCTGCACCGCTGACATGGGCATCGGTCCAAATGCAACCACGATGAGTTCGAGATGCACCTCGGCCTGGCGCACGGTCGAGGAACGCCGAGATCCGTACCCGGTCAACCACGTCCGGCACCACTCGTCCACCGTGAGCCGCGCCGTCTTCGGATCCACGTGTCCCCCGGACCTGCGCGGCCGTGACGCCGTTGAGCCACCGTTGGGCATCAACTTTGCGTTCGAAGTGGCGAGCATGTTCCTCGCCAGCCTGATGGCGGTAGCGCGCCGCCACCGACCATCCTCACGCTTCTTGATGCTTGCCGCGAAGAATCCCGCCTCCAGCCGGCACATCGGCGGGAACGGTCCACACGACCCCGCGTCGCGGCGGTCACTGCCGTTTCGTGCAAGCCTAACCAGACCGCGAACCCTTCGAATTGATCTTCGGTGGTTGGCTGATGACGGAGATTGCTCGTATTCGTCGCCATACAACACTTCTCGCGATGACCGCCGAGGGCTGTGGTTGGCTGTTCGCGGGAGTAAAAGATGACTAAAAGCTGACCGCAGCACTCGGAGCCCTGCTCATCGTTCAGGCCGGCGCGTTCACCCCAAGACCCGCCGCCACGGTCGCCGCGGCCAGCTCCGCATCGTAGGTGATCATCTCCTCCACCCCGACCCGCAGCGCAACAGCAAGATGAATCGCGTCATTGGACCGCAGCCGGCCCGGCAGCGCCGCCGCGGTGAGCAGGTCACCGCGACTGACATCGATCAGGGTCACGGTGTCCAGCACGATCCCAACCGATTCGAGGTCGACATCGCCGGGGTGGCGGGTGGCCGCGCGGTGGAGCTCGGTGTGCAGCAGCCACGACGCCACCACCTGCCGCTCCCCCGCACCCAACGACGTCAAGTACGTCGTCAACGCTCGTGACTCACGCTCCTCGACCAGCAGCTTCATCGCCGCCGACGTGTCCAGATACGACCTCACCAGCGACCGCGCACGTCCGCCACGATCTCAGCGCTGCTCCGCCTGGACTTGCGCCGTCGCACCGACGACAAGTCCGCCAACGGTCGACGCGCGGCCCGGGCCTGTCCGCGGGCCACCAATTCGGCGATGGAATCGCCTGGGGGCGGCGAGATCACCGCAGCCACCTGCCCGTTGTTCGTCACGAGCACCGACTCCCCCGCCGCCACCGCCCGCAGGATCTGGCCGCTCTCGTTCCGCATCTCGCGATGCGACACCGACCTCATGTAGCACAGCGTAGCATCAAGGTGAGCAACCTCGGCATCGCGCGCTGATGCGACCAGTTGACGGGCCGCGTTGAGAGGGCGATCAGCCGATCTACGGTCGTTCTTCGGAATTGTTCGTAAGTGCTTGCAGCTCCCATTTTTCGGGCGTACGAGCAAGTTGGGATCAGACAGACGTGATGGACACCTGGCTGACGTCGGTGAACGCCTTGCGGACTGACCGCGGACTGGCGAAGATCACCTCGCTCTACCAGGCATCCCGTCAGACAGCGTGGGGTGACCGATGGCCAATCGTCGATGCAGCCACGCACGACCTGGCGTTGGTGACGCTGATCGTCTCCTGGACCGCGGAGGAGAGATCCTCGGCGAACAGACGGAGAACGGCCGGTTGCCCACGGCGGCCCTGTCGCTTGCAGGCGGCGGCTACCTGGCCGATGGTCAGCGCGGCCAATGTCTCGGTGCTCACCTTGATCATTGCCCGCGTGGCCGACGCGTCGCCCAGGTAGCGGCGTATGTCGCGCTCGGCGCGACGGTAGCTGTTGCTGCTCATCCACGCCTGGTCGGCAGGACGGGCGGCAGGGCTACGCAGCGGCTGGCTGGACACCGTCACGACGGTCGCCAGCAGCCTGGGTGCGGTAATGATCATCTTGGTGAACTTCGTGGTGACCGACGTGCAGCGAACCGGCAAGTTTCCGCTGGCCCAGGTCATCCATTTCGGGTGATCCGCAGTCGAGATGTCCGGATCAGGCTGTTGTCGCCGCCGTTTCAGCACGCGCGTGTCGGCGATCGGTTCCTGCCCAGGAGGAGAACGGCGATGTGGTCATGAACGCAGCCGCCCAGATTCTCGCCGTCGACCCGGTTCCTTGGGCCCGCTCACAGATGGCGTTCACGCTCGCCTTCCACATCATCCTCGTGCCGTTGGGCGTTTCCTGGGCGTTCATGACCTTGATCGCCAATTACCGCGCCCTCAAACGCGACGACCACGAGGCGCTGCAACTGGCGCAGCGGTGGTCGAAGTACATGGCGGTGACGTTCGCCGTCGGCGCGGTCACGGGCACGGTCCTCAGCTTCGAGTTCGGTTTGCTCTGGCCACGATTCATGGGGCGATGGGGTCAGGCGTTCGGGGTGCCTTTCGGGTTCGAGGGGATCTTCTTCTTCACCGAGGCCATCTTCGTCGCGATCTACATCTTCGGCTGGCGACGCATGCGGCCCTGGGTCCACTTCTGGACCGGGGTCCCGATCGTGCTCGCCGGGATCTTCGGCGCCATGTCGGTGGTCGCCGCGAACGCCTGGATGAATGCTCCGGGCGGCTTCACCCTGGACTCGTCCGGCGCGATCACTTCCGTCGATCCGGTGAAGGTGATCTTCAACAAGGCAATGCCGCTCGAGGCGGCCCACATGCTCGTCGCCGCGTACCTGGTCGGGGGCTTCCTGATTGCGTCGGTCTACGCCACCGCGATGCTGCGGGGAAGGCGTGACCACTACCACAAATTAGGCTTCATCATCGCGTTCAGCGTCGCGGCGATCGCGACCCCGGTGCAGATGGCCGTGGGTGACACGTTGGCGCGATGGGTGTTCAACAACCAGCCGGAGAAATTCGCGGCCATCGAGCTCGTCCCGACGACCGCCAGCGACGTCCCCGAGACCTTGCTCGGACACCTCAACTCCAACGACACGGTGAGTGGCGGGATCCGCATTCCCGGCCTCGCGTCCTGGCTCTCGGATCCCAGCACCGGCAAGTCGACGCGGGTCCAAGGGTTGAACGCCGTTGCGGCCGGCGACCGGCCGACCGTCCACGAGGTCAACGTGGTCCACCTCGCATGGGACATGATGGTCGGCCTCGGCACGCTCCTGTTCTTGCTGTCGCTGTGGTACGGCGCCAACTGGGTCGTCCGTCGTCGGATGCTCGTGAACAGGGTCTTCCTGACACTCGCAGCGTGCTCGGGCGTGCTTGCCGTTATGACGATGGAGGCCGGTTGGGTGGTGACCGAGGTCGGGCGCCAGCCTTGGATCGTCTACAACTACATGAAGGTCGAAGATGCGGCCACCGCCAACACCGGCGTATGGATCACGTTCATCACGGTCGCGCTCCTCTACGTCGCGCTCGGCATCACGACAATCCTGGTGCTGCGCGGGATGAGCCGGCGGTTCCGGCGCGCTGGTGGGTTCGAGGCGGCCGAAGGCCCTTACGCACCGAGTGCACCGGCGGGTGCACCGGCCGCGCCCGAGACGGAGGCGGTGGGGTGAGCACCGTCGTCGCGATCGTCCTGCTTCTCGCCCTCGCCGCCTATACCGTGTTCGGGGGCGCCGACTTCGGTGCCGGCTTCTGGGACCTCACCGCTGGGGGCCCGGCTCGCGGTGAGCGGCCGCGGGCGGTGATCGAACGGTCGATCGGCCCCGTCTGGGAAGCGAATCACGTGTGGTTGATCTTCATTTTCGTGCTCACGTGGACGGCGTTCCCGCAGGCCTACGCCTCAATCACGCTGACCTTGTTCGTTCCCCTGACGATCGCTGCGCTCGGCATCGTCCTGCGCGGCGCAAGTTTCGCATTCCGTAAGGCTGTCGTCACGCTACGGACCCGTCGGGTGTTCGGAGCCGCCTTCGCGTCCTCGTCGGTCCTGGTGCCGTACTGCCTGGGAGCCGTCATCGGTGGCATCGCGTCCGGCCGGGTCCCCGCGGGGGGAAAGGCCGGCGACCCGGTCGACAGCTGGATCAACCCGACCTCGGTGGTCGCCGGCGTCCTTGCGGCCACGACCGTCGCGTATCTCGCCGCCGTCTACCTCGTGTGGGAGGCGCGCAACGGCGGCGACGAGGAGATGACCGAATACTTTCGCCGGCGGGCGGTCGTCGCGGCCGTCGGCGTCGCCGCCGTCGGCGTCCTCGGGATGTTCGTGCTGCACAGCGACGCCGGCTACATCTTCGACGGTCTGACCTCGCGGGCCCTGCCCGTGGTGATCGTCAGCGTGCGTCTGCGGGCTTGGCGCGCTGGTCCTGCTGGCCCGGGGTACACCCCGCGGGGCGCGAGTACTCGCGGTGCTCGCGGTGGCCGGCATGGTCGGCTCCTGGGGCGTCGCGCAGTCGCCGTACCTGCTGCCCGAAACCCTCACGGTCTCCGCCGCCGCGGCTCCGTCCGGAACGTTGACGGCTCTGATCGTCACCGTGGCGCTGGCCGTGGTCATCGTGGCGCCCGGGTTCGTGCTCCTGTACGTCCTGGCATCGCGGCACCTTCTTCCCGAAGAAGGAGTAGCGGACGTCGGAGACACCGCGCTGAGCGGGCACGGTGGGTGAGCGGGACGAGCCCGGATCATCTGCTCCGGATGATGCGACGCCTCCCGTGTCGGGCGAAGGTGTAGAGCGCGGCGAGTGGCCGGCACCGTGATCGTGAAGGAGTGCGAACTTGAGCCTTTCCACCTCTCCCTTCCCGCCGATTGCAGACTACGGGTTCCTGTCGGATTGCCATACCGGCGCTCTCGTCGCTCCCGACGGATCGGTCGACTGGCTCTGTCTGCCGGCCTTCGACGCGCCCAGCGTGTTCGGGAACCTGCTCGACCGCGGAGCAGGGTCGTTCAGGTTCGGCCCTTATGGCATCAACGTGCCGTCGGCACGCACCTACGTACCGGGAACCAACGTCCTGACGACCACCTGGCATACGCCCCGTGGCTGGATCTTGGTGCACGACGCACTGGCGATGGGACCGCGTTCCGGTCCGGACGAAGTCACGCCGCACACCCGGCCACCTGCTGACGACGATGCGAGCCATCTACTGGTACGCACCGTCGAGTGCCTCGAAGGCAACGTCGAGATCGAGCTCGTCTGCGAGCCCGCGTTCGACTACGGGCGGGTGCAGGCCAGCTGGACCGTGACCGACGCCGAGGGCCACAGCGCCGACGCAACCGGCGCCGGTCAGGTCTTTCGGTTGAGTACCGACATGCTGATCGGGATCGAGGGAGGGGCCGCCCGCGCCCGCCATGTGCTCAGCAAGGGCGACAAGGCTTTCTGCGCGCTGTCATGGGCAAAGGATCTTGTCGCTCCAGCCGACGTCGCCCAGGCGACCGCACGGATCGACGCGACCGTGCTGTTCTGGCGCAGCTGGCTGGCCCGCGCGCGGATCCCGGACCACAGCCTGCGGCATCCGCTGGAGCGGTCGGCGCTCACGATCAAGGGCCTCACGTACATGCCGACCGGTGCGACCGTCGCGGCGCTGACCACCTCCTTGCCTGAAACGCCGGGCGGCGAGCGCAACTGGGATTACCGCTACACGTGGATGCGCGATACGACGTTCACCCTCCAGGCGCTGCACTACCTGAATCTCGATTGGGAGGCGGACGAGTTCATGCAATTCGTCGCCGACCTCGAGCCGAACGCCGACGGCAGCCTGCAGATCATGTACGGCGTCGACGGCCGGCGCGATCTAGCCGAGTCGACCCGTGACGAGCTGTCTGGGTACGAGGGTGCGAGACCGGTGCGGCTCGGAAACGGCGCCTTCGACCAGCGACAGAACGACGTTTTCGGCGCGGTACTCGACTCGCTGCTCCTGCACACCCGACGCAGCCAGCACTTGCCGCGGCGGTTGTGGCCACTCGTCCAATCGCAAGCAGCCGGAGCAACCGCCGCCTGGCGCAACCCGGATCAGGGCATCTGGGAAGCTCGAGGGGCGCCGCAACACTACGTGTCCTCGAAGCTGATGGGGTGGGTGGCGCTGGACCGAGCCGCGAAGCTTGCCGCGATCCGTGACGACGACCGGCTCGAGAAGGAGTGGACGGCGACCGCCGAGGAGATCAGGGCCGACATCCTGGCAAACGGCGTAAGTGATCGAGGGGTTCTGCGCCAGCATTACGACACAGACGCACTCGACGCGTCGACGTTGCTTGCCCCGCTCTTCGGCTTTCTTCCAGGCACCGACGAGCGGATCCGCAACACGGTCAAGGCGATCACCGAGGAGTTGACCGAGAACGGGTTCGTGCTGCGCTACCGCACCGACGAGACCGACGACGGGCTCTCCGGCAAAGAGGGAACGTTCCTCATCTGCTCGTTCTGGTTGGTCTCCGCGTTGGCGATGGTCGGCGACATGAACCAGGCCACCAGCCTGATGGAGCGACTTCTGCGTATCGCGTCACCGCTCGGCTTATATGCCGAAGAGTTCGAAGTCGAGCGCGCCAGACATCTGGGGAACTTCCCCCAGGCGTTCTCGCACCTGGCATTGATCGAGGCCGCCGGCCGCATCATCTTGTCCGACTTCCGAAGGGAACTGTCTTTGTGACAGCTCGAATCCATCCCGGCCCGACCAAGGAGGTGTCGTGGCTCACGCAGTGCTGATACTGGGCGGCGGGCTAGCCGGAGTCGCGTGTGCGCACACACTCGGGGACGAGGGCGTGGACGTGGTGCTCATCGACCGCAACGGCTACCACCAGTTCCAACCGCTGCTCTACCAGGTGGCGACATCGCAACTGCCCGCTGAGGACATCGCGCGGCCGCACCGCACGATCTTTCGTGACTATCCCACCGTGGAGATCGTCACCTCGGCTGTCACAGCGGCGTCGCTGGCCGACCGGACCCTGCGCCTCGCCGACGGCCGGACCCTGGCCGGGTCGCACGTGGTGATGGCGGCTGGCGCACGCCCCAACTTCTTCGGCGTCCCGGGGGCGGCAGAGCACGCCTTCCCGCTCTACTCCGTCGCCGATGCCGAACGGCTCCGCCTGCACCTCCAGGATCAGGCACGGGCAGCCGCGTCGGGGTCGGCGCAGGACGACGGGACGCTGGACGTCGTCGTCGTCGGCGGCGGCCCGACAGGGGTCGAGACGACCGGCGCGCTCGTCGAGCTGACGACCGCCTGGGCGGAGACCGGGCAGACGCCACGCGCGGGGCGGATCACCCTGGTCGACCGCGGGGACAGTCTGCTGGGCGCCTTCGCCGAGAAGGCTCACGCCTATGCCCTCGACAAGCTGACCAAAGCCGGAGCAGACGTCAAGCTCGGAGTCGGCGTTGCCGAAGTGCATGCCGATCGCGTCGTGTTCGACGATGCCAGCTCCATCCGCGCGAGAACGGTCGTGTGGGGCGGGGGCGAGTCCGCATCAGCCATCGCGCAGACATGCAGGACCGTCCACCGGGCGCGGCGGACGGATCGATGTGTCACCTGAGCTGAAAGTCGACGGCTTTCCCGGCGTCTACGCAGTCGGTGACGTCGCCAACATCCCGTCCGGCGACGGCAGGTTCTATCCCCAACTCGGCTCCGTGGCGCAGCAGTCCGGTCGGTGGGCCGCAGAAAACATTCTGCGCGAACATCGCGGCAGCAGCACCAAGCCCTTCCACTACAAGGACAAGGGCATCATGGCGATGATCGGCCGAAACGCAGCCGTCGCCCAGGTGGGCAAGCACCGGCACCAGGTCGAGGGCCCGATCGCCTTCGCCGCGTGGCTCGGCGTACACGCGATGCTGCTCAGCGGTGCACACAGCAAGACCGACGCCTTCCTCACCTGGGCATGGGACTACTTCGACCGCGATCATGCGGCCACCGTCGAGGCCTGCTCGACGCCGACGCGCATCGCCTGGGGCGACCTCGAAGCCGATGTTCCGCACATAGCGGTCGTTGACTGACCTCCCACGACCATCGATCAGATGCAGATGTGAGGCCGCAGCCCGCTAGTCGCCGCGCCAACGCGTCATTGCCGCCTGCTGTTCACGTACCAGAGCTCGCTGATCCACCTGTATGAACCGGGCACGCGGAATGAATGAACCGCGGACCTGCCGATCGGCCGGCGACGTCGCCGTTCGGCCCGTCAGGCGTTCGGGTCGTGCCAGCTGTCGCCGTCGGGCAGCAGCAGGTCCGCTTCCTTCGGCCCCCAGGTCCCCCTGGCGTAGCCGCGGAGCGGGACCGCGTCGTCGAGGATCGGGTCGACGACCCGCCACGCTGCCTCGACCACGTCCTGGCGGGCGAAGAACAGGTGCGTGCCCTCCAGCGCCGCGCCGATGAGCCGGTCGTAGGGGCGCATGTCCGAGCCGGGCTGTACGGCAAAGGTGAGGTCCTCGACCTGAGGCTGCCAGCCGGCTCCGGGCTGCTTGCCGAGCAGGCTCAGGCTGATCTGGGCCTCCGGCCAGATCCGGAAGCGCAACCGGACGCCACCGGCGTCCTCGCCGAGTTGGAACACGTTGTACGGCGTCGGGCGGAAGGCGATCTGCACCTCGGTCGCCGTGACCGGCATCGTCTTGCCCGCTCTGATCGCGATCGGCACCCCTGCCCAGCGCCAGTTGTCGAGACTGAGCCGCAACGCGACGTAGCTTTCGACCGTCGAGTTCGCGTCGACGCCCTCGACCTCGCGATAGCCCTCGTACTGGCCGCGGACGACATCGTCCACCGTGAGCGGCCGCAACGACGCGATCACCCGCGACTTGGCGTCCAGCCAGGAGTCGAAGCCGGAGCCGTCCGGCGGGTCGGCGAGCACGCTGGCCAGCACCTGCAGCATGTGGTTCTGCACCACGTCGCGCACGGCTCCGGTCTTGTCGTAGAACCGGCCGCGGTCCGCGACGTCGAACGCCTCGGCCATGGTGATCTGGATGCTCTCGACATAGGTCCGGTTCAGCAACGGCTCGATGATCGAGTTCGCGAATCGCGCGAACAGCACGTTGTCGAGCGGATCGAGGCCGAGCCAGTGGTCGACCCGGTAGATGTCCTGCTCGGCGAAGTACTTGTGCATCGTGTCGTTCAGTTCGCGTGCGCTTGCCAGGTCGTTGCCGAACGGCTTCTCGACCATGATCCGCGCGCCCTTCGCACGACCGACGCCGTCGATGCCCGCCGCGATCCGGCCGAAGAGGAACGGCGGCACTTCGAGGTAGTACAGGATTCGGGCACCTTCGGGCACTTCTTTCGACATCGCGGCGTAGGTCTTCGGGTCGTCGAGATCGCCGTCGACGTACCGCAGCAGCGAGAGCAGCTTGCGAGCCGCCGGGGTGGCCGGATCCATCTCGTTGAGCCGAAGTGACGCGGCGGCGTAGTCGCGGAACTGGTCGATGCCCCACCCGCTCTTCGCGACCCCGATGACGGGTACGTCGAGCACGCCCCGGTCGACCAGTCCGACGAGTGCGGGGAAGGTCTCGAGCTTGGCCAGGTCGCCGGTGGCTCCGAAGATGACCAATGCGTCTGCCGTGTTGGTGGCCATGTGGTTCGCCTGTCTCCTTCGTTGAAACGGGGGTCAGCTGAGGCGCTCGGCGATGTGATCGCCGACGCGCAGGGCGTTGGCGATCGCCGTCAGCGACGGGTTGACGGCGCCGATGCTCGGGAAAAAGCTCGTGTCCACTACGTACAGGTTGTCCAGGTCGTGGGCGCGGCAGTTCACGTCGAGCGCGGAGCTGTTCGGGTCGGTGCCGAACCGAACCGTGCCCGCCTGGTGTGCGGTGGCACCGATCGGCATTCCCTTGTGCAGATAGATGCTGTGGTCGATCAGCTTGTGGCGGTGCATGCCGAGGTCACTGAGCATCCCCTGCAGCTTGTGCCGCAGCCGGATGACTCCCGCCATGTTGTTCTCCTCGTCCAGGGTGAGCCGGATCCGCCCGTCCGGCTCGACGCGTGACCCGGTTGTCCGAGAACGGGAGGTCCTCGCCGCACAACCAGAAGTCAACGGCATGGTGCGCGAGCACCTCGAAGGGCATGTCCGGGGAGACCCGTCCGGCCCAGCGCGGCGCGTTCGCCCTGATCTGGTCGGCGTCGGACTTACCCAGCATCTGGATGCCGCCCAGCGGGTAGTCCCAGTCGTCGGCACCGGAATACCAGTCGTTGAGCGCGAGGGTTTTCTGGAACCGCGTGGGATTCGGCTCGTTGGACACCGCCATCAGCGCCAGGTTGTTGTGGCGCATGTAGTGGCGCCCGACGACGTCGGAGCTGTTCCCTAGGCCGTTGGGGTGCTTGCTGCTGGCCGAGCGCAGCAGCAGCGCAGCGCTGTTCACCGCACCGCAGGCCACCACCACGACATCGGCGCTCAGCCGCACGGTCGAGCCGTCGCCGAGTTGCGTGACGACGGTGCTGACGGCGCGGCCGGTGTCGTCGGTCTCCAGGCGTTGGACCGTTGCCTCGGTGAGCAGTTCGACATTGTCGTACTCGAGGGCCGGGTCCACGCAGATGACCTGCGCGTCGGACTTGGCCTGAATCAGGCAGGGGAATCCGTCCACCCGATCGCAGCGGATGCACGCACTGGTCCGGGTGGCGCCGCCCGATGTGTCCTGGGTGAGGTTCACGCCGATCGGCAGGTGGAACGGGTGCAAGCCCTGCTTCTCCAGATCGTCGCTGAGCTGCTGGATACGGGCCTCGTGCTGCACCGGCGCGAACCGGTACTGAGCACTTGCGGGGCCTTCGGTCGGGTCCTCACCGTGCTCGCCGTGTACCAGGTAGAGATGCTCGGCCTGGGTGTAGTACGGCTCGAGATCGTGGTAGTCGATGGGCCAGGCGGGCGATATCCCGCCGTGGTGGGTGATCTCACCGAAGTCCTGCGGCCGGAGCCGGAACAACGCCGCCCCATAGAACTTGGTGTTGCCGCCGACGTAGTAATTGACCTCCGGCGGGAACTCGTCGCCGTCGCTGTCGAGCCAGAACTCAGGCGCGCGGTACTTGCCGTTGACGAAGACCTCCGTCGACTCCCAGTTCGCCCGCTCCCGGGGCAGGTAGCCGCCGCGTTCGAGCAGGAGGATGCGTTTGCCGCTCGGGGCCAGTCGATGCGCCAGCGTCCCGCCGCCGGCGCCGGAACCGATCACGATGACGTCGTAGTGCTGATCGTCAGGCATTTGGAACTCCCTCGCCGGCATCGATGGGTGCCGGCGGCGCACGCCGCCGACTCGCCAGTGTGTCGCCCTCCAACGTGCCCCGACTGATCGCCTGGCCGCCTCACCCCTGCTGGATGAGGCTGCGTTGCGTCCCTTGGATCCGAACGCGGCCAACCGCCTGGTCGGCCGGTACGCCCAGCCGTCGGCGAAGGCCCGACGCAGCTTGGCTTCCTGGGCGTCGCTGAGGTCGGTCTGGAGGAGTTCGGCGTGCGTGCCGCGGAAAGCACCATGCACCTCGTCGATCACCGCGCCCGCGGTCATCACGAACAGCGCCGATGTGCCGGGCGTGATCTTCTCCCGGACAGTGTTGATGAAGTCGTCGTCGATGCCGCCGTCGGCCATCGCACCGATCGGCTCGATCCGGACCTCACGATCGTCACCCGCAGCTTCCTGAGGGTGGGGTACGGTACGGGTGTGAGCGCTGAGCTCGCCGATTCCGAGCGCAGGAGGCTCAGCGGTGACGCGACCGATCCCGGGTACCCGTCGGACCTGATCGATGTCAAGCTCCGTCGACCGATTCTGAGACCGGGGATCGTCGAGCGTAAGGCGCTCGTCGATCGTCTGGTCTGTTCCCGTGAGCCGGTCGTCACGATCATCGCGCCGCCCGGATACGGCAAGACGACGCTGCTCGCGCAGTGGGCCGAGCGCCGCAGCGATCCGGTGGCTTGGGTTTCCTGCGACGACGCAGACAACGACCCGGCGGTGCTGCTCAGTGCGTTGATACGCGCGATGGATCGCATCCGCCCCGTCGATCCCGCACTGTTGTCCGGGTTGGCCGCGAGCGGCGGGTCGATCACGTTCGTGACGCGGGTCGTTTCCGCCGTGGCCGGAACGGCCGCTGCCGTAACGCTGATGCTCGACCACACGGAGGCGATCACGAACCCGCGTTGCCGTGCGGTGATCGCCGAGCTCGTCGTGCGGCTGCCGACCGGCTGGCAACTGGTACTGGCCTCGCGGGACACGCCCCCGGTCCCGACCGCTCGGCTGCGGGTGCAGGGCGAGATCCTCGAGATCGGGGTCGACGACCTCGCGATGGCCCAGCCGGAGGCTGCGCAGTTGGTCGCCGGGGCGGGCATCGACATCGAGGACAACGACGTCCACACGCTCGTCAGCATGACCGAGGGCTGGCCCGCCGGCCTGTATCTGGCGGCCCTCGCCGGACGGTCCGGGCGCGCTCGGCGCTCGACACCGCCGCAGTTCGCCGGTGACGATCGCTTCATTCAGGACTACCTGCACACCGAGCTGCTCAGTCGCCTTTCGGACGCCGAACTGGAATTTCTGACCCGCACCTCGGTGCTCGACCGGATGTGCGGGTCGCTGTGCGACGCGATCGTCGGGACCAACCGATCGGCGCTGCGCCTGCAAGAGCTGGAGGATCGCAATCTCCTGGTGGTGCCACTCGACCATCGCCGTGAGTGGTTTCGGTACCACCACCTGCTCCGGGAACTGCTCCAAGCCGAGTTGCGGCGACGCGAGCCACAGTTGCTGCCCTCACTGCACCGCCGCGCAGCCGCGTGGTACGAGTCCAACGGCTCGGCTGAGCTGGCGATCGAGCACGCTCAGCAGGCCGGCGACTACGACAAGGCAGCACGCCTCGTGCTCGCTGTCCAGCAGACTGTCTGGGCAGGCGGGCGGGTCGAGAGCGTGCGGCGTTGGATGGAGGGTCTACGCGATCGGACGCTCGTACCGCACTACGGCGCCATCGCTGCGCACGGCGCCTTGATCTTCGCGCTGCTCGGGCGCGCCGGCGAGGCCGAGCGGTGGACGGCGGCGGCAGAACGGGTTTCCGATACAGGAATGCTCCCCGACGGCAGCACGATGGCGGCGACGATGGCCTACCTGCGCGCCATCGTGTTCCGGTCGGGGGTGAGCGAGATGCGGCGAGACGCTCGCCTGGCCTACGAGGGCCTGAGCCCGTCGAGCCCGTACCGCGCCACGATGCTGCACACCGAGGGCCTTTCCTACCTGCTCGACGGCGACGCTTCGGCTGCGGACGCGGTCTTCGCACGCGCATACGACGCTGCCATCGACTCCAACGCGATGCCGTTGGCTGCTCTTGTCCTCGCCGAGCGGTGCAACGTGGCAGTCGAGACCGACGACTGGCCGACGGCGGTCACCTTGTCCCAACGTGCGATCGACATCGTCGTCGACGGCGGCTTCGAAGACTATTGGACCAGTGCACTGGTCTACGCGTGGGCCGCGCGCGCGGCGCTGCATCGCGGTGATCCCACGGCGGCCCGCCGGTACCTCGCGGCCGCGGCCCGCCTTCGTCCGATGCTCACCTACGCGCTGCCCGCGATATCGACTCAGACACTGCTGGAGATGGCCCACGCGTACCTGGCGCTCGCCGATCCGGGGGGTGCCGCCGCGGTGCTGCTGCAGGCACGGGACATCATCAAACAGCGGCCCGATCTCGGTTCTCTTCCGGATGTGGCCGCCGCGCTGCAAGCACGACTTGCCGAGGCTCGAAGCAACACCATTGGCTCGTCCTCGCTCACCGCAGCCGAATTGCGACTGCTCCCGTTCCTCGCGACCCACCTTTCCTTCCGCGAGATCGCCGAACAGTTGTCCTTGTCGTTCCACACGGTGAAGTCCCAGGCCTACTCGACCTACCAGAAGCTCGGTATCTCCTCGCGCAGTGAGGCGGTCCGGCGCACCCGGGAACTCGGTCTCGCCGACGTGTGAGCAGACATCGTTGCGCTGCTCAGATCAGTCCGAGCGCCCGGGCACGGCGAACCGCCAGGTTGCGCCGAGACGCATCCAGTTTGCGCAGAATGCCTCGCACGTGCGTGCGGACGGTATTCGTCGATACGAACATGGCCGCGGCGATTTCTTGTGTGGAATACAACTCGGCGAGATAACGCAGCACTTCGGTCTCTCGTCCGGTCAGCTGTTCGATCAGGTCGGCCGCGGGGCGCGGCGGCGTGGCTTGGCGCGTCGCGGTCTCCATCGGCGCCGCGCCCACCGGCAGCCGGCCGGCGCCGGTTTCCGCAGCAAGAGCGTTGCCCAGGTCGCGCACCTGAACCGCTGACTCGACGAGCGGACGTCGCAATGTTTCGCTTTCCGCAACCTCCAAGGCTTTTCGGGTGGCCGTGGCGGCGCGCTGGACGTCCCCACGCGCGTTGTGGACTACCGCCAGGGCGAGCAACACGTCGATTCTCGACTGTGGGGACAGCGCAGGGTCATCGCGCAGGGCGCCGTTGCTCACCGGCTGTCCGCTCACGGCGGCGATTCGCAGTCGCAGGGCCTCCTGCCGAACGCTTGGCTCGCGTCCCAGTGAGACGAGTGCAGCGAGCGCGGCGGTCGGATGCGCAAGCAGGACGTGTGTCTGCGCGCTTTCGAGCACGATGCAGCGACGGACCCACGAAGCCGGGAGCGAAGCGTCCTCGGCCACCGCGAGAAGGTGCAGCGCCTCGGTGCAGTGGCCCTTCGCGCTCAGCATCCGCGCGTCGACGACTGCGAGCAACGGCGCCAACAGTTCGTCGGGATGACGCCTGAGGTCCTCCCGTGCGTGTGTCGCCCACCGTGCCGCGGCGGTGTAGTCGCACTCCTCGGTAGCGGTCCACGCCAACGCCAGTCTTTGCCCGAACAGATCCGGTCGAACCCGTGCCGGCATGCTGATGGCAAGGCGCTGGGTCGAGGCGGCGTGGTTGTGCGCGCTGCGCAGGCACCCGCGAACGGCCTGCAGCACGGCGAGCACATTCATGCACCGCAATGCGAGGCGGCTCGAACCGCGGCCGACGTCGGGCAGCGCCGACCAGTCGGCAAGGGCGGCGTCGAGCACGGCCGCGGCTGCGTCTTCGGAGTCGGCCGAAGCGGCGCCGAGCGCGGAGAACAGCGCGACGACCATTGCGAGGTCGGCATGAGCAGCTCGCTGCTCGTCCGAGAGATCCGTCCACAGCCGGTGGATCTGCGCCGCGGCCGACGTGTCGATGTGGCCCCCGCCGGCTGCACGGCCAGCCAGCGCGACGAGGCCCGCGCAGAACGCGAACTCGACCGGAACAGAAACCGTGGCGGCGAGCCGGCCGGCGGTCAGCAGGTGCTCGGCGGCCAGGCTGGCCTCGCCACGCTCGACCGCGAGCGCCGCGCGCACCAAGGCCGCGTTGGCGCCCGGAACCTCGGCCGGAAGCACGTCTGCATCCGCCTGACCGCCAGAGCTGCCGGGATAGATCAACGACGCCACCCGCAGGTCCTGCACGATCAGGTCACAGATCTCGCTCCATGCACCCGACGCGGCGGCATGGCGTAACGCAGCGACCGGCTGATCGCGGGCGACCAGCCACGTCGCGCACGTGTCGTGCAGTCGAGCCGCGCTGTCGGGCTCGTCGCGCTGCAACTGCGTCCGCAACACCGCGCGCATCACCGGGTGCAGACGGTACCCGGGCGCGGCCTGATCACCGCATTCGAGGAACACTCCTCGTCGGGCGAGGTCGGCGAGCACGTGGGCTCCGTCCGGCAGCCCGGTAAGCGCTTCGACCAAGTCGGGCGGCAGCTCGTCGGCGACACAGAGCCGGGTGAGCCTGCCGCGCAGGATCGCCGGGAGTGGCTCGATGACCTCCCGGCGCAGGTATTCGCCGATTCCGTCATCCGATTCCGTGCGCGCGCCTTCCGGTTCGCTGAACCGATTCCCGCCGCCGACGGGTTCCCCCCACCGCTGCAGCGACATGGCAATCAATCGCAATCCGACCGCCCACCCCCCCGTGCGGCGAGTCGCCTCATCGGCCCACTCCGGCGTCGCAGCGATCGCACTCGCCCGAAGAAGCTGCGTCGCCTCGGCGGTGGTGAAGGCCAGATCACGAGTTCCGATCCTTGCCAGGGAATCGGCCAGGCAGTAGCGCTGAATCGGCAGACGCGGCTGCGAGCGAGTGCACAGCACCAGGCGAAACCTTGGATATGCGTGACGCACGAGGAAGTCCAGGCCGTCGAGCACCGCCGCATTGGTCACCCGGTCGAAGTCGTCGACGACCAACACGAACTGCCGGGATGAGTCGAGGAGGTCCGCGGCGAGCTGCACGAGAAAGGAGACGTCGAAGGTGGCCGCAGGCTCGGCCCACCGGGAGCGCTCGAGGGCAATGCCCTGTTCGGTCATCGCCTGCATGAAGTGGCACCAGAAGCTGGCCGAAGTGGCGGTGTGCTCCCCGGCTGTCAGCCAGCCTCGCGCCCAGCCCTCTTCCGCTTGGGCGAACCACATCGCCGCCAAGACGCTCTTGCCGGTGCCGGCCGGTGCACAGATCAGTGTCACTGCCCGGCTGCGCGCGCCGAGGGTCAGCTGATCGATCAGACGCTGGCGCCGCACGAGCACGTCCGGAAGCCCAGCGGGTGCCAAGCTGCTCCGCAGCACGGCTTGGTCGACGAACTCGCCTGCGGCGAACTCCGGTTCGGCTCCCGCACCCCCGGCGAGGCGAAGATCCCAGCGGGGGGCGTTCTCGGGCCGATTGAACACTGTCATGTCAAACGTCTCCTCGGCTCACTCACCCGCACGGCCGATCGGGTCGACACGATCCCACCGGCCCTGGTACCGACGCCCGGACGAGTCGCGCTCGACCGCCTCCTCGACGTCGTAGCCCAAGGCCAGGGCGAGTGGCCGAGCGCACGAAACCGCCTTCGCCTCGCCGATCAGGGCCCCGACGGCGATGAGCGTCCCGACGACCTCGATCGGGCTGCACCCGGCCGAAAGCGCCCGAGCGACGTACGTCTGATAGGTGGCGTCGCTCGTGTGGAGCGCGTGCAGCGCCGCCAGGCTCACCAACGACTGCGATTTTGCATCCAAGCTCGTCTCGAACGGCCGTAGCCGCTGCAGCCCGAACAACGGACCGAGACGATGCTGCAGATGCACCGAGATGTCGCGCAAATCCTCGACATCGGCCATGACCACAGCCCCCTTCGGGCGTCGACGGAGAATCACACATATACAAGTCCGCCGTGCCCGACCGTGCATCGCACGATTCGACTGATATCCACGCTCGACATGGCCGCAAACCGCCCGATACGGACCGTCATGTACTGGTCTCCAAGTACTGCCGACCGCGATACGCGCCCCCTGCACCGACGCTGGTAGACGTGGACTGAGGTCCTTCGTTCGTGTGGGCCGCGTGGTGTCGGACCGGATGTGGTTCCGCGGTGTGTCAGGCTGGGGCTGATGGTCATCGATGAGACTTCGCCTGCCGGTGGCGTGCGTCAGTCACGCGCCGGGCGCCGGGCTGAGCGCCGCGGTGGTCGGTGGGCTCGGTTCGTGCGCCGCTACGGGTGGCGTGCGTACGCCCTCCCCGTTCTTAGCGTGCTTACCGTCGCCGCGCTGGTGCACACACCAACCTCAACTGGTCATCGGCATCGCAGCGTCCCGCTCGCCGCGGCCGTCCGCAGCGACCCAAGCCAGGTTCCCGTGCGGGCTTCGGCGACTATCGGGGCGGCTCCCGCGGCGATTACCGCAGGGACGCACGCAGCCGCCACGCCGACACGGGTGCAGGTCGAGGGCCTGAACACCGGCGACGACGCGGAGTTTGGTGCCGCGTCGACGCCGGCGCCGGTCCCGGTCGTGATCAACCTCGGCGCCGAGCCAACCTCGTGCCTGAACAACATTTACCCGCAGCTCGTGTTGGTCAGCATCAGCAAACAGCGCCTGTGGGCGTGTCAGGGCGCCAAGCAGGTGAATTCCACACCGGTGACCACCGGGGCGACCGTCGACAGTGATCAGACTCCGCTTGGGTCATGGCGGGTGCAGGCAAGACAGCGCGACCGGTACCTGGTTGGCCCGGGCTATCGCGACTACGTCCAGTACTGGGTCCCGTTCAACGGCGATTTCGGGTTCCACGACGCGTCGTGGCAGACCATGCCGTTCGGGTCGAGTGACTACTCGGCGCACGGGTCGCACGGTTGCGTGCACCTGCCCACCGCAGCGATGGCGTGGTTGTACCGGTGGGCCAAGGTCGGCGCCACGGTCGTCACAGTCGAGACCTAGCACCCAGGGGCAACCTCAGAGCCGACTACCCCGCGCCTCGATGCTCGGGGTGGTGATCACCTGCGTCGCTGCTGCGGGCTCGGCGGCGTCGCAGGTAGGCGGCGATGGCGGCGAGGGCGTAGGTGAGCGTGGCGGCGGTCATGATGGTGAAGCTGACCGGTAGCTTCGGTGTGGCGTAGGCGGCGCTGACGCCGACCCATAGCGCGGTGACTGATAGGCCCGCGGACAGCACGAATCCGGGCCAGGACCGGGTGGTGAGTAGGTGCGCGGCGGCGGGTGGGGCGGCGATCAGACCGAACAGCAGCAGCGCGCCGATGGCTTGGCTGGCTTCGGCGGCGGTGACGCCGACGATGGCCAAGAACAGCGGACCGAGTAGGCGTGCCGGGACGCCGCGGGCGGCGGCGGCGGCCGGGTCGAGGCCGGCGAACAGCAACGGCCGGGCGATGAGCAGAAGCACGAGGATCGAGGCGAGCGCGATCCAGGTGGCGGTGCGGGCCGCGTCAGCGCTGATACCGAAGATTGACCCGAACAGCACGTTGACGTTCGCGGCGCCGTTGCCGGTCGCGGTGTGGATCGTGTACAGGGTGAGGAAAAACACGCCTAGGCCAAGGATCTCGGCGAAGGTGGTGCCGATGACGACGTCATCGGCGTCCCGCTCCCGCCCATCAGCCCCAGCACGAGCCCGACCGCGATGCAGGCACCGAACAGGCCGAACCGCAGATCCACGCCGGCGGCCAGCGCCGCGAGCGCGCCGGCGTAGGCGACGTGAGAAAGCGCGTCGCCGGCGAAGACCTGCCCGCGCAGCACTACGAAGTACCCGACCAGCCCGGACAGCACCGCGATCGCGGTGCCGGCCAGCAGCGCGTGCTGGATGAACGGCTGGTCGAGCATGTGCCCGACCCCGGTCACCGGGTCAGCGGCCAGTGGTCGAGGCGCATCGAAGTGCCGGAGCGGTGCGGGTTGCGTGATCGGTTCGCCGCGAGCACCGGGAAGGTCGAGGACGGCGAACGTGGCGCCGGCGGTCACGACGAGATGGTCGACCGGCTGGGCGCTGCGCGGCAGCCACGGCTCACGGCCGGCCAGTCGTGCGCTGCTGGTCTCGTCCACGGCAACGCATCGAAACATAGTTGATCTTCGTTCGTCCGCAAAGAGTCCGCAAGACATCCGAGAACTGCCATGACCACCCGTTCGCTGCACACTACGAAATCCCCGGAATTGCTGGGCTCTGACAAGTCCCGTTCCTGGTCAACACGCCGCTCAGAGGTCGAGCCCTACTACGACTGCTGAACCGTTCACGCACTGGAGGCCCCGGATTCCGGGGCCTCCAGTCGTTTGCGAGGCATCAAGTCAGGGTCAGCATCACCGACGATGACCCTGCGGGCGCTGGTTGCGCCGACGCTGCGCAACCCGTCGGTACGCCGTCCGGTTCGTCCGGAGGTGAGGTCAGATCCCGATGACCGAGACCACGCCGTCGAGTCCGGCGAAGTCGTCGGGATTGCGGGTGTACAGGGCAAGGTCGTGGGCATGGGCCGTGGCGGCGATGAGCAGGTCGGCGACGCGGCTTCGGTGCGACCTGCCTGCGCCGACAACTGCTGCGACGACGAGGCCGTAGCTGCGGGCGGCCACCGCATCGAAGGTCAGCGGCTCGAAAAGGGCCTCTACCTGTTGCAGTCGAGCCTGACGGCTTGCCCGCTCGGCCGAATTCGATGCAAGGTGCGGTCCGGCCGCGAGCTCGGCGAGGGTGATGGCCGCGACGGCGGCTTCATCGGGCAGCGCGGCGCCAACCACACGATCGTCCCAGCCGATGACGACCGAGGTGTCCAGCAGACCGGGCGTCATCTGGACAGCGTCGCGTCGATGACGCGGTCGTGATCGTCGCGCAACCGCGTGGCGTCGATATGGGGACCCCGCCTCGCGGCGCTCTGGATCTCCGCGCGCGGGACGAACACCCGCCGGGTGTGTCCGAGCGGGCGAAGCTCGGCCACTGGTTCGCCGTTGCGGGTGATCACAAAGGTCTCTCCCGCAGCCACGGCCTCGATCACCTTGGCGTTGTCGTTGCGAAGCTCCCGCTGCGCGATGGTCTTGGACACCCGGCTACCGTAGCGAAGGACGCTACGATTTGCTACACAGTTGTCCGAACCCGTGCAGCGGACCGGTGGGTGGGTCTGCTCGCGGCGGCATCTGTTGAGCCGTCGGTCGAGTGCAACCAGGCGGACCGGACCAGCAGGCTGGCGGACATCGCGGCGGCGACCACGAGCCGAAGGACGTAGAACTGCTCCCGGTGCCTGGGTGTAGGTGCCTTCGTGGTGGCGGTGAACAGTCCGATGTCGGCGCCGAGGACGAGCGATCCGGCGGCGACAGTATCCGTTGAAGATGGCGTCGACGTGGGCTCGCGCCGTTGGGGTCGACGGTCAGTCCGGCGGCGGCGAGAACAGCAGGTCCACGGCCGCGCTGAGCGGCCGACAGTCGTCACCGAGAGTTGCCGAGATCTGTTACCGAGAGTTACCAAAGTCGAAACTTTGCGGCAAGGTAGGCGTTGGTAACGCTCTCACGCGCCTCGGAGGTGGTCGATGTTCGCCCAACTCGTTCGTTGCTTCTCAACCAGGTTGATCCTGGTCATCGGCTGCGCGGTACTGGCCGTGGTGCTGTTGTCGACGCCCATGCACGGTGCGGCGACAGCCGCTGCGGCCGGCGGACAGTTCGGCGGCTGGACCAGGGTGTTCCGGGACGACTTCACCGGCGCCACCGGGTCGCGGCTCGACGCCAACTGGCGTTACGACCTCGGATCGAACTATCCGGGCGGGGCACCGCAGTGGGGCACCGGGGAGGTCGAGACCTCGACGGACTCGACGGCGAACGTGCACCAGGACGGCGCCGGCCACCTCGTCATCACCCCGATTCGGGCCGCCGACGGCACCTGGACCTCCGGGCGGGTCGAAACCCAGCGCACCGATTTCGCGGCGCCGCCCGGCGGGCAGCTGGCGCTGACGGCGTCGATCCGCCAGCCGAAGCCGACGTCCGGCCTCGGCTACTGGCCGGCGTTCTGGGCCCTCGGTGACGCGGCTCGGCCGGTCGGTGCGACCAACTGGCCCGGCATCGGCGAGCTGGACGTGATGGAGGACGTGAACGCCTCCTCGCAGGTCTCACACACGTTCCATTGCGGCGTGTGGGGCCAGCCGCCGTGTAACGAGCCGGACGGCATCAGCAGCGGCCTGCTGCCGTGCGCCGGCTGCCAGACCGGCTATCACACCTATTCCGTCGTCGAGGACCGCCGCGACCCGAACGCCGAGCAGCTGCGCTTCTACACCGACTCGGACCTGCAATACACGGTGAACCAGAACCGGACGGATCCACAGACGTGGGCCAACGCGCTGCACCACGGATTCTTCCTGATCCTCGATGTTGCGATCGGCGGTTCGTATCCGGACAAGGTGTGCGGCTGCACCAGTGCCGCGGCCAGCCCGTCCTCGGGCGCCGGGATGTCGGTCGACTACGTCGCGGTATACACGACCGGCGGCGACACCTCGACCTCGACGTCGCCGGCGCCCACCTCGACCGCACCTACCTCGACCCGCACCTACCTCGACCCCATCGTCCGGGTCGGTGCCCACGGTCGGGCCGATCCAGGCGGAGACCTTCACCGACCAATCGGGCATCGGGACGGAGCCGACCTCGGACACCGGCGGCGGCCAGGATGTCGGCTGGATCGGCAACGGCGACTGGCTGCGCTACGACCGCGTCGATTTCGGCACGACTCCGGCAACGCAGTTCCTCGCGCGGGTGGCGTCCGGCGCCGCGGACGGTGTCAGCGGATTGGTCGAAGTACATCTCGACAGTCGCTCCAATCCGGCCATCGGCAGCTTCGCGATCGCGAACACCGGTTCGTGGCAGACCTGGCGCACGGTGCCGGCGAACCTGGCTGCGACCACCGGCGTCCATACGGTGTATCTGGACTTCGTCAGCGGCGCGTCGGCCGACTTCGTGAACGTGAATTGGTTCCAGTTCACCTGAGGCGACGAGTCGATGACCGGACCGGTGCGCTAGGAGTTCGCGCTCCCAGTGCGCCGGTCGAGGGCCGCGCGAAGTTGAGCCCGATTCGACACGCCGAGTTTCGGAAACGCCTTGTACAGGTGCGATCCGACGGTGCGCGGCGACAGGAACAGCCGCTCGCCGATTTGCCGGTTCGACAATCCCTCGGCGGCGAGCAAGACCACCTGACGCTCCTGCGCGGTCAGGTCGGCGAGGGAGTCTGCGACGTTGCTGCCCTCGGTCGGCGGCGCGTCGGCCGCAGGTGCGCCGGCGCGGCCCCGCTCGACGGCCGCGCTCGGCTCGGCGACCGGGCCCGTCGCGACAACAGGAAGCGGCTCGATGTCGATGGCGACGGCCGAGCGGGGCTGACCGGTCGCCCGCAGTTCGGCGTGCGCGCGCTGGACCCACGGCGCCGCGTCCACGCCCGCGAACAGCTCCTCCGCACTGATGAGGTATGCGCGCGCCTGGCTGGGCCGGCGACTACGCCGCAGCCAGCTGCCGTAGAGCAACGCGATGCGACCTTGCTCGAAGCCGGACCGGGCCGCGCCAGCAGCGATCGCGGCCTCGTAGGCGGTGTCGACGTCACCGGGCGCCGCCGCACCGAACTCGGCGACGAGCGCCCGGGCGTGGGCCGCCTGGGCGGCCAGGGTCGGTGACGGCCAACGTTCGACGCGTGCCTCGACCCAGCCCAGGACACTCGAAGCCTCGCTCGGCTGCCCCGCACGCAGCAGCGCCTCGACGACATCCGGGCAGGCGCGCGCGATGAGCAAGGCGCCGGCCTCGGCCGATCCGACCGGGCGGATCGCGGCGACGATCTGTGCGGCCAGGTCCGTCTCGCCGTCGCCGAGTGCTGTCACCAGCTGGGCCGCCGCCGCCAGCGCGGCAATGAGCCGGTGACGCGTAGGTGTCGCGAACGCCGCGATCTGCTGCCGCCGTTGCTGGGCGTCCTCGACGCGTCCCTGTGCGGCCGCGATACAGGCGAGATTCGCGTTGACGAACGCGGCCTGCCGCTGCTGGCCGGTTACCGACGCGATGTCCAGTACCTCGTCAGCGAGCTGGGTGGCCGTGGTCCAGTCCCCGGCGCAGAACTCCGCGTGGCAGCGGGTCGCCAGCGCGGTGGCCAGGGCGCCGAACGAGCCGAGAGATCGCAGCTGGTCGCTGGCGTATCGGGCGAGCGCCTGCGCAGGCGCGATCGCGTCGACCACGAGCGCGGCATCGGCGAGGCGGGCGAGCTCGCCGGCGCGGGTGTCGGCCGTAGCAACCGTGTCGAGGCTGCTCGGACCCTGCGCGCTGGCGTCGGCCGCGACGCGGTGCAAAACGGCAACGACCGCATCCGGATTCCGGGTCGCGTCCGCTGCGGCGAGCGCCATGACCGCGAGCGCCGGCGTCGAATCCTCGATCTCGTTGTCGAGCGGGCGCAGCAACGCCCGCAGTTGCGCGTCATGGGCGCGATTTCCCGACAACCACCGGGCCAGACCGGCCAGTGCGGCCGGACGGATCGACTCCTGCGCGCCGACCTCGGCGCCGTGTTCGAGAACCCGCACCAGCATGCTCAGCGCGGTGTCGACGTTTCCGGTGTCGAACTGGTGCCACGCGCGCTGCGAGTCGACACCGAGCCGGGTCCGCACGTCGGCCACGGCGAGATCGATGCGATCCAGTCGCGACGCTGCGGCCGCGTAGCGGCCGGCCGCACGCGCCGCGTCGGCGGCGGCCGCGAGTCGCCGGGCCCGCGCGGTCGGGTCGACGCTCAGTGCGGCCGCGCGATCCAAGGTCGCGACGACGGCGGCCGATGAGCCTGCGCTGGTCAGACTGGCCGCGGCCGTCTCCAGCTCTTGGGCAAGTTCCTCATCGGCGACGGTGGCCGCAGCCGCTCGGTGTCGCAACGCGCGCGCGGGTTGACGGCTCAGCACGCGGGTGAGCACGTCGTGCGCGGCCCGCACCTGCGCGGCGGGTGCGCGGGCGATGACCACCGAGACGACCATCGGATGCGTGAACCGCACGGTCTGACCGTCGACGCGAACCAGGTCCACGTCCTGCGCCTGATCGAGCTCGGCGAGATCGATGCCGGCCGCCCTGGCCGCCGCGGCCACCTCGGCGAGCTCGCCGGACTCCAGGCAGGCCGCGAGCAGCAACAACGTGCGCGCGCTGGCCGGGAGCTGGTCGAGCCGGTAGGCGAATGACTCCTGGAGTCGACTGGTCACTGGCAGCGCCTCGGCACCGACGAGGTCCGTCCCGGCGTGTCGGAGCGCGTGCGGGAGCTCGACCAGCGCCAGCGGATTGCCGGCTGCCTGCTCCAAAATCGCCTGCCGCGTACCCGGATCCAAGGCAGTCGCATGCGCGGCCAAGACCGCCTGGGCGTCCGCCGGCCGCAGCGGTCCCACGTCGGTGATCGTCGCGCCCGGCACGAGGATGACGGTGAGCTCGCGAGTCGCGGCCAGCACGGCCATCCGCAGGGTCGCGGCGCGGCGCCCGACAAAGGCGAGGACGTCGAGACTCGTCCGGTCCACCCACTGCAGATCGTCGATCACGAGCACGAGCAGTTGGTCGCGGCACAGCAACTCGAGCAAGGCGAGCACGGCCATCGCGACGAGCGCGTCCGCCTGCCGCACCGGTTCGCCGATCCGCAGGACGCGATCGAGCACGCGCTGGTGGACGCTCGGCAGGTCGACCGCGTCAGCGAGCGCCGGGCGCAGCAACTGACTCAGCCCGGCGAACGGCATCTCCGCCTCGGCCTGCGCGCCGCCGGCCCGCAACACCAAGGCCCCGTCTGCCTGCGCCGCGTCGGCCAGCGCGTCCAGGATCGCGGTCTTGCCCGATCCTGGACCGCCCACGTACACGACGTGTCGGACCGCGATGTGGGCGCCCCGCATTGCTTCGTGACCGAGCATGAGCTCGTCGGCACGTCCGATCAGCTCGGAAGAGACGAACGTCACGTAGCCGGCCTCCCTGCCTCGCGTCCCCTCGTCGACTCCAAAATTACTGGGGCGTTATCAGTCGATCATCCGATGCGGCGGACCCGGCCCGACCGGAAGTCTTGTGTACACACCCGCACAGGACAACCCACCTTCGAGAGGACCTGCCAATGCCCGCACCCACATCCACCGCCCCGGCGGAGCGGGTGAGCCATCTCACTGCGAAGCCGAGTGACGACTTGTCGTGGCGGCCGCCGCAGCGCACCACCCGGCTGGCGGTCAGTGCCGCGTTGCTCGTGACGATCTTCTACATGATCTTCCTGTTCAACCCGGCCTACCGCGGCGTCACCTGGCTGTGGTTGCTCGTCGTTTGCGCCGAGGGATTGGTCGTCGTCCAGGCGCTGCTCACCTGGTGGACAGTGCTCGCCAACGACCACCGGCCGATCCCGCCCGAGGTCTACGCGTGGCGTCGCAAACTGTCCCGTGGTGAACTCACCCCGAGCGTGGACGTGTTCATCACCGTCTACGGCGAACCCGTTGAAATCGTGCGCGGCACTGCCCGCGCGGCGCGGGACATGCAGGTGCCGCACAACACCTGGATCCTCGACGACGGCGACAGCGATGAGATCCGCGACCTCGCCGCAGCGGAGGGCGTCGGCTACCGCCGCCGGCAGATCCACGACCACGCCAAGGCCGGCAACGTGAATGCCGGCTTCTGGGCGACCGACGGCGACTTCATGGTCATTCTCGACGCCGACCACGTTCCCAGTCCCGACTTCCTGCTGCGCGCGCTGCCGCACATGTCGGACGCGAACGTGGCGTTCGTCCAGACCCCGCAGGCGTTTCCGTCCGCGAGTGGTCTGGTCGCCGTCGGCACCGCCGAGGCACAACGCATCTTCTACGAGCTCGTGCTGCCCGGCAAGAACCATTTCAACGCGGTGTTCTGCGTCGGCACCAACGTGATCTTCCGCCGCGCCGCGCTGGCCCAGATCGGCGGCATGTACACGGCGAGCAACTCCGAGGACATCTGGACCGCGCTCGAGCTGCACCGCCGTGGCTGGAGCTCGGTTTTCGTTCCCGAAACACTCGCCCGCGGGCTCGCGCCGGACAATCTGCTGTCCTACCTGAAGCAACAGTTCCGCTGGTCCTACGGCGGATTCGAGGTGCTGCTGCGCGGCGGCCTCGTGCGCCGCAAGGGACTCACGCTGGACCAGCGCGTCCAGTACATCTCGACGGCGTTGCACTACCTGCTGTCGCTGGCCGCGCTCACCTTCATGTTCGTGCCACCGCTGTTCCTGCTGTTCGGGTTCAGCCCGATCCAGGCGGGCATGAGCAACTGGCTGACGCACTACGCACCGTTCTACATCCTCATCGTGCTCGTCACCATGATCCAGACGGGCGGGTTCAAGCCGTCCTCGATGATCGTCAGCATCGGCGCTGCGCCTGTACACCTGCGCGCGTTCGTCATGGCACTGCTCGGCCGCAAGGCGAAGTGGACGGTCACCAACGCGGGTGCAGGCGGCCTGCCGGGCGTCGGTTTGGTGCTCCCGCACGTGGCACTGCTCCTGATGGAGCTCGCGGCCATCGCCGTGGGCGTCATGGCGCTGCAACGTCCGGGCGCAAACATCACCGCGCTGGTCTTCGCGCTCGTCTGGGCCAGCCTGTACGCACTCCTGCTCGGCCGGGTGATCCTCGAGGCGGTCAGCGAGCCGCACCGGGTCAAGGAGCGGCTCGAGCGGCGGAAGGCCGGCGCCGCGCTGGCGCGGATCCTGCCGTGGCCCGATCGCGTCAACGACCCCGACGAGGCTTCGGTAATCGAACACAGCCCGGCAACCCTGCAGCCGACCCACTGACACGACACAGGAGCAAACGATGACACATACCGACATCCTCGAGCACGGCGCACAAGCGCCCGACACCACCGATCCGCAGGCCACTGCGACGCCCACCGACCGGCCACCGAAGGCCTCGTTCTTTCGTGGGGCCCGCAAGTGGCGCAATCGCGCCATCGTCTTGGTGATGGTGGCGGCGACCGGCCGTTCGGCGCCGCCCGCCTGATCCACCACCAGCAGGAGAGGAGCGCCTACCTCGGCCTCGGCAGCGTCGTGCTCACCTCACAGCCGATCGAGGTCGACAGCACCCAGCCCGGTGTGGTGACCACGGTCGTCGTGCATGCCGGCGACCGCGTGAGCGAGCGGGCAGCTGGTGGGCTCCATCGACGTGACCACCACGAACGCGAAGGGCAAGCAGGTCGTCAAGGCGCAGCAACTGTACGCGCCGGACGGCGGCGTCGTGGTCAACGAGCCGATGGCCGTCGGCAGCAACCTGCTGCCGGGCAGCAGCTTTCTCGAGATGTACGACCCCACCAACATGCAACTGGTCACGACGGTGCCGCTGTCGTACCTGCCGAAGATCAGCCCTGGCATGACCGCACAGCTGCGCGCGCCGGGCGTGCCCGGCCCGATCAACGCCGTGCTCCTGCGCGCCGTTCCCCGCATCGGGAACAACCAGTCCGACGTGCCGAAGGGCAGCCTGCAGCTCGTCTTCATCGCCCACGATCAATCCCAGGTCGCCAATCTGATCCCCGGTTTGCGCTTCCACGGCGAGATCGACACCCGCAGCGCTACGGGCCCAGGCGACCGCGCTCAGTATGTGGAGTCCCGATGACCACGACCTTCACCGATTCGCACAAGCAGTCTCCTGCGCCGCGGCAGGCGCGCCGCCGCGTCTGGGTGGTCACCGCGGCAGTTACCGCCGTCGTCGCCGCGGTCGCCGGCTACCTGCTGGCCACGTCCTCGTCGAGTGCGCAGGCATGGCGGCCGGTGTGGAAGGACGACTTCAACGGTGCCGCCGGGGCCGCACCGTCGCCGCAGAACTGGCTCCAGGACACCGGGACCAGTTATCCGGGCGGCGCGCCCCAGTGGGGCACCGGCGAGATCCAGACCTACACCGACGATCGCAGCAACGCTCGACTCGACGGGGCCGGCCACCTGGAGATCACCGCGACCCGGGACGCGTCCGGCACCTGGCACTCGGCCCGGCTGGAGACGCGCCGCACCGATTTCACCGCGCCTGAAGGCGGGGCGCTGAAGGTGCAGGCGCGGATCAAGGTGCCGACCGGTGGCGCCGGCTACTGGCCGGCGTTCTGGATGCTCGGCGCGGACTTCCGCGGCAACTACACCAACTGGCCCGGCGTCGGCGAGATCGACATCATGGAGAACAAGGGCAGTGAGCCGTCCACGGTGCACGGCACCTTCCACTGCGGCGCCACGCCCGGCGGCCCGTGCGACGAGAACAACGGCATCACCGGCGCATACCGCACGCCTTCCGGCGCCCTGTCCGCCGGCTACCACACCTTCGCCGTCGAGTGGGACCGTTCCTCGCAACTCGAACAGATCCGGTGGTACGTCGACGGGCACAGGTATGCCACGGTGCGCTCGACCGATGTCGATGCGGCGACCTGGGCGAAGGCGACTCACCACGGCTTCTTCGTCCTGCTCAACCTCGCTATCGGTGGCAGCTTCTCCGGCCCGATCAACGCAGCCACCCGCCCCGGCGGCGTGATGTCCGTCGATTCCGTCTCGGTCTCCCGTCGCGGGGCCTGACACCAACAGGAGCAACCATGCCTACACTCCCCCGCGCTGCAGCGTCAGCCAAGATGCGTGCAGCCGGCTGCCATCCCGCGGCCGTCGCCACGTACCTCGCGCAGCTGGATCGACTCGAGTCCGGTGAGCGGGGTTTCATTCCCGAAACCGAAATACGGCCGGTGCCCGACCTGCCGGATGCGCAAGCATTCACCGCGCCGGCACCCGACCGCGTCGCCGAACTGCTCGACGGCACGGTCGTGCTCAAGCTGAACGGCGGACTCGGCACCAGCATGGGTTTAGATGCACCGAAATCGCTGCTCCGAGTCAAGGACCAGGCAACGTTCCTCGACCTGATCGCGCGTCAGGTCCTCGACCTGCGGGCCAGCTCCGGGGCCCGCGTGCCGCTGGTGTTGCTGAACTCCTTCGCCACCCGGGAGGCGTCCATGCGCGCCCTTGCGAACTATCCGGCTTTGGTGCAGGACGTCCCTCAGGACGTGCTGCAGAACAAGGTGCCCAAGTTGCGCGCCGACGATCTGCAGCCGGTCAGGTGGCCGACAGCGCCACAGCTGGAATGGGCGCCGCCCGGTCATGGTGATCTCTACACGGTGCTGCTGAGCAGCGGGCTGCTCGACGTCCTGCTGGCGGGCGGCTATCACTCCGTGTTCGTGTCCAATGCCGACAACCTCGGCGCCACGCTCGACACCGCGATCCTCGCCTGGTTCGTCGACAGCGGCGCGCCGTTCGCGCTGGAAGCGGCCGATCGCACCCTCGCCGATCGCAAGGGCGGGCACCTCGCCCTGCTACCGGACGGGCGGCTCACGCTGCGCGAGATCGCGCAGACACGCGACGAGGACCTCGCCGCATTCCAGGACACCGCCCAGCACCGCTTCTTCAACACCAACAATCTGTGGATCAACCTGATCGCGATGCGCGAGATGCTCACCGCGCGCGGCGGTGTCATGGATCTGCCGTTCATCGTCAACTCGAAGACGGTCGACCCCGCCGACAGCGCTTCGACGCCGGTCGTGCAGCTCGAGTCGGCAATGGGTTCGGCTCTTGGCACCTGGCCGGGAGCCCGTGCGATCCGAGTACCGCGCACCCGGTTCACTCCGGTGAAGACCACGAACGATCTCCTCGTCACCCGGTCGGACGCCTACCGGATCGACGAACGAAACCAACTCACCCTCGCACCCAGCCGCTTCGGGCAGCCACCGATCGCCGATCTCGATCCGGGCTACTACAAGAATGTCGCGGACTTCGACGCGAGGTTCCCCGCCGGCGTGCCGTCGATGATCCGCTGCGAGCGGTTGAGCATTGACGGGGACGTGCGCTTCGGCGCCGGCGTCGTACTCCGCGGCAACATCGACCTCAAGCACCCCGGCGCCGACCAGCTCGTCGTGCCGGCTGAGACCAGGCTGATCTGTTGAGCGCATGAACCAGCCGCGCTGCGCGTCGCGCGAAGGCGGCGACGCGTCTTCCGGCGCCTGACGAACCCGCGTGCTGGCCAGGGCAGTCCTCAGGACAGCACGGCATATGGGTGCGGGTGCCGATCTCGGTGCTGTGGTGCGGACCAGAAAGCGTGCAGTGGCCGGAGACCGACTCGGTCGGGCTCGTGATATGGGCTGTGCCGCGCAGCGGCAGCGGCGTGCCCGCCGGCGGAACCGGCCCACCCCAGCGTTTTCTGGACGCGAAATGTCCATCTGATCGCGTATTTTACGTGTGTAGTGGGTGCCTGGTGTGATCTGACCCTTCTTCGGACCGCTCAGGGAGCGACAAGGAACCGCGTCGGCCGAGGTCGTCGCGACGCCGACGCGCTCGAACGGTCCCGGCGCGAGGCCGCGGTTGGTGCCACCGGATCGCTCGCTGCGACAATTTCGACAACCGAAACTAGTGTCTCGCGCCAGAGATTGTGCGAATAAGTCCGGAGTTCAGGCGTGGGCTGGTAAGGCGGAGGAGGAGAGCTGTACTTGCCGTCCTGGCGACGACGACAACGCAGCCAGCGCGCGCCTGGGCGTCAGAATTATCGTGCGAATCTCTGGCGCGGGACACCAGACAACCGCTGACGCCCGCATCCCCCGATCGAAGGGCGCGTCGTCCGGGACTTCGACGGCCAACCGGTCGCGGCCCGCAGCTGGATCCGGAACTCGCGCGGGTGGCGTCACACCAGATGGGTCACGAAGACCAATCCGGGCTGGAACTACGACGGGGCCGTCTGGTTCACCGCCTCTTCCAGGGCCTGACCGGGCGGCCGCGTACAGCTACCTGGAACACGGTTGGCTGCGCAACGGGCAGTCGGTCACGGCGGCGAATGCCCGAAGTACTACACCAGCCTGTACGGCGGCACGTGCACCTACTGCCCGATCTGAGCGGGCCGAGGCTCGCCGTGTCAGCCGCCGCCCGCCCCCACCGAGGACTCGATAGCGCGCGTGATGGCCGGTGCCAGGCTGTCCTGGAACGACGGCTGCCCGTTGGCGTACAGCGCGATGACGTGACGCAGGATCGGGAACGACCCGTTGCCGTTCGACTGGGTGTAGACCGGCTCGACGTAGAGGAGTCGCCCGGCCACGGGTATCGACTCGAGGTCGCCGAGCACCACCTTCGAGTTGCCGCCACGCTGCAACGTCAGCGCCTCGGTGATGGCGGTGTCGGACTCGATGTCGTTCTGCACCTGCGACGGCGCCTCGCCGCCGGCCGAACTCGACGGGAAGTCGAGCACGGTGATCTTCCCGTAGTTCGGCCCCGGCGCGGAGTCGACGGAGACGAACGCGGCGAGGTCGCGCCCGTTCAGCGTCGCCATCGGGCTGGACAGCGAGTACCGCTGGGCGCCGTAACCGCGGCGGACATCGACATGTACCTCGACGGCAGCGGGGCACTCGTCGTGCCGGCCGAGCGTCGCGTTGATGCTGCTGGTGCCGCCGATCGTCGGATCGGTGGGAACCGACCAGAACGTCGTTGCCGCTGTAGAAGTCCGCCGGGTTCGTGACGTGGTACTTGGCCAACAGCGTGCGCTGGACGTTGAACAGGTCTGTCGGATAGCGAACCTTCGCCGTCAGCGCGGACGACATGCTCGACTGCGGCCTGACCAGGCCGGGGAACACCGATTCCCAGGCCTTCAGCAGCGGGTCCGGATGCGCCTTCTGGTTCCACTCGTAGAGCGTCACCTTGCCGGTGTAGGCATCGACGACGGCCTTCACCGAGTTCTGCATGTAGTTCACCTTGGTGCTGGGCTGGGCGACCGAGGCACCGTCGGCGACCAGGGTCGTCGAGGTCGCCGAGTGGAGATTGATCAACTGCGAATCGGGATAGTTCGACGATGTGGTGTAGCCGTCGACGATCCAGTTGATCGTTGCCGTCGACGACCGCCGGGTACACGTCTCCGTCGAGGGTCAGCCACGGGGCCACCTTGGCGACACGCGCGGCGGGATTGCGCACCTCGAGCAATTGGGAGGCCTTGTTCACCTCGGAGCTGAAGAAGATGTTCGAGGACTTCAGCTGCACAGCGAACAACAACCGGCGCAGCGCCGATCCGATCGGGATGCCGCCGTGACCCTGGTAGGTCGTGTACGCCGACTTCGACGAGCCGTCGCCACCCGGGTGGTCGAACTCCTGATTGCGAGTGCTACCGGCCGGCTGACCGACGATCGAGTACGACGACGAACCGAAGCCCTGGCCGAAATAGATCTGCTGGCGGGTGACGGGGATCTGCTGTGCGGGCGGCATCCCGCCGTTGAGGAACACCGGGCTGGACGTGGCGGGATCCACCTCGGTCGTCGGCGCCGCGACCACCCCGTAGCCGTGCGTGTACACCACGTGCGTGTTCACCCAGCTCCCGGACGGCAGCGCGCTCGGCTGCAATTCGCGCACCGCCAGCGCGACGTCCTGCGACTTGCCGTCCAGCTCGTAGTTGCCGGTGTCGAGGGTCGACTTGAACCCGTAATAGGCCTGCAGTTGCTGTTTGACGTTGAACGTCGGCGAGAGCTGGTTCGGGTCGATGACCGAGGCCTGGGCGGTGGTATTCGCCAGGTGCACCAGGGTCGACGCGTCCGAGGCGTTCGATGCGCTGTACGCCGCGGTGGTGACGTCACCGTTGAGACCGAATGCGGCGCGGGTGGCCTTCAGGTTGTGGCCGATCTCGGCGAGGTCGACCGTCGCCGCGCTGGGCGCCTCGCGGTAGTGATACACCAGCCCGGGTACCGTGGATCCGATCACCTGCGCCGCGACCACGGCCAGGATGACGGTGCCGCCGAGCAACCGGACGCGTCGCACCCGGCAACACGTTGAGACCAGCAGGGCGGCGCACACGAGCAGGATCGCCGCCATCGCGTACTTGGCCGGCAGTGACGCGTGGATGTCGGTGTAGCCCGCGCCCGTCACCGGCCCGCGGGTCGAGGTGGTGAGGCCGTAGCGCGACAGCCAGTAGCCGGCCGCCTTGAGCACCAGGTATCCGGCGAGCAGCACCGACACCAGTTGGGTCATCTGCCGGGTGATCTTCTGGCGCCCGCGCCGCAACCGCCACGCTCCGTACCAGTAGCCGGCGATCAGCGCGATCCACAGCGCGTAGACGGCGGCCTGCAGGAGCAGGGTCACCACCATCTGGTGGAACGGATAGACCTCGATGTAGAAGGCTGCGTCCTTGTGGAACAAGGGATCGGTGTGATGAAACGGCGTAGCGTGGCGCCACAGCAGGTAGGTCTGCCAACCGCCGGCCGCGCTCTTGCCGACCAGGATCGCGGGAACGAGCGCGGCCAGCGCTAGGAGAACCGGCCGGATTCGCGGTTCGTACTTGCGGAAGGTCCACCGGAACGTGTCGTAGTCCGACGACAGCTCGAGAGCCGGTCGGATGCGGGTCACGACCAGCATCGTCAGGCCGCCGAGCAGCCCGGCGATGACCGCGAACACACAGAACAGCAGAACCCGGACCTCGAGCATCGTCGTGTACACCGAGCCCGCGTGCACGGAGTCGAACCACATGCCGGTCGTGCTGATGCCTACGCCGATCAGCAACAGCTTCCACAGGACGTACAGCGCGACCAACGCGATCACCAGCCGGACGGTCCAGCGCTTGAGCCGGCCGCCGTCGACGACCCGATGGACGAAGGAACTCCCGGTGGCCCGGCCAAGGAATGCGCCTCCGGCCGCCAGCTTTGCGAAGCCTCCCGGAATCGCCGGTTTAGACGGAGCTCGGTTCGGCTTGGACACGGGTGACAACTCCGGACTCTTGATTCGGGGTGGTGGCCTGGCGACTCTCGGGGTCGTGTCGGCTCTGGTAGGCATCGACGACCGCATCCGCGTCGCCGTCCATGATGATCTTGCCGTCCTCGAGCCAGATCGCCCGGGTGCAGCTGTCTCGGATGATCCCGAGACCGTGGCTGACGAGGAACACGGTGCCGGCCTCGTCGCGCAATTCGCGGATGCGTCGCTCGCTGCGGCGCCGGAACTCGGCGTCGCCGGTGGCCAGCGCCTCGTCGATCAGCAGGATGTCAGGGACGCGGGCCGCGGCGATGGCGAAGCGCAGCCGGGCCCCCATGCCCGAGGAGTAGGTGTTCATCGGCAGGTGCACGAAATCGCCGATACCGGCGAACTCGCAGATCGACTCGTACTCCTCGATGATCTCGTTCGGGGTCATGCCGATGGCCAGACAGCCGAGCAGGATGTTCTGGTCGCCGGACATCGCGCCCATCATCGCCGCGGCCACGCCGAGCAGCGAAGCCTGGCCGCGGGTCCACACGACGCCCTGCGAAGGCGCCATCAGCCCGGCCACCGCGCGCAGCAGCGTGGACTTACCGGAACCGTTGGGTCCGATCAGTCCGATGGCCTCGCCCCGGTAGGCGGTGAAGCTGACCCCGCGCACGGCGTGCACGGAGCGCTGGCCGGGTGCCTGCTCGCGCAACAGGGTCCGCCGGAACGCCGCCGCCGCGCCGCCCTTGCGTCCCTTGCCGATGACCCGGTAGGTCAGGTGGACGTCGTCGACGACCACCGTCGCTTCCCGGGTTTCGGCCTGGGGTAGCTCCGCGGCGGCCGGTTCGTTGATCAACAGCTCAGACATTGCCGTACTCCTCTTCGCCCCGCCAGAAGTACGGGTAGCTCAGCGCGAGGGCGCCGATCGCCCAGGCTGCGGCGAGCAGCCAGGTCTGGTTCGTGATCGGGTACCCGACGAGCGGCGTGCCGGGCCACTGAAAGGTAGACGTTGCCCGGGTTGACCGTCAGCACTGTGGCCACCCAGCCCGGGTGCCCGGCGGTGAAGACCTTGATGCTGTACATCACGCCGGACATGTACATCCACACGCGAGCCACGAACGGCAGCAACTGCGTCGCATCCGGGATCCGGGCACCGATCCGCGCGACCGCGAAGGCCAGGCCGAGACAGAACAGCGACTGCAGCGCGATCGCCGGCACCAGTTCCAGCCAGCGAAGCGACGGCATCACACCGCTGAGCAGCAGGATCGGGATCATCACGATCATCGAGTAGAGCAACTGCTGCAGCGAGACGAGCGTGGTCGAGACCGGGAGGACCGCCCGCGGGAACTGCAGCGCGCGGACCAGTCCGAGGTTGCCGGTGATCGCCCGCGAACCGGCGACGAGCGCGGTCTGGCAGAAGGCGAAGATGAAGACGCCGACGGACAGGAACGCGATGAAGTTGGGCACGCCGCGATTGGTGTGCAGCAGCAGCCCGAAGATCAGGTAGTAGACGACGATGTTCAGCAACGGCGTCAGCAGTTGCCAGGCCTGGCCGAGGAAGCTGCGTTCGTACCCGACGCTGTTCGACGCGGTCGAGTACGCGACGACGAACCAGCGCCGGTCCCACAACCGCCGGGTGTACTCGTCCAGCGGCAGGCGCGCGCCGGCGCGCTGCAGGCCGGGCACCGGGGCCTCGGACGGCAGCCGCCGGTTCTTCACCGCTCCCCCGGCAGTTCGGTAGCGCTGTTCGTCCACCTCGGACCACGCGAGGTCGGCCTCGGCATCGGTGAGCTGACTAGTCATTGTGCCGGTCCCATCTGGGTGCGCAATTGACGCATGAATCGTCGCTGTGCGGGGTTCAACCGGTCGGCAAATACCTTGTCGAGCAGCTCGGCGTCGGCCAAGGCCGCGCCGTCGACGAACCGGGTCAGGATCGCCGCGAGTTGCTGCGCCAGCACGTCCACCTCGGCATCGGCGGCGCGCGGCCGCAGCCGGCGAAACCGTTCGAGCAAGGTGATGAACTCGGCGGCAGCCGCCGGATCGTTGAGCAGACCGCTGGTTTGGCTCAGGACCCCCGACATGCCCTGCGGGTGGACCGCGTCCAGCAGCGCCGCCGCCCATTCCTGGCCGGTCCGCAGCTCGTCATTCGGCCCGATCAGGCCGGAATCACGCAGCGCGCGCGTCAGCGCCTTGACGGGCTGGTCGAAGGCTTCTGAGGCCGCGAGCTCGCGCAACCGGTCCCGGGTGCCCGCCAATCGCTCTATCTCCTGGTCGATCTCGTCGGCCAGGGCCCGCAGCGAACCCGACCCGCCGTCGTCCGACGAGTCGGCCAACTGCGCGGCCACCTGAGGCAGCGGCATCCCGACCGCGCGCAACCGCACGGCGCGCACCAGCGTGATGGCATCGTGGCTGCCGTAACGCCGGTAGCCCATCGGGTCACGGCTCGGCTCGGGCAGCAGCCCGATGGCGTGGTAGTGACGAACGGTGCGCGGGCTCACACCGGCCAGCCGGGCAACCTCACCGACCGACAGGCGCCCGGGCGTCATTCCACGGTCGTCCACGCTGACAGGTAACACCTTGACGCTACGTCAACGTCAAGGACGGTCTGAGCGTCTCCTCAGCTACGCCCGTCGAACTCGGTTGCGACGCCGCGTGCTGCCGGGGGACGATCCGCCCATGTCCCGCGTCCGACTGTGCTGGTGGTGCTCGCCCGAGCGGCGACCCTGACCGATTCACACCCTGGGCTGCCCTCTCGCGGCGGCCCGGCGCGATCAGCAACGAAGACGCGGCAGCCTCGACAGGTCGGCCTCCGACCGAGGAGACCACCGATGCCTGACCGCACCCCGTCACAGCGCGCCGCAGTCGCCGCCAGCGCCGATCTCGAGCGCCGGATCCGCCGCGAGCCCGGCGCGTTCCGGGTCCTGACCGGCGACCGGCCGACCGGCCCGCTGCACCTCGGCCACTACCTCGGCACACTGGCGAACCGCGTCCGGCTCCAGGACCTGGGCGTCGATGTCATCGTGCTGATCGCGGACTACCAGGTGATGACCGACCGGCCCGCCGGCGGCCGACTCGCGGCCACAGTCCGCGGAATCGTCGCCGACTACCTCGCCGCCGGCATCGACGCGAACCGCTCGACGATCTTCACTCACAGCGCCGTCCCAGCGCTGAACGAGCTCGTGCTGCCCTTCCTCAGCCTCGTCAGCGACGCCGAACTGCACCGCAACCCCACCGTCAAAGCCGAGACCGAGGCCACCGGCCGCGCGCCGAGCGGCCTGATGCTCACCTATCCCGTCCACCAGGCCGCCGACATCCTGTTCTGCCGGGCAAATCTCGTTCCGGTGGGCCTGGACCAGCTTCCGCACCTGGAGACCACCCGCCTGATCGCCCGCCGATTCAACGAGCGGTACGCCACCGCGGCGCCGCTGTTCGCGGCACCGGACGCACTGCTGAGCGCGAGCCCGATGCTGGCCGGGCTGGACGGCACGAAGATGAGCAAGAGCCGTGGCAACGGCCTGGCGCTGCAGGCGAGCGCGGACGCCACCGCCGCGCTGATCCGTCGCGCGCCCACCGACAGCGAACGCAGGATCACCTACGACCCCGTCGGCCGCCCGGCTGTCGCCAACCTGCTCGACCTGCTTGCCGCGAGCACCGGCGACGATCCGCACGACCTCGCGGAGCGGATCGGCAGCGCCGGAGCGGGACGGCTCAAACAGCTGCTGACCGAGGCGGTGAACGAACTGCTGCGGCCGCTGCGCCGACGGCGCGTCGACATCGTCGAGGACACCGAATACATCGACGCCGTCCTCGCGGCCGGCAACGCGCGGGCCCGCACGCTCGCCGACAACACCCTCGCCGAGGTGCACGAGTGCCTCGGGATGTCCTACGCAAACCGGCCTCGATGTGGTGATTAGGCTGATTTGCAGCCGGTGCCGACCGGCGACGACGGCGGAAGGAACCGGGTGAGCACGGTGACTGTCCGGAAATTCGAGGACCCGGCCGGCGGCGAGCGGGCGCTGCAGACCCTGCAGGATCTGCACAAGCAGCACCTGATCGAGGTCTACGACGGCGCGACGGTCGCCTGGGAGCCGGGCGCGAAGAAGCCGAAGACCCGGCAGCTGCAGTCCACCGCCGCTCGTGGTGCGCTCGGCGGCGCATTCTGGGCTCTGCCGTTCGGGCTGATCTCATCGACAAGGTGCGCAACGAGATCACGCCCGGCACCTCGGCGCTGTTCGTCATGACCGGCAGCGCCGTGCCGGACAAGATCCACGAGGCATTCGCGGGCGAGCACCCGGAGCCGATCTCGAGCGATCTGTCCGAGGAGCAGGACTGCGCGCTGCGCGCCGCGTTCGCCGACGAGTGATGCGGTTCAGCGATTTCGACGCGCTCAGCTTCGACTGTTACGGCACGCTGATCGACTGGGAGACCGGCATTGCCACCGTGCTGCGCGATTGGGCAGGGCGGCACGGCCTCGATCTCGACACCGAGGCGCTGCTGAGCGCCTACGCCACGCACGAGGCCGACGCCGAACGTGATCATCCGGCCGAGCTGTACCCACTGATCCTGGCCCGCGCCTTCCGAGCGCTCGGTGACGAGCTCGGCGCGCCGGTCAGCGACGCCGACGCGGCGACCCTCGGCCGATCGGTGCCGGAGTGGCCCGCGTTCGACGACTCCCCCGCGGCGCTGGCCGCGCTGGCCGGACGGTTCAAGCTGATCATCTTGTCGAACGTCGACCGCGAGTCGTTTGCCGGGTCGAACCGGCGCCTCGGCGTGGAGTTCACCGCAGTGATCACGGCGCAGGACGTCGGGTCGTACAAGCCGTCGAGCCGCAACTTCGACGCACTGCTCGCCGAGGCCGCCCGGCTGGGCGCGGGCGAGGGCAAGCTGCTGCACGTCGCGCAGAGCTTGTTCCACGACCACGTCACGGCCAAACGCTTCGGCCTACCGACGGTCTGGATCAACCGGCGGCATAACCGGCCGGGCCACGGCGCGACGCCGGAGGCGGCGGCCGTGACGCCGGATTGGGAGTTCGCGTCGATGGCGGAATTCGCGGCCGCCGCCGTCACGGACTGACGATCGCGAACGCCGGGTCGAACCAGTCGACCAGGCCGCCGAACGCTTCGAGAACCGAAGCGTCGCCGTCGAGGGTGATCTGGCCGGCCTGCGGCGAGCTGCCCGCCGGCGCCGGGCTGCAGCAGAGCGCCGACCAGCGCCGCCTTCGGCCCGGTGACGGTGAGCTGGGTGTCTGGCGACGCGCCGCGTCGGGCGTTGAGCACGCCGCGCCGCACCCACATCGTCCAGGTCTCGTCGAGGTCGGTGAAGGCGAAGTCGATGCGCAGGTCGACGTCGGCGGCCTTGTCGCCGATGACGTGGACGGCGACGAAGTCGAACAGGATGTCGATCGGCATCGCCAGGATGGTGTCCGGGCTGGCGGTGGCGAACGCGGCCGGCAGGACGCCTTCGCGCAGTTCTCGGGCGGCGGTCAGGAAGATGCCGCGCCACTGCGGACCCTCGATCTGGTAGCCCATCTGCTCGTAGGCGTCGGCCTGCAGGTTCGCGGGCCGCCTGGTTGTCCGGGTCGGCGAAGACCAGCTTGTGCAGGATCTCGACGGCCCAGCGGTAGTCGGCGGCGTCGAACGCGCGCCGGCCCTCGGCCAGGATCTTGTCGGCGCCGATCGAGGTCGACGAACCGCTTGGCCGACTCGACCGGCGGGTGCGGGTGCAGCGACGACCGGGTCGCCGTCCCACATGCCCAGTTCCTTGGTGTAGACCGCGCGGACGTCGTGGTGCAGCGTGCCGTGGTAGCCGCGGTTGAACCACTTGCGGCCCAGCTCCTCCGGCAGCTCGATCACCTCGGCGGCCTCCAGCGGGGTGTAGCCCTTGTTCGCCAGCCGCAGCGCCTGGTCGTGGATGTACTTGTAGGTGTCGCGCTGCGACTCGAGGAACGACGACGACGTTCTCGTTGCCCCACACCGGCCAGGTGTGCGGGCCGTAGTGCACCTGCGCCTCGTCGCCCCACCGTTCCAGGGTCTCGTCGAGGTAGCGGGCGAAGTTGCGGGCGTCGCGGGTCCGGGCGCCGCGCAGGGTCTGGATGTTGTGCAGCGAGTGGTTGGCGTTCTCCGCGCAGGTCAGCGCCTTGAGCTGCGGGATCCAGATGTGCATCTCCTCCGGCGCCTCGGTGTCCGGGGCGTAGAGGAACTCGAACTCCAGGCCGGCGAGCTCGCGCTTGGCGCCGGTCTCGGTGATCGCGTCGGTCGGCGAGATGTAGGAGACCGTCGGCCCGCGGTCGGTGCCGATCCCGATGCCGCAGGTGACGCAGCCCTTGCGGGCCGAGGTCGAGCAGGCTGCCGAACGCGTAGCGCGGCCCGCCGGGACATGGCGTTGCCGGCGACGACGTTCTCGCCGATGGCGAACTTGTCGAACGAGGCGATCGTGCCGGGCGCGATGATCGGCACCTTGCCCGGACGCCACGTCGGTCGGCGTCGACGACGCCCTTGACGCCGCCGTAGTGGTCGATGTGGGTGTGCGTGTAGATCACCGCGACGACCGGCTTGTCGCTGACGTGCTCGCGGAACAGCGCCATGCCCTGCCGTGCGCGACTCGACGCCGCTCATGCAGTCGATGATCACCAGCCCGTCGTCGCCCTCGACGATCGTCAGGTCGCCGATGTCGTTGTTGCGCACCTGGTACAGCCCGTCGACGACCTTGAACAGGCCCGCCGCGGCGCATGCACCTGCGACTGCCGCCACAGGCTCGGGTTCACCGTGTCCGGCGCCGGCGCGTCGTCGGTGATGTAGTCGAACCATGCCGGGGTCGAAGATGACGTGGCCGTCCGTCGCCGAACGACCGGACCGGGGAACGCGCGCGATGAAGCCCGCGCTCGGCGTCGGCGAAGTCCTGCCGGTCGTCCATGTCGTAGAGGCGACCGCGTCGCGGTTGGCCTGCGCGGTCGCGGGTGTGGCGTCCTTGGGCGAGTAGCTCATGGCCCTACGCTCGCATGTGCGAGCTGAACAGACAGGAGGTTTCGGGGGAAATGTTCACGGCTGGCTGTTCGGCGCGCAGCCTGGGCCTGGCCGGCTGCCGAAACTTTCGGTGTCTCGAAGGGCGCGCCAACTGCTTCGAGTAGCTGTGCGATCTGCTGCGCCGCCTGCGACACGAACGGCACGACCCCGGTCGTCGTGCTGGCACCGTCGCGGTCAGCGCCGTAGGTGAGCTCCCGTCACGCCGAAAGTCCGGCGATGCCCTTGCCGACGATCGCCATGCCAAGCACCAGCAGCACGACGGACATCACCGCCGCATTGTTCTGGGTGAGCCAGTCGCGCAGTCGAGCCAGCGGCCCGGCCATCCGCTGCCGCGCGCACAGATAGCCGATGACGGGCACCGCCACCGAAGCTGGCCGCGATCACGGTGAACACCACGACCGCGACCGCGTCCTCGGCGCCGGACAGCTGCGCCGCGCCGATCGTGGTGCCCGCGGCCACGCACAGGATCAGGTTCTTCGGGTTGATCGCCGACAGCAGAAACGCCAGCCCGAGGGCCTTGACGAACGTGAACGAGTCGATCGCCGCCATCCACTTGGGCATCGTGGCGGTCTCGCCGGGCTTCGGCCGGCTGCGCCACTGCTTGAGCGCCATCACCAGCAGCAGCGCGCCGAGCACCAACTTGATCACCGAGGAGACGGTCGACGGCTTGCCTGCGGAGCTGTTTCCGGCCTGCCCCACGAGCAGCAGCACGACCACCGTAACGACCACGATGCCGGCCAGCCACCCGATGAGGAATCCCGAGCCGGTCCTGGCCGCCTGCTTGGACAACAGCATCAGGATGACCGCGATGATCGGGATCGGGCTGATCGCGACGCCGATGGCCATCGGCAGCAGGTCGCCGATCACTTCGCCCATGCCGGACATGATGCCGCTCCCCCGGTGGGCTCGGGGGTGGGCCCACCGGGAACGACCCAGCAGACCACCGCCAGCGAGGCGTCGACTGCCGTGGTCGCCGTGCGCTGTCAGGGTCACGGTCGACGCGCCGGACTGGTCGGCCACACCGGCTGCGGCGCCGTTATACCACTGGGTCTTGTAGGCGTGGTTCGGATCTACGAACTCGACCTGGTTCCGGGGCCGGACTGCCGGCCGGCTTCCCGGTGCCGTCGCCGTTGTCGGTGAAGGTGAGACCGCTCGGCAACGTTCCGGATTGAGAAATTCGTCGGCGCCGGGAACCCGAGCTACCCGTTCGGCTACGGGCCAGCTACCCGCGTTCTAGTACTCGGACATCACCACCTCGGACTGACTCCACACCCGTTGAGTTCTGTGCCTACACTGACCCGATGGCGCGTACCGACTCGCCCGCGCGCACCCGCGGCGGCCGCCGCGGCGGCGACGCGGATACCCGCGGTGACATCCTGCGGGCCGCACGCGCCCAATTCGGCGCCGGATACGACGCGAGCAGCGTGCGTGGCATCGCCCGCGACGCCGGAGTGGATCCATCGCTGGTGATCCAGTACTTCGGCTGCAAGGACGGCCTGTTCGAGGCCATACTCGCCGACGCGATGCGCCCCGAGGAGGGCATCGACCCGGTGCTGGCCGGCGGCACCGACGGCTTCGGGCAGCGCCTCGCGGCGTCGTACTTCGCCGTTTGGGAGGATCCCGAGCGACGCGCGCCCCTGCAGGCGATGCTCGTCTCGGCGGCGAGCAACGAGACCGCACGTGCGCTGCTGCAACGGTTCGTCGCCACCCAGATCGTCGCCCGGGTAGCCTCGATGTCCCTGCGCAAGGACGCCACTCTGCGCGCCGAATTCGTTGGGTCGCAATTGATCGGCGTGGCCCTGGCGCGCTACGTGTACCGCATCCCGCCGATGTGTGACGTGCCCGTCGAGCAGGTGGTCAAACCGATCGGCGCCGCGATCCAGGAATATTTGTTTCCCTCCTGAGTGCTGCACCTCGTAGAGTCGGGTACGGAACTCAACACGTGCTGATTTTTTTTGGTGATGGTCATGAACCGGCGGATGATGCGGCTCGCGGGCCTGCTCGTCCTGGCCGGCGTCCTCGCGGTCGAGGCGGCATGGCTCATCCCGCACGTCGCGGCATCCGGGCGCGAATTCGACCGGTTGCAGTGGGGCTGGCTCGCCGTCGCGCTGTTCGCCCAGGTCGTGTCGATGCTCGCGCTGGCCAGACTGCAACGCAGCATGTTGTTCGCCGGTGGTGTGCGGGTGCCGTTGCCGCGCACCGTTGCCGTGACACTTGCCGGCAATGCGATGTCGGTGACGATGCCCGGCGGGTCGGTGCTCTCGGCGGGCTACCTGTTCCGGTGGATGCGCCGCTGGGGCGCGCCTGTCGGTCTCATCGTCTTCAACTTGGCGGTCACCGGCGGACTGAGCCTGCTCGCGCTGGCCGGGATCTCCGTGGTCGCGCCCGCACTAGGCGGGAGTGAGGGCTGGGGCTTCGGCGCACTGGTCGGGCCCGGAATTTTCGTGGCGCTCACGGTCGCGCTCGTCTAGGTGCTGCGCCGGCACCCCACCTCGCTCGAACGCCCGGCCATCGTGGCGGTCCGTAGTGCCAACCGGGTTTGCGCCGGGCGCCGGAAACCGGCGTCGAAACGGCGCGTGAGCTGGTCGCCGACCTCGCGGCCATCCGGCCGCGGGCCAGCCTGTGGGCGCGCGGCATCTGGTTCGCCGCGGTGAACTGGGCCGCGGACATCGCCTGTCTGGTCTTCGTCTGCCGGGCGGTGCCCGGCGGCACGGTAACCGTCGCTGCGGCGGTGGTCGCGTACCTCGCGGGTATCGCCGGGGCCAGCCTGCCCGGACTGCCCGGCGGCCTCGGCGTCGTCGAGGGTGCCCTGCTGCTCGGGCTGACACATTCGGGCACCCCGTTGAGCAGTGCGACCGCCGCGGTGGTGCTCTACCGCGTCATCAGCTTCGTCCTCGTCGCGGCGGTCGGCTGGCTGGTCTGGTGGCGATTGCGGAAAGCGGAATCGCAACGAGCGGCTACCCTCGGCGTCCGGCCGTCGACACGGGAGGACGCTGGTGGCACTGCTGCTGCCGGAGGACTGGATCTGGGACAGCTGGCTCGTCGACGACGGCGAGCTGTATCACCTGTTCTTCCTGCGGGCACAGCGTGCGCTGCTCGACCCCGGCCTGCGGCATACCCGTGCCACCATCGGGCACGCCACGTCGACCGATCTCCACGAGTGGACCTATCTCGGCGAGACGCTTCGCCCGGACCCGGACGGCTGGGACGACCTTGCGCTGTGGACCGGTTCGGTGATCCGCGGTGACGACGGCATCTGGCGGATGTTCTACACCGCCATCTGCAACCGCGGCCATGTCCTGAAGGACCAGCGCATCGGCGTCGTCGAGTCCGACGACCTGCACGCCTGGCGCAGAGTCAAGGATCACCCGGTCGTGGTGGCCGATCCCCGCTGGTACAAGACGCTCGACGAGGACGCGACCGCGAGCGAGACCTGGCGCGACCCGTTCGTGTTCCGCGACCCGGCCGGCGACGGCTGGCGGATGTTGGTGTGCGCACGCGCAGTGGGCGCGGCGCCCAACGACGACGGGGTGCTGGCCGAGGCCCGCAGTGCCGACTTGATCGACTGGGAGGTCCGGCCGCCGGTGTGCGAGCCGGGCGCCGGCTTCGGGCAGCTGGAGGTCGCCCAGGTGCGAGTCATCGACGGGCGCCCGCGGCTCGTGTTCACCTGCCACCCGCAGGAGATGACCACCGAGCGTCGCCGCGCATCGGGTGACTTCTGCACGTGGTCGCTCACCGGTCCGGCCGAGACCGGGCCGTGGGACATCGACCGCGCCCAGCCGTTCCGGGCCGAGCCGGACCTGTTCGCCGCCCCGCTCGTACAGCGGCGCGACGGCACCTGGGCGCTCGTCGGATTCCGGAATCAGGAACCAAGGGCATTCTGTCCTTCGACATCCTCGACCCCGTACCGGTCCACATCGTCGACGGCGCGATCCAGGCCGTCAGGCCGGCACCCCCAGGGTCCGGGTGAAGCCCTCCGGGATGAGCACGTCGTCGCGGTGCAGGTCGCGTACCGAGGCGCTGGCCGAGCCCGAGCAGCGCGGAGTCGATCCCCGACGCGCATGATGTCCAGCACGTTCTCTACCCCGGCCTGCCCGTTGGCGGCGAGCCCCCACAGGTAGGCGCGGCCGATGAGCACGGCGCGGGCGCCGAGGGCCAGCGCCTTCACCACGTCGCTGCCGCGCCGGATGCCGCCGTCGAGCAGCACCTCGACCTGATCGCCGACCGCGTCGGCGATCGCGGGCAGCACCCGGATGGTGGCCGGGGTGCCGTCGAGGTTGTTGCCGCCGTGGTTGGACACCGAGATCGCCGAGGCGCCGGCATCGACGGCGCGTTTCGCGTCGTCGACGCGGGTGACGCCCTTGACCAGGAACGGCGCGTCCCACAGCGACCGCAGCCACTCCACGTCGTCCCAGGACGGCGGCGGGGTCTGCATCCACTGCCCGTACACGCCGAAGAAGGTCGGCGCCGGCTGCCCCGGGTCCTGCATGTTCGGCACGGTCAGATCCGGGATGCGCTTGGTCTTGGCGTACGCGCGTGAGCCAGCGCGGGCGCTGGTCAGCGCCTCGGGCGCGAACCGCACCGCCTCGCGCAGCAGTGATCCGCTCCGGGATGTACGGGCTGCCCCAGTCGCGCCCATCGAGAAGGACCAGTCCAGGGTCGCGATGAACCCGACCGCGCCGGCCGCCCGGGCGCGTTCGACCCGCTGGCGCGATCTGCTCGCGGGTACCGCACCAGTAGAGCTGGAAGAACGTCTGCGGGTTGGCGGCGGCGACCTCCTCGACCGGCTTGCTGGCGAACGAGCTCAGCCCCATCGCGACGCCACGGTTGGCCGCGGCCCGCGCCACGGCCACCTCGCCGTCCGGGTGCACCGCCTGCACGCCGGTGGGCGAGATCAGCACCGGCAGCGCGACGTCCTGACCCAGGACACGTGGTCGACAGGTCACGTCCGGCCTGCTGCCCGCGGTGTGCGGCGCGAAGCCGAGCTCGGCGAAAGCGGCGGTGTTGTCCTCGACGCGTGACGCCGCGTTCGGATCCCGCGACGAGCGCGCTGTACACCGACTTCGGCAGCCGCTTCTTCGCTCGCCGCTGGGCCTCGGCTACCGATTCGAACCACGATTGGCCATCGTCGTCTCCTGTTGGTGAGTCTGGGTCGAAGGGGTGTGAACGTACGCAGGCGGGCGCATCCGGCGAGCACGCCGGCGCCGTAAGCCATGTCGTCGGCAAGGTGCCCGATCGTGTAGCGGACCGGATCACCACCGCCCCCGGTATACCAGTCGGTGAGCGCCGGACCGAGCAGCAGCGACAGTGCGACGAGCCGGTTGCCGCCGCGGCCGTGCACGGCCACCGCGACGAGCAGCGGTGCCGCGAACTGGGTGGCGCAGCGGCCGACGCCGAGCCAGGTCTGCCGGACGCCGTCGGCGAGTGCGCGAGTCAGCCCGGCGCGCGGCACGTCCGACCTGCGCAGCGCGTTCGCCTGGCTGCACCACGCGCCGGCGAACGCGCCGGCGGCCAGCACCGGCCGGCGCGCGATCATCGCCCCCACCGTTGCGCCCAGCCATGGCGAGACCAACAGCGGCGCCAGCGAGTCGGGATGGCGCTGCCCGAGCGGTGCCGCGGACGTGCCGTAGCGGTACCGGCGCGCCAACGTAGCCGGCCACCCCGCCGGCTCCTCGTGTGGTACGCGCACGTTCGGGTCGTAGCGCACGCGGTGGCCGCGCTCGACGAGACGCCAGACGAGGTCGACGTCCTCGCCCACGCGCAGCCCGGGGTCGAACCCGCCGGCCTCGAGCAGTACCTTGCGCCGTAGCACCAACACCGCACTCGGCACGTACGACACCCGGCCGTATCGCGTGACTCGGCCGGGCGTCGTGCCGAGGTCGAGCGGGCTGCGCTGCGCCCGGTAGCCGCGCGGGCCGACCGGCACGACCCGTGGTGCGGCCGCGACCACCAGCGGGTCGGCCAGGTGCGCGGCAAGTCCGACGAGGGCCGAAGCGTCAGGGGCGGTGTCGCTGTCGACGAAGGCCACCAGCTCGCTCATGACGTGCTGCACGCCGGCGTTGCGGGCGCCGCCCGGCCCGCGGTTCTCGCTCAGGCGCACCACCCGGGCGTGGTGCTTCGCCGCGACCGCGAGGATCCCCAACTCGTCGGCGGAGGCGTCGTCGACGACGAGCACCGGGAACGCCGACGCGAGCCCGGCCAGGCAACGGTCCAGCGCGGCAGCGCGGTCGCGCACCGGCACGATCACCGTGAGATCGGGCGGGTCGCCGAGATGCGGCGCCAGCGGGTGGGCGATGCCGGCGTCGGTGAGCCGGCGCGCCAGCAGCCCCTCGGCGCGGGTGCGCACCGGCCCGCATCGCACCTGCTCCCACGCGGCCCGGCCGTCCGCGGTGAGCCGCAGCACCCGGCCCGGCTGGCCGCCCCACCACAGACCGGCGGCGATCTCGCGGGCGTGCGGGTCGAGCTCGATCGCGAAACCGGCGGGCAGCGGCACCTCCGCACCCCCTCCGTCCGGTGATCTTGGCACGCATGACGAGGCATGCGCCGTCCGGCGCATCAAGGTCGGCTCCGAGCGGGGCTCACAGCGACAACCCGCCGTCGACCGGCACGATCGCTCCGGTCATCGCACTGTTCTGCGGCCGGCCAGAAACGCGAGCACGGCGGCCACCTCGGCGGGCTCCACTAGCCGGCCGAGCGGTTGGTGGGCGATGAACTCGGTGGTCGACGTCAGCCCGTAGATGCGCGCGCTCTCGGCCAGCATCAGCGTCTCCGTCGAGCCGGGGCTGACGGCGTTCGCGGTGACGCCGGTGCCGCCGAGCTCCACGGCGACTGCGCGGACCAGACCGGCCACGCCGGCCTTGGCCGCGCAGTACGCCGCGAGCATCGGCAGCCCGCGGGTGGCCGCGGCGGACGCGACGGCGAGGAACCGGCCGTTGCGCGGCGGCGGGCGACGCAGCAGCGCCGGGATGCTCGCCCGAGCAAGATTCGCCACCCCGCCGAGGTCGATGTCGAGGATCGCCCGCTCGGTGGCCGGCGCGAACTCCCACTGCGGGAGGCCGCCGCCGATAACGGCGGCGGCGCCGACCGCGGCGTCCAGCCCCCCGAAGCGCTGCTCGGCCAGCGCGACCGCGGCCGCCAGGGCGTCGAGGTCGCGGACGTCGGCGATGCGGCTGATCACCCGGCCGCCGACACCGCACGCAGCCACCACCGCCTCCAGGTCAGCGGCGGTGCCGAGCTGGTAGGGCAGCGCTGGGTCGTTGCGTGCGACGTCGACCGCGACCACGGCCCAGCCCAGCCGGGCGAGCGCGGCGACCGTGGCGGCGCCGATCCCGCGCGCGGCGCCGGTGACGATCGCGACCGGCGGATCGGATTCGGTCATCGCCGGCCGACCAGCCATCGGGTCACCCGGTCGACGAGATCGGCCGCGAGCCGCGCCAGCACCTCGTCGCCCTCGTCCCCGCTCGCGCCCGCAGGATCGCCCAGCACCCCCGTCGGCGACACGGCGCGCACGCCGCCGGCCCGCAGGTGCGGCAGCAAGTCGGACAGTGGCCGGGTGTCCCCGGCGACCGCAGCGCCCAGGTCGACGAGATCGGGACGCAGCGCCAGCTGCAGCGACGTCTCGGTGCGCCCGGCGTGCGGGTCACCGTCCCAGAGCGGGTGGAAAGCCAGGACGTCGCGCGATTCCGACGCGCAGCAGGCGCACCGCTCGCTCGACCGGCTCCGCGTTGCCGCCGTGCGCCGACACCAGCACGACGCGCTCGAAGGTGTCCGTGGCCGAGCGGACCAGCTCGACGACGACCGTTTCCAGGGCCTGCTGGCCGATCGACAGGGTGCCGGCGAACCCGGCGTGCTCGCCGCTCGAGCCGTAGGGCAGCGCCGGCGCGACGACGACCGATGGCAGCGCGCCGGCCAGGCGCTCGCACAGCGCCCGCGCGACGTCGGTGTCGGTCGAGATCGGTAGGTGCGGGCCGTGTTGCTCGGTCGAGCCGAGCGGCACGGCAAGCACGGCACCGTCGCTCGCCCGCTCGCGGACCGCGGGCCACGCGAGGTCGGCCAGTTGTGCCATCAGCTCGGAACGCGCACCAGATCGCTGACCGGGTTCTCGTCGCAGGCGCGGCTGGGGCGGCGCACCGACGGTCGCGCAGTCAGCGTCAGCGGCACCGGTCCGGCGCGATGCGAGTGGTCCAGGGCCGGCCGCGGCGCCTGCGTGCGGTCGGCCGCATGCAGTGCCTGCTCGCCGTGGCCCTTGACGCACTCCGGGTCCGGACCGTCGAGCGGCAGCCCGGTGAAGAACTTGGCGGCCATGCAACCGCCACGGCACGCGTCGTAGGCCGAGCACGAGTGGCACGCGCCCCCGCTTTGCGGTTTCCGCAATTCGGTGAACAGGTCCGATTCGCGCCACACGCCGGCGAAGCCGTCGGGACTGCGGACATTGCCGGCCAGGAAGTTCTCGTGGATGGCGAACGGGCAGGCGTACACGTCGCCGACGGGGTCGACGAGGCACACCACCCGGCCGGCGCCGCACAGGTTCAGCCCGGGCAGTGCGTCTCCGTAGCCGGCGAGGTGGAAGAACGAGTCGCCGGTCAACACGTTGTCGCCGTGCGCGACGAGCCAGTCGTAGAGCTCGCGTTGCTGCGCGGCGCTGACGTGGAGTTCGTCCCAGGTGTCGGCGCCGCGGCCCGACGGGCGCAGCCGGGTGATCCGCAACTGGGCGTCGAAGCGATCGGCGAGCGCCTTGAACTCATCGAGCTGGCTGACGTTGTGCCGGGTCATCACGACCGAGATCTTGAACCCACGAAAGCCCGCGTCGTAGAGGTTGCTCATGGCCCGCAGCGCCGTGGCGTAGGACCCCGCACCGCGCACTGCGTCGTTGACCTGCGGTGTAGCGCCGTCGAGGGAGATCTGCACGTCGACGTAGTCGCTGGCCGCCAGCCGCGCCGCCACCGCCGCGTCGATCTTGACGCCGTTGGTGGAGAACTTCACCCCGACGTGGTGCGCGGTGGCGTAGTCGACGAGCTCCCAGAAGTCGCTGCGCACGGTCGGCTCGCCGCCGCCGATGTTGACGTAGAAGATCTGCATGCGCTCGAACTCGTCGATCAGCGCCTTGCACTCGGCGGTACTGAGCTCTCGCGGATCGCGCCGGCCGGACGAGGACAGGCAGTGCACGCAGGACAGGTTGCACGCGTAGGTGAGCTCCCAGGTCAGGCAGATCGGCGCGTCCAGGCCGTACTGGAACTGCTCGACGAGCGGCAAGGGTGCGGTGGCGGTCATTGTTCCCCTGCTCCGGGTTCGATCATCTGGGAGGTGGCGAGCGTGGTCAGCGCGGCGCGGTAACGCGGCAACTGCGCATCCGGCACACCGGCGCGTTCGCAGGCCGCGCGGGCCGTCGGGCTGGTGCCCAGGGCATCGAGCACCGCGAGCAGCATCGGGTCCTTCAGGAACGACAGCCGGCGGGTCCCGAAGTGATACAGCAGGGCGCCGAACCGCTCCGGCCGCACCGAGACCTGCGGATGCACCTGCCAAGCGGCGTCGATGTCGAACGTGTCGAACCCCGGTGTCAGCGTGTCAGTAGACACCGCACATGCCGTCGATCGAGACCTCTTCCACGAGCACGTCCTCGGTCAACGGCTCCTCGGCCGGCTCGGCGTGCTCGGCCTCGGTGGTGGTGGGTTCGTCGGCCATCTCGGCTCCTCACATGAGTTCCGTCGGAAATTCGTCACCTGGTGACGAATTGGGTGGGACGCTATCGTCACACCGTGCCGGAAACAACCCCCCATCCGGCGGGGACCCACCGCCGCGGGCGCCCACCCGGTACCAGCGCCCGGGAACTCGAGGTCATCGCGTTACGGCTGTTCGCCGAGCACGGGTTCGACGGCACGACCATCGACATGATCGCCGCCGAGGCCGGCACGAGCCGGCGCACGTTCTTCCGCTACTTCGACTCGAAGGCCAACGTGCTGTGGCGCGAGTTCGACGTGGAGGTTGCCAAGATCGGCGAGACGCTGGCCGCGATGCCACCGGACATCTCGGTCATGGAGGCGGTGCGCCGCGCGGTCGTGGCCGTCAACAGATACGGCGTCGAGGACGTCGACGGATTGCGCACCAGGATGAGCTTGATCGCGAGCACTCCGGAGCTAATGGCCAGCGCTGCCCTGCACTACGACGCGTGGGAGCGGGCCGTCAGCGAGTTCGTCGCCCGCCGACAGCGGATCGCGCCCGACTCGCTGTACCCGCTGGCTGTCGGCCGGGCGACGCTCGCCACGTGCCGGGCGGCCTACGACCGTTGGGCCGAACGCGCCGACGCCGACCTCATCGTCTACCTCGACGCCGCGCTGCGCGCGCTGGCCGCCGGGTTCGCCGACGCGGTGCTGGGCCGCGAGCCGCGACCGGCCCGGCGCCGCTCGCCGGCCTTGCGCCGACCTGTCCGAACGGCCGGGTAAAGGAGTTCCAGCCGTTCCCACCGGCGCTGCTGGGTCCCGGCTCGCACGAAATGCTCGGTCCCGAGGCGCTCAGGCTCGGTTCAAGAAGACGCTCGTCATGACCTGCGGCCTGCGCGGCACCGAGATCGTGCACACGATCGTCGAGTCGATGAGGTACCACGGGGCTCGACGGGCTGGATGTTCAGCCGCGAGACGTAGGGCTCGATGCCGTGCGTGAGCGCGTCGAGACCGGTCGCCGCCGCGAGATCGTCTGGCATGGTGGTCAGCACGTGGCAGCCGGACTCGCGGTAGCGCACGTACTCGGCGCGGATCTCGTGGTCCTTCGGGTTCCGAGCTGCCCGCCTCGGCGAGCGAACCGACGCCGAAACCATCTCCGGCGCCTGGAACATGACCAGATGCCCCAGCGGACCGGGCGTGCCGGTGGGCTGCGGTCATCGACGGTCAGGGGACGGGGGAGGTTAGCCGGCCGAGGCTGCGCGAACGCTGGACGAGGTGGGTACACCATCGACAATGCAGCTTCGCTGCGACCCGACGGAGGCACGTCGTGACGAATCCCCCGCAGGACTTCCGATCCGGCGGCGGCTACCCGCCGCCGGGACCGCCGTCGGATCCCTCTTCCCAGCAGCCCTTCTCGGCACGTCCGGGCCCGGAGCAGTACGGCTCCGGGCCGCCGCCGGGCCAGCCGACGGGGGCTGCGCCGCAGCCCGGGGGCTATCCGCCCGAACCGAACGAGCCCGCGGGCAGGCTCGCCGGTACGGGTCCCGAAGGGCCGGCCGACGAGGGCCACAAGCTGCCGCCGGCCGGGTTCGACGACCGCGGTCGGGTGCGCCGTGGCCGGATCAGCGCCCTGTGGGTCGGCCTGGTGGCGGCCGCGATCGTGCTGATTCTGCTGATCATCTTCATCGCGCAGAACCTGGATCGGGTCACCATCCACTTCCTCGGGTTCTCCGGCAGCCTGCCGGTCGGGCTCGTCGCGCTGATCGCCGCGGTGATCGGCGTGCTGATCGCCGCCGTGCCCGGCACGGTCCGCATCCTGCAACTGCGCAAGGCGCTCAAGGCCAACACGCCGAAGGACCAGCGCGTACCCTGACGCGTCTTTCGACCGATTTGTCCGCGCGAGGACGGGATATGCGCGCACCCAGCGCGGACAACACGGTTCGCCGCGGGCGATTCAGCGGTTCAGCCGGTGATCTCGCCGCGCACGGCGGCGAAGACGGCGTCGGCGCGGCCGTCGGCGATTAGGTCCTCGAACAGGATCGGCCGCCCGTCGGCGCCGCCGAGCGGGATGCGCCAGTTCGGGTACTCGTCCTTCGTGCCCGGCTGGTTCTGGGTGCGCCGCTCCCCCACCGCGTCGGTCAGCGCGGCGCACCGCAGCAGCGCCGGGGTCCGGGCCAGGAACGCGTGCAGCGCGATCACCGCGGCGGTGTCGTCCCACGCCCGCTCCGGCGCGATCAACCCGAGCCGGATGAGGTGGTTGCGCCACCGGTCCTTCTCGGCCCGGTCGTCGGCGAACTCCTGCTCGACCGGGCGGGTGAGCATCCCCAGATCGGCGCGCAACCGGATGTGGTCGCCGGCGAGGTAGCCGGTCGACGGCGGCAGGTCGTGCGTGGTCACCGATGCCAGGCAGTACTCGCGCCATCGGTCCGGCCACAGCGGCTCGCCGCTGCCCCATTCGGTCTCGAACCACAGGATCGACGTGCCGAGCAGCCCGAGATCACGCAGATAGCCACGCGCCCGCGGATCGACGTTGCCGAGGTCCTCGCCGATGATGACGGCACCGGCCCGCTGCGCCTCGAGCGCGAGGATGCCCAGCAGCGCCTCGTGGTCGTAGCGCACGTACGCGCCCTCCGCGGCGGCGTGCCCCGCCGGCACCCACCACAGCCGAAACAGCCCGATCACATGGTCGACCCGCAGCCCGCCGGCGTGGCGCAACGCGTTGCGGAACAGGTCGCGCAGCGGGGCGTAGGCGACCTCGGCGAGGCGGTCCGGGCGCCACGGCGGCTGGTTCCAGTTCTGGCCGAGTTGTGAGTAGGCATCCGGCGGCGCGCCGACCGTCACGCCGGCCGCAAGGACGTCCTGGTAGGCCCAGCTGTCCGCGCCGTCCGGGCTGACCCCGACCGCGACGTCGTGGATCACGCCCAACCGCATGCCGGCGGCCCGCGCTTGGGACTGCGCCCGCGAAAGCTGGCCGTCGAGTTGCCATTGCAGCCAGCGGAAGAAGTCGACGCGCGGGGCCAGCGCCTCGGCCGCGGTGGCCACCGCCGGCCCGGCGGGGTCGTGCAGCGCCTCGGGCCAGCGGCGCCAATCCGGGCCGTGCGCCTCGGTCAGCGCGCACCAGCGCACGAACCGCTCCAGCTCGTCGCCCTCGCGGGCCAGGAACGCGGCATATGCGGCGGCTCGGTCCAGATCGCGGGGCCGTCGGTCGTAGACGAGCTGCAGCGCCGCCTTCTTGGCCGCCCACACCGGATCGCGTTCGATCTGGCGGGCCGCGGGCTGGCGCACCCGCAGGTCGGCGCCGAGTCTGTCGATCGCCGCGCGGGCGTCGGCCGGCAGCGCCGAGTACTCGGGGACGTCCTCGACACGGAGGTACAGCGGGTTGGTGAAGCGCCGGGTCGTGGGCAGGTACGGCGACGGGCTCATCGGCGCGACCACCTCGGCCGCGTGCAACGGGTTCACCAGGACGAAGTCCGCGCCCTGGCTGCCGCCCACCCAGCGGGCCAGGTCGGCCAGATCGACCAGGTCGCCCACCCCCCACGACCGGTGCGACCGCACGCTGTACAGCTGCGCCGCCACTCCCCAGCCGGGACCGCGCTCGCCGGGGAAGCCCGGCGGCAACGGCAGGCCGGCCGGGGTGACGATGACGGTGGTCTCGTACCGCTGCCCGCCGGCCTCGACCCGCAGCCGGTGGTACCCCGTCGGCAGCTCGGCGGACAGGTGCAGCGGCGCCCCGGACAGGTCGAGTACGCCGCCGTCCTCGAGCTCCAGCCGCCCGAGCACCGCGCCGGGCAGATTGACACGGACCTCACGCGCCTGGCCGGCGCGGACCACCACGCACGGGGGCAGCGGCCGCGCGGCGAGCGCGCGGTGGCGGGCCTGCAGCGCGACGCGGCAGGCCTCGTCGCTCGAAGCGTCGACGCCGAAGGCTGCCAGCACGGCCCGCAGGGTGCCGTCGCCGATCGACGCCCGGTTGCCCTGCCAGTCCCAGTATTCAACCTCGACGTCGTACGCGGCGGCCAATTCGCGCAGCGCGTCCACCTGGTCATCCAACCGCATCATTCACAGCTAAGGCTGAGCTTGCGCCGTGGCGCAACAGATCTGCGTGGCCCCGGGGTGGAATGATGGAGTGATGGTCGCGACTCAAGCCCCGGTCGAGGCCTGCGCACAGCAAGATCAGCGCCGGTTCCGGGGAATCCTGCCTCATCGGATGCTGCGCTGGCGCCGCCCGGTGTGGTGGCAGGAGATCGCGATCATCGCCCTCGGCTACTGGCTGTACTCCCTGGGTCGCAACGCGATTCCGGAGCAGGCCTCGATCGCCGAGCGGCACGGCCGCAGCGTCCAGCACCTGCAGGACATCCTGCATCTGAACTGGGAACTGTCGATCAACCAGTACGTAGCGGCGCACGAGTGGCTCGCGCAGACGATGAACTACTACTACGCGACGCTGCACTTCATCGTGACCCCGGCCCTCATGGTGTGGTTGTTCGTGCGCCGCTCGCACATCTACCGCGGGGCGCGCACCGTACTGGTGGCCACCACCCTGATCGGGCTGCTCGGGTTCTACCTCTACCCGACCGCGCCGCCGCGCCTACTGCCCCAGTTCGGCTACGTCGACACGCTGGTCAAGTTCCACACCTGGGGATCGCTGGCCGATCCGGACGTCGCCAAGCACTCCAACCAGTTCGCCGCGATGCCCAGCCTGCACATCGCCTGGGCACTGTGGTGCGGCATCACCGTCTTCGTGTGCGCCCGCCATACGTGGGTGCGGGTGGCCGGCCTGGTGTACCCGTTCGCGACGCTGACGGTGATCGTCGGCACCGCCAACCACTTCATCCTCGACGCGGTGGCCGGCGCCCTGGTCGTGGCGCTCGGCTTCGGCGTGCAATACCTGCTCTCCGGCCACGGGGCGTTCGTCGCCCCGATCGACGCGCCCGACTTCGGGCTGCCCGACCCGCAGCTGCCCGCCTACCACCACACGGGCGCGGACGCGCGTCACGAGCCGTAGAAGACCTGCTCCACCACCTTGCGGGCCCGCCTCGCGGCGCGCCGGTAGTCGTCGACGAGTTGCCCGGGGTCGGCGTCGGCCGGGTAGCCCAGCACCCGGCCGACCGCGATCAGCTCGGTCCCCAGCGCCGGGAGCTCGTCGGCGGGTTTGTCCCGGACCAGCACGATCGCGTTGCGCACCCGGGTGGCCAGCCGCCACGCGGTGGCGAGCGTCTCGGCCTGTTCGCGGCACAGCAGCCCTGCGTCCGCGGCCGCGGTGAGCGCCTCCAGGGTGCGGGTGGTACGCAAGCCCGGTACGTCGTGGCCGTGGTCGAGTTGCAGCAGCTGGATGGTCCACTCGATGTCGGCCAGCCCGCCTCGCCCCAGTTTGGTGTGAGTCGTCGGGTCCGCGCCGCGCGGCAGCCGTTCGCTGTCGACGCGGCCCTTGAGCCGGCGGATCTCGATGAGGTCGTCGGGAGCCACCCCGCCGCTCGGGTAACGCACCGCGTCGATCGTCGCGGTGAACCGGGCGCCGAGGTCGGCGTCGCCGGCGATGGGTCGGGCCCGCAGCAGCGCCTGCGCCTCCCAGGCCGACGACCAGCGTGCGTAGTAACGCTCGTAGGAGGCCAGCGAGCGCACCAGCGGGCCGTTGCGTCCCTCCGGGCGCAGGTCGGCGTCCACGACCAGCGGCGGGTCCGTGGACGACGGCGCCGACAACAGCGATCGCAGCCGGGCCGCCACCTCGTGGGCGAGCTTGCCCGCCCGCTCGTCCGGCACGTCGAGCGCCTCCTGGACGAACATCACGTCGGCGTCCGAGCCGTAGCTCAGCTCGGCGCCGCCGAGGCGACCCATCGCGATCACCGCGAACCGGACCGGCAGCTCGTCGAGCTCATGCTCGCGTGCGACCGCACGCATCGCGATCTGCAGCACCGCCTCGAGGGTGGTGGCCATGTTGGCCGACAGCGACCGGCACACCTCCGCGACATCAGGCGGTTGCAGCAGATCCGCGAACGCGGTGCGCAGCAGCTCCTGGCGCCGCACCCCGCGCACCGCCGCGACCGCGTCGACCGGGTTGCGGTGCCGGGCCGCGGACTCCTGCACGGCCGCCGCCAGCTCGGCCTCCGGACGCGGCGCGAGTTCGTCCACCGAGCCGAGCATCCGCAGCGCCTCCGGCGCGCGCCCGAGCATGCGGCCGACGTAACGGCTGATGCCGAGCACGTAGGCCAACCGGGTGACGACGGCGTCGCCGTCGCGCAGGAACCGCAGATACCACGGGGTGCTGCCGAGCTCGTCGGACAGTCGCTGGTAGGCGAACAGCCCGGTGTCCGGATCGGGCGCGTCGGCGAACTCGGCGAGCAGTACCGGCAGCAGGGTGCGTTGCAACGCTGCGCGGCGCGACAGCCCGGTGCTCAGGGATTCGATCGCGTTCAGCGCGGCCTCGGGCCGCGCGAACCCGAGCGCGGCGAGCCGGTTGGCCGCTTGCGCGGTGGTGAGCCGCAAATCGGCCGAGGACACCCGCGCCACCGCCTCGAGCAACGGCCGGTAGAACAGCTTCTCGTGCAGGCGGCGCACCTCGCGCGCGTGCAGATCCCATTCGGCGGCGAACACGGCGCTGGCGTCGCCGCGGCGGTCGGGCCGGTAGCCCATCGCCTTGGCCAGCCACCGCAGCTGCCCGGGTTCGTCGGGCAGTACGTGCGTGCGACGCAGCCGGCGCAGCTGCAGCCGGTGCTCGACCGCGCGCAGGAACGTGTAGGCGTCGATCAGGCTGACGGCGTCGTCGCGGCCTACATATCCCCCGCTGCGCAACGCATCCAGCGCCGGCAGCGTCTCCGGAATCCGTAACGTCTCGTCGCCGCGGCCGTGCACGAGCGCAACAGCTGCACCGCGAACTCGACGTCGCGCAGCCCACCGCGGGCCAGCTTGATGTCGCGGGGACCGATGGCGACCGGGATGTGGTCGACGACGCGTTGGCGCATCGCCCGAACGTCGGCGACGAAATTGCGGCGCTCGGCCGCAGTCCACACCAGCGGCGCGATGACCTCGGCGTAGGCCGCGCCCAGCTCGTGGTCGCCGGCCACCGGCCGAGCCTTGAGCAGCGCCTGGAACTCCCACGTGCTGGCCCAGCGCTTGTAGTACGCCTCATGGCTGGCCAGCGTGCGCACCAGCGGGCCGGCCTTGCCCTCCGGCCGTAGGTTGGCGTCCACCTCCCAGGCCACGGCGCGGCACAGCCGCATGGTCGCCCCGGCGAGCTTCGCCGCGGTCGACAGCGCGGGCGCCGAGTCGCCCGGGTCACCGGTGTGGTCGGCCGGCGGCTCGGCGACGAACACGACGTCGACGTCGGACACGTAGTTCAGCTCGCGGGAGCCGGTCTTGCCCATCGCGATGATCGCGAGCCGGCACGGCGCGGCGGTGTCGGGTAGTTCGTCGGCGGCTACCGTGAGCGCGGTCTGCAGGGCGTGGCCGGCGAGGTCGGCGAGGTGTTCGGTGACCTCGCGCAGCGGCAGGTCCCCGGCGAGGTCACGGCCCGCGATCGCGAGCAGCTCGGTGCGATATGCGATGCGCAGGGCGCTCGCCGCGTCCGAGCCGCTGAGCTTGGCGCGCGTGCCGGACGTGCCGGTGACCGGGTCGTCCGCGACCGCGCCGACCGCGGCCGCGAGCCGGGCCGGCACGCCCGAGACGTCGAGATCGCCGCGCAACACCTGCCAGGCATCCGGGTTCGAGACGAGGAAGTCGCCGAGCTCGACCGACACGCCGAGCAGCGGCAGCAGCCGGGCCCGGACCTGCGGATCGGATTCCACCGCGTCGCGCAACGCGGGACCGGAGGCAGCCGCGGCGGCGGCGGCGAGCGCCCGCAGGGCGGTGTCCGGATCGGCCGTGCGCGACAGCGCGGCCACCACCACCGCGGCGGCGGCGCTGGTGGGCCGATTGGTCGCGGTGTCCCACCAGCGCAGCGGCGGCCCGGCGAGCAACTGCGCGGCCTGCGGGGCGTCGGCGAACGACAGCCGGGCGAGCCGGGCCGCGATGCGGGTGTCATCACCCATCGTGATCAGTCGCGCTCGCGCTGGCCCGGCATCGGCATCGGCATCGGCATCGGCATCGGCGTGCGGGCCGCGGTCATCTCGGCGGCGAGCGCGGCGCGGATCGCGACCGGATCGGTCACCGGGGCCGCCATGGATTCGCGTACCGCCGGCGCCGGCGTCACCGCGGCCGGGTCACGGGCGATGTCGACGAACGCGGCCGCGAACGGGCGCCAGACCTCGGTGAGGTCGTCGTGCACGGCCACCGCCCGCTGCACCACCCGATCGAGGTCGATCTCGATGCCGAGCTCGTCGAGCGCCGTGACGTCGTCGGCGGCCCATTCGCGGATCAGCTCCGGCGTGGTCTCGATGTGGAACTGGATCCCCCAGGCGAGTCGGCCGAGTCGGAACGCCTCGTGCTCGCAGACCGGCGAGCCGGCCAGATGCACTGCCCCCGGCGGCAACGTGGTGATGGTGTCGAAGTGCCACTGGATCACGTCCGGCGTGATCGGCAGGGCACCGAAGAGCGCATCGGTGGCGGCGGCTGATCGCTTCGCGACCAGCTGCGCGCCGATCTCGACCGTATCGAGATCGCGTTCGACCCGACCGCCGTTGGCGACGGCGAGCAGCTGGGCGCCCAGACAGACGCCGAGCGTGGGCACCTCGGCGGCCACCGCGGCCCGCAACAGCGCCTTGACGGTCGGGATCCAGGCGAAACGCGCGTCGTCGTTCGCGCCCATCTCGCCGCCCAGCACGACCAGTGCGTCCCAGCCGGTGGGGTCGACGTCGACCTCGGCCGCCGGTGTCACGTGCAGCTCCGCGCCGGCGGCGGCGAGCCATTCGCCGAGCCGCGCCGGCGGGTCGCTCGCCGCGCACTGCACGACCAGCATTCGGGGAGCGCTCACGCCTGACGACTCTATTCGCGCTCGATCAGAGCAGCGGCAGGTACCGGCGCAGCTCGAACGGGCTGACCTCGGAGCGGTAGTCGATCCACTCCTCGCGCTTGTTGCGCAGGAAGAAGTCGAACACGTGCTCGCCGAGCGTCTCGGCGAGCAGTTCGGATTCCTCCAGTGCCCGCAGCGCGTCGGCGAGGTTGTGCGGCAACTCGCCGTAGCCGAGTGCGCGCAGCTCGGTCTCCGAGAGCGACCACACGTCGTCCTCGGTGCCGGGCGGGAGTTCGTAGCCCTCCTCGATGCCTTTGAGACCAGCGGCGAGCAGCACCGCGAAGGCCAGATAGGGGTTGCACGCGGAGTCCGGCGAGCGCAGTTCGACGCGCGTCGAGTTCGCCTTGCCCGGCTTGTAGCGCGGCACCCGCACGAGCGCCGAGCGGTTCGCATGGCCCCAGCAGATCACCGTCGGCGCCTCGACGAGCGCGCCCGGCGCGCCGAACCCCCACAGCCGCTTGTAGGAGTTCACCCATTGGTTGGTGACCGCGGTGATCTCCCGCGCATGCGCGAGCAGACCGGCGATGAACGCCCGCGCGGTCTTGGACAGGTTCAGCGGGTCGGTGGGGTCGTGGAAGGCGTTCTGGTCACCCTCGAACAGCGACAGATGGGTGTGCATGCCGCTACCGGGCTGGTGCATGAACGGTTTCGGCATGAACGTCGCGTGCGCGCCGTGCGCGATCGCCACCTCCTTGATGACGTGCCGGAACGTCATCAGGTTGTCGGCGGTCGACAGCGCGTCGGCGTAACGCAGGTCGATCTCCTGCTGGCCCGGCGCGACCTCGTGATGGCTGAACTCGACCGAGATCCCGAGCGACTCGAGCTCGTTGACCGCGGCGCGCCGGAAGTCGTGCGCGACGTCGTGGCTGGTCATGTCGAAGTAGCCGCCGTTGTCGATCGGCAGCGGCTCGGAGCCGTCGGTCGGGCGATTCTTCAACAGGAAGAACTCGATCTCCGGATGCGTGTAGAACGTGAACCCGCGCTCGGCGGCCTTGGACAGCGCGCGCCGCAGCACGTAGCGCGGGTCGGCCCACGACGGGGAGCCGTCGGGCAGCTGGATGTCGCAGAACATCCGCGACGACTGCGCCGGCGAACCGTCGCTCTCGGGCAGGATCTGGAACGTCGACGGATCGGGGCGGGCCAGCATGTCGCTCTCGCTGGCGCGGGTGAAGCCCTCGATCGCCGAGCCGTCGAACCCGATGCCCTCCTCGAAGGCGCCGTCGAGTTCAGCAGGGGCGATCGCCACCGATTTCAGCATCCCGAGGACGTCGGTGAACCACAACCGGACGAACCGGATGTTGCGCTCCTCGACTGCCCGCAGGACGAACTCCTGTTGCCTGTCCACGAGTCCAGGGTAGAGCTAGAGAGCGCTACCCTTCAGCCACTCGGACCACGGCACGCTCCATTGGCCGCCCTGCCAGAACTGCAGGGCCGGGCCGCCGGAGTGCACGACCTGGACGACATCGCCGATCTGCGAGTGCTGGTAGAACCACTTGGCGTTCTTGAGGTTCATGTTCAGACAGCCGTGCGAGACGTTGGTGTTGCCCTGCGCCCACACGGTGGCGTCGAGTTCGTGCAGGTAGATGCCATCGGTGCTGATCTTCGTCGACCACCACACCTTCTCCGGGGCGTATCCGGCCGGTGAGTTCGCGGGCAGCCCGTAGCTGTCCGAGGACATGATCGCCGGGTTCTCGTGGTTGATGACGGTGTAGGTACCCGGCATGGTCCACAGGTAGATCGGGCCGTTCTTGCCCTGCACGGTGCCACCGCGGCCCATGGACGTCGGCATCGTGCGGACCAGCTTGTCGCTGAAATAGACCTTGACGTGATGCGTCTTGGCGTTGGCGATCGAGACGTGCTTGGCGCCGATGGTGAACGCGGCGCTCTGGTCGGCCTGCCCGTACAGTCCCTCACCGACCTTCTTGCCGTACGCCTTCGCCGAGATCGAGACCTTGGTACCGGGGGCGTAGTAGCTCTTCGGTCGCCAGTACGCGTCCTGGTTGCCGTCCCAGTACCAACCGCCGGTGACGGCCGGAGTTGTCTTGACGGTCAGGGTGCGCTGCGCGTCGGCCTTGTTCACCGACTCGTCGAAGTGGACCCGGACCACCATGCCCACGCCGTACTTCTGCGAGCTGTCGATGGCGGTGCCGTAGATGTCCTCGATGTAGGGCATCGTCATGTTGTCCGGGCTGACCGTGGTGACCTTGCTCTCCTTGGTCACCACCGCGCCGTCGGCGTTCTTGCCCATGGCGGTCAAGCGGTAGGTCTTGCTGTAGCCGAGGTCCTCGGTGGTCGCCCAGGTCTTGGCGTCCGAGGCGATCTTGCCGCTGACGACCTTGCCGGCCGGGTTGGTCATCTTGACCGCGGTCAGCGTGCCGTTGGCGATCGACACCGACACCGGCTGCGACGGGCTGATCGCGCCCGCGTGCACGTTGGTGGTGATCACCGCGGCCGGCGCGGCCGGCGCGGTAGTGGGCGCATCGGTGACCTGTTGCGAGTCGCTCGCGCTCGTGCTCGTTCCGGGCGCTACCGTGACCGTCTTGTCGGCCGCGGTCCCCGAGGTGGTACACGCGGACAGGGCCAGCAGGGCGGTCAGGGCGGCTGCGACACCGCCGGTCAGTCGCGCGTTGCGCCGGCTGAACCCGGCTCGCGCGCGCTCGCTGCTACCAACCTGCCCCATCGAACCTCCGTCATGTCGAATCACGCCCGCCCCTGCGCTGTTGCCACAGCGCCGCGCTCCGGTTGCCAAGTGTCCCTCATTTCCCGGCCGAACCAGGCCAGCGCCGCGGCGGCGGCGGCAACTCCTCAGGTACTACCTCAGGAAGACGCACCCGGCCGGTATGGCGTTGCCACCGAGACGAACTCGTCACACACACGAACGAGGCACGGCCGGGATCGTGCCGTATCGGATCATGACCCGCGCACCCTCGCGCAGCGCTTTCACAGACCGGCCGGTGGGCCGGGCACACTGAACCGGTGACGGAAAAGCGGGTCGCCCTCCGGTTCGCCCTCGCCCAGGTCGACTGCACGGTCGGCGACCTCGCCGGCAACGCGGCGCGCGTCGTCGAACGCACCGCGCAGGCCGCCGCGGCCGGAGCCGACGTGGTCACGTTCCCGGAGATGATGCTGACCGGGTATCCGGTCGAGGACCTCGTCCTGCGGGCCTCGTTCCGGGCGGCCTCGCGGGCCGCGTTGGAGTCGCTTGCCGGGCAACTGGCCGACGCCGGGCTCGATGACACGGCAGTGATCGTCGGATACGTCGACGACGACGGGCTGCCCCGTGACGCCTCGGCCTTCCTGTTCGGCGGCGAGGTCGTCGCGCGCTGCTTCAAGCACCACCTGCCGAACTACGGCGTCTTCGACGAACGCCGGTACTTCGTTCCCGGCACCGCGCTGACCGTCGTGCGGCACCTCGGTGTCGATATAGCACTTACGGTGTGCGAGGACCTGTGGCAGCAGGGCGTGCCGTTCACGGTCGCCGGCGCGGCCGGGGTCGGGGTGGTCGTCAACGTCAACGCCTCGCCGTACGAGCGCCACAAGGACGACGAACGGCTGCGCCTGCTGCAGACCCGTGCCGCCGACGCCCGCGCCCCGATCGTCTACGTCAACACCGTCGGCGGGCAGGACGAACTCGTCTTCGACGGTGACTCGATGGTGGTCGCCGCCGACGCGACGGTGCTGACCCGGGCGCCCCAGTTCGTCGAGGACGTCTTTCTCGTCGACGTCCCGGTCGCGCCTGCACCCAAGGACCCGCCGGCCGCGCCGGGCGCCCCGTTGTCGGTCGCATGGACCGCGAGCGCGGCCGCCGACCTGGCGCCCCTCACCCGCCCCGCGTACCAGGCCGTCCTCGCCGACCGTAGCTGCGACGAGGCCGAGGTGTGGAACGCCCTGGTGCTCGGGCTGCGCGACTACGTCGGCAAGAACGGGTTCCGATCGGTGGTGCTCGGACTCTCCGGCGGCATCGACTCGGCGGTGGTGGCCGCGATCGCGGCCGACGCGATCGGCGGCGCCGGCGTGCACGGGGTCGCCCTGCCCAGCGCGTACTCCTCCGAGCACTCCCGCTCCGACGCCGAGGACCTGGCCCGGCGCATCGGCGCCCGGTACCGCGAGGTGGCGATCAAGCCGATGGTCGACTCGTTCTCCTCGGCGCTGTCGCTGCGCGGCATCGCCGAGGAGAACGTCCAAGCCCGCATCCGGGGCACCACGTTGATGGCGCTGTCGAACTCCGAAGGGCACCTGGTGCTCGCAACCGGCAACAAGAGCGAGCTCGCCGTCGGCTACTCCACCATCTACGGCGACGCCGTCGGCGGCTTCGCGCCCATCAAGGACGTGCCCAAGACGCTCGTCTGGGCGCTCGCCCGGTGGCGCAACTCCCAGGCCGAGGCCGTCGGCCGGATCCCGCCGATCCCGCCGAACTCGATCACGAAGGAACCCTCGGCGGAGCTGCGGCCCGGGCAGCTGGACAGCGACTCGCTGCCCGACTATGCCGAGCTCGATGCGATCCTGGCCCGCTATGTCGACGGCGACCGCAGCGCCACCGAGATCGTCGCCGACGGTTTCGACCCGGCGCTGGTCGCGCGGATCGCGAGGATGGTGGACGCCGCCGAGTGGAAGCGCCGGCAGTACCCGCCCGGCACGAAGATCAGTTTCAAGGCGTTCGGCCGCGACCGGCGGCTGCCGATCACGAACCGCTGGAGTGAGCCCGCCCAGCCACGGTGAGCCAACGGTTCGCTGCGGCGTGACGATCATCTCAGTCCGCGGCCGAGACTTACTGCTCAGTAGGTTGCACGATGATTTCGTCCGCATGTCATTGCCCGGGGACCGGCGCGGCCGGCCTCGAGGAGAGTGAGGCGAAACCATGACACAGGCGACCCTGTACGGCGGCGTCAGCAGCCGCCGCATCACCATCCGCGATCTGCAGTCGGCCAAGGACCGCGGCGAGCGGTGGCCCATGCTCACCGCCTACGACTACTCCACCGCACGGGTCTTCGACCAGGCCGGCATCCCGGTACTGCTCGTGGGCGACTCGGCGGCCAACGTCGTCTACGGCTACGACACGACCGTGCCGGTCACGGTCGACGAACTGCTGCCGCTGGTACGCGGCGTCGTGCGCGGCACCACGCGCGCGCTCGTCGTCGCCGATCTGCCGTTCGGCTCCTACCAGGCCTCTGCGCAGCAAGCCCTGGAGACCGCGTCGCGATTCATGAAGGAGGGCGGCGCGCAGGCGGTCAAGCTCGAAGGCGGCCAGCGCGTCGTGCCGCAGGTCGAGGCGTTGGTGTCGGCCGGCATTCCCGTGATGGCGCACATCGGTCTCACCCCGCAGTCGGTGAACGCCTTCGGCGGCTACCGGGTGCAGGGCCGCGGCGACGAGGCGGCGCACCGGATGCTGCAAGACGCGAAAGCACTGCAGCATGCCGGCGCGTTTGCCGTGGTGCTCGAGGTCGTGCCGAACGAGGCCGCCGCGCAGGTCACTCGCATGCTGCACGTGCCCACGATCGGCATCGGCGCCGGCCCGGCCTGCGACGCTCAGGTGCTGGTGTGGCAGGACATGGCCGGGCTGCGTAGCGGCAAGCCGGCGAAGTTCGTCAAGGAGTACTTGCAGTTCGGCGAGTTGCTCCGCGACGCCGCCTCGCGATTCGGCGACGAGGTGCGCAACGGGGCCTACCCGGCCCCCGAGCACTGCTACAGCTGAACCGTATTTGCGCGCTGCGTCACAGCCGGTGCGAACGCGCCGCCGGAGCCACGGTCGACGGCTCCGGCGGCGACGGGTGCTGAGGGGTCAGCTGCTCTTCTTCGCCGCAGCCCGGCGAGTGGTCTTCTTCGCCGTGGTCTTCTTCGCCGCGGTCGTCTTGCGGGCGGTCGTCTTCTTCACGGCCGTCTTGCGAGCGGTGGTCTTCTTCGCGGGCGCGCTCTTCGCCGCCGTCTTGCGAGCGGTGGTCTTCTTCGCGGGCGCGCTCTTCGCCGCCGTCTTGCGGGCGGTGGTCTTCTTCGCGGGCGCGCTCTTCGCCGCCGTCTTGCGGGCGGTGGTCTTCTTCGCGGGCGCGCTCTTCGCCGCCGTCTTGCGAGCGGTGGTCTTCTTTGCCGCGGTCTTGCCCGCGGTGGTCTTCTTCGCCGCGGTCTTGCGGGCTGTCGTCTTCTTCGCCGCAGTCTTGCCCGCGGTGGTCTTCTTCGCCGCAGTCTTGCGCGCGGTCGTCTTCTTTGCCGCGGCCTTCTTCGCCGGCGCTCTCTTGGCGACCGCCTTCTTCGCCGGCGCTCTCTTGGCGGCTGCCTTCTTGGCTGTCGCCTTCCTCGCTGGTGCAGTCATTCGGGTGCCTCCTAGGCGGCTGTTGTCGACGGATCTCGCCGTCGGTCCGACCAAGTGGACGATGGGTTGAGCGTGATCGTCAACACGCCGCGCCGATTTTCTTTTTAGGTGTCCGATACGACATGTCGGCGTGGATTTACCTGCCAGGTTTGCCAATGCATGCTAAAACCTTTGTGAAATAAGTACAATCGCGCGTTTACTGCCACGTCGACGGCCCCGATAGCTGTTGTAGGCGTGCCGAAATTTTTTTCCATACCTTGCGGTACGGAGGGCACATCGGACCGTGAACGGCCGCTCCGGTAAGGCGACGGACGAGTCGACCTGTAAGCCGGATCCTGTGCCCGGCACGAGTGCCGGGTGACGGCCATCCATCTCGGCCTGCCGTTGCCGACAGGCTCTAGCGATCTACCCGCAGGCTCGGGCGGGCCGCCCTCGAACGCCTGCGCGAGCCGGCGCACCGACTCTTCTTGATCTTGCTCCGGGTGGGGTTTGCCGAGCCGCTCCGGTCGCCCGGAACGCTGGTGGTCTCTTACACCGCCGTTTCACCCTTACCGGCACTCTCGCACCGGCGGTCTGTTTTCTGTGGCACTGTCCCGCGGGTCGCCCCGGGTTGCTGTTGGCAACCACCCTGCCCTGTGGAGTCCGGACTTTCCTCGGCACCACCACCTGCACGAATGCCGGAGGTCGTGACGCGGCCGTCCGGTCGGCTCGTCCGCCGCAGACGGAATCGTACGCGACCGCCGATCCGATGCCACATATCACTAAGGTCGTGGTGTGCCCGAACCCACTGGAGCAGATCTGCAAGCCGTCCGCGATCGCCGCGCACGGTTGCGGACGAAGTACTTGCAGGACAGGTCGACGCGCCCGGCCACCACTGCGCGCGGCATCCACCACGCCGCATTTGTGTGCAAGGACGTCGAGCAGACCATCGAGTTCTACCAGGGCTTCCTCGGCTTTCCACTCGTCGAACTCGTCGAGAACCGTGACTACGCCGGGTCGAGTCACTTCTTCTTCGATCTCGGCAACAACACGCTGCTCGGCTTCTTCGACTTCCCCGGTCACCACCAGGAGCCGTTCGCCGAGACCGTCGGTGCGCTGCAGCATCTGGCGATCTCGGTGACCTCCGTGCAGTTCGAGGCGGCGAAGAGTCGCCTCGACGACGCCGGGATCGAGTACCTCGGACCGGATCGCGGTGCCGACGACAGCCTGTACTTCCGTGACCCGAACGGCATGGGCATCGAGCTCTACCGCGAGGAACTCGGAGTGTTCGAAGGCACTCCCCTGCTCTGAGCGAACCGACGTCATGACCGGTGCGGCGGCCGAGACCATCGCCGTCGTCCTGCTTGCCGCGAGCCTTGTGTTCGCCGTGGTCCGACCACGTGGGCTCAGCGAGCTGGTCGTGGTCGGACCGGCGGCCGTTCTCGTCGTCGCGCTGGGCATCGTCCCTACTGACGACGCGCTGGACACGCTGCGCGAGATCGGCCCGACGATCGGGTTCCTCGCCGCGATCCTGGTGTTCGGCCATCTGTGCGAGGAAGCCGGCGTGTTCGCCTACCTCGGCGCCGTCGCGGCGCGCGCGAGTGCCGGCGATGCCCGTCGGCTGCTGTTGCGGGTCGTGGTGCTCGCCGCGGTGGTCACGGCGATCCTGACGCTGGACGCGACTGTCGTGCTGCTCACGCCGGTCGTGCTCATCATGGCGACGCACAGCCGGCTGCCGGTGCGCCCGCACGCCTACGCATGCACGCGGCTCGCAAACAGCGCCTCGTTGTTGTTGCCGGTGTCCAACCTGACCAACCTGTTGGCGTTCGGGTCGTCAGGACTGTCGTTCATGCGGTTCGCCTCGCTCATGGCACTGCCGTGGTTGCTCGTGTGCGTGGGCGAGTGGGCGGTGTTGCGCACCTGGTTCCGCACGGACCTGCGGCCGGCAGGGACGGCCGTCTCGGACATCCCGCCGGTGCCGCGCTACGCGTTCGGTGTGCTGGCGGCGACGGTTGTGCTCATCGTGGCCACGTCGACGTTCCACGTAGCCCCGGCATGGGCAGCGATCGCCGGTTGCGTCGCGCTACTCGTCCCGCGCGCCCTCAGACACGACGTGCGGCCGATGCGCATCCTCGCCGAGGCCTCACCGGGTTTCTGCCTGTTCGTGCTCGCGCTGGCCGTGGTAGTCGACGGCGTGACCCGGCACGGGCTGGGTGCGGCGTTGGACCGGCTGCTTGCGTCCGGGACGTCGTTCTGGGCGCTGCTCGGCATCGCATTCATCGCCGCGGTGCTCGCGAACCTCGTCAACAACCTGCCGGCCACGCTCGCGCTGGTGCCGATCGTCGCCGGGCAGCCGGCCGCCATTCTCGCGGTGCTGCTCGGCGTGAACATCGGGCCCAACGCGACCTACCCGGGATCGCTCGCGACGTTGCTGTGGCGCAGGCTGCTGCCGGACCGTGACAAGCCGAACGCGCGGCAGTTCCACGCACTCGGCCTGTCGACCGTGCCGGTCCTGCTGCTCATCGCGGTCGCGGGGCTGTGGCTCGCGCTGGAGGTGATCGGTACCTGAGCGCTCGGCCCGACGGTCACCCGGTGATTGCCCGGGTGGCGATCTCGGCGATGTCTTCGACCAGGTCCCGCCCGTCGGCGAAGTCCGCGTTGTGCTGGGTGAGCACCGCTACCAGCAGGGTGCGGCCGCGGGCGGTGATGATGCCGACGCTGTTCACGACCCATCTGAAGTTGTCCGGAGACGCAGCCAGCCAACTGTTCTTCTGCCAGGTCCTCTGCCGGCGTCGGCCGCGGCGCTGACCCCCCAGCGCTGGTCGGCCTCGACGTTGGACAGCAGTCCGAGTGCGAACGAGCGCTGGGCGGCGCTCAGCGGACCTGGCCGGGTGAGGTCGCGCAGCAGCGCGATGTAGTCGCTCGCCGTCGTCCGGTCGAATCCCCAGTAGATGCCCGGACCGGGCACCGTGTGCCGAACACCGAGCGCCGCCGCGTTCGCCCGCAGCGCCGCATCCTCACCGATGTGAACGTACAGATCGTCGGCGGTCTTGTTGTCACTCTGCTCGATCATCGAGGTGGCGAGGGAGATCACGGTCGGGCTGAGCGCTTTCCCGCGGTGTTGGTGTAGCAGCACCTCGAGGATGTAGAGCTTCGCGATGCTCGCGCTCAGCATGCCGCCGCCGGCGCCGTAGCGGAAGGTCGCCCCCGAGTGGAGGTCCTGCACCTCGATCGACACGCCGCCGGCATCCAGACGACGGGTGAGCCGGACCAACTTCGCGTCAGCGGCAGCGACGCGGGCGGGCACCAACGCCGCGGCCGTATGCACCGCCGGAGCGGCGTGTGACGTCGACGTGGCCGGTCGCGACGCGGGCGTCGCGGTCGAGCGTGCCGGGCTCGGTGGCGCAGCGATTCTAGTCGCCGTCGCCCGCGGCGGGGGAGGCGTCGACGTCGATGGGACCCGTCCGCCCGCGGCGCATGCGCTCGCCGCGAGCAGCACGAGCAGCACGAGCAGCACGCCGAGCGAGGTGCAGACTCGCCGAGTGCGTGGCGTCGAGGTCGGGCGCATTTCGGATCCGGCTAGTGTCCCGCGCCAGAGATTGTGCGAATAAGTCCGGCGTTCAGGCGTGGGCTGGTAAGGCGGAGGAGGAGAGCTGTACTTGCCGTCCTGGCGACGACGACAACGCAGCCAGCGCGCGCCTGGGCGGCGGAATTATCGTGCGAATCTCTGGCGCGGGACACTAGGAACTCAGGTGACTGATGTCGTTGACGAGGCGCACGGCGGAGTTGCCGTCGTCGTAGTAGTCGACGATCGACACGGATGCGGTGTCGAGCATCAGCCGGAACATCGCCACCGGCGGCGCGTCGAGCGCGAACCGGACCATCGTCTTGATCGGCGTCACGTGCGAGACCACCACGACCACCGATCCGGGATGCGCCGCGATCACCGCCTCCCGCGCCGCGCGCACCCGGCGCCCGACTGCGGCGAACGATTCGCCGCCCGGCGGTGCGACGTCGGCCGAGGCGAGCCATTCGTCTACGGCGGCAGCATCCCGCTCGCGTACCTCGGCCATGGTCAAGCCCTCCCACGCGCCGAAGTCCACCTCGGCGAGCCCCTCCTGCCTCTCGACCGGCAGCCCGAGCGGCGCCGCGATCGCCCGCGCGGTCTGCACCGCCCGGCGCAGCGGTGAGCTCACCACCGCGGCCACCGAACCGAAGTCGCGCCCGGCGAGCGCTGCCGCCTGCTGCTCACCCGCGGCGTCGAGCGGCAGGTCGTTGCGGCCGGAGAAGCGCCATTGCGCCGAATGGCTGGTGGCACCGTGGCGCACCAGCACGAGCCGCGTCGGGTCGCCGGCCGGCGGGGTCCACAGCGGCGCGGGTCGTTTCGCTGACGTTTTCGGGGCCCGCGGCGCCTTGCCCGCGGCACGATCCATCGCCTCGTTCGCGAGCCGGTCGGCGTACTTGTTGCGCTCGCGCGGGATCCACTCGAACGTCACCTCGTCGAAGCGCGAACGCAGGGTCGCCGCTTCTCGGGCGAGGTCGCGCAACGCAACGTTCTTGACCTGCCACGTGCCCTTCATCTGCTCGACGACGAGCTTGGAGTCCATGCGCACGGCGACTTTCCGCGCGCCGAGCTCGTCGGCCGCGGTGAGCCCCGCGATGAGTCCGCGGTACTCGGCGACGTTGTTGGTCTCGGTGCCGATCGCCTCGCTGCGCTCGGCGAGCACGGCGCCGGTGGCAGGGTCGAAGACCGCCGCGCCGTAGCCGGCCGGCCCCGGATTGCCGCGAGATCCGCCGTCGGCCTCGACGATCACCGCCGGGTGCGTCACAGGCCCGATTCGGGTGTGCGGACGAGGATCGCGCGGCAGTTGTCGCACCGCACCACGGCGTCGGGCGCCGCGCCGCGAACGGCGGACAGTTCGCTTCCCGAAAGCTCGATGTGGCACCCCTCACAGCGGCGTTGCCGCAGCAACGCCGCGCCGGTGCCCCCCTGCGAGCGGGCCCGCTCGTAGAGGCCGATCAGATCCGCGGGCATACCGGCAGCGAGTGCGTCGCGCTGCGGGGCGCGTTCGGCTGCTGCGGCGTCGATCTCGGCGAACGCGGCATCGCGGGCCGCGCTGAGCTCACCCAGCTCAGCGGCGGCGCCGGCCTGCCGCTCGCTCGCCGCCGCGAGCTCCGCCTCGGCCTCCTCGGCGCGCTCCATGACGTCGAGCAGCTCATCCTCGAGCGTCGACTGGCGCCGGGCGAGCGTGGCGATCTCGTGCTGGAGCCCGGACAGCTCGCGCGCGGGGAGCCCGCCGGCCTGCAGCCGCGATTCGTCGCGCGTGGCCCGAGCCCGCACGGTTTCGACGTCGCTTTCCAGCCGCCGTTGCTCGTCAGCGATGTCGCCGACGCGGGTGCGCGCATCGACGACGTCGTGCTGCAGTTGGTCGGCCGCCTGCTGCTTCGCGGCGATCGCCGCCAGCTCCGGCAGGTTGCGGCGGCGGTGCGCAAGCCGAGCCAGGGCGGTGTCGGCGGCCTGCAGGTCGAGCAGCCGCAGCTGGATCGCGGGATCGGCATTCACGACGGCGTCGGACTCGTTTCTTCGTCGGGCGAAGCGGCGGACGGGACGTGCAGTGTCCACGGATCGGTGACCTGGCGGGAGATTCGGACGTCCACGGTAGTGCCGAACCGGGCGAGCAGGGCCGCGCCGAGTGCATCGAGCCATGGCGCTTCGGTGGCCCAGTGCGCCGCGTCGATCAACGCCATGCCTCGCCCGCCGCGTTCGGTCACCGCCTCGAGCACCGAATGATGTTTGAGGTCGGCGGTGAGGTAGACGTCGGCGCCGGCGCGCCGGGCAAGCTCGGTGAACGATCCCCCTGACCCGCCGCAGACCGCGACCGTGCGAACCGGCCGGTCCGGATCGCCGGCTGTCCGCAGTCCCCACACCGTCGCGGGCAACGCGGCGGCCGCACGCCGCGTGAACTGCGCGAGCGTCGTCGGCTCGGCCAGCACCCCGACCCGACCGGTGCCGAACGCGCCCGGCACCGGCGTCAGCGGCAGGAGGTCGAATGCCGGTTCCTCGTAGGGATGCGCAGCGCGCAGCGCCGCGATCACGTCGGCGCGCCCCGCGGCCGGCACCACCATCTCGACGCGCGTCTCAGATACCTGCTCGATCTCGTCGACGCTGCCGACGGTCGGGCGCGCGCCGGCCGACGGCCGGAAGGTGCCGGTTCCGGTGGTCGCCCAGGCGCAGCGTTCGTAATCGCCGATGCGCCCGGCCCCGGCAGCGGCCAGCGCGTCGATGAGTTGCTCACCCGCGTCGGCGGGCACGAAGACCACGAGCTTGTCACGCGGTTCGCCGGCCGCCGGGGCGAGGGGGCGCAGGTCCTGCAGGCCGAGCCGCTCGGCCAGCGCGTCCGAGACCCCGGGCGCTGCGCTGTCGGCGTTGGTGTGCGCCACGAAGTGTGCTACCCCGGCCCGGATCATCCGGTGCACGAGCGCGCCCTTCGGGTCGTCGGCCGCGACGCCGTGCACGCCGGACAGCAGCAACGGGTGGTGCGTGATCAACAGCTGGGCGTCCGCCTCGATCGCCTCGGCGACGGTGGCGGGTACGGCATCGACCGCGAGCACGAGGCGGGTCACCTCCGAGGCCGGGTCACCGCACACCAGTCCCACGGCATCCCACGACTGTGCTCGGCGCGGGTCGAACCACTGCTGCAGCACGGTGATGACGTCGCGCAGCTGGAGCACGTTCGCGAACCTACCGGCTGCGCTGAAGCCGGTCGTCGGCACGCGTAATCTGGTTGACAGGCGGCGGCACGGACCGCGCCGGCGGAGGTGGGCGGTGCTGTTCTTCGGCGGGTTCCTGGGCGTGCTGATGCTCGCCTTGTGGGTGTTCTGCGTCGTCGACGTGATGACCACGCCCGCACAGCAGGTCCGCAACCTCCCCAAGCTGGCGTGGGTGTTCGTCGTGGTCTTGTTGATGGACATCGGCTCGATTGTCTGGCTGGTCGCCGGCCGTCCGTGGAACCTCACCACGCGCGACGTCACGATCCGGACGAGGGGCGCGCCGGGCCGGCCGAAGGCCAGGGCGCGCCGCCCGATGAGCCCCGACGACGACCCCGAGTTCCTCGCCTCGCTGCAGACGCAGGTGCGCGAGGAGCGCAAGAAGCGCGACGAGGAAACTCCGGAATAGTGGGCGTTACTGGGATCGAACCAGTGACCGCTCGGGTGTAAGCCGAGTGCTCTCCCGCTGAGCTAAACGCCCCGCACGCGCGCACCTCAGGGTACAAGCGGCTGTGACCGCGCGCGCCGGGATGCCGCCACGTCGTACCGTGATCGGGTGCTGAAGACGCTGCGCGAACCGCGCTATGCCGCCTTCGGCGCGCTCATGATCGTCGTCGCCCTTGCCTGCATCGGCGCCGGATCGTGGCAGATCTACCGGTTCGAGCAGAAACGGGTGGAGAACCACGAGCTACGCCGCAACGCGCACGCGGCGCTCGCGCCGGTCGCGCAGGTGCTGCCTCTGGTGGGCGCCGCTTCCGCGCCCTCGCGCTTCGACGTACAGCTGCGCACGGTGCGCGTCAGCGGCCGCTACGACCCGACGCTGCAGACCCTGGTGCGAAACCGCAGCGTCGACGACGTCACCGGGTTCTTCGTGGTCACGCCGCTGCGCATGGGCGAGCGGGTGCTGCTGGTGGTGCGTGGGTTCTTGCCGCAGCCGCTGTCCGGCGCGCTGCCGCGCCCGCCGGCCGCACCGCTGGGCCGGGTCACCGTCACGGCGCGGGTCGAGCCGGGCAGCAGCCAGCACGATGCCGCCGGCCGGCTCACCGACCACCAGGTCGAGTCGATCAACCCCGCCGAGCAGGCGCAGCGCCTCGACGCCCCTGTCTACAACGGCTACGCCGAGTTGCTGTCCGGGCAGCCCGGCACCGCCGGCATGCAGGCCGTGCCGGCGCCCAGCCTGGGCAATCCGGCCGGCGGGGCGCTCGAGCCGCAGCACTTCGCGTACGTCATCCAGTGGTACCTGTTCGCGCTGCTCGCCCTCGCCGCGCCGGTCGTGATGGCGCGCTCGGAGGCCAAGCAGGGCCCGACCGGCGACTTCGACGTCATACGGGAGGCGGCCGCACGAGCGCCCGCTGAGTCGGCCCGCCCTGCGTCCGAACCGACGCCGGAGCAACGGCGCGCGGCCAAACTGGCCGACCGGTACGGCCGCCCGGTCCGCCGCTGACCGACGCGCTACAGGGCCTTGATCGCCGCGCGCCAGGCGTCCGGGTCGCGGCCCTCGCCGGGGCCGTTGAGCTCGCTGAACCGGATGACACCGCCCTTGTCGACGAGGAAGGTCCCGCGGTTGGCGAATCCGGCTCTCTCGTTGAACACCCCGTAGGCCTGCGCCACCGCGCCGTGCGGCCAGAAGTCGGCCAGCAGCGGGAACTCGTAGCCCTCGCGCTGGCTGAAGATCTTGTGCGAGTAGGGCGAGTCGACGCTGACCGTGACGACCTGGACGTCGTCGTTCTGGAAGGCCGCGAGGTCGTCGCGCACCCGGCACAGCTCGCCGCTGCAGATCCCGGTGAACGCGAGCGGGTAGAAGATGACCAGGACGGCCTTCTTGCCGCGGAACGCCGACAGCGTGACGTCCTCGTTGTTCTGGTCCCTGAGGGTGAAGTCCGGGGCCTGCGTGCCCACGGGCAGCGCGGTGCCGACGCCGGTCACCGTCTGCCGCCCGGCGACTTGCGCCCGACGAGGCGCGCCGCGGTCCACTCGTTGCCGACCGTGGTGATCGAGGTCTGCGACAGCCCGGCGATGGAGGCCGCCTCGGCGATGTCAGAGGGCTCGACGTAGTTGTCGCGGCCGCGGCGCGGGGTCAGCAGCCAGATGTACCCGTCGTCGGCGAGCGGGCTGATGGAGTCGACCACGATGTCCACCAGGTCGCCGTCGCCGTCGCGGTACCACAGCAGCACCAGGTCGACGACCTCGTCGGTGTCCTCATCGACCATGTCCTCCCCGATGCAGCCGACGATTTCGACGCGCAGGTCCTCGTCGACGTCGTCGTCGTAGCCGGACTCCATCACGATCATGCCCGGCTTGAGGCCCAGGCGTTCGGCAGTCCCCGTCTGCGACGGGCCGCTCGGACTCACGACTGCGACATCCCCCTCCATCGATATCCGCTTCGATCCTGCATCACCGCGAAAAAACCTCGCCACGCGACCCTAGCGACTCGCGAGGTGTTCACTTGAATACGGACGCAACACCCACCGTTGCACCAGTGAGTAGACAGGAGCCCGCGCGTGACCCGCGACCGGTTCAGCATCATCACCGATGGCCTACCCAACCAGCTGCCCGACATCGACCCGGAAGAGACCAGGGAGTGGCTCGAGTCGCTCGACGCCGCGATCGATGCCGACGGCCGCCAGCGCGCCCGCTTCCTGATGCTCAAGCTGCTCGAACGCGCCCGCGAGCGCCAGGTCGGCGTCCCCGCGCTGCGCAGCACCGACTACATCAACACCATCCCGCCCGAGCGCGAGCCCTGGTTCCCCGGCGACGAGCACATCGAGAAGCCGCATCCGCGCCTACATCCGCTGGAACGCGGCGATCATGGTGTCGCGCGCCAACAAGCCACGGTCGGGGTCGGCGGTCACATCGCCACCTACGCGTCCGCCGCCTCCCTGTACGAGGTCGGCTTCAACCACTTCTTCCGCGGCAAGGACCTGGCCACCGGGCATCGGCGACCAGGTCTACTTCCAGGGCCACGCCGCGCCGGGCATCTATGCCCGCGCCTTCCTCGAGGGCCGGCTCACCGAGAAGCACCTCGACGGCTTCCGGCAGGAGGACTCGCACGCGCCGTACGGCCTGTCGTCCTACCCGCACCCGCGGCTGATGCCGGAGTTCTGGGAGTTTCCCGACCGTCTCCATGGGCCTGGGCCCGATCAGCGCGATCTACCAGGCGCGCTTCAACCGCTACCTGCACGCCCGCGGGCTCGCCGACACCGCCAACTCGCACGTCTGGGCGTTCCTCGGCGACGGCGAGATGGACGAGGTCGAGTCGCTCGGCGCGATCGGCGTCGCCGCGCGCGAGGAGTTGGACAACCTCACCTTCGTCATCAACTGCAACCTGCAGCGCCTCGACGGCCCGGTGCGCGGCAACGGCAAGATCATCCAGGAACTCGAGACCTACTTCCGCGGCGCCGGCTGGAACGTGATCAAGGTCGTCTGGGGACGCGACTGGGACCCGCTGCTCGCCGCCGACGGCGACGGCGTGCTCGTCAACCAGATGAACACGACTCCGGACGGGCAGTACCAGACCTACACGGTCGAGACCGGCGCCTACATCCGCGAGCACTTCTTCGGCGGCGACCCGCGGCTGCGCAAGATGGTCGAGGACCTCTCCGACGACGACCTGCGGCTGCTCTCGCGCGGCGGGCACGACTACCGCAAGGTCTACGCGGCGTTCGAGGCCGCGCGCGCGCACACCGGCCAGCCGACCGTGATCCTCGCCCACACCATCAAGGGCTGGACGCTGGAGTCCTTCGAGGGCCGCAACGCCACGCACCAGATGAAGAAGCTGACCAAGGCCGACCTCAAGGCGTTCCGCGACCGGCTCCACCTGCCGATCCCCGACGCCGCGCTCGATGCCGACCTGCCGCCCTACTACCACCCGGGCGAGAAGTCCGACGAGATCCAGTACATGAAGGAGCGCCGGGCCGCGCTCGGCGGCGCGTTGCCGAAGCGGGTGGTGCGGGCCAAGCCGCTGCGACAGCCCGCGCGACGACGGCCTACGCGGAGCTGCGCGCGGGTTCGGGCAAGCAGCAGGTCGCCACCACGATGGCCATCGTGCGGCTGTTCAAGGACCTGATGAAGGACAAGGAGATCGGCACGCGGTTCGTGCCGATCATCCCCGACGAGGCGCGCACCTTCGGCCTGGACGCGATCTTCCCGACCGCGAAGATCTACTCCCCGCACGGACAGGAGTACGAGGCGGTCGACCGCGAATTGCTGCTGTCCTACAAGGAGTCCACGACCGGGCAGATCCTGCACGAGGGAATCTGCGAGGCCGGCTCGATCGCCTCGCTGATCGCGGCCGGGACGTCGTACGCGACGCACGCGGCGCCGATGATCCCGTTCTACATCTTCTATTCGATGTTCGGCTTCCAGCGCACCGGCGACCAGTTCTGGCAGCTCGCCGACCAGCTCGGCCGCGGTTTCGTCCTCGGCGCGACGGCCGGGCGCACGACGCTCACCGGCGAGGGCCTGCAGCACGCCGACGGCCACTCGCTGCTGCTCGCGTCGACCAACCCGGCCGTGTGTCGCCTACGACCCGGCGTTCGTCGTTCGAGATCGCGCACATCGTGCAGGACGGCGCTGCGCCGGATGTACGGCGTCGGCGCGTTCGACACGGCCGAGGTCTCCGGCCACGACGTCTTCTACTACCTGACGATCTACAACGAGCCGATCGTGCAGCCGAAAGAGCCGGAGGGCCTCGACGTCGAGGCGCTGCTGCAGCGGCATCTACCGCTACTCGCCCGCGCTGGTCGAACAACGGCCGCCCGCAGGCGCCAGCTGCTGGCCTCGGGCGTCGCGATGCCATGGGCGCTGCGAGGCGCAGGAGCTGCTCGGCGAGGAGTGGGGCGTCGACGCCGACGTGTGGTCGGTGACGTCCTGGAACGAGTTGCGCCGCGACGCGGTCGACTGCGAGAAGTACGCGATCCTGCTGACCCGGACGAGGAGCCGCGCACGCCGTTCGTCACCGAGCAGCTGGCCGAGACGGTCGGGCCGGTCGTCGCGGTGTCGGACTTCATGCGGGCGGTGCCCGACCAGATCAGCCGGTGGGTGCCCAACGACTACACCTCGCTGGGCACGGACGGGTTCGGGTTCGCCGACACCCGCGGCGCGGCCCGGCGCTACTTCCACGTCGACGCGCAGTCGATCGTGGTGGCCGTGCTCGAGCAGCTCGCCCGTCGTGGTGACGTCAAGCGCGAGGCGCCGCGCGAGGCCTACGAGCGCTACCGCCTCGACGACGTCAACGCCGCCGGCACCGGCACGATCGGCGGCGACGCCTGACGGCGCACCGCGATGGCCTGGATGCGCCGCAAGTCGGCGGACGGCGAGCAACCCGCGCCCACGCGAGAGGCGGCGGATCTGGCGGCTCGGCCGTGGGTCGACCGGCTCGCCGGCCCGTGCGCGCGGATCGACCTCGGGCCACCGGCCGGGTCCCGGGCGACGAGCTTGCTGGGCGGCACGCCGTACCTACCGGTCGGCACGCCGTGGCCGGCGGTCGACGGCGAACCGGCGCAGTTCGTGTGCCAGGTCGACTTCGCCGAGGTGCCGCCGCTACCCGGTTTCCCGGCCGCAGGCCTCCTGCAGTGGTTCGTGCCGGCCGACGAGCGCTTCGATGACGACGACGACGACGACGGCCTCGTGCCGGCCACGGCGTGCCGCTGGTTCGCGCAGGCAGCCGCGCCGTCGTGGGAGCCGGACGGCCCGGCCGCCCGGCTCCCGTTCGGGATCGCGCCCGGCACGAGCCTGGCGTTTCGCGCGAGCCGCAGCCTGCCGAGCTGGGACGAGCTGCCCGAGGACGTGCAGGCGCTGGCGGTCTGGCCGATGGTCGCCGCCGCCTACCGCGACAAGAACTCCCGGCAGCGGCGTGGCTACGACGGCGTTCGCGGGTACGAGGGGATCGTCCGCAACCAGGACACCGAGACCGACTTCGGGCTCACCTCCACGAGCATGATCGGCGGGTACGCCGACGAGCTGCCCGACACGGTCCGCGACGCCGAGCAGCTGATCCTGCAGCTGTTCACCGGGTACCTGACCGGCTATGCCGATCACCGCGGCGACATCGTCGGCGAGCTGTGGGGCGATCCGCGCGCCGTGGCCGCGGGCGACCTGTCCCAGTTGCGGCACCGCTGGTACTGATTCCGCCCACTGCGATGATCATGCACGCAGCGGCGCTATGGCGTCGCTGCGTGCATGATCACGAGAAGTTCGCCGGCGCCGGTCACGTCGAACGCTTCCGTTGCCCGCACCGAGTCACCGGCGCTCAGCTGCTTCCCGGCAACGGCGTAGGTACCGGCGCAGACGAACACATGCGCGTCCGGCGCGACGGTCAGCGGGCCGTCGCGGTGCACGGTCAGCTTCGCGCTCGCGAGCCGGGCCGGCGCTGTGGTGAGCTCGTAGGCGGGCCCGTCAGCGTCGCACAGCAGCCACAGTTGGACGAACCGCAGCGGCTCGGAGTCCGACGCGTTGCCCTCGACGTGCTCGATCCCACGCCCGGCCACCTGGCGCTGCACCTGGCCGTGGCCTACGACGGCCTCGCGGCCGCCCAGGTCCTGATGCCGCAGCGCGCCCTCGAGCACCCAGCTGACCAACTCCACCCGCGCGTGCGCGTGCCGGGCGAACCCGGCGCCGGGCGCGAGCCGGTGCTCGTCGCAGGCGATCACCGAGCCGAACGCCACGTTGTCCGGGTCGTAGTGGGCGCCGGCCGAGAAGCAGTGCAACGTCGTGATGCCGTCGTGTTCGACCCGGAAGCGGTCATCCGCACGTCGCACGTCGATCATCGAAGCAGCCCCCGCAGCCCCGCGCGGACAGCAGCTGCGGGGTCGAAGTCGTCGCTCGGGCGCGCGAGCTGATCGGCGAGCAGATCCGGTCGCACGGCCGGGTCCAGCGCGGCCTCGAGGAACAGGGCGTGGCCGCCCGCTGGGATCTCGAGCGGCTGCGACTCGGCCGGCGAGATGAACGCCGACACCCCGGCGGCCAGCACCCTGTCGCGCCGCCCGGCTGGCATCCGCCCAGGCTAGCGAGATACTGCGGATGTAGTGCTCTGGTGGCGTGCGAGGCAACGCGATCGGCATCGGCATCGGCATCGGCAGAAGGTCGCCGAACGGTCGTGGCAGACGATGCGCATCGGATAGGCCAAGGGCGTCGGTGCCGCGGTCCGCAACGGGCTCGTCCGCGCCACCGGGGTGTTGGTGCGCTAAGCGGGACGCACCGAGTGCTCGGCGGTCCAGGCCAGCAGGTCGGGCTGCGACCAGGAATTCACGATCGACTTGGTCGGCACCTCGCACTCGGCGGCCCGCTCGCAGCCGTTGCGCTGCCAGTCGAGCTGGCCGGGCGCGTGCGCGTCGGTGTCGATCGAAGTCAGGCAGCCGGCCTCGACGGCCATGCGCAACAGCCGCCTCGGTGGGTCGAGACGCTCCGGCCGAGAGTTGATTTCCACCGCCACGCCGAACCGCTCGCACGCGGCGAACACGATCTCGGCGTCGAACGCCGACTCCGGCCGGGTCCCGCGGCCGCCCGTGATCAACCGCCCGGTGCAGTGGCCCAGCACGTCGGTGTTCGGGATTGGCAACCGCCGCGACCATCCGCGGAGTCATCTCCTCGGCCGGCATCCGCAGCTTGGAGTGCACGCTGGCGACCACCAGATCGAGCCGGGCGAGCAGTGACTGCTTCTGGTCCAGCGTCCCGTCCTCGAGGATGTCGACCTCGATGCCGGTCAGAATCCGGAACGGCGCCCCGCCGTCGTCGGCGTACTGCTCGTTGAGCTCGGCGACCACGTCCAGCTCGCGCTCCAGGCGTTCGGCCGAGAGCCCGTTCGCGACGGTGAGCCGCGGTGAGTGGTCGGTGAGCACCATGTACTCGTGGCCGAGCAGCCGCGCGGTCTCGGCCATTTCCGGGATCGGCGAGCCGCCGTCGGACCAGTCCGAGTGGGTGTGCAGTCGCCGCGCAGCGCCACGCGCACCGCGGCGGCCGCGGGTTCGAGCTCGGGCACCTCGACCGCTTGCAGGCGGGCGAGATAGCCGGGCACTTCGCCGCGCAGCGATTCGAGGATGCACTGCTCGGTCTTCGCGCCGATGCCGGTCAGCTTGCGCAGCGTCGCGGCTTCGGCCCGCTCGGCGACTTCCGCGTCGGACAGGTCGGCCACCACACTCGCGGCGGTGCGGAACGCGCGGACCCGATACGTCGGCTCGCGGGTGCGCTCCAGCAGGAACGCGATGTGCCGCAGGTCAGCGGCGGGATCGCGGGCGGGCACGCGCTCCACCGTAACCGGATGGAAAGCTGAGCCAGTGGGCTCGCGACGACGGCCGCAGCGGCGGGCGCTGCGCGAGGACACCATCCGGCGTATCGAGCAGGCGGCCGGCGGGCTCGCCACCCAGAGCGTGGCCCGGATGGACGACGAGCTGCCCTGGTTTCGCGAGCTGCCGTCCGCACAGCGGTCGTGGGTGATGCTCGTGGCGCAGGCGGGCATCCAGTCCTACGTCGACTGGCTGCGCGCCCCCGACGACGCGGTGCGGTTGACCGGCGAGGTCTTCGCGGCCGCGCCCTCCGCGATGGCCCGCTGGGTGTCGCTGCAACAGACCGTCGAACTGGTGCGCACGACTATTGCGGTGGTCGAGGAGAACATGCCGCGGCTCGCCGAGGGCGACGACGGTGAGATCGCGCTCGAGGGGCTGCTGCGGTTCAGCCGCGAGATCGCCTTCGCCGCGGCGGGCGTGTACGCCAGCGCGGCCGAGCACCGCGGGTCCTGGGACCAGCGGCTCGAGGCGCTGGTCATCGACAAGCTGGTCAGCGGGTCGCTGGTCGGCGACCCGCTGCCGAGCCAGTTCGCCGCGCTCGGCTGGGGTGGCGTCGGCGCGGTCGCGGCGGTGGTCGGCACGGCGCCCGACGAGCGCCCGGACGTTGCGCTGACCGCAGTCCACACCCGGGCCGCGCGGCTCGAACTGGCCACCATGGCCGGCGTACACGGCGACCGGCTGGTGGTGATCGTGGGCGGGGTGAGCGGCCCGATCGCCGCAGCCACCGCCCTGCTGCCGGTGTTCGGCGCCGGGCCGGTCGTGGTCGGGCCGGAGGGACACGACCCGGCCGAGGCCGGCCGGGTCACCCGCGCCGCGCTCAGCGGCCTGCGCGCGGTGCGAGCCTGGCCGGGCGCTCCGCGCCCGGTCAGCGCCGAGGCGCTGCTACCCGAGCGCGCGCTGGCCGGCGACCCGGACGCGCGGGCCCAACTCGTCGCCGACGTCTACCGACCGCTCGTCGACGCCGGCGACGTGCTGGCCGAGACGGCCACCGCGTACCTCGACGCCGGAGGCGCGCTGGAGGCGACCGCGCGGGCGTTGTTCGTGCACGCGAACACCGTGCGGTACCGGTTGCGGCGGGTGGCCGATGTGTGCGGCGAGGTGCCGACCGACCCGCGCGGCGCCCTGACGCTGCGCGTTGCGCTGATCCTAGGTCGACTGGAATCATGAGGTAACCCACAAGTCACACCCGCGTCATCCCGGCGATCTGCCAGCTCTTTTGTGGGAAATCTACAATTCGGCGTCGTCAACACTGTCCGTGTCACCGTCGCCGACACCGTCCCCGACAGGCCAGGGTGGTAGCTGTGATTGCCGTACTCGCACCGGGCCAGGGCGCCCAGTCGCCGGGCATGCTCGCGCCGTGGCTCGAACTACCGGGCGTCGCCGAGCAGGTCGCGGCGTTCGCCGACGTCGGCGGCCTCGACCTACACCGCCTCGGTACCACCGCCGATGCCGAGGAGATCAAGGACACCGCGGTGACCCAGCCGCTGCTCGTGTCGCTCGGCGTGATCGCGGCGGCGCAGCTCGGGTTCTCCAACGGCGGGGGGCAGGTGGTGGCCGGACACAGCGTCGGCGAACTCACCGCCGCTGCCGTCGCCGGGGCGCTCTCGCCCACCGCCGCCGTGGCGTTCGCCGCGCGTCGAGGCGCCGAGATGGCTGCGGCCTGCGCGCTCACCCCGACCGGCATGTCGGCCGTGCTCGGCGGCGACGAGGCGGCTGTCCTGGCCGCGATCGACGCCCTCGGCCTGACCCCAGCGAACCGCAACGCCGCGGGCCAGATCGTGGCCGCCGGCGCACAGGACGCCCTCGGCCAACTGGCCGCCGACGCGCCGGCCCGCGCGCGGGTGCGGCCGCTCGCCGTCGCGGGCGCGTTCCACACCGAGTACATGGCCCCGGCGGCCGAGGCGCTCGGCGCCTATGCCGCCGGTCTCGAGGTCGCCGACCCGCGGCCGATCCTGCTGTCCAACGCCGACGGGCAGGCGGTCTCGACCGGCGCCGAGCTCATCGCGCGACTGGTCCGGCAGGTCACGGTGCCGGTCCGGTGGGACCTGTGCATGCGCGCCTGCGCCGATCTCGGGGTCAGCGCGGTGGTCGAGCTCGCGCCCGGCGGCGTGCTGGCCGGTATCGCGAAGCGCGAGCTGCCCGGAGTCGAGATCGTCGCGGTCAAGACTCCCGACGACCTCGACACGGCCCGCACCCTGATCGAACGAACCGGGGCGGGTACCAGGTGATCGCGCAGGGGACTGATGATGTGCTGGCCGAGCGGTTGCGCCAGGATGGAGACAAGGTCGCGGCCGGGTCGCCGGTCGCCCGCCTCACGTCGGGAGTTGAGCACTGATGCCGATCACCCTCGCGTCGCACTCCGGGCCGCAAGGCACCCGGCTGCTCGGGCTGGGTCACTACCGGCCGGCCAACGTGATCACCAATGACGACCTGGTCGCGCGCGGCGTCGACACCAACGACGAATGGATCCGCACCCGCGTCGGGATCGCCGAACGCCGCTGGGCCGACCCGAACGAGACCGTCGTCGACATGGCCGAGCAGGCAGCGAGCAAGGCCCTCGCGGCGAGCGGCGTCTCGGTCGACGACGTCGACTTCGTGCTCGTCGCCACCTGCACCATGCCGACCCCGGTGCCCGCCGCCGCGCCGCAGCTCGCACACCGGCTTGGGATCGACGCGCCGGGTGCCTACGACATCAGCTCGGGCTGCTCCGGCTTCGTCTACGCGGTCAACGCGGCGTCGGCCGCGATCCGCGCGGGGCAGGCCACCAACGTGCTCGTCGTCGCCGCTGAACGATTCTCCGGTTGGCTGGACATGACCGACCGCAGTACCTGCATCATCCTGGCCGACGGCGCGGGGGCGGCCGTGGTCGGTCGCGGCCGACGACCCCCGAACTCGGCCCGGTGGTGTGGGGCAGCGACGGCGGGATGTTCGACAGCATCACCATCGACGAGCAGAGCCGGTTCTTCCGGCAGGACGGCCAGGCCGTCTACCGCTGGGCCACCGGCCAGATGGCGCCGATCGCGATCGCGGCCTGCGAGCAGGCCGGACTCGCTCCCGACGAGATCGCCGCGTTCGTGCCGCACCAGGCGAACCTGCGCATCATCGAGGCATTGGCCAAACGCATCGGGCTCACCAACGCCTTCGTCTCGCGCGACATCGTCACTTCCGGGAACACCTCGGCGGCGACGATCCCGATCGCACTCTCGCGCATGGTCGAGGCCGGCGAGGTCGCGTCCGGCGCGCCGGTGCTGCACCCTCGGCTTCGGTTCCGGGCTGGCCTACGCCGGCCAGGTCGTGCTCGCCCCCTGAACCGACCCGGCCGTCTACCGTGGAAGGCCGGTTGCACCCAAACCCCAGAAGGGAACACCACACCGTGGCTGACAACGACATCCTCAGCGAGTTGGCCGGCATCCTCAACGAGGTTGCCGACGTCGACCCCGCCGACGTCACGCCGGAGAAGAGCTTCGTCGACGACCTCGACGTCGACTCGCTGTCCATGGTCGAGGTCGCCATGGCCGTCGAGGAGAAGTTCGGCGCCACGATCCCGGACGAGAAGCTGTCCGAGCTCAAGACCGTCGGCGACGCGGTGAGCTACATCGAGGAACACAAGAGCTCGGCTGACATCGGTAACCGACGACGTCGTCGTCACCGGGCTCGGCGCCACCACGCCGCTCGGTGGCGACGTCGCGACCTACTGGGAAGGGCTGCTCGAGGGTCGCTCCGGGGTGGTCGCCCTCGACCCAGGACTGGGCCGCCGACCTGACGGTGCGTATCGCCGCGCCGATGGCCGTCGACCCCACCGAGGTCCTGCCGCGGGTCCAGGCACGCCGCCTCGACCGCGCCGAGCAGGCCGCGATCATCGCGGCCCGCGAGGCGTGGGCCGATGCCGGTTTCACCGGCCGCTCGGACGAGAACGGGCTCGATCCGGCGCGCGTTGCGGTCGTGATCGGCACCGGGATCGGCGGCGTCAGCTCGCTGATCAACCAGCACGACGTGCTGCTCGAACGCGGCCCCAGTCGGGTGTCGCCGCTGCTCATCCCGATGAACATGCCGAACGGCTCCGCGGCCTACGTCGGCCTGGAGATCGGCGCCCGGGCCGGCGTGCACACGCCGGTCAGCGCCTGCGCGTCGGGCGCGGAGGCGATCGCCTACGGGCTCGACCTCATCCAGCTCGACCGTGCCGACATCGTCGTGGTGGGCGGCACCGAGGCGTGCATCCACCCGCTCAACATCGCCGGGTTCGCGCAGATGCGGGCGATGTCGACGCGCAACGACGAGCCCGAGCTCGCATCGCGGCCCTTCGACAAGGCACGTGACGGGTTCGTGCTCGGCGAGGGCGCAGGCGTGCTGGTGATCGAGCGGGCATCGTCTGCAGCCGCGCGAGGTCGTGCGCCCTACGCCGTGCTCGGCGGCGCCGCCGTGACCGCGGACTCGTATGACATCGTCGCGCCCGACCCGGAGGGCAACGGACAGTCGCGGGCGGCGAAGACCGCGCTGCGGCGGGCCGGGGTCGATTTCGGTGATGTCGTGCACGTCAACGCCCATGCGACGTCCACGCCGGCCGGCGACGGCGCGGAGGCGCGGTGGATCGCGAACCTGCTGGGCGAGCAGACCGTGGTGACTGCCACGAAGTCGATGACCGGACACCTGCTCGGCGCCGCCGGCGCGATCGAGGCGATCGGGACCGTGCTGGCCGTCAAGCACGACGTCGTACCGCCGACGATCAACCTCGACAACCCCGACGACGACGTGCGCGTCGACGTTCCGGACAAGGCACGGGAGATGACCGTGCCGGCCGCGCTGAACGACTCGTTCGGATTCGGCGGGCACAACGTGGCTGTGCTGTTCCGCAAGGCCTGACGCAGGTCGGCTACGGTCGCGGCGTCGCCGCCGCGCCGGCAGATGAACGGCACCCAGCTCGCCCTGCTTCACGCGCGCCCCAACCCGACTCTTGCAAGGAGATGACCGGATTTCCGCGCCGCGGGTGGTCATCTCGTTGCAAGAGTCGGGTTTGGGCGGTGATCAACCCGGCCGGCACCGCCTTCGGGGGGCGGGTTGGGCCGGGTTGATCACCCGGTGGGGGTCGGCGGGGGTCAGCCGACCTGGTGCAGCATGGTGACCGGGGCGCCGTCGCCGCCGCGGCGGTAGGGCTCGAGCTCGGCGTCCCAGGCGGTGCCGAGGAGCTCGGCCAGCCCGTGCTGGAACTCATCCGACGAGCGGGCGCGTTCCATCAGGCCGCGCAACCGCTCCTCGCCGACCACGACGTCGCCGTTGGCGGCGACCAGGCTGCGGTGGAACCCGCGGCCCGGGACGTACGCCAGGCGCTCGCCGTCGCTCACCCCGGTGCCGTGCTCGGTGACCTCGAAGACCAGCATCGGCCAGGCGCGCAGTGCCGCCGACAGGCGCGCGGCGCTGCCGACGGGTCCGGTCCAGGTGGCCTCGGCGCGCAGGTGCGACGGGGCGGCGGGCTGGGCCGCCCACTCCAGCCGCACCGGGCGTGCGAGCACGCCGGCGAGGGCCCACTCCACGTGCGGCGCGATCGCCGCGGGGCAGCAATGCAGGTAGACCACGCCACGGGTGCCGGGCAGGGCGGTGCCGCCCTCGCTGCGGGCACTAGTCATCGCACACCTCCATGGCTCGACGGCGACGCCTTCCCCAGCGATCCGTCCGCACCCCGAGGTGTCTGTGTTCATTGTGGCGCATGAGGCGGGTGTTACGCCAGCTGAGGATCCACCGCCCGGCGCGTCGCGGGCCGCAGCTCGACACAGCAGGCTCCCGCGTGGGGCGCCAGGTCGGCCCGCAACGCGCGGTCGACCCCGAGGCCCACGAGCAGCCCGCACAGGTAGGAGTGGTTCACCCCGCAGACCAGTTCCGGCGCCCGCGCCGCGAGCGGGTGGAACGGGCAGGTACGCAACCGGGTCACCTCACCGTCGGCCACGGGGTCGAAGCCGCAGCGCGAGAGCACCGCGCGGACCAGCGCGGTGGCCCGCTCCGGCCCGACTCGGCCCGGCCGCGCGGCGGCCCGCTCCCGCTCCCCGAGCTCGCGGCCGTGCTCGTGCGCCGCCCGCACCGCCGCGCTCGGTCCCCCGTCGGCGCCGAACGCATCGACGAGGACGGCGGCCAGCAGCTCGGGCCGGCGTTGCGGCAGCCGCACCACCACGTCCTCCTCGGCCGGGCGGTACTCCCGAGGCGCCCGACCGACCCGCCGGGCCGGCCCGGCGCCGAACCCCGACCGCAGCAGGCCGCAGTGCACCAGCTTGTCCAGATGGAAGGCGGCGAGCTTGCGCGAGATGCCGATCGCGCCCGCCGCCTGCTCGCGGGTAACAGGAGCCGCCGCGGCACTCACGTGTTCGTAGAGCGCCCGGCGCACGTCGTCGTCCAGCGCCGCAACCGCGGCGACCGCTTCCCGGTCCACGCCGTCAAGTAAAGCCAATGGTCGCAGGTCTATCAATGCAGCATGCTGAGTACTTGACGAACAGGAAAAATAAAACCAAGCTGAGTTAGCGAAACCTGCAAGGGGTTACCGATGTTGCCGTGCCCGATCCCGGATGCGCCGGAGCGAGCCCTGCGCGTGGTCGCCCCGGCCACCGAGATCGACTTACCGGGCGCCGAGCGTGCGGCCGCGCAGTTCCTGCGCGCGGTCGGGATCTCCCCCGATTCCCCCGGCCTGCGCGGCACTCCCGGCAGAATGGCCCGGGCCTGCGCCGAGCTGTTCACCAGCCCGGATATCAACCTGACCACGTTCGCGAACGACGAGGGCTACGGCGAGCTGGTGCTCGCCCACACGCTCGCGCTACGCGCCGGCTGCGAGCACCATCTGCCGCCGTTCGTCGGCGTCGCCCACGTCGGCTACCTGCCGCGCGAGCGGATCGTCGCCCTGTCCGAGCTCGGCCGGGTCGAGCACTTCGCCGCCCGCCCGCAGGTACCGCGACGGCTCACCACCCAGATCGCCGGTTGGCTGCGGGACAACCTCGATCCCGAAGGGGTCGGCGTCGTGATCGAGGCCGAGCACCCCTGCAGGACGCTGCGCGGCATCCGGGCGGCCGGCTGCACTACCGTCACGTCCGCCCTGTTGGGCACCGTGCGCGACGATCCGCGCTCCCGCCAGGAGTTCTTCGCGCTCACCCGGGGAAGAAACTGAGCAACGATCGAAGGAGTCAGCACATGGCAGACACACCGTCGAGTGTCGTGATCGTCGGCGCCGGGCTCGCCGGCGCGAAGACGGCCGAGGCGCTGCGCGAGGCCGGGTATGCGGGGCCGGTCATCCTGCTCGGGGCCGAGGACGAGTTGCCCTACGAGCGGCCCCCGCTGTCCAAGGACTATCTCGCCGGCAAGGCCGAGTTCGACGGCGCGATCGTGCACCCCGAACAGTGGTACGCCGAGCACGACGTCGACCTGCGCCGCGGCACCGAGGTCGTCGCCGTGCACCCCGCCGGCCACCAGGTCGAGCTGGCCGACGGCTCCCGCCTGCCTTACGGCGCGCTGGTGCTGGCCACCGGGTCCGAGCCGCGCCGGCTGCCGATCCCCGGTGCCGAGGCCGCGCTGACCCTGCGTACCCGGGCCGACGCCGACGCCGTCCGAGCGGCCTTCGGCGCCGGCAAGCGCCTGGTGGTCGTCGGCGGTGGGTGGATCGGACTCGAGGTGGCCGCCGGCGCGCGCGGCAAGGGCACCGAGGTCATCCTGCTCGAATCCGCCGAACTGCCCTTGCTCGGCGTGCTGGGTCGCGAGATGGCTACTGTGTTCGCCGACCTGCACCGCGAGCACGGCGTCGACCTGCGTCTCGGCGTCAACATCGAGCAGATCGACGAGGACCGGGTGCGGTTGTCCGACGGCACCGAGATCGCGGCCGACGCCGTCCTGCTCGGCGTCGGCGTGCGCCCGCGCACCGAACTGGCGAGCTCGGCCGCGCTCGATCTCGACAACGGCGTGTTGGTCGACGCCTCGCTGCGCACCAGCAACCCGGACATCTTCGCCGTCGGCGACATCGCCAACCACGATCACCCGGCGCTCGGCCACCGGGTCCGGGTCGAGCACTGGGCCACCGCGCTCAACCAGCCGAAGACCGCCGCGCAGGCGCTGCTCGGCGGCGCGGACGTCTACGACCGGCTGCCGTACTTCTTCAGCGACCAGTACGACCTCGGGATGGAGTACGTCGGCCACGTCACCCCCGGCGGCTACGCGCGGGTGCTGGTGCGCGGCGACCTCGGCAAACGGGAGTTCGTCGCCTTCTGGCTCGACGCGCGGGACCGGATCCTGGCGGCGATGAACGTCAACGTCTGGGAGGTGCCCGACGAGGTGAAACCACTCATCACCGACGGCACCGTTGTCGACCTGGACAAGCTCACCGACCCCGGTGTCCCGCTAGGTCAGGTCGGCCGCTAACCCGCTCAGTGTCGCCCCGAGCGGCGCCTCGATCTTGCAGCTCGCGAGCGGGTCGCCGCGCGTCTCGCCCTGATTGACGATCACCACCGGGATCTGGCGCGCGGCGGCCCGGCGCACGAACCGCAGCCCGGACATGACCGTCAACGACGATCCGAGCACCAGCAGCGTCGTGGCGGCCTCGACCCGCGCATAGCACCGCTCGACCCGGGGCTTGGGCACGTTCTCGCCGAAGAACACGACGTCGGGCTTGAGCAGGTCTGCCCCGCACGCCGCACAACCCACCGCGACGAACCCGTCCAACTCGGTGTCGGACAGGTCGGCGTCGCCGTCCGGGTTCACCCGCTGCACCGCCGCGACGAAGTCGACGTTCGCCGCACGCAGCCGCGCGTCCAGCGCGACCCGCGAGCTGCGCGCCCCGCACCCGAGGCACACCACCCGATCCAGCCCGCCGTGCAACTCGATCACCCCCGTCGCGCGGGCGGCCTGGTGCAGTCCGTCGACGTTCTGGGTGATGACGGCGCCGATCAACCCGCGGTGCTGCAGCGCGGCGACGGCGTGGTGCCCGGCGTTGGGGCGGGCCGACGCGATCTGGCGCCAGCCGAGATAGCTGCGCGCCCAGTACCGGCGCCGCGCCCGGGTCGAGGCGACGAAGTGCTGATACGTCATCGGCGCGTACGTGCGGCTCGCGCCCGTCGGCCCGCGATAGTCGGGGATGCCCGACTCGGTCGAGAGCCCGGCGCCGGACAGCACGACCACTCCCCCCGCCTCGACGGCGCTGCGCAACCTCGTCTCGGCCAGCGCGGTCACCGTTTCATGATGCTCCCGATGCCGCGGCCAGGGTGTGCTCGCGGCGCGGACGCCACACACTGGTCGGCAAGCGCACGCCCGTACCGCTGCTGCACGCGCTGACGCAGGTCGGCGTCGCGCCGGGACGCGGGCGAGATGAAGACGTCCGAAAGTGACTCGAAGCGCTCGCGCAACTCCGCGTCCAGGCGCAGGCACGCGGTCTCGAGGTCGGAGGAGTCCAGCCGGTCGGCGAAGTCGACGCGCAGGCACAGCAACACGCTGTCGGTGCCGGTGAGCATGGACAGCATGTCCACGACGTCGTCCACCTCGTCTTGCTCCTCCAGGAAGCTCTCGATCGTCGCGAGCATGCGGAGGTCGGCCTGCTGTCCGATCAGCAACGTCTTGCACGCCCGGGCCAGCACGAAGGCGACGACCAGCAGCAGGCAGCCGATGGCGATCGAGGCCAGTCCATCCCAGACCGCCGAGCCGGTCAGCTGGTGCAGCGCCACGCCGACTGCGGCGATCGCGAGCCCGATCAGCGCCGCGCTGTCCTCCAGCAGCACGCTGTTGACGGTGGGATCGCGCGGCACCTTCAGGTAGCCGACCAGGCTGCGCTGCGTGCGGGCCTTCTCCGCGCGCATCTGTTTTGCCGCCTGCCGCAGTGAGATGCCCTCCAGCACCGCCGCGAACGCGAGCACCGGGTAGTTGATCCACAGCATCTCGGCCGGCTCGCGGTGGCCGAGGATCGCCCGCAGACCTTCGTAGCTGGATAAGCCCGCGCCCGAGATGAAGATGGCCAGGGCCGCCAGCATCGACCAGAAGTAGCGCTCCTTGCCGTATCCGAACGGGTGCGAACGGTCGGCGGGCTTGGCCGAGCGGCGCTGGGCCACCAGCAACAGGACCTCGGTGGTGGAATCGCCGGCCGAGTGCGCGGCCTCCGAGAGCAGCGCCGCCGAGCCGCTGATCAGTCCCGCGGCGAGCTTGAGCAGCCCGACGCCGACGTTCGCGCCCAGCGCCAGCAGCACGGTGAGCGTGCTCTCGGCACTGTCGTCGCTGGGTGTGTGATTGCTCACGGGCCGACCCGATGTGTCATGTCCGAATGGCTACCCGGGCCCGGCCCCTGGCACACAGTGAAACAATCGAGCCCGGTTCGGCATTGACCGATTGTCAGTATTCCCACCGCGGCTCGCCCGGGTGCGGCCGCTCTGGAGGACGAATGACCGTCGCGTACGAGATGACGCACCTGGAAAAGCTCGAGGCCGAGTCGGTGCAGATCTTCCGGGAGGTCGCGGCGACCATCGAGAAGCCGGCGCTGTTGTTCTCCGGCGGCAAGGACTCGGTGGTGATGCTGCACATCGCGGTCAAGGCCTTTTGGCCCGCGGCGGTGCCGTTCCCGGTGATGCACATCGACACCAGCCAGAACTTCGACGAGGTCATCGAGTTCCGCGACCGCACCGTGCAGCGGTACGGGCTGCGGCTCATCGTCGCGAAGGTGCAAGACGACATCGACGCCGGCCGGGTCACCGAGGTCGGCGGACCCCTCGGCCCGCGCAACCAGCTGCAGACCGTCACCTTGCTGCGCGGCATCAACGAGAACAAGTTCGGCGCGGTGTTCGGCGGCGCCCGACGCGACGAGGAGAAAGCGCGGGCCAAGGAGCGGGTGCTGAGCTTCCGCGACGAGTTCGGCCAGTGGGACCCTCGCAACCAACGCCCGGAGCTGTGGAACCTCTACAACGGGCGGCACCGCAGGGGCGAGAACATCCGCGCCTTCCCGCTGTCGAACTGGACCGAGCTCGACATCTGGTCCTACATCGAGGCCGAGGGCATGGAGTTGCCGTCGCTGTACTACGCGCACACCCGGCAGGTCGTCGAGCGCGACGGCATGCTGCTGGCGGTGAACAGGTTCATCGAGCCGGGTGCGGACGAGGTCGCTTTCGACGCCACGGTGCGCTTTCGCACCATCGGCGATGCCACCTGCACCGGCTGCGTCGAGTCGCCGGCCACGACGCCGGCCGAAGTCGTCGCCGAGGTGGCCGCGGCGCGGCTCACCGAACGTGGCGCCACCCGCGCAGATGACCGCATCTCCGAAGCAGGTATGGAAGACCGCAAGAAAGAGGGCTACTTCTGATGACCGCGCTGCTGCGGATCGCGACCGCCGGCTCGGTGGACGACGGCAAGTCGACGCTCATCGGCCGGCTGCTCTACGACTCGAAGGCCATCTTCGAGGACCAGCTCACCGCCGTCGAGGCCACCAGCCGCTCGCGCGGCCAGGACGTGCCCGACCTCGCGCTGCTCACCGACGGCCTGCGCGCCGAACGCGAGCAGGGCATCACCATCGACGTCGCCTACCGCTACTTCGCCACGCCGCGGCGCAAGTTCATCATCGCCGACACCCCAGGACACATCCAGTACACGCGCAACATGGTCACCGGCGCGTCGACCGCCGACGTCGCGGTGATCCTGATCGACGCGCGCAACGGCGTGCTCGAACAGTCGCGCCGGCACGCGTTCCTGGCGACGCTGCTCGGCATCCCGCACCTGATCGTGTGCATCAACAAGATGGACCTCGTCGACTACTCGCAGGAGCGCTTCGACGAGATCCGCACCGAGTTCACCCGGTTCGCGATGCGAGCTCAAGGTCGCCGACCTGACGTTCATCCCGGTGTCTGCGTTGAGCGGCGACAACGTCGTGGCGCGCAGTCACGCGATGCCGTGGTACGAGGGCACCTCGCTGCTGCACCACCTCGAGGAAGTGCACATCGCCTCGGACCGCAACCTGATCGACGTCCGGTTCCCGGTGCAGTACGTGATCCGCCCGCACCAGTCATCGCACGCCGCGCTGCACGACTTCCGCGGCTACGCGGGCACGGTTGCCGGCGGGGTGATCCGCCGCGGCGACGAGGTCACCGTGCTGCCGTCCGGATTCACCACGACGGTGTCGGCCGTGTGGGCCCCGGGCGGGCGCGAACTGGAGGAGGCGTTCGCCGGACAGGCCGTCACCGTCGAGCTCGCCGACGACATCGACATCGCCCGCGGTGACCTGATCTGCCGGCCCCACAACCGCCCGCACGTCGGCCAGGACCTGGACGCCATGGTGTGCTGGCTGACCGCCGAAACCCAACTGAAGCCCGGCGGGCGATACACCATCCAGCACACCACGCGCTCCACCCGTGCCGTGGTGCGCGAGCTCGACTACCGCCTCGACGTCAACACGCTGCACCGCGACGAGGAAGCCACCCAGCTCTCGCTCAACGAGATCGGCCGGGTGCAGCTGCGCACCCAGCAGCCGCTGCTGTTCGACGCCTACCGCCGCAGCCGCGACACCGGCAGCTTCATCCTGATCGACGAGGCGAACAACAACACCGTCGCCGCCGGCATGATCACCGGACCCACCCAGCAGGAATCGCACGTGGTGTGGCACAGCGGCTCGGTGCAGCGCGAGGAGCGCGCCACGCAGGGCATGACGGTGTGGCTCACCGGGCTGTCCGGCTCGGGCAAGTCCACTGTGGCTGCCGAGCTGGAGCGGCGACTCGTCGCGTCCGGTCGGCCGGCCTACCTGCTCGACGGCGACAACCTGCGGCACGGCCTGAACTCCAACCTCGGCTTCTCGGCCGAGGACCGGGCCGAGAACGTGCGGCGCACCGGCGAGGTCGCCAAGCTGCTCGCCGACGCGGGCATCGTGGCGATCGTCTCGCTGGTGAGCCCGTACGCCGCCGACCGCGAGCAGGTGCGCGCTGCGCACGCCGAGTCGTCGTTGCCGTTCGTCGAGGTGTTCGTCGACACGCCACTTTCGGTTTGCGAAACTCGCGACCCGAAGGGCATGTACGCGATGGCGCGTGCCGGCGAGATCAAGAACTTCACCGGCATCGACGATCCGTACGAGGCTCCGGAGTCGCCCCACCTGCGGCTGCGTCCCGAGGATGGCGACGCCGCCGCGCAGGCCACACTCGTCATCGATCTTGTCGAGCGGATCTCGGGGTGAGTTCGGATGCGCGGCTCGCGGCCGAGCTGGCCGAGCGAGCCGGTGAACTGCTGCTACACCTACGCAGCGACACGGGACTGAGCGGCAAGGAGCTCGGCAAGCGCGGCGACACCGACTCCAACACGCTGTTGCTGCGCGAGCTCGCCGCCGCCCGCCCCCACGACGCGGTGCTCTCCGAGGAGTCTGCCGACTCCGCCGCACGGTTGTCCTCCGACCGGGTGTGGATCATCGACCCGCTCGACGGCACCCGCGAGTACGCCATGCCCGGGCGCGACGACTGGGCCGTGCACGTGGCACTGTGGCAGCGCGGCGCCGCAGACACCGGCATCACCGACGCCGCGGTGGCGCAGCCGTCGTTGCACGCCGTGTACGCCAGCGACGACGTACGCGCCGCGCAGGGCGGCGACCGGCCGCTGCGCTTCCTCGTCAGCGACAGCCGCCCGCCGGCCTGGGCCGCCCCGGTCGCGCGGGAATTCGGCGCGGAGCTTGCGCCGATGGGATCGGCCGGGGCGAAGGCGATGGCGGTGCTGCGCGGCGACGCCGACGCCTACCTGCACTCCGGCGGCCAGTGGGAGTGGGACTCCGCCGCACCGGTGGGCGTGGTCCTCGCCGCCGGGGTGCACGCCTCGCGCATCGACGGCGGCCCGCTGACCTACAACGCCGCACACCCCTACCTGCCCGACCTGCTGATCTGCCGCCCCGACCTCGCCGCACCCCTGCTCGAGACCGTCGCGACCCACGCCTGACCCCTCCGCTCCCTCTCCGCGACTTGTCCGCGCCAGACGGCGATATATGTCGCGCGAGCGCGACAACTCGCCGGGAGGGAGATGACGCGGGAGGATCTCGGCCATGAGTGCTGCCGCATCCGCGCCCGCGACGTTCTGTGCGGCCTTCCAGCACACCGCCGCGCGCTACCCGAACCGCGTCGCGGTGCGCAGCGCCGACGGCAACGTCTCGCTCACCTGGCGGCAGTACGCGGACCGAGTCCGGGCACTGGCCACCGGGCTCGCCGCGCTCGGGGTCCGGCGCGGCGACACGGTCGGGCTGATGCTCACCAACCGGCCGGAGTTCCACCTCATCGACACCGCTGCGCTGCACGTCGGGGCGACGCCGTTCTCGATCTACAACACCCTCGCGCCGGGGCAGATCGCCCACCTGTTCGCCAACGCGGGCAACCGCGTCGTGGTCTGCGAGGAGCAGTTCCTCGACCAGATCCGGGCCGCGATCCCCGACACCGCGGTCGTGGTCATCGTGTGCGTCGACGCCGCAGCAGGCGCGTCGATCACCCTCGCCGATCTCGAGTCGCGCGCGGCGTCGGACTTCGACTTCGACGCGTCGTGGCGCGCGGTGCAACCCGACGATGTGCTGACGATCATCTACACCTCGGGCACCACCGGGCCGCCCAAGGGGGTGGAGATCACCCACGCGAACATGCTTGCCGAGATCGACGCGACGTCGACGATCGCGCCGACCGGCCCGGACGACCTGGTCATCTCCTACTTGCCAGACGCGCACGTCGCGAACCGCTGGGGCGCGCACTACACGAGCCTGGCCTGCGGCGTGCAGATCGTGACCCTCGCCGACCTCAGGCAGCTGATCAGCGTGCTGCCGGCGGTCCGGCCGACATTCTTCGGCGCAGTCCCGCAGATCTGGTATCGGCTCAAGGCCGGCATAGAGACGCAGCTCGCCGCGGAGAAGTCCCCGGTGCGGCGCCGGCTCGCCGGCTGGGGGATCGACGTCGGGCGACGGGCGGCCCGGCTGCGCTCGGACGGCAAGCCGATCCCGCGGTTGGTGCAAGCGCAACACGTCATCGCCGAGCGCGTCGTGCTGAGCAAGATCCGCGCCAGGCTCGGGCTGGACCGGCTGCGTTTCGCCGCAACCGGCGCGGCGGCGATCGACCCCGACGCGTTGGAGTTCGTGCTCGGGCTCGGCCTGCCGGTGTGCGAGGTGTGGGGCATGTCCGAGACGTCGTGCTGCGTCACCGTCAACCCGCCGGACGCGGTGCGGATCGGCACGGTCGGCGTGCCGATCGCCGGCTGCGAGGTCCGCCTCGCCGACGACGGCGAACTGCTGGTGCGCGGCCCGCTGGTGATGCGCGGCTACCGCAGCGAGCCGGAGCGCACGGCCGAAACTATCGATCCCGACGGTTGGCTGCACACCGGCGACATCGCCACCATCGACGCCGACGGCTACGTCACGATCGTCGACCGCAAGAAGGAGCTGATGATCAATTCGGCCGGCAAGAACATGTCGCCGGCCAACATCGAGGGCGCGGTGAAGGCGCACTGCCCGCTCGTCGGCTCGGCGGTCGCGATCGGCGACGACCGGCCTTACGTCGTGGCGTTGCTGACGCTCGACCCGGACGCCGCCGCCGCGTTCGCCCGCGCGCACGGCATCGCCGACCCCGCGGCGGGGGCGCTGGCCGGCGACCCGCAGGTGCGCGCGGCCATCGAACAGGGGGTGCAGGAGGCGAACTCGAGGCTCTCACGCGTCGAGCAGATCAAGCGCTACGAGATCCTGCCCACCGTGTGGGAGCCGGGCGGCGACGAGATCACCCCGACACTCAAGCTCAAGCGCCGCCCGATCGCGGCGAAGTATGCGGAGCAGATCGGCGCGCTCTACCCGGCCACGTGAGCCCGGCGTCACCAACGCTGCGCTGACCATGGACACTGGCGCCCGTGAGCGAGACCGCGACGCCCGAGGTAGCACCCGCGACGCAAAAGCATCCCGCGATCCGCGGCGCCGGGATGGTCGCCCTCATCGTCGGCGCGCTCGGTGTGGTGTTCGGCGACATCGGTACGAGCCCGCTGTATGCGCTGCAGACCGTCTTCGCGATCGACAACCACTCGATCAAGGCCACCACCAACGACGTCTACGGCGTCATCTCGCTGGTCTTCTGGTCGGTGACGATCGTCGTGTCGATCAAGTACGTCACGTTCATCCTGCGAGCCGACAACGACGGCGAAGGCGGCGTGATGGCACTCGCGGCGCTGGCCCGCAAAGCGACCGCAGGGCACCCCAAGCTGGTGGGTGTGGCGTTGATGCTCGGCGTCGTCGGTGCCTCGCTGTTCTACGGCGACAGCGTGATCACCCCCGCCATCTCGGTGCTGTCGGCAGTCGAGGGTCTGCAGGTGGCAGATCCGGCGCTGCACGACGTCGTCCTTCCGATCGCGGTTGTGATCCTCACCCTCCTGTTCCTGGTCCAGCGTTTCGGTACCCACGCCGTCGGTCGCTTCTTCGGCCCGACGATGATCGTGTGGTTCCTCGTGCTGGCGGTCACCGGGGTGCCCGAGATCGCCCGCGAACCGCGCATCCTGCGAGCCCTCTCGCCCACCTACATCGTCACCTTCACCGCCGACCATCCGTATCTCACGTTCATCGCGCTCGGCGCGGTCGTGCTGTCCATCACCGGCGCCGAGGCGCTCTACGCGGACATGGGGCACTTCGGGAGGTCACCGATCCGGCGGGCATGGTTCGCGATGGTCTTCCCGTGCCTGATCCTGAACTATCTGGGCCAGGGCGCGCTGATCCTGCGAAACCCGGAGGCGGTCCACAACCCGTTCTTCCTGCTCGGGCCGAGCTGGTCGCGCATCCCGATGGTGATCCTGGCGACGATGGCCACGGTGATCGCTTCGCAGGCGGTGATCTCCGGCGCCTACTCGGTGTCGCGGCAGGCGGTCCGGCTCGGTTTCCTGCCGAACCTCACAGTGCGTCACACGTCCACGCGCGAGAGCGGACAGATCTACGTCCCGGCCATCAACTGGCTGGTGTTCGTCAGCGTCCTGATCCTGGTGCTCGGCTTCCGTTCGTCGAGCCGGCTGGCAACGCTGTACGGGTTCGCCGTAACCGGCACCTTCCTGATCGACACCACCCTGTTCCTCATCGTCGCCGTCACGGTGTGGAAGTGGGGATGGCTCAAGGGGCTCGCGACCGGCGGTCTGTTCGGCATCGTCGAACTGGCCTTCTTCGGCGCGAACGTCACCAAGATCGCAAGTGGCGGCTGGCTGCCGCTGTGCATCGCCGCGGCCGTGTGCGCGGTGATGACCACCTGGCAGCGTGGTCGGCGCATCGTCACCGAGAAGCGCGAGACGATGGAGGGTCCGCTGCAGGACTTCGTCGACGAGCTGGCCCGCAGGCAACTGCCCCGAGTGCCGGGCGTGGCGGTGTTCCCGCATCCGACGAAGGAGACGACGCCGCTCGCACTGCGCGCGAACGTCGAGTTCAACCACGTGCTGCACGAGCACGTGGTGCTGATATCGGTACGTGCCGAGGCGGTGCCCTACATCGCCCTCGCGGACCGCATCGAGGTCGACCCGCTCGAACACGCCGACGACGGCGTGGTGCACCTCGACGTCCGATTCGGGTTCCAGGACGAGCAGGACCTACCGCAGATGCTGCACCACGCCATCGGCATGACACCCGAACTGACCTTCGATCCGGATGGGGCGTCGTACTTCCTGTCCCACCTCTCGTTGCAATACGGCGACGTCGAGGGCATGATCCGCTGGCGCAAGCGGCTGTTCCTGGGCCTGGCCCGCAACGCAGCCAACCCGGCGCGCAACTTCTGCCTGCCCGACAACAGGACCGTGGTGATGGGCGGCCATCTGGAGTTGTGAGAGTCAGGGCGCGCGCAGCGCCTCCCCCGCGACCTTTCGACCAACGCCGGCCAACGCCCAGAACCCGTACGTGCCCTGCTCGCGGAACTCCTGCCCGGCCTGCACGAGCGCGCCGTACGCGGCGAACGCGAACGCGCCGCCGACCGAGATGCGGGCGACGCCGAGTTCGGCGAGCTCCGCGACGGCCGGCGCCGCCGGTAGCGCAAGCACGTTCACCGGCCGGTCGACCGACGTGACGACCGCCCGGATCTGCTCGACCGTCGTCAGGCCGGGCGCGTAGAGAACGTCCGCGCCGGCCTCCTGGAAGTGCTGCAGCCGCACGATGGTGTCGCGCAGGTCGTCGCGGCCGTGCAGGTGATTCTCCGCGCGCGCCGTGAGCACCAGCCGCCCCCGCGCCGTCTCCGCGGCGGCGCGGACGCGTTCGGCAGCGTGATCGAGCGGGTAGACGGGATCATCGTCGCGGCCGGTCGCGTCCTCGATCGAGCAGCCTGCGAGGCCGATTCCGATGGCCTGTGCGACGGTCTCCGCGACGCCGGACGGGTCGTCGGCGAAGCCGTTCTCGAAGTCCGCGGACACCGGCAGGTCGGTGACCGCGACGATCGTCGCGGCGTGCCCGACCGCCTCCTCTCGGGTGACCGTCATGTCCGGGCGGCCGAGCGTGGCGGCGAACCCGCTGCTGGTGGTGGCCAGCGCCTGGTAGCCGAGCGCGGCGAGGATGCGCGCCGATCCCGCGTCCCACGGGTTGGGCAGTAGCAGGGGATCGCCCGGGCGGTGCAGCTCGCGAAAGGTTGCCATGCCGTCCATCCTGCTGCCCAGGTGCCGCGGTTGCGATCAGGTTTTGCCGCCGGCCAGCCGCAGCGCCAGGTCGTGCACTGTGTGCAGGTAGCCGCCGCCGAACAGCACGGCGTGCACAAGCAGCGGGAACAGCTGCCACAGGCCGATCCGCTCCCGCCACTCGTCGGCGAGTGGGGTCACGTCCTCGTACGCCGCGAGCGTGCGGCTCGGGATGTGGCCGAACAGCTCGAGCATCGCGAGGTCGACCTCACGGTGCCCGCCGTATGCGGCCGGGTCGATCAGCCACGGTCGGCCGCAGCGGTCGGCGAGCACGTTGCCGCTCCACAGGTCGCCGTGCAGCCGCGCGGGCGGCTCGACCGGAGCGTCGACCGGCACCTGTGCGACCTCTCGCTCGAGCCCCACCCGACGCGCGAGGGGCAGGCAGCGGTGCTGCAGGTAGTACTCGTTCCAGTCGTCGCCTTCGGGTGAGGGTAGCTCGCAGCGGCCGACGAGGAACGCGCCGTGTCCGGGCAGCGATCCGAACCGTGGCGCTCCGGCGCGGTGCAGGTGCGCGAGCATCCGGCCCAACTCGTCCTCGCCGTGCGGGTCGAGCCGGCCGACGTCGATGCGTTGCAACACCAGCTCACCAGGTCGCTCGGCGAGAATGGCCGGGACCCGGGCGCCGGCCGCGGCCAGCCAACGCAGCCCGGCCGCTTCCAGCGGCGCCGGGCGATGCTTGACGAACTCGGTCACGACCTCAGGATGCCGCGAATTCGCTCGCCCGTCGGTCGCGGTACTGCGCGAGGTGGCGAGCAACAACCGCTCGTCGGCGTCGAGCCATTTGTCGGCACGGGATGCACGAAGTGAGCCCGCGCGTTGGTCCGGGTGTGAGTTGATCGAGCAGCGAGCGCCAGCGCTCGTGACAGATGAACTGCCGCCGGTCCCGCTCGTCGTCGCCGACGGCCAGGATGGGCCCGTCGGGCCAGGTGCAGATCCACACGGGGCGCCACGCCGGCGGAATCGCGATCTTGGTGATCCGGTCGCGATAGGAGAAACCGCGCCACGCCGCGTCGGGTCATGCCTGGCTCGTCCGGGCTCACATAGCGCAGCTTCGTGATCCGCGCACTCCCGCGGATCGTCGTACAGCGTCACAAGCAACTGCGCAGCGCTGGGTTCGGCGGCGCTTACATCGACGTGGTACCCCGCATCGCCGGCTCACCTCGCGACTCTCGGTAGGTTGACTGCACCGGGGCGGTAGCTCAGCCGGTTAGAGCAGGGGACTCATAATCCCTTGGCCGTGGGTTCGAGTCCCACCCGCCCCACCACGGACGTGACAGACGCGGATGTCGCGTGACGCCGCACGTTGAGGCGCTGGTGGGCCCACAGGACGATTCCGACCGCGGCACGGCACACGATGGACTCGCCGGCCCACCCCGCATGGCGCAACGCGAAGACAACGTTTCTACAACGCCGGATTGCGAATGTCGTAGCGCGGTACCAACCGCGCCATCCGATCAAACGCACCCGAGGAGATATGACATGGCCACCATCGGCAAACCCGTGCTCACCGTCACCGGATCGACCACCGTGGGCAGCTCGGACGTGAAGGCGTCCTACACCGTCACTTTCGACGATTTCGACAGGGCGTCCGACCAGCCCTACAAGGAGGCGGTGAAGCTGTTCGGCGTCGACGCCGGCGAGGCCGGCGCCGGGGCGGACGACCTGCTCGGCACGATCTTCCCGGCCGGAATCATCGTGTTCGGCTCGGACACCGTCCGCGCGAGTCAGGTGGTCGCTCCGGCGACCGCATTGACCCGCACGCACACCGCCACGTTCAAGAACAGCGTGCTCGACGAGGACAAACCGCCGATCGCCAATCCGGACGAGTTGCGCGCGGAGGTCACGCTGACCCCGGTTGCGCCTCTCGCCGTGACCCGGTCCAGCGACACGGTGACGCTCAACCTGCCGTGAACCGAGTGCGAACCGGGCGGTGACCCACTGATCGGTGGACCGCGGGTTCAAACCCGCGGTCCACCGATCGGTGGGCACCGTCAACATGAACATCACCACGGTCGACCGCCACGCCGAGCCGACACACTATCCGTCCAACAACCCGCTGCAGCACCGGATCGAACCGCGCACACCGCAGCGGGCCACCTCGACCAGGCGAGCTAGTGCACCGGCGCCGCGCTGACCGCAGCGGTCGCGGTGCTGACGGCGGTGCTGGGCATGATCATCACTCGCGGGATCCTCCAGCTCCCGGTGTTTCGAGACCGGCGTGCCGGGCTATCTGCTCGGTGTTGCCGGCATCGCACTCGGCGCCGGCCCGCTGTACTTCGCGATGCTGCCCTTCGGGCCGCGGCCGACCGACTTCTTCGCCGCGCTGGCGCTGCTCGGCGTCGCGCTCCCGTTAGCGGCAAGCAACGCGCGGGGCTGAGCGAGGACGCCTCTCGGGCCGGGACCGGCAACGGTCCCGGCGCGGCTCATGCGTCTCCGCTGTTCCCGACCGCTACCTCGACAACCGCGACGGTGCCGCCAACCGGGCCGGGCCCGAGGTGCAACCGGCCGCCGACGGCGTCGAGCCGGGCGCGCTGCGAGGCCACCCCGATGTGGCCTTCGGCAAGACGTTGGGCCAGCACGCCCGCTTCGATGCCACAGCCGTCGTCGACCACGGCCAGCCGCGCAGTACCGTCCGAAAGCGCCAAATGCACCTGCACATGCGTCGCCCCGGCGTGCTTGACGACATTGGTCAGAAGTTCCCGTGCGCTCGCGAACAGCACCGGATCGGCCAGTGTGCGCACGTCGGGTGGCCAGCCGTCGACGTCGAGGTCGACCGCGAACCCGCCGCGCGCGGCCACCGTGCGAGTCAGCTCACGCAGCGCTGCCGCCAGCCCGGACTGCTCGAGCACGGCCGGGTGCAGCTCGGTCATGATCGAGCGGAGCAGTTGCGACGACTCGCGCAATGCCTCCTCGACCCGGTCGAACGACGCCGGATCATCGTATTCGCGAGCATCCTCGAGCTCCTGGCGCGCGGCCAGCACATACTGCAGGGCACCGTCGTGGACGCGCTCGGCGAGGTCGCGCCGCTCCCGCGCCTCGATCTGCAGCGACTCGTCGAGCAGCCGGCTGCGTTCGACCGCCAACCCGCCGATCGCCCCGACCCGCGCACGCTGCACCCGGGTGAGGAGCATCGCGCCGACGGCGAGCGCGGCCAGCACGCCGCTGCGCAGCAACACCGACGACCACGGTTCGGTGTTCGAGGCCCGAGCCGCGACGCTGGCAGCCGAGGTAAACGAGCACGGTCGGCACGAGCACCACGACGCTCACCCAGGGTCGTAGCTGGGTCGCGGCGAGCATCGGAATCAGAAAGAACCCGTTGAGCAGGACGTCGGAGGTCCAGCTCACCTCGTCAGAGTTGCTAGCGATGACGGCGAGCACCGCGAGCACGAACGCGTCGACGAACAGCGCCAGCCACGCCAACCGGGCGGCGCGCTCGCTACCGTCGCGTGCCAGCAGCGCGACCGCCAGGGACCACAGCGCGTAGGCCGCCGCGATGAGATAGCACGGGACTCGATCGTGGGCCGGCGGCACGATGAGCACGACCAGCACCACGAACGCGACCAGGCATGCGCGAAGGACGATCTGCACCCGCACGCCCCGCAGGGCGTAGCCGAGCAGGATGTCGTAGATCTCGCGGTGGTCGGCGAGCTCACTCAACCCCAGTTCGCGCGGCCCGGGCGACATTCCAGCCACTTTCCGAATACGAAATCAGTCGAGCAGGCCGCGACGCATGCCTTCAGCGACGGCCGCGGCGCGGTCGGACACACCCAGCTTCTCGTACAACCGCTGGGTGTGGGTCTTCACCGTGCTCGCGCCGAGGTACAGCTCGGCCGCCAGCTGGGGTATCGACAGCCCGCGCGCGAATCCCTGCAACACCTGCCGCTCGCGTTCGCTGAGCACGGGTGCGTCGGGTTGGGCGCGGAGCCGGATCTCCTCAACCAGGCCGCCCGCGAGCTCGGGCGGCACCACGGTGTCGCCCCTCGCCACCCGCACCACGGCCTCGACGATCTCGCCGCGTCGGGCCTCTTTGGACAGGTAGCCGCTGGCGCCCTCCTGCAGCGCGCGGAACACGATCGCGCTGTCGGTGACCGCCGACAGCAACAGCGCTCGGGTGGACAGCCCGTCGCGCTTGATCGCGTGCACCAGCGCCAAACCGTCCAGGTCGGGCATCTGGTAGTCGACGACCGCGACGTCTGGGCGCTCGCGGGTGATCACCTCGAGGCCCTCCCGCCCGTCGCCGGCCTCACCGACGACCTTGATCCGGCCGCTGCTCACCAGGCCGCGGGTCACGCCGTCGCGGAAAAACGGGTGATCGTCGACGACCACTGCCGTCACGAGCTGTTCCACACCCGCCCCTTCCGTCCGCGCTGGTGTTCAGCATAGGGACCACGGGCCGGTTGTCGGCGGCGCCGGCCGGAGCGGCATGATCTAACTCTCGGTTCCTACGGAGGTGGCGATGACCCTGGCGACGGAGCAGCGGCCGGCGCAGCCGCAGCGGCAGATCAGCCGCCGGCAGATGAATCTGGTCTTCGGGACGGTCATGCTCGGCATGCTGCTCTCGGCCCTGGATCAGACGATCGTGTCGACGGCGCTGCCGACCATCGTCGGCGACCTCGGCGGCGCCGGCCACCTGTCCTGGGTGGTGTCGTCCTATCTGCTCGCCGACACGGTCGCGACCGTGCTCGCCGGCAAGTTCGGTGACATGTTCAGCCGCAAGCTCGTGTTCCAGGTGTCGGCCGGCCTGTTCGTCGGGCGCCTCGGCCGCCTGCGGGTTCGCCGGCAGCATGACCTGGCTGATCGCCTGGCGGGCGGTGCAGGGGCTGGGTGCGGGTGGGCTGGTGGTCACCGCCACCGCACTCATCGCCGACGTGATCCCGCTGCGCGAGCGCGGCAAATACCAGGGCGCGCTGGGCGCGGTCTTCGGGGTGACCACGGTTCTCGGACCGCTGGTCGGCGGACTGTTCACCGACCACCTGTCCTGGCGGTGGGCGTTCTACATCAACCTGCCGATCGGCGTGGTCGTCATCGCGCTGGCCAGCTTCACCCTCCCCCGCGGGCGCGCAGAAGACGCGCCCGCGCATCGACTGGCTCGGCATCCTGTTCGTGTCGATCGGCGCGTCCGGGCTGACACTCGCGCTCAGCTGGGGCGGCACCGAGTACCCGTGGGGCTCGACGACGATCATCGCGATGTTGATCGGGTCGGCCGTCGCGCTCATGCTGTTCGTGTTCGCCGAGGCCCGCGCCCCCGAACCGATCCTGCCGCTGCACCTGTTCCGCAGCTCGGTGTTCAGCGTCAGCGTCATCCTCGCCTTCATCGTCGGGTTCGCGATGCTCGGGGCACTGACATTCCTGCCCACCTACCTGCAGTACGTCAAGGGAGTGTCGGCCACCGACTCCGGCATCCGGACGTTGCCGCTGGTCGTCGGGTTGCTCGCCACCTCGATCGCGTCGGGTGTCGCGGTGAGCCGCACCGGCCGCTACAAGATCTTCCCGGTGGTCGGCACGCTGATCATGGCGCTCGGGCTGTACCTGCTGTCCAGGTTGGACGCGCACACCGGCTACTGGTTGATGTCGCTCTACATGCTGGTGCTCGGAATCGGGATCGGGCTGTGCATGCAGGTGCTGACGATCATCGTGCAGAACACCGCCGACTTCCGCGATCTCGGCGTCGCGACCTCGGGCGTGACGTTCTTCCGCACGCTGGGCAGCTCGTTCGGCGCCGCCATCTTCGGCACCATCTACGCCAACGCACTCGGCAGCAGGCTGCCGGCCGCGCTGGCCGAGTCGCCAGGTCTGAATCCGGCGGCCACCGCGACGCCCAAGCTGTTGCACGCGCATCCGGCCGCGCAGATCGCGCCGGTCGTCGACGCGTACGCCGAATCGCTGCACGTGGTCTACCTCGCCGCGGTGCCGGTCGCGCTCGCCGGGTTCGTGCTGGCCCTGTTCCTGAAACAGGTGCCGCTGCGCGACTCCTCGCGGGCCGGCGCCAGCGACGTCGGTGGCGGCTTCGGCATGCCGGAATCGGCCGACAGCTCGCTGCAGCTGCAGTGCGCGATCGCCAGGCTGATGCGCAGCCAACGCCCGGAGAAGTTCGCCGCGCTGCGCACGGCGTCGGGCACCGATCTGAACACCGCGAACGGCTGGTGCGTTGGGCAGGTTCAGCTGCGCGAGCGGCTTGACCGCGACACCAGCCTGGCCGCCATCGCCAACCGGGTGCGGGTTCCCGGTCCGGTGCTGTGGCCGGCATTCGCCGCGGCCCGTGACGCCGGCTACCTGCGCGGCACCGAGGACGACCTGGAGGTGACGCCGCTCGGGCGTACCGAGCTGGAGAAGCTGATCGCCGCGATGCGCGAGTGGCTGGCTGGCGAGCTCGCCGACTGGGGCGCCGACGACGACGCGCAGTTGCGCACCGCGCTCGGCGCGCTCGCCAAGCGGCTCGTCGACGACGACCCGCAACTGCCTCCGCTGCCCCCGCAACCGATGGCGCTGGCCGGACGAGGCGGATCGACATGAGGACCCTGCTCAACGTCATCTGGCTGCTGCTGTGCGGATTGTGGATGGCGCTCGGCTACTGCCTGGCGGGCATCCTCTTCTGCATCACGATCATCGGTATCCCATTCGGCATCGCGTCGTTCCGCATCGCCGGCTATGCGCTGTGGCCGTTCGGCAACATGGTGGTGCGCCGTCCCGGTGCGGGCGCCGGTTCGGCGATCGGCAACTTCTTCTGGATCATCCTTGCCGGCATCTGGCTGGCGATCGGCCACATCATCACCGGCATCGCGCTGTGCATCACGATCATCGGCATCCCGCTCGGCGTTGCGAATTTCAAAATGGTGCCCGTCTCACTCACACCGCTCGGCCGAGAGATCGTGCCGATCGCCTGACCTCGTTCGAGTTGTCCGCGACAGACGTCGATATCCGTCCGGGCAGCGCGGACGATCGGGTTGGTCAGCGGGGTCAGCGCCCAGGCCAGTCGGGCGCCCGGCGTTCGAAGAACGCGTCAAGACCCTCCTGCCGATCGGCAGCGGCCCGCACCGTCGTCTCCGCGGCGTCGGTGGCGCGCCATCCGGCGGCGTCGGCGCCCTCGGCCTGCTCGGCGATCGCGGCCAGCGTCGCCCGCACCGACACCGGTGACGACTGACAGATCTCCTCGGCGACACCCAACGCGGAGGTGAGCGCGTCGCCCGGCGCGCTGAGCCGATTCACCACACCGAAGTGGTAGGCCCGCTCTGCCGACAGCTCCGCACCGGTGATCAGCACCTCCTTGGCGACGTGCAACGGCAGCGCACGGGTGGCGCGGAACAGCCCCCCGGAGTTCGCGACCAGACCACGGCGGGTCTCGGGCAGCGCGAACCGCGCCGCGGTCGACGCTACGACAACATCGCAGGCCATCGCGATCTCGAACCCGCCGCCGAAAGCCACGCCCTCGACGGCGGCGACGAGCGGCTTGACCCGCCGACGGTGGATGATGCCGTACCTGCCCCCGCGCTGCGTGTCCGGGCCCGGGCCTGCCAAGATGTCGGTGCCGGCGCAGAAAACCGTCGAGGTGCCGGTGAGGACGCCGACCCACAGCGCCGGGTCATCGTCGAGCAGGTTGAGCGCTGCGTCGATGCCTGCGGTGGTCTCGGCGTCGATGGCGTTGCGCTTGCGCTCCCGCTCGATGCGCACGACGAGGACGCGCCCACGCACCTCGTGCCGTACGGTCATCGCTACTTCTTCAGGCGCCGGCTGCCGCCGTGCCAGTCCTCCGACCGGCCTACGTCACCGGCCGCCAGCCCGAAGCTGGCCAGTTGCGGCTGCTCACGCAGGCTGCGCTTGAGCTCCGCGAAGCCCGGGAACGACGCGAGACCGACGACGTGCTCCCACAGCGCCACCGCCTGCGTGGGATCCGGCAGCCGGCTGATCACCGGTCCGAAGAAGGCCACGCCGTCGGGTGGCTGGAAATGGATGATCGGCGTGCCGACGTCCTTGCCGGTCAACGCCAACGCCTCGTCGGTCTCGGCCTGGATCTCCACGTCGTAGCCGGGTTCGTCGAGCGCTTCGGCCAACTCGCGCGGGAGGCCGATGCCGGCCAGGATCGGTTCGACGAACTCCGGGGTGCCGCGGTAGGCGCCGTGGGTGTCGTCGTCGATCTTGGTCTCGAAGATGTGTGCGCCGAGCGCTTCGTACAACCGTCCGACGGCAGCGCGGCCGTGCTCGGCGCGCGTGCGTGCGGCCACTCGCAGCAGGCCCAGGCCGGAGGTGTGCCCGGCCTCGTAGCCGACCGGGAAATGCGCGTCGTAGTCGATCGCCGCGTTCACCAACCGCAACGAGATGAACCGCCACTCGACGCGGTAGTCGCGCTGGGCGACGACGAGGCGCACCCACTTGCTCGTCATCCAGGCGAACGGGCAGACCGGGTCGAAGTAGAAGTCGATGTCGGCGTCCCTCATGCGCGGTCCTCGGCGCTGCGTTTGATCGCGGCGAGGGTCAGTGGGATGCCCTCGTGCGCCTGCCGGGTGCGCAACTCGATCCGCGCGGGGCCGGCGTCCGGGCCGTACTTGTCGAGGAACATCGCCCGGCCGCCCGGCAGCAACAGCCACGACTCGGTCAGCCGGGTGCCGCCGTCCTCGGGGACGAACCGGTAGCCCCAGCGGACGAATCGGGGCCCGACCTCCCACGCGAATTCGCGACCTCGCTCGGCCGCGACGACCTGGCTGCGGGTCTCCCATACGCCCTGCTCGGCGGTCTCGTTGCGACCGCCGAAGAACGCACCGACCTGCGGACCGGCGTCGTCCTCCCACCAGCACGCCGTGCAGATCGGGCTCCACGCCCCCATCCGGGTGACGTCGGAGACCAGGTCGTAGAGCTCCTCCGCCGACCGGGCCACGATGATCGATTCCTCGAATTTCGGCAGCTGCTCGCTCACCCTTCGATCGTAATCACGGCAGGATGGGCCGCATGAGCCAGGACGTGCGCGTGGCCACGTTCAACATCCGCACCTCACGTGGGTGGGACGGCTTGCATCACTGGCGGTTGCGGCGCCGCGCGTGTGTGTCGGCGATCCGCGGTTTGCACGCCGACATCGTCGGATTGCAAGAGGTGCGGCGCGATCAGCTCGCCGACCTGCGCCGCGCCTTTCCGGCTGCCCGATTCCTCGGCGTGGGACGTGATGCCGACGGCGGCGGTGAGCACGCGAGCGTGCTCGTGACTGACGGCTGGGACGTCGAATCGGCCCAGACGCGATGGCTGTCGCCCACTCCGGAGCGGGCCGGATCCCGCGGCTGGGGCGCGGACCTGCCGCGGGTCGCGACGTTGGTGCGGCTCACCCGCGAGGGCGCCCGGTTGGGCGTCGCCAACACCCATTTCGACCACATCAGCCGCGAGGCGCGCGAGCACAGCGCAGCGCTGCTCGCCGAATGGCTGCTGCTCGAACGCGACCGCCCCTGGGTGGTGCTCGGCGACCTCAATGCGCAGCCGACCTCGCCGCCCCTGCGCACGTTCGCGGCGGCGAGCTATACCGACGTGCTCGAGTCGGACGCCGGCGGCACCGAGCATGCGTTCACCGGCGCGACCGATCGGACCCGCGTCGACTACGTGCTGGTGAGTTCGGGCATCCGCGTGCGCGCCGCGTCGATACCGCATCCGCGTCCCCGTGGGCGGTTGCCGAGCGACCACTGGCCGGTCGTCGCCGACCTGACCGTCGACTGAGCCCCACCGCACCGCTTCGACCATTCCGAGCGGGCGACGTCGACGTTCGCGGCTAACCCGGCCCCGAGACCGAGCAGCAGACCGACGACGATCGCCGCCGGGCAGTGGTGACCAGGACTGGTCGTGAGTGGCGTCGCCAGGCGGGCTTGCGCCGTGCCGGAATCGCCGGAACCACCAAGCCGACGTAGTAGGTGCTCGGCACCGTCCACGACTCGAAGAGCGCAACCGCCGCGACCAACGTCTCGAGGACTGCACCTACAGTGCCCACGACCACCCTGATCCCACGAGCCTGACCCTAACGCGGCGTCCGGCAAGCGGTAGCTTGTGCGAGCATCGCAGCCATGGTGCAGGAGCGGCGCATCCGGACCCGGACACCCGAATGGCGAGCGATCTACGATCGCATCCAACTCGCGATGGAGCTGACTTCGCGGCTGAACGTGCTGCCGTTCAGCGCGGCCGAATCCCGCCGCGTACTGCTCGGCGAGCTGCTGGGCAAGCCGGTTCCGGAGACGGCCGTCATCCACCCGCCCTTCTACACCACTTACGGTCTCGGGATCGAACTCCGCGAGCAGATCTTCATCGGCCAGGCCTGTTCGTTCCTCGACCTCGGTGGCATCACGATCGACGACCGGGCAATGATCGGCCCGAAGGTCACGCTGATCACCGAGGGGCACCCGGTCGAGCCGGCCGAGCGCTACGACTTCATCACGGTGGCACCGATCGTCATCGAAGCGCGCGCATGGATCGGCGCCGCCGCCACCGTCCTGCCGGGAGTGCGGATCGGCCACGACGCGGTCATCGGAGCGGGCGCCGTTGTGGCGAAGGACGTGCCGGCACTGACCGTCGTCTCGGGTACCGGTCACGTCGAGCGGACTCGTTTGCAACCGCCACCCGGAACGACTCGCGCGTGAAGCGAAGCCTCATGCGCGCCTGTAGACGCTGACGCGCCGAGTAGTCGATCGCGGCGCGGGCCACGCGCGGCAAGCGGCAGCGCGATCGGCCCGGTGCCGATCGCGAGCTCTAGCGCCGGACCGCCGTCGGCCAGTTCGGCGAGAACCGCCGACTGCTGCTCGTCACCGCGGGGGTCGTCGTCGTAGTGGCCGGCCACGGACGGGTCGAAGGACTGGAACGGGTCGAAGCCTTCCACGGCACCCTGTCCGAGCGGATTGGGTCTGGCGGCCGAGTCTGGTTCGTTGCGCTCGGGTGTCGCAACCGGGTCTGCTCTCAGACGAGCCAGCGGCCACCGGCCATCAGCCTGCGACCGGCGAGCTCGTTCACCTCCCGCCAGGCCTGGACCCGGTCCGGCGCGAGAACGAAGTAGACGTTCGCGCCGCCCGCCTCGCTCGGATCCCAGTCCGCCTGCGCGGCATAGGCGCGGGTCAGCTCGGCGGGCGCCTGTGCTTGCGGGTAACTCGAACGCAGCGTGACGTCGAGCATGACGACGTCACGCGTCGCGCCGGCTCCGACCCGGGCCCGGCCCGTGGCTGCGAGATTGCGCGCGGTGCGTGATTGCTCATCGACCGCGATCACGATCGCGCCGTCGATCCAGGCGATCGAGAGCGGCACCAGATAGGGATGCGGCTCGGCACCGATCGAGGTCGTCGCCACCCACGCGTCGGCGGCCGGCGCGGTGAGGATGCCGAGCACATCTGCCTTGCGTAGGTGCGGCGAACGAGGTGGTGCGGGACTCAAGTGTTCCTCCGTCGATTCCGGCGAGCGGGTCACGTACCGGTCCAGTCCGGCCGCCGCTTGGCATTGAACGCCGCATGGAACTCGGCATGATCGTCGGTGGTCATCAGCAGTGCCTGGGTCATCGCGTCGAGTTCCATCGCTCCCGCCAGCGACATGTCCAACTCGCGGGTGATTAGCGACTTGGTCTGCGCGTACGCGAGTGTCGGGCCGGAGGCGAGCCGCTGCGCCAAACGATCGACCGCAACATCCAACTCGTCGTCGGCCACGAGTTCGGTGACCAACCCGTAGCGGTCGGCCGTCTCGGCGTCGATGGTGTCGCCGAGCATGAGGAGCTGGGTCGCGCGCCCGGCACCCACCACGCGTGGGAGCAGGTAGGCCGCACCCATGTCGCCGCCGGACAACCCGACTTTCGTGAAGAGAAATGCGAACCGCGCCGAGCGGGTCGCCACGCGCAGGTCGGACGCCAGGGCGACGACCGAGCCGGCTCCGGCCGCGATCCCCTGGATGCCGGAGATGATCGGCACCGGCACCTCGCGCATCGCCCGGATGAGATCGCCGGTCATCTTCGTGAAACCCATGAGCTCTCGCGGTCGCATCTTGATCAGCTCACCGATGATCTCGTTGACGTCACCACCGGCGCAGAACGCCTTGCCGGAGCCGCGGATCACCAGTACCCGCACGTCGTCGCGATAGGGCAACTGCAACACCAGATCGCGTAGGTCGGCGTAGCTCTCGAACGTCAACGGATTGAGCTTCTCCGGCCGATTGAGGGTGACGGTGGCGACGCCGTCGGCCACCTCGAGGTCGAAGTTGGCCCATTCGTCGGTGAGCGGGACGGAGGCGCGGTATCGGCTCGGCATGCCGCCGAGGTTAGCCGCCAGGTCGATCCGCTACGTTCGCCGCGTAGCCGTCAGAAAGTGGAGTCAGCGGTGCGTGCATATGTCGTGAACGGCCCGTACGAGGGCTCGGTGCTCGACGTGCCGCCACCGCAGCCGAGCGCCGGTGAGGTCGTCGTCGACGTTGAGCGCGTCGGCCTGTGCGGCACCGACGTCGAGTTCTTCACCGGCGAGATGCCCTATCTGAGCGAGGGTCACGCGGCCTACCCGATCCGGCTCGGCCACGAGTGGGCCGGCCGGGTGAGTCAGGTCGGGGCCGGCGTCGACCCATCCTGGGTGGGGACCCGGGTGGTCGGCGACACGATGCTCGGCGACGGCACCTGCCGCAGTTGCCGGCGCGGCCGCCAGCACGTGTGCGCGCAGCGTGAGGAGGTCGGCATCCGCGGCGGGCGCGACGGCGCGCTGGCCGAGCAACTCGCGGTGCCGGCGACGTCGCTGCGGGCGTTGCCTGAGACCGTCGACGCCGCGCTCGGCGCGCTGGTCGAGCCGGGCGCAAGCGCATGGCGATCGGCCGAGGCGACCGGGAGCGGGCCCGGCGACCGGGCGCTGGTCATCGGCCCCGGCACGATCGGCCTGCTCACCGCGATGTTCCTGCGCGCGAGAGGTTCGGAGGTCCACCTGCTCGGCGAAACCGTGTCATCACTGGAGTTCGCGCGCAGTCTCGGATTCGCGAACGTGTGGCTCGACGCCCCGCAGCTGCCCTTCGATGGCGTGGTGAACGCCTCGACCGGCGCGGACGTGCCGGCCCGTGCGCTCGACCTCGTCGAGGCGTCCGGGCGCGTGGTGTACGTCGGGCTCGCCGGGCACCCGAGCCCGGTCGACACTCGCACGATGGCGTTCAAGGACGTCACGGCGATCGGCATCCTGTCCGGCTCGCCCGGACTCGAGCCAACGATCGCCGCGTTCGCCGCAGGCGCACTCGACCCGCGGCCGTTGATCGCCGCGGTCGTGGCGCTCGAGGAGGTCGGCAACATCCTCGCCGGCCGGCGGCCCGCCCGAGCCGGACCGGGGCCGAAGATCCACGTCGACCCGCGGGCGCTCAGTGCCCCTTGAATGCCTCGGCGAGCCACCAGGAGCCGCCGTCGTCACTGACCCGCGCGTCGACGACGAGCACGCTGCCTGCACTGCGCACCCAGTCTGCCACGCCGTCGAGGTCGGCGGCCGTGCGCACGGTGATCCCGTCCGCGCCGAAGCCGCGCCCCAACGCGGCCAGATCGCACCGGGGGAACGTCACCGTCGACAGGTCCGCCGACCGGCCGAAATGGTGCACTTCGGCACCGTAGCCGTCGTCGTTGTACACGACGATCAGGAGGTGCAGCCCGGCGCGCACGGCGGTCTCCAGCTCGCTGATGCTCATCAGGAACCCGCCGTCGCCGAGCGCCGCCACGCACAGCCGCTCGGGCCGGGCCAGCGCAGCCCCGATCGCGGTCGAAAGACCGAGGCCGATCGACTGATACGCCTGGGTGAAGCAGAACCCCGTGACGTCGGGCACTGACAGATACGCGCTCGGATAGCCCATGAAGTTGCCGGAGTCGACGGCGACCGTGCGCTGCTCGGGAAGCAGCTCGTCCAGTCGCGCGGAAAGCACCCGCGCGTCGATCGTCTGCTCGGTGGACAGGTCTTCGGTGGTCAGGTCGTTCCACCGGCCCTGCCGTGCGATCCGCTCGCGGATCTCGTCGTTGCGATATCCGAAGGATGCGTCGGCGCCGAGTGCGGCGCGCAGCGCACGGGCGGTGGCGCCCACATCGGCGCAGATGCCGAGCTGGATCGGGCAGTGGGCGCCCAGCGCGTCGCGGTCGTCGTCGACCTGGACGACGGTGGTGTGCTCTCCGACAAGGGTGCCGTGCCGGGTGGTCCACATGTTGAGCGCGCAGCCCCAGGAGACGAGCAGGTCGGCGCCGACGATGAGCTCGGCAGCCAGCGGCGATGCGAACCCACCGGAGATGCCGAGCGCGAACGGTTCGCCGCGGAACAGACCTTTGGCCACCGCCGAGGTGGCGAGTAGCGCACCCGCCGACGCGGCCGCGCCGGCGACGTCGGGCTCGGCGTTCCACGCGCCGCGGCCGGCGATGAACACCGGGCGCTGCGAGCGCCTGATCAGCTCCGCGAGCTCGTCCACCTCGGCGGTGTCGGGTGCGGGCACGGTCGCAGGCGGCATCGCGTAGTCGGCCGGCGGTGGCCCCGCCACTGCCTCGGCCTGCACGTCGAGCCCGACGTTGAGCACCACGGTGCGCCGGTCACGGACGGCGGTGGTACAGCCGCGCAACACGTCCGCGTAGACCGTGTCGGCGGAGTGCACGCGTTCGCTCACCGCCCCGACGGCGCCGACCAGGCCGGGCTGGTCGATGCGGAAATTCGAGCGCACCGCGCCGCGGGCGGTGTCTGCTGCGAGCACGATCACCGGTGTGCGGCTCTTGGCAGCCTCGGTGATGCCCGTCATCGCGTTGGTGAGCCCGCAGCCCTGGTGCACCGACAACACGGCGGGGCGACCGCTGATGCGGGCGTACGCGTCGGCCATCGTGGCCGCGCCGCCCTCGTGCCGAGCGGGGAGGTACGGGACGCCCGCGGCGACGAGGGCATTGGTCATCGCGAAGTTGCCGCTGCCTACCACGCCGAACGCATGTCCCACGCCCAGCCGGGCCAGCGCCGTGCCGACCGCCTGCGCGACCGTGTCCACGGTCAGCTCGACGGGACGAATGCGAAGACCCGGGCCGGGCTTCCGGTACCGCCGACGATCGGCAGCGGCGCCACGACGACTACTGCGCCGGTGGCCGGCAGCTGGTCGACGTGCTGGAGCTGGGTGAGGCCGTACTTGTCCGCGCCGAGCAGGAAGTAGTGCGCCGGGAACATCGGGTCCAGCGCGGCAGCCTGACCTGCGTCGATGCCGACCGTCTCGACTCCGAAACCCGAAACAGACGGATTCGCGGCCAGCCACTGCGCCGCTGCCACCGAAACACCCGGGGTATGCGGGCCGGCGTCGTCGGCGTTGGCGAACGCGACCGGATCCGTCGAGCGCGTGCCCCAGCCGGTGCGCAGGATCACCCACGCGTTGTCGGGCAACGGACCGTGCTGCTTCTGCCAGGCTTCGAGGTGCGCCGGTTCGAGCAGGAAGTCGGGATCGGCCTGCGCGTCGGCCACGTGGTCGAGTACCGCGGCCGGCCCCACGAGGCGCGCCGGGGCGATGTCGGCGACGCTGTTGCCGTCCTTCCCCGATATCCAGTGGATCGGGGCATCGAGGTGGGTGCCGGTGTGCTCGCCGGTGTGCAGGTTGTGCCAGCGCCACGCCGGCCCGGCGTCGTCGAAGTTGCTGATCTGCTCCAGCGACGCCGGGATCGTGTTCGCGAACGGCGGCGGCAACTGCAGGATCGGCGTGTGGGGGCTCAGCGGTGCGGTGAGGTCGAGCAGGCGCACCCGCCCGGCGCCCAAATCGTCGAGGAATCCCGCGAGCGTATCCATCGTGCTGCTCCGTTCCGCGCGAACTGCTGGTCAGCACTCATTCTGCGCCTCGCGTGCGCAACGCCTCGACGGCCTCGTCGATGCTGACGATGTCGGCGTACTTCGCGCCGAGATCGAAGATGTTGGCGTCGTGCACCGCGGTGCTGCGATCGCCGCACGCCTCGGCGACGACCATCGGCCGGAACCCGTGCTGAATGGCGTCGGTACCGGTGGCGCGCACACACCCTGAGGTGGACACGCCGGCGATCACCACCGTGTCGATCCGCGCTGCGGTGAGGGTCGCGGCGAGCGAAGTGCCGAAGAACGCCGACGCGTACTGCTTGACGATCACGACCTCGCCCGGCCGCGGTGTGAGTGGTTCGACGAACGCCCCCAGCGACCCGGCGCCGTCGGCCAGCGCGGCCAGACCCGGCACCTTGCGCACGAACAACCCGCCGTCGGTGAGATCGGCGCTGTACTGCACGCGGCTGTGCAGCACCGGCAGCTCGGCGGCGCGGGCCGCGTCGAGCAACGCGACGCAGCCGTCGACGCTCGTGCGCGAGCCGAGATCGAACGGGCTACCCGGCGTGAAGTACGCCTGCATCATGTCGATGAGCAGCAACGCCGGCCTGCGGCCCCACCCGAGTCGGCCGCCGAACCCTACGTCCATACCGGTGCGGTCGGAGCGGGCAGCCCGGTCTCCTCCTCGCAGCGGGCGAGGATCTCCGGCAGCGGCGGGCCCATGTCGAACACCGGCAACTCGGCCGGCCGGCCCGCACGCAGCTGCGCCCGCCGCGCGTCGGTGGCCGCCGCGTCGAGCCTCCCGCCGGCGTCGACCACGACGCCGTAGCGCCGGGCGCCGTCAGCGGTGACCAGCCCGCGCCGCACCTCCTTCGCGACGAGCTCCGGATCGCGTTCCAGCGGATCACCCCAGCCCCCGCCACCCCACGTGACGAAGTGCGGCACGTCGTCTGGCCGCACCGGCACGTCGTGGCACTTGCTCGGCAGCATCTCGCGGGTGCCGTCGGCCCGGTCGATCCACTTGCGGCCGCGCGCGCCCGGTTCACCCCCGTTGACGCCCCACGGGTAGGTCAGCCACCGGTCGTCGTGGATCGCGATCGTGCCCGGCTCGAGGAACCGATACGCGACGTCGACACCGTTGCCACCGCGGTGCAGGCCGGCGCCGCCGGTGTCGGCCACCGTCTCCCATTTCTCTATCCGTAACGGGTAGTAGGACTCGAGGAACTCGCACGGGATGTTCACGAAGCTCGGCCACAGCGAGTGTCCGTCCGGCCCGTCGCCCAGCGGCCGGCCCGGAATCCCGCCGAAGCCGATGGAGTACAGCTGGAACCACTCCCCCTTGCGGTCGCCTCCGGAGTAATTGCCCGAGTACATGAAGTGCGGCGACGACGAGAAGCCGGCCGCGTTGAGCAGCGCCGGGTTGGTCTGGCCGAGCAGCCCGCCGAACAGGTCGAACACCCGCCCGATGCCGTGGTTGCGCGCGTTGAGTGCTGCCGGGTGTCTCGGTTTCCAGTACGACCCGTCCGGGATCGTCACGTCGACAAGCGGATAGAAGCCGTCGTTCCACAGGATCTGCGGATCGGCCACGGTGATCATGTAGATGCCGAAGAACATCCGGGCGAGGTTCTCGTTGAGGTAGTAGTTCACCGGCCCGACCGCTTGCGGCGAGGATCCGGTGAAGTCCAGGTGCACCTTGTCGCCGGTACGGGTCAGCGAGAGTTTGAGTTCATAGGGGCCGAAGCCGACGCCGTCGTCGCAGATGTAGTCCGTGAACGAGAGCGTGCGGCCCTCCTCGAACACCACCTGCAGCAGGATCTTCATCGCGTCGTAGTTGCGCTGCAGCAACGCATCCAGCGCCGACAGGTACGTCTCGACACCGAACCGCTCGCACATCTCCTGTACCCGGCGGGTGGCGGTCCGGCACGCGGCAACCAGCCCGTTGAGGTCGGCCCGGTTCCAGTCGGGCACCCGCACCTGGTTGAGGATGATCCGCAGCGCGTCGTCGTTGCGCCGGCCGCCGTCGTAGAGCTTGAACGGCGGGATCACCACGCCTTCCTCATAGATGGTCTTCGCGTCCGTCGGCATCGACGAGGGCGTCTTGCCGCCCACATCGGACATGTGTCCGAACATCGACGCCCACCCGACGACGCGCTGCTCGAAGTAGATCGGCATCACGACCAGCCAGTCGTTCGCATGGCTGATCGCCGCGCCACACGCGTATGGATCCGAGGTGAGCAGCACATCGCCCTCGGCGATGTCGCCGGAGAAACCGTCGAGGAAGTCCGGGATCGACAGGCCGAACTGGCCCACGACCATCTTGCCGGTCGGGTCGGCGATCAGCGGGAACTCGTCGTGCTGTTCGCGGATGCCCGGCGACAATGCGGTGCGGAAGAGCACCTCGTCCATCTCGTACCGCGCGTTGCGCAGGCTGTTCTCGACGAGGTCGAGCGTGACCGGGTCGACCTCGACCTTCCCGGCCGGCGTCGTGTTCGGCTCGATGATGCGGGCCATGACTCAGCGCTCCTCGGCGTCGGACGGGCGGATGAGCAGGCTGCCGCTCGCGTCGGCGGTGGCGGCGTACCCGGGCAGGACGAGCGTGGTGGAGTCCATCTCGGTGATGACCGCGGGGCCGGCCACGAAGTCGCCGGCCCGTAGTTCCAGCCTGTCGTAGAGCCCGGCGTCGACGAAGTCGCCGTCGACGTAGATGCGTGTCTCGCCGGTCCGGGCACGGCCGGCATCCCCGGTGCCGGCGTCGAGGTGAATCGGCGTCACCCTCGGTCGCGCGCCTGACACGATCGCGCGCGCGTTCACCAGTTCGTGGTCGACGTCGAGGGTGAAGGAGAACAGCCTCTCGTGTTCGGCATCGAAGAGCCTGCCAAGTCGGTCCGGACCGTCGGCGGCCTCGAACAGTTCGGCGTCGAAAGCCACCGGAAGCTCGTTGCCCTGACCCACGAAGCGGACGTCGGCCGAGTAGGTGGTGGTCTGTTGCCCCGGCGGGATCCCTTGCTCGGTCAGGCGTTGCGCTGCCGCCGCGGCGAGCTCGCGGAAGATCTCGGCGAACTGCGCCCCCGACAGCTCGCCGAGCTTGCGCAGCACCGTGCGCGCCGACTCGTCGCGAGCCGAGGTGGTGGCGTCGCCGAGCGCGCACAGCACACCGGGTGACGGCGGCACGATCACCGGCCAGGCGCCGGTGAGCCGGCCGAGGGCATTCGCGTGTACCGGGCCGGCCCCGCCGAAGGCCACCAGCGCGAAGTCGCGTGGGTCGAAGCCCTGCTGAACGCTCACCAGCCACAGGCCGCCGAGCATGTTCTCGTTGACGATGTCGACGATCCCGGCCGCGGCTGCCTCGGCCGTTTCCAGCCCCATCGCATCCGCGATCTTCTGTACCGCAGTCCGGGCGGCGTCGCGGTCGAGGGTGATCTCGCCGCCGGCGAGCGACGTGGGCAGATAACCGAGCACCACGTTGGCATCGGTAACGGTTGGTTCGGTGCCGCCCGTGCCGTAGGCGGCCGGACCGGGCTCGGCACCGGCCGACTGCGGCCCTACTCGCAGCGCCTTGGTGAGTTCGGGGACGTGTGCGATCGACCCGCCGCCCGCACCGACAGTGCGTACGTCCACCGCCGACGCACGCACGGTGAGGTCACCGACCTTCGTCTCGCGGCCGATGCGGGCCTGCCCGTTCTGCACGAGCGCCACATCGGTGGAGGTGCCGCCCATGTCGAAGGTGAGCAGCTCGGTGTGACCGCTCTGCTCAGCCACCCAGACAGCGCCGGTGACGCCGCCGGCCGGTCCGGACAGCAGCATCGACACCGGCGAGTCGATGGCGGCCTGGCTGGTCTCCAGGCCGCCGTCGCTGCGCAGGATCGACAACGCGCCGGGTACGCCCTCGTCGGCGAGCTTCGCCGACAGGTTCGCGACGTAACGCGCAACCTGCGGCTGGACATAACCGTTGGCGACGGTGGTGAGCGCTCGCTCGTATTCGCGCAGCTCGGGCAGCACGACGCTGGACAGCGACACCGCCAGGCCGGGCAGTTCTTCGGCAGCGAGTTCGGCGATGCGGCGCTCGTGCGTACTGTTCGCGAACGAGTTGATCAGCGAGACGGCGAGCGCCTCGACGCCGTTGCCCTTGAGCCGGCGCAGCGCGGCGCGAGCGGCCTGCTCGTCGAGTTCTCGCACCACGGTGCCGTCACTGGCAATGCGCTCGGGAACCTCGACGGTGTTCTCGAGCGCGGCGAGGGGCTCCGGCTTGGGCCAGATGATCCATCCGGCGAGGCCGCCGGGGACGAAGGAGCGGGCGATCTGCAGCACCTGTCGGAACCCTTCGGTCGTCACCAGTCCGACGGTCGCGCCCTTGCCCTCCAGGATCGCGTTGGTGCCGACCGTGGTGCCGTGCAGCACGTGCGCGACGTCGCCGCGCGCGACGCCGGCCGCCGAACACACCTTGTCGATGCCGGTGAGCACGCCGATCGACTGATCGCCGGGTGTCGACGCGGTCTTCGCCCGCCACGTCGATCCACTGTCCTCGTCCACGAGCAGTACGTCGGTGAACGTGCCGCCCACGTCGACGCCGAGCCGGTAGGCCATGAGCGCTCCTCAGATGATCTTGTCGGTGTGCAGTCGGGTGAGTTCGTCCCCGGAGAGTTCGAGCACGCCGCCCCAGATCTCCGCGTTGTGCTCGCCGAGCGCGGGGCCGGCGGTGCGCACCGCGCCCGGCGTCTCGGACAGCTTGGGTGTCGCGTTGTGCATGGGCAGCTCGCCGAAGTCGGCATGCGGCACCCGGACGATGGCCTCGCGAGCCGCGAAGTGCGCATCCTCGAACATGTCCTTCGCCCGGAAGATGCGCCCGGCCGGCACGCCGCGTTCGTGCAGCAGGGTCAGCACATCGTCGGCAGTGCGGGTCGCGGTCCAGCGCGCGATGTGCTCATCGAGCTCGACCATCGCCGCGCCGCGCGCGGAGTGCGTCGCGTAGCGCGGATCGGTGGCAAGCTCCGGCTCGTTCATCGCCGCCGCGAGCCGGCCGAACACGGCGTCCTGATTGGCGGCGATCAGGACGAGGTCGCCGTCACCGGTCGGATACACGTTGCTCGGCGCGACGTTCGGCAGCGTCGCGCCGCTGCGCTCGCGCTGGTAACCCGCGACCGCCCACTCCGGCAGCAGCGACTCCATCATGGCGAGGACGGCCTCGTAGATCGCCGAGTCGACGATCTGACCGCGGCCCGAGCGCTCCCGGTTGTGCAGCGCGACGAGCGTGCCGACGCAGGCGAACGTCGCGGCGAGCGAATCGCCGAGCGAGATGCCGGCGCGCACCGGCGCGCGGTCGGGATCGCCCATGACATAACGGATCCCGCCCATCGCCTCGCCGATCGAGCCGAAGCCGGCCCGGGGCGCGTAAGGTCCCGTCTGCCCGTAGCCGGTGACTCGCGTGATCACCAGGCGCGGGTTCGTCTCCCACAGGGTCTCGGGCCCGAGTCCCCACCGTTCGAGGGTGCCGGGCCGGAAGTTCTCCACCACGACGTCGGCGGTGTCGAGCAACTGGCGCACCAATGCCTGTCCTTTCGGATCCCGCAGGTTGCAGGTGACCGACTTCTTGTTGCGCGCCACGACCGGCCACCACAGCGACTTGCCGTAGGGCTTCTCGCGGCCCCACTCGCGCATGGGATCGCCTCGATCGGGGTCCTCGACCTTGATCACCTCGGCGCCGAAGTCGCCGAGCAGCTGGCCGCAGAACGGCCCGGCGAGCAGCTGGCCGAACTCGACGACGCGTAGGTCGTCCAACGGCAGTGTCACGGTGCACCTCCGAGCATCGTGGCGCGCGCGTTGTACAGGTGCGCCCGCATGACCGCCTCGGCCCAGTCGGGATCGCCGGCCCGCGCGGCGGCGACCATCTCGACGTGATGCGCAAGGCTGCGCGAAAGCGCCTCGCGTGAGTAGTCGTGGAAGTTCTGATGCACCACCGCGGCAGGGGTCACGGTCCGCAACGCCGCGGCCAGCGCCGGATTGCCCGCCGCGTCGATGAACAAGCCGTGGAAGCGGCGGTTGACCTCGACGATGCGGTGCAGGTCCTGGTTGCGGCCCGGGCGGCCGATGCGTTGCATCTGCGCGGCGAGGTCGGCCATCTCGGCGAGATCGCCGGCGCTCACGTTGGGCACCGCCTGGTGCACGGCGTACGGCTCGAGCTGCAACCGCAGTTCGAAGATCTCGCGAAGGTCCTCGCTGGACCAGGTGGCCACCCGCGCACCGCGGTTGGGCTGCAGGTCGACGAGCCCCTCGGCCGCGAGCCGCGACAGCGCCTCGCGAACCGGAGTGCGGCTGACAGACAGTCGCTCGGCGAGCTCGACCTCGCCGAGGCGAGTACCGGAGGGGATCGCACCGGAGAGGATGTCGTCGCGCAGCGAGCGCGCCGCCTGCTCCGCTGCCTGCCGCACCTGACCCCCGGACCCGGTTGATTGCATACAACCTTCGCGCCGATGTGCGCGTTCGCGCAAGCCTCATCCCCGGAATTCCTGCCGCGTGCATACAATCTCCCGTCATGCGGCCGGTGGACATCGTCGAGGTCTCGCCCCGCGACGGCCTGCAGAACGAGGACGCGCTCGTCGGTACCGATGACAAGCTGCGCCTGTTGGACGCGCTCGTCGCCAGCGGGCTGCGCCGCATCGAGGTCACCAGCTTCGTGAATCCGAAACGTGTGCCGCAGCTGGCCGACGCGGAGGCGCTGGCCGCGCGGTTGCCACGCGGCACCGTGTCCTGGATCGGGTTGGTGCTCAACGACCGCGGTCTGGACCGCGCGCTCGCCGCCGGCATGGACGAGGTGAACATCGTCGTGGTCGCCACCGACACGTTCAGCCGGCGCAACCAGGGCGTCGACACCGCGGCAGGAATCGAGGCGTGGACCGCGATGGCGCGGCGGGCACGGGCCGCGGGTGTGCGCGCCACGGTGACCGTCGCCGGGGCATTCGGCTGCCCGTTCGAGGGCGAAGTGGCCGTCGAACGAGTGGCGACGGTGGTACAGCGCTGCATGGACGCCCAACCCGACGAGCTCGCGATCGCCGACACGATCGGCGTCGGCGTGCCTGCTGCGGTGCGGGCGCTGGCCGACGTAGCGGCGAGCTATGCCGCTGGGACGCCGCTGCGCTGGCACTTCCACAACACCCGCAACACCGGCTACGCCAACGCGCTCACCGCGGCCGAGTTGGCCGGACCGGGCGGCGTGGCGCTCGACAGCAGCGCCGCCGGCATCGGCGGCTGCCCGTTCGCGCCCAACGCGACAGGCAACATCGCAACCGAGGACCTGCTGTACCTGCTCGAGCGCAGCGGGCTGTCCCCCGCGCTCGACATCGCGCCCCTACTCCCGCTGGGTGCGCGGCTCGGCGACCTGCTCGGCCACCAAGTGCCTGGCCAGCGCGCCCGCGCCGGCGAGTTCCCGCCGCATTAGCCCACGGGCGAGTGGGCCCTCTCTTGCACGGCACCATCGGCAAGCGGGTGAAGGTCAGCGGGCCGGGCAGCCGGCCGGCGACGTACCTGCCTGGCTGGCGCACCTACGTCACTCCGCATCGAACGGCCACTATGTGACCGCCAGACCCCCCTCCTCTCCTCGATGCAGACGTGGTGCGCGCCTACGGCGACCGCGCGGACGGTTGGGACGGCGAACGCGGCGCCTACCGGCACCGATGCCGCTGCGCGACGAGGTGTGCCGCGTGCTACAGCCCGACGGCGTGACCGTCTGGCCCAACGCCCTCGGCGATGCGGCGCCGCATCATGTGCCCACGCCGGAGATCTCGCCCGCCTCACCGCGCACGATGACGGCGAGTGGGATGTCGTCGGCCTTGATGCGGGGGGATCGTGGGAGGTGCTGCGCCGAGCTGCGGGCCGGCGGCCGCGTCCGGTCAGGCCCGCGCCGCCGCGACCTCGCCACACGCGGCGCGGCGGTCACGGCACGAGCAGCAATTTGCCCGTCGTTGCGCGGCCTTCGAGGTCGCGGTACGCGCTCGCGGCATCGTCGAGCGGGTAGCGACCACCGATGGATACCCGCAGCAGGCCGGCCGCGACCGCATTGAGGATCTCGCTCGCGCGCCAGCGCAACTCCTCGCGGGTGTCGACATAGTGCTTGAGCGTGGGACGGGTCAGGAACAGCGACCCACCGGCGTTGAGCCGCTGCGGGTCGAGCGGCGGCACCGGGCCGCTCGCGGCGCCGAAGAGCGCCATCATGCCGCGGCGCCGCAGCGACGCCAGCGACGCGTCGAATGTCGCCTTGCCCACTCCGTCGTAGGCGACGTGCACCCCGCCGCCGGACGCCGCGCGGACAGCCTCGGCGAGATCCGGCACCTGGTCGTAGCGGATCACCTCGTCGGCGCCGAGGTCGCGCGCGATGTCAGCCTTGGCGGCGGCGCCCACCGTGGCGATGACGTGCGCACCACGCGCCTTCGCGAGTTGGACCAACAACTGGCCGACGCCGCCGGCTGCTGCGTGGACGAGCACCTCGTCGCCGTCCTGGACGGGGTACAGGGAGGCGACCAGGTAGTGCGCGGTCATCCCCTGCAACATCACCGCCGCTGCCACGTCGACCGGCACGCCGTCGGGTACCGGCACGACACGCTCGGCAGCGACCACGAACGCCTCGGCCATGGCGCCGGTCGCATCCGCGGTCGCGACCACGTCGCCGATGCCGACGTCGTCGACGCCCGGGCCCACCGCGGTGACCCGGCCGGCGCCCTCGCCACCGAGCACGAACGGCGTCGGGATCGGGTAAACGCCGGTGCGCTGGTAGACGTCGATGAAGTTCACCCCGGCCGCCGCCACCTCGACCAGCACCTGACCCGGGCCCGGCTGCGGCGTCGGCCGCGATTGCACCGCCAGGACCTCGCCACCACCGTGTTCGGTCACCACCAACGCGCGCACGGTGACGACCTTACGACGATATCGAGGAACTTCGCCCACTACGGGAATGGAACCCGGCCGTCATGCGCTCACCTTCGGTGAGCGGCACCGATGGACATCAGACTCGAGGAATGACGAAGTGACCGAAACGACAAGCACCTCCCGGAGCCTCACCAAGGCTCCACATACCGGAACCGGCGGCGAACCCGACTCACGACGGTGGCTCGCTCTGGCAGTGATCGCCGTCGCGCAGCTCATGGTGATCCTCGACGCCTCCATCGTGACGATCGCGCTGCCGCAGGCCCAACAGGATCTCGGGATCTCCGACGCCGACCGTCAGTGGGTCGTGACGGCCTATACGCTCGCCTTCGGCGGTCTGCTACTGCTGGGTGGGCGCATCGCCGACTTCGTCGGCCGCAAGAAGATCTTTCTCGTGGGGCTGGCCGGGTTCGCGGCCGCCTCTGCCCTCGGCGGCGCCGCGCAGAGCGCCGGCATGCTGTTCGGCGCCCGCGCGCTGCAGGGCGCGTTCGCCGCTCTCCTGGCGCCCGCTGCGCTGTCGCTGATCACGGTCACGTTCACCGAATCGCGGGAACGCGCGAAGGCCTTCGGTGTCTACGGCGCGGTCTCCGGCGGCGGCGCGGCCATCGGCCTGATCGTGGGCGGACTGCTCACCGAATACGCGAGCTGGCGCTGGTGCCTGTTCGTCAACGTGCCGATCGCGATCGCGGCCGGACTCGCAGCGCTGCCGACGGTGCACGAGAGCCGGGCGGACGGCGACCGGCACTACGACATCCCAGGCGCGATCACCGTCACGGCCGGCCTGGTCGCGTTGGTCTACGGCTTCAGCGAGGCGGCGAAGGTGGGCGTCGGTTGGCTCGACCCGACGACGATCGGCCTGCTCGCCGCCTCGGTCGTGCTGCTCGCTGCGTTTGTGGTCATCGAATACCGCACGCCGCACCCGTTGTTGCCGCTGCGGGTGGTCGTCGACCGCAACCGGGGCGGCTCGTTCCTCGCGTCGCTGCTCGTCGGCGCCGGCCTGTTCGCGATGTTCTTGTTCCTGACGTACTACTTCCAGCTCAACCTCGGATACAGCCCGCTCAAGGCCGGGTTCGCGTTCCTGCCCTTCAGCGCAGGCATCATCGTCTCGGCCGGTATGGCGTCTTCGCTGTTGCCGAGAGTCGGCCCGAAGCCGCTCATGGTGACGGGCCTCGCGCTCGCGACCGCCGGGCTCTTCTACCTCACCCAATTGGATCAGCAGTCGAGTTGGGTCAGCCACGTGCTCCCCGCCGAGATCGTGATGAGCGTCGGCATGGGGCTGGTGTTCGTGCCGCTGTCCAGCCTGTCCCTGTTCGGCGTCGAACCCCGCGACGCCGGCGTCGCCAGCGCGGTGCTGAACACGACACAGCAGGTCGGCGGCTCGCTCGGGACAGCGCTGCTCAACACGCTGTACGCGAGCGCGGTCGCGACCTATCTGGTCTCGAACCGGCCGGGCCCCGCGGGGTTGCAGTCGTTCAAGTTCGACGCGTACCTGCACGGGTACCGCGTCGCGTTTGTGGTCGGCGGCGGGTTGCTCGCGGCCGCGTTGGTCGTCGTCATCGTCTTCGTGAACGCCAAGCGCGACGACGTTGCGCCCCTCACCGCGGCCGAGGTGGCGCCCGCCACAGCGTGACCCGCGCTGCGAGGACCGCGAAGGCCCGCGGGCTCGGGCTGGCTCGCCGGCAGTCCGATTCAAACCCGTGGCCGCTGCGATGCCGTCACCCTCCCTCCGGCCGGCCTGGGTGCTCCCGGTGTTGACGAGTCGTCGGTCGACGCGCGGAGTGAGGGGCCATGATGTGCGGTTGGATTCGTCGTGTCGATCCGGCCACGGCTAGTGACGACGGTGCGCGCAGATTGCGGATCGTCGCGAGTGCAGCTGCACACAATGTCTCAGCGGCGTCGACGACAGCGGAGACTGGTAGTCGCCCGGCCGGCCGCGAGCTCGCCGAACCTGAAACCGACGGCGGCAGCGACGGGGAGATTGAGTACCCAGTCAGCGACGCCGGTGCAACACGTCGTGGTCAGGTCTCATCGAGTCTTCAACGCGCGCCAAGCGCCCGCAGCCAGGTCGGTGACGGCGTCGGTGGGCCGAACCGCTGAGCGTCCGTGCAGCCAGTGTCTGGCGAGCTCCTGGGTCGGGCCGAACCAGAGAGCATGCAGCACCGCGAACGGCCGTCGAATGAGGACCCCTCGCGCCGATTGGTTCTGCAGCCAATCGCCAGAGACCTGCACGTAGCGACGGCTCAGCTGTCCCAGGCGCGGCTCTGCTGCCAGCAGCACCTCATCGGAAAGGTCGCCGTAGATCATGCGCGCCAGATCAGCGTGCTGCTCGACCCACGTCAGCTGCGCCAGCACGGCGTTGCCGATACCCGTCCGCGCGTCATCGCAGAGCGCATCCAGTATCGCGAGCTGCGAAGCTGCCATACCGTCGTTGATAAGACGGGCCGCGAGGTCGGCGCGCGAGGCGTAGTGGTGATACATGCTCCCGTTCGACACGCCCGCCTCGCGTCGGATCTCCTCCATCGACGGCCATGCGCCGCCACGCACTGAAAACGTCCGCAGCGCCGCTTCGGCAATGCGATTGGCTGTGCCGACCTCCGCCATAGAGAAACACTCTAGAGAATCTCTCCATCCGAGCAACGACCCTGAGCTCGCGTTCTCGGGTCAAGATGGACAGGTGACCCTGGATCCCGAACAGCTCTTCGACCTCGACGCCGGCAGACCAGAACTCTCCGGTGCGATCCTGTTGCACACTCTGGACGGTTTCGTCGATGCAGGTGCGGCGGTCCGGCTCGTACGTGCAACGCTGCTCGTCGACGACGCGCCGGTCGTGGCCCGCTTCGACGTCGACCAACTGCACGACTACCGGGCCCGGCGCCCGATGATGCACTTCGACGTCGATCGCTGGACCGACTACGACGCTCCTCAGTTGGGGTTGCATCTGCTGCACGACAGCACCGACACGCCCTTTCTGATGCTCGCCGGGCCGGAGCCCGACAACCAGTGGGAGCGGTACGCGGCCGCCGTCGTGGCGCTCGTCCAGCGACTCGGAGTTCGGATGGTCATCGGGCTGGACGCGTTCCCGATGTCGGTGCCGCACAGCCGGCCCACGCCGATCATCGTGCACGGTTCACGGCGCGAGCTGTTCGCCGACTACCGAGCCTGGCTCGGGCAGATCATGGTGCCGGCCAGCGCCGGCCATCTCGTCGAGTACCGCCTCGGCGCAGCGGGTATTGACGCACTGGGGATCGCCGCTGCGGTACCGCCGTACCTGTCCCAGGGCGAGTATCCGACTGCCGCTCTCGCGCTGCTGCGTGAGGTCGGCACCCGAGCCGGGCTCAGCTTTGACACGACCTCACTGGAGGACGCCGAACGCGTGAACCGCGAAGCGATCGAGCGTGAGGTTGCCGGGTCCGCCGAGCTGCAGACCCTGGTGGCCGCAATCGAGCAACAGTACGACGCGGCGGTCGCCGCGTCCCGAACCGCGTTGGCCGAAGGCGACCTGCCGACTGCCGACGAGCTGGGCGCCGAGCTGGAGCGATTCCTCGCCGACGAATCACGCGGCGAGTAGACGACATGGTCGAGCGCTGAACGCGCTTCCATCCCCGCTATCGGACCGTGGAGACCATCGGGAGCGGCCGGCTGTTGTCCGCGCTCGCCGGCCTGTCGTACTCACCACCGATCTGCGACGGACTCCTCCGTCTTCGTGACAGCCCCATGCGCCAGGCAATACCTGTGATGGCAGCGTGCCCAGGACCATCGGCACCAGGCGGCGTTGCTACGCGACGTGGAACGTCTCGTAGCGGTCCTCGAGAATGCAGGAGACGAACCGGTCGCAAGGGCCGTTCAGTATCGGCTGGTGCCCAGTCCATCGATCTGGACGAGCTTGAGCGTGGTGTGCATGACGCGGCCCGTGCTGTGCGCGCATATGTAGGTGTATGCAGCGGCTTTCGTGAGTTCGTCAGTGCGTCTGCTGGCCGTTCGGTAACGGTGCAACCGAGGTCGCGGAAGCTTCGATCTGTGGAGCTGTCAAGCCACGTCGCTATGACGCCACCCGTCGACGGGCGAAGACCCACCGCGCGGCGATCATCGACACGCGCGGCACGGATTCTCGCCCAGTGTGCGGACTCTTGCCGCTGACCGGGTGACCGGCGCCGAGCACGGGCAAGGTTTTTTCACAATCGCTGGGTCCGGCTGCTCGGCGGAGGAGGCGGCGCCTGCGCGCTTGACGGATGCCGGCTGTTGGGTTACTCAGCTGTTCGTGCGGCCCAGCCCGGCTTGGCGGGCGCGGACGATCGCCGCGCCGCGATCGGTGACCTGCAGTTTGGTGAAGATCGATGACAGGGTGTTACGCACGGTCTTGTCGGCGATGCCCAGGCGGTTGGCGATGTCGATGTTTCGGGCTCCGGATGCCAGCAGGTCCAGGACCTCGCGCTCTCGGCTCGTGAGGCCCGGGAAAGCGCCGGTTGTGTAGCGCTCTTGTGACTCTAGGAAGAACCCGACAATGCGGCGGGCAACCGAGGGCCCGAACACGGTCTCGCCGCGGCTCAACGCCAGGATCGTGCCGACCAGTTCGGCGCCGTCCGCGCCCTTGAGCAGGTAGCCGCGCGCGCCGGCGCGCATGGCCGCGAAGACGCTCTCGTCGTCGTCGTGCATGGTCAGGACGAGCACCGCCGGCGGCTGTTCCGTCGTTGCGAGCTGAGCTGTCGCGGTGACGCCGTTCATGTCAGGCATGTGCAGGTCGGTCACCACAACGTCCGGGTGCACTTTCGAGACCACGTCCAGGAGCTGGCGCCCGCTGCTCGCTTCGCCCACAAGCGCAACCGTTGGAGACTGGGCGAGTACGGCTCGTAGGCCGTAGCGATACATCGGGTGGTCGTCCGCGATGACCACCCGTACCGGAGCGGCGCTTTCGGTCATGCGCGCGACTGACTGGCGGGTGGGGCCAGCGGCAGCACGGCCTCCACGCTGGTGCCGCCGGCAGGTGCGCTGCGGATGATGCAGGACCCTCCTGCGGCCTGGGCGCGGGATCGCATCGACGCCATCCCGACACCTGAACCTCGCGATGGGTCGCCGCCGAGGTTGGCGTGGTGAGCGCCGGCAGTGCCTCTCCCGTCGTCGGTTACCCGCAGCGTCAGGACTTCGTCGCAGTCGATCCGCACCGTGCACCAGGCGGCGCCGGAATGCCGTCGAGCGTTCGTGACGGCCTCGAGCACGATTCGGTAGGCCGAGGTCTCGACGTCCGCTGCGAGTGGCGGCAGCACGTCCGGCGCCTCCAACCTGACTCGAAACCCAGACCGGTCATGGCCATCGCCACGTAGCAGCTCGTGTCGACGCAGCGCGGTGACCAGGTCGCTCCCCTCCAACACAACCGGACGCAGATCGTCGATGATCCGGCGAACTTCGGTGACGGTGGTGGCTACCTCGTGTCGCAAATGCTCGACCAACTCTGCCAGGTCAGCGGCGGCCGGCAGCGTTCGCCGCACCTGCATTGCTGCAGCGTCGAGGCCCAGTCCGACCCCCGACAGTGCGGGCCCGAGCCCGTCGTGCAGGTCCTGACGAAGACGTGTGCGCTCGGCCTCGGTGGCGCAGACAATCTGCTCGCGGGACTCGCGCAGCTGCACAGCCAGCCCGGACGCGTGGACAGCGACGGCGATCGGCCCGGCGAGGACGGCGAGCACCTCACGGTCCTCGGCGGTAAGCGGATCCTTGGGTGTGCGTCCTGAGACCGTCATCGTCGCCACGCTCTCGCCGGCGTAGCTGAGCGGGAACTCGCGCAGCGGCAGACCCGCCGATGTCCCGAATCCTGCCTCGCCATCCGGAGTTCGGATCGAGGCATATGGAACACGAAGCGCACTTGCGACCCCGGCCGCGAGAGTGACGAGCTCATTGCCGGCCGCCTGCGCCGCCGTCAGGTCCCGTGCGAGCCTGGTCAGCGCAGCCATGGGGTTGCCGCGGTCTCCGTACACCAGCCGGGTCGCGGCGCGGTGGAGCAACGAATAGGCGGGGCGAATGGCTACGGCGACGACGGCTGCGGCGAGGAAGGCAGGCGTGGCGCCGTCCGTCACCACTCCGGCGAGTCCCACCACGCCCGCGTACAGGGCGGCCACGAAGGCAGTCAGAACCAGGTAGGTGACCGCGCTTCGCAGCACCAGCTTGATGTCGAGCAGCCGATACCTCAGAACTCCGACCACGACGCCTACCGGCGCCGCCGCGCAGGCCACGAGCGTCAGCCACGCCGGACCTGTGATGGCCAGCACCGCCGCAGGCGTGATCGTCGCCACCAGCCAGGCGAGTTGCTCGCGAAGCGGTGAGGCCGAGCGCCGCAAACGAAGCAGCGTGTGGCACACGACCAGCAGTACCGCAATCGCCGAGGTGACCGCTCCGAGCGCCACCAGCACCTCGCTGACCGGCTCGAGCGAGCCTCCCGTCAGCGGGTCGTGCCCCACTCCGACATTGGACCGGAACATCTCGTCGGACAGGGCGAGGCCGCCCGCCAGGACCACGGTCGACGCGAGGACCAGCCGGGCCAGCAGCCGACCCGAAGGCGAGCCGGGACGACCGTCGGGATACCACTCGGGCAATAGCCCTAGCATCGGTATCAGCGCAAGCGCCCAGACCCAGCCCGCGAGCCATCCGATCCAAGCCACGAGGTGCGCCGCACCTCCCGTAGCGCTCGGGCCGTGCTCGGCCACCGACCCGGCCAGGACCGTCACCGCGTTGGCGCCCGATAACCCCTGCAACAACCACCCCAGCGGGTTGCGCGGCCGCGCCGAGGTCAGCACGGCCGCCAGCAACCCGAAGCTGATCGCCAACACGAGGTTGTTGCCGACGTTGTTGTCCAGCAACTGCGACGGGGTGTGCCCATCCAAGCGCCACAGCGCGAGGCCACCGATCGCCACCGTCTCGCCGAGCGCACTGCACCCGAACCCGAGCCGCCGCAGAGACCGCTCCTGCATCGCCGCAGCCCCTCCTCCGTATGGCCGAAAGTGTGACACGGCCACGGCACGTCGGCAGGGTCATCGGCCCAGGAGAAGATCCCGAGCCAGACGGGACACCAGTCCCGTGCCCGACCAGCCCCGCCCGACCACTCTGTGTCACGAACGCCACCTAGGCGCCGCCCCACACAACTCGAGGAGCAGCTCAGATGACCACCACGAACGCGAGGATGGCCACCGCCCACACCCCTTCACGCGCCGCCCGGGTGACCCTCCTCGGAGTTGGCCTCGCCTGGCTGGCCACCCTCGTCCTATTCGGATCGAACGGCGTGGCCTACGGGATGACTGTGCTGGGCCTGCCAGTCGCCGCCGGCATCGCCTGGGGCTATCGCATCATCCCTGCCTGGTGGGTCGGGGTTGCCTTGGCCATCTTCGGTGTCGTCGACTGGACAATCGGCGACAAAGCCCGGGCGGGCGACATACCCTTCTTCATCGCGGTCGCCCTCGTCCAGTTCGGAGTCGCGGCAATCGCCGGCAAGCTCACCGCAACCCTGCGCCGTCGGGCTCAGCGCTGACGAACTCTCTCGAGGCGATGACCTGACCGAGCCGGACCGAACGTCGATGTCTCAATTTCGAAGTTTCCGATCTCGGCTGGCGCGACGCTGGTCATCACGGCACAGGGGGTTGTCATCGCCCACGACCGAGAGCACAACTGCGGGACGAGACCGCGCAGAACTCTCCGAGCATCGGCAATGACCCGACAACTGCGAGCCGCTCGGTAGCATCCCCGGCTGCGCCGGCGCGGTCGGTGGTGTCCGGCGTCGCGGGAGCAGCGAGGCGTGGCGGGAGCAGCCGTTTGCCGCGTTCTGGACTCCACCGATGAGTTGGTGCGTCATACGTGCCCGGTGGCGGGACGGGGCCGGGCGCCTCCGGCCAAGGCACGGCGTAGCCGGATCGGCGGTCGGAACGTTGTGTTGTCGACGCGATGGGCAGCACGCCGCGGAGTCCGCTGTCGGCACCCAGTCGATCGGCCCGTCATGGGTGGTATGGCGCGGTGCTCGCATAGCGGGCACCATGAGCGCCATCGCATCGTCAGACCACGATCGGAGGGACCTGATGTACGCAGTCATCGGACGCGTGAAGATCAAGCCGGGTCACGAGGACGAGACGCGGGCGATGATCGCCGAACACGGCATCGCGATGGTGCACGGCATGCCGGGCTCGGTCTGCGGCTACTGGGCCCGCAACGTGGTCGACGGTGACCTCATTCAGCACTCGTTCTGGGTCTTCGACACGGCCGAGAAGGCCAGCGTCGCCGAGGCGACCTTCAACACCCTCCGCGATATGCCCGAAGCGCCGGCGATCTTCGTGAGCGTGGAGGTGTGCGAGGTCATCGGTCAGGCTTGACAACGAATCGCTGCCAGGTGCCCTCATTCGTGAGCCGGCTCGTGGTCGGCACCGAGGTTGTCCCGCTCCCGTTGAACCTTCGGTGGCGGTCCTCATGATCGTCAGGCGTCGATCACGGGTTCATCATGACGCACGGCACCGACAGCTTCGGTGGCGACCTGCGCGTCGAGCGCGACGCGCAGTGCGGGCAGGCGCAGGTGGTCGTTGACGCGGCGGAACTGCTTGCTCGCCTCGATCATCCCGGCGGCGCACCAGCGCAGCGCCAGTTCCCGTTCTGCCAGTTCGTCACGTTCGTCCAGTGATCGCGCCCGATAGAGATCATCGCGGTCAGCGTCTCGGCCATTGGTGCGGCGCGAGCGCGACCGGTCGTTGGCGTTGAGGAAGGGCCGAGCGGCAGCCGGTCACGTCGAGGGCGGTGAGAGACGCAGCTGCACGATGTCGGCGGCGAGGAAGCCGTACCCGGCCAGCGCGCGCTTGGTCAGCGTACGAGTCGCCGCACGACTGCCTTCCACGACTGCCAGTGGGCGTGGCGCTGCGCGGTGCGTAGGGCGCGTTGTCGACGCTGCAGTTCGAGCTCACGCAATTCGTCCTGAGCACGGGCGATGATCATTTCTGGGTACTCGTCCGAGGTCATACGCATATGGCGTCTCCGGGGTCGCTGTCGATGGATGACCGCAGCGCGAGCGCGGCCGTCACCAAGAAGACGGAGCCGAGCGGACCAGGTTGACACCTACTCGAAGTTCTCCCGACAGGATCCGGGCCGATGTGGAAGTCCTGCTGCTTTCGCACGAGCCCGAACTCATGCGGATCGATCGCGTTGGTATTTACTCACCGCGTTCATGGCCACGTCTGTCGCCGATTCAACGCATTGGCCGCGGCCCGCGTCCTTGTCAGGGGGCGCGGTTGGGTAGCCGCGCGTGATGCGGCAGGCGGTGATCGACAGGGCAGCCGAAGCGAGGAGACGGGCGAGGATGGCACTGGACTGCGATGATCGTCAGGATTTCGCCGATGCCGAGCGGGGGTTTGTCGCCTCGCTCGATCCGGTCAGGACCACGAACTCCGAGGGCCGGGTGGTGTTCGACCTTTCGCCGTACAGCTATCTGGACGGCCAGTGCCCGGACGCGGTCAGTCCCGGTCTGTGGCGCCAGGCTCGACGGTGCCGTACCAACGGCCTGTTCGAAGGTGACGGCCGGCATCAATCAGATTCGCGGCTTCGACTTGTCGAACATGACGATCGTCGAGGGTGACACCCGGGTCATCGTGATCGATCCGCTGATCTCGGCGGAGTGCGCCGCGGCGGGTATCGCCCTTTATCGTGAGCACCCCGGCGACAAGCCGGTCACCGGCGTCATCTACAGGCACTCGCACGGTGATCATTCGGGGGCGTGCCGGGCGTGTTGCCCGACGGCGCCGGCGAGGTGCCGATCCTCGCGCCGCAAGGTTTCCTCGAGCGTGCGGTGTCGGAGAACGTGTGTGCCGGTCCCGCGATGAATCGATGCGCGAACTACATGTACGGGTCGATTCTGGACCGCAGCCCGACTGGCGAGGTCAGAGGCGGCCTGGGCATCGCCACTTGCGAGGGCGCGCTCGGGCTGCTCGCGCCGACGCTCGACATCACCCGTACCGGGCAGGAAGAGACCGTCGACGGGTCCGGAACGTCTTCCAGATCACGCCGGGCACCGAGGCGCCGGCGGAGATGAGTTTCCATCTCCCGGATCACCGTGCGCTGTGTATGGCCGAGAACGCCATCCACAACCTGCACAACCTGCTGACCCTGCGCTGGTGCGCTGGTGCGCTGGTGCGCTGATCCGCGGATCTGGGCGCACTACCTCAATGAGGCGATCGAGTTGATGGCGGCGTTTATCGGGCGGGATTTCGGGTTATGTTGGGCGCAGAAAGGTCTCCGTTCCGGACTGCGACTGATCGTCGGCGTCGATGAGCGCGGCCAGTGCGGACACGATCGCGCCGACGAAGGACCGATCCTGCGCGAAGGTCCGGTTCGTCACGTAGACCAGGCCGGCGTGACCCCGATCGGCCGCACGCCAATCAGTGGCGATCACGGCGAAATCGGCAACGTTCACGGTGACCAGAACACGCTGCGCGACGGCGGCGTGAGCGAGCAGGTCCTCATCTGCCGTCCCGACCAGCGCCGGGTCTTCGACGACCGCGACGGCGTCAATGCCCCGAGCGCGCAGTTGCTCGGCGATCGCACTGCTGAGCATCTCATCGAGCAGCAACGCCATCACTGAGCGGGCCGTCACCGCGCGAGCAGTTCCTGATGCCGCTCCCACGCAGCCAGTGCCTCGGCCTCGAGCGCGTCGGCGTCGGCGATCCACGCGTCGATCTCGTCCGGGTAGCTCGACCAGTACCGCACCGCTACGTCGACCAGCCGCGCCGGCACACCCGTGTTCGCCTCGACAAGCGCGACCACCCCCGCCGCGTCGAGACCGGGCTCGGCCCGGCGCGAGGACATCACCGCACGCACCACCGCACGCACGTCCGGGCCGCCGATGAGCACCGCCCGCCGCCCGGTCCGGCCGTCACGGAACACCACACCAGGATGCTCGTCCATGCGCAGCGCCTCATCGACAAACCGGTTCGCCACCGACGAACCCGACGAGCCCGGATGCCGCGTGACGTACGCCGACAAGCGGGCATTCACCCGCGCGTCGAACCGAACAGACCGCGGCATCGAACTACCCATGACTACAGTGTAGCCGTACCGATGCCCTCGACCCAATGCCATCGCAGAATCCCCAGCGACACGGCCACGCGCACCCCGCGGTGTGCGCTGACACCGCCAGCCCTTCCCGCTGTGCGGAATGAGCGGATCGTGTCGCTGCGCGGCATGAGCGTGCATTTGGGTTCGGGCAGCGTTGTGGTGCTGCTGCCGTTGTCAGTCCTTGTTGCCGACGGGCAGACTTTGGTTCGTGCGTATCGACCGCGGCGTTCTCGGTGTCTATCCCTACGCGTCGGTCGGTGATGGTCCGCCGGTCGTGGTGCTTGCCGGCTTGTTCCCGTCGACCGGGGTGGACGGGGACATCACGGTGAAGGGAGTGCTGTCCCCGTTCCGGCCCTGGAACTCACTCGCCGGTTGATCGTGCTGAATCGCCGGCCGGGCCCGCCCCGCGGGATGACAATTGCCGAGCTGGCGGCCGCGCATGCTGACGCAATCCGGCAGGCTTTCCCTGGTCCGGTCGATCTCGCCGGCATGTCGACCGGCGGCTCGATCGCGGCCCAACTCGCGGCCGATCATCCCGATGTGGTGCGACGCCTCGTCCTGGCCTGTTCCGCTGTCCGGCTCGGCCCGTTCGGACGACGAATTCAGGCGGACATGGCTGCCGCGGTCCGACGCGGCGACAACCGCCGGGCTGCCGCGATCGGATTGGCCGGGCTGGTGCCTTGGCGGCCGGTTAAGCCCGTCGCTGCCGCGATCGGACGCTGTCTGGCGCAACGGCTGGTCAAGAAGCAGCAGGACTGGGACGTTCTGGCCACGACAATCGAGGCCGAGGACGGGTTCGACCCGGCCCGCTGCGGGAACCTGATCGAGGCGCCAACACTCGTCGTCGCTGGGTCGAAGGATCAGTTCTACTCGCGCGACCTCATCGAGGAGACCGCTCGCCGGATACCTCGCTGTGACTTGATGATCATCGAGAGGCGTGGGCACATCTCCGTCGCGCGTGATCGGCGGTTCACGCACACGATCCCGGGGTTCCTGTCGGCATGATCGCCACACGCCGCGCCCGCGGGGGCGTCGCGGCCACCCTGCTGTTCTGACATAACCGTGCTGCGCAGCGCTACCAGCGGCCATGAGCGTGCACGCGAAGCGCACGAGCGGATACGGTGCGCCGGACGCTCAGCGTTACTCGGAGGTGCTGCGAGATGCGTGCCTGCTTACCGACCTCCTCGATGACGCTCACCGTTTGACTGGCCCGCTTTTGGATGCGGGTGCCGGAAATCGATCACAGGAGTACGCGCATGACCCTACGAGTCGGACTACTGGCTCAGCTGGAACCCCAGCCGGGCAAGGGGGAGGCACCGGCGTCACTTCTTGAGTCGGGGCGGGCATCGGCCCTCGCCGAGACGGGCACCATGACGCGGTAGGTGTTCAAGATCAGCGAAACGCGCTACGGCATCTTCTGCACCTTCGAGACCGAGGCGGCACGTCAGGATCACCTCAACGGTGAGATCCCGGTGGCCCTGGGCGCCGTTGCGGCGGATCTGCTGGCCGAGACGCCGGACATTCGCCCCGTCGACATCGTCGCGGCCAAGGACGTCGCGGTCGGGCCGGAGTCCATCCACGGCGTCTGGATCGAGATGTACGTGGGCCCGCATGACGCCCTGCGCCCGCTGTTCGAGCCGGCCGAGGACTCCGCCGTCCAACTGGACTCCTACCGCGGGTCCGGGCGGGTGTTGGCCGCGCGGTCAGGCGAGGACGTCATCGGCCACCTCCAGCTCGTCGAGCTCGACCTCCCCAGCGAGGTCGAGCTCAAGAACATGGCTGTGCAGGAATCGGTGCAAGGGCGCGGCATCGGCGCGGAGTTGGTACGTGCGGCCATCGAGCTCGTCGCCGCCGAGTCGAGGGCGACACTGGTCGAGGCCACGGCCGCGGCCGACGTCGGCAACCTGCGGTTCTACCAGCGACTGGGATTTCGGATGCGCTCGGTCGAGCGCGACGCGTTCGTCGCGGCGACCGGCTATCCGAGCGACATTCGCATCGACGCGATCCTGCTTCGTGATCGCGTCTGGCTGGACTACCGGCTGTAGAGCGCGTGCACACCACCGTCGCCGGGCTCGTCTACCTGGACGAGCCCGGCCGTCGACGTCGGCGAGAGCTGCCGTACCCCACGCGGTCGACGACTCGGAAGCGGGTAGCAGTCGCACCCGGGACGACCTGTTCTCGAGCCGGCATCCGTCGTCGACAGCGATTGCGACGACGCGGCGTCGCAATGAGCAATCGCTCGCCTTGGATCGCAATTGCTCACAACGTTGCGGCAGCCCCGTGCCCGCGGCCGCGCCCGCAGCTGCTTCGCGCAAGATGAAAACCGTGCGGCGTAGGGGATGCATTTCAGTATCGTGCCGCCACATGCTGCAGATGCGAGCCGTAGTCGCAGAGCGACCGGCGGGCCCGGACGGGCTCGAATTGCGAGAGGTGCCGCGCCCTGAGCCGCGGCCGGGTTGGGCGCTGGTCAGGGTGGAGGCGTTCGGACTCAATCGGTCCGAGTACAAGACGCTCAAGGGCTACGCCGGTGACGCTGTGACATTTCCGCGAATCCTCGGGATCGAACTGGTCGGCGTGGTCAAGGCGGTAGACGGAGACGCCCCCGCCGTGGCGCCGGGCACGACGGTTGCGGCGCTGATGGGTGACATGGGCCGTTCGTTCGATGGCAGTTACGCCGAATACGCACTTGTGCCCGAGCGTCAGCTGATCGCGATCGACACAGAGCTTCCATGGGACGTGCTCGGTGCGCTGCCCGAGACGCTACGTCACCGCCGCCGGATCACTTGCGCATCTCGACCTGCCAGCCGGCGCCACACTTCTGCTGCGCGGCGCGACGTCTTCGGTTGGCCTGGCCTGTCTCGCGCTTGCCCGTGCCGTTGGGGTGCACGTGGTGGCAACAACTCGCAGCGAGGCTGAAAGGGCCGGCGGCTGACCGAGCTCGGCGCCGCCGGCATCGTCCTCGAGGGCGACGGTTTCATCCAGCGCGCTGCGGCGATGTTGCCCGATGGTGGCGCAGATGGCAGCCGTCGATCTGATCGGCGGCCCAGCGGTGCTGGAGACGTTGCGGCTGCTGCGGCCCGGCGCGACAGCCTGCAACTCCGGCTCCCTGTCCGACACATGGGTTATCCCGGACTTCGAGCCGATCGCGATGATCCCCTCGGGCCGCAAAGCTGACGGCGTTCCATTCCAATGAAGCGCACGACGCGCGGGTCGGGTGGCCGCTGCTGCGCGCCGTCGTCGAACAGGTCGAACGCGGCGAGGTCTCGCCGAACATTGACGCCGTCTACGCGCTCGAAGACAGACGTCGTCGCGCATCGCCGGATGGCGGCGAACGATGCGGCCGGCAAACTCGTCGTGTTGCCGCACGCTCCCGCCTGAGCTGATTACCGTTGGCTCCTGATTACCGACACGCTACGGACCGATCCGCGCTGCCCATGGCCGGCACGGATCCGGCGAGATCGATGGATGACGCCCGGCTGAGTGCGCAAGAACAGCGGCATGAGCGTGCGGTCGCACACGGCGCGGCACTAGCGCCGATTTTCGCGGCGCGGGTTGGGCCTGATCTTGGGGGTTCGCGTGGCGCGCTCGGCCTCATCTGGGCGTCCAGCAATGGGGCACGCCGAAGGGCCACGAGCGCCGGGAGGTGCCGCTGCCAGGGTTCCTCGTCGACGAGCTGGCCGGCCATGTCGCCGGCATGGCGCGAGACGAGCTGGTATTCACCGGCAAGAATGGCGGCGCCCTGGGTGCCCAGGTGTTCCAGCGATCCGTGCTCAACGATGCCGCCGAACGGTCGGGGATCGCCGGACTGCATCCGCACGAGCGGCGGCACACCGCTGCCAGCCTGGCGATCGCCTCGGGCGCGACGATCAAGGTCGTCCAGCAGATGCTGGGCCACAAGTCCGCGACCATGACTCTTGATCTCTACGGGCACTGTATGCCGACGAGCTCGGCGACCCGCTGCACGAGGCCGCGATGACCGCAATGACCGCGGCGGAGCGCTCCGGCGGACTTTCTGCGGACTTTGCGGAACTGAACCCGTTTCGATCTTGTTATCAAGATCGACTTGAAGCCATCAACCCCAGCAAATACAGCGGGTGTAGCTTGTAGCCCCGAGCGGATTCGAACCCCCGCTACCGCCTTGAGAGGGCGGCGTCCTAGGCCACTAGACGACGGGGCCCTAGAAACTTCCAGTCCTGCACCGCGGGGAGCTTGCGACCCGCGAATCCCACGCTGGGGTACCAGGACTCGAACCTAGACTAACTGAACCAGAATCAGTCGGGCTGCCAATTACCCCATACCCCATGGGTCGGCCCGTTTCCGGACCGATGTGGGAGTTTACCGGACCGGCGTTAACCGCCTCCAACCCACCCGCTCAGGCGGGCCGCAGCGCGCTGCGCAGCCGGGCCAGCGAGCGCTCGCGGCCGAGCAGCTCCATCGACTCGAACAGCGGCGGCGACACCGTGCGGCCGGTGACCGCCACCCGCAGCGGGCCGAAGGCGTTGCGCGGCTTGAGCCCGAGGCCGTCGACCAAGCGCCGCGTCAGCGCGGCCTCGATCGCCGCGGCGGTCCAGTCCGGGCAGCGCCTCGAGCGCGGCGCAGCGCGGCGGCGAGCACCTGCTGGCCGGCGTCGTCGAGCTGCTTGGCCGCGGCGGCCTCGTCGACCGCGAACTCGGCCTCGGCGACGAGCAGGAACCCGAGCATGTCCGCGGCCTCGCCGCAGCGTCTGGATCCGCTCCTGCACCAGCGGCGCGGCGGCCGCGATCACCTGCGGATCGGCGTCGGCGCGCGCGGGCCGAGCACCTGCGCAGGTCGAGCCGGGCGGCGAAGTCGTCGGGCGCCAGCATCCGGATGTGCGCGGCGTTGATCGCCTCGCACTTCTTCAGGTCGAAGCGGGCCGGGTTGGCGTTGACGTCGGCGACGTCGAACGCCGCGACCATCTCGTCGATCGAGAAGACGTCGCGGTCGTCGGCGATCGACCAGCCGAGCAGCGCGAGGTAGTTGAGCAGCCCCTCGGGCAGGAAGCCCGCGTCGCGGTAGAGGTTGAGCGACGACTCCGGGTCGCGCTTGGACAGCTTCTTGTTGCCCTCGCCCATCACGTACGGCAGGTGGCCGAACCGCGGCACGACGTCGGTGACGCCGATCGTCGATCAGCGCGTCGTACAGCGCGATCTGGCGCGGCGTGGACGGCAGCAGGTCCTCGCCGCGCAGCACGTGGGTGATCCCCATCAGCGCGTCGTCGACCGGGTTGACCAGCGTGTAGAGCGGCTCGCCGTTGGCGCGCACGACGACGAAGTCGGGCACCGTGCCCGCGGCGAAGGTGACCTCGCCGCGCACCAGGTCGTGCCAGCCGAGGTCCTCGTCGGGCATCCGCAGCCGCAGCACCGGCGTCGCGGCCCTCGGCCCGGAACGCCGCGCGCTGCTCGTCGGTCAGCGTCGCGGTCGAAGTTGTCGTAGCCGAGCTTCGGGTCGCGGCCGGCCGCGCGGTGCCGCGCCTCGACCTCCTCGGCGGTGGAGTAGGACTCGTACAGCGTGCCCGGCCGCGAGCAGCCGCGCGACGACGTCGGGTAGATCTCGCGCCGCTCGCTCTGCCGGTACGGCGCGTGCGGGCCGCCGACCTCGGGGCCCTCGTCCCAGTCGAGCCCGAGCCAGCGCAGCGCGTCGAGCAGCTGCTGGTAGGACTCCTCGGTGTCGCGGGCGGCGTCGGTGTCCTCGATCGCGGAACACGAACGTGCCGCCGGTGTGCCGGGCGAACGCCCAGTTGAACAGGCGGTGCGGATCAGCCCGACGTGCGGGTTGCCGGTCGGCGACGGGCAGAACCGGACGCGGACGTCGCGTCATGTCGGCGGCCTGACCGGGTTGGTCAGCGTGCCGATGCCCTCGATCTCGACGCTCGACGGTGTCGCCGGCGACGATCGGGCCGACGCCGGCCGGCGTGCCGGTCAGGATCACGTCGCCGGGCAGCAGCGTCATGATCGCGGAGACGAACGCGATCTGGGCGCGGATGTCGTGGATCATCTCGCTGGTCCGCCCGTCCTGCTTCACCTCGCCGTTGACCCGGGTGACGATCGCGCAGGTCGGACGGGTCGAGCTCGGTCTCGATCCACGGGCCGAGCGGGCAGAACGAGTCGTAGCCCTTGGCCCGGGTCCACTGCCCGTCGGCGCGCTGCTGGTCGCGGGCGGTGACGTCGTTGGCGCGGTGTAGCCGAACACGTGGTTCAGGGCGTCGCTCGGGCGGGACGTCGCGGGCCGGGGGCCGATCACCACCGCGAGCTCGCCCTCGTAGTCGACCTGCTCCGACGACGGCCGGCAGCCGGATCGCGTCGCCGGCGCCGATCACCGAGGTGGACGGCTTGAGGAAGATCAGCGGCGTGGTCGGGCACCTCGTTGCCCATCTCGCGGCGTGCTCGGCGTAGTTCTTGCCGATCGCCACCACCTTGCTGGGCAGGAACGGCGCGAGCAGCCGGACGTCGGCCAGCGCCCACCGGTCGCCGGTGAACGCCAGCGGCCCGAACGGGTGTCCCTCGATCGCCGCGACGGTCAGCGCGTCGACGGAGGCTTCCGGCGCTCCCTCGACCGTGCCCCACGCGACGCCCGGCTGCGCGGCGATGCCGAACCGGGATGAACGAACCGGGCGATGCGCACGATGGTCGAGGCTACCCGGTCGGCTCAGGTGCAGCGCGTCGTCCATAATCGAGGTGTGAACAGCGCTTTGACGGCGATCCCGCTGCGCCAGCGGCGGCGCCTGACCACCGTCCTGGCTGGGTTCGCGCTGCTGTTTCTCGCGGTCGGGGCGGTCGCCGTGAGCGACACGTCGTCGGCCGGACTGGTCGTGATCGCCGTGGTGGCGCCTCCTGGTCGGCGCTCATCCTGGCGCTGGTGGCGTGGGGGCGTGCTCGCATCGCTGCGCCGCGACCGCGCGGAACAGCCAGCTCGACGCCGCGGTCGCAGGCGGCGCTGGCCGCCAACGGGCGGACCTTCGCGCTGCGACTGCGGGCACGACCACGACCCGGACGAGCTGCATGTCGTGGACGAGCCGGCGGTCGACGCGTGTGCCCACGACGGCACCGGCGTGCGAGTGCACGCACAGCTGTGACACCTGCGTGCTCGCCGCGCAGCGGCGGTAGCCGCCGATCGGGTCCAGCGACGCTGAGCCGCTACAGCGAGCGCCGGCGGCTCCGAGCAGGCCGTAGCGCACGGCGTCGTGCAGCGCCAGCCAGGACGCCTCGATGACGTTGCCGTGCACGCCGACGGTGGTCCACTCGCGTTCGCGGTCAGTGGTGTCGATCGAGCACCCGGGTGACCGCGTCGGTGCCGTGCTTGCCCGGCAGGATCCGCACCTTGTAGTCGACCAGCTCCATCTTCGCCAGCTGCGGGTAGACCCGCTCCAGCGCCTTGCGCAGCGCGCGGTCCAGGGCGTTGACCGGGCCGTTGCCCTCGTCGGTGGAGATGACCCGCTGGCCGCCGGCGTGGAGCTTGACGGTGGCCTCGCTGACCAGCGCGCCGTCCTCGCGGCGGTCGACGATCACCCGGTAGGACTCGACCGTGAACGGTTCGTCGGTCTCGCCGAGCTCGTCGCGCAGCAGCAGCTCGAACGACGCGTCGGCGGCCTCGTAGGACCAGCCCTCGGCCTCGCGCTCCTTGACCCGTTCCACGACCTTGCCGACGACGTCGGGGCGCTGGCTGACGTCGAGCCCGAGCTCCTGGCCCTTGAGCTCGACCGAGGCGCGGCCGGCCATCTCGGTGACCAGGATGCGCTGGTCGTTGCCGACGACCGTCGGGTCGAGGTGGTTGTACAGCTCCGGGTCGACCTTGATCGCGCTCGCGTGCAGGCCGGCCTTGTGGGCGAACGCCGCGGCGCCGACGTACGGCTGGTGGGTGTCGGGCGCGAGGTTGGCGATCTCGGCGATCGCGTGCGAGACCCGGACCATCTCGGCCAGGCAGCCCTCGGGCAGCGACGTCGAGCCCCATCTTGGTGACCAGCCCGCCGATGACGCCGAAGATGTCGGCGTTGCCGGCCCGCTCGCCGTAGCCGTTGGCGGTGCCCTGCACGTGCGTCGCGCCGGCATCGACGGCGGCCAGGGTGTTGGCCACCGCGCAACCGGTGTCGTCCTGGGTGTGGATGCCGAGCCGGATGCCGGTGCGCCGCTCACATCGGTCACGACGTCGTGCACACCCATCGGCAGCATGCCGCCGTTGGTGTCGCACAGGACGCCGACGTCGGCGCCGGCGGACGCGGCCGCGTCGAGCACGCGCACGCCGTAGTCGGGGTCGTGCTTGTAGCCGTCGAAGAAGTGCTCGCAGTCGAGGAAGACCCGGCGCCCGTCGGCGCGCAGGAACGCGACGGTGTCGCGCACCATCGCGAGGTTCTCCTCGAGCGTGGTGCGCAGCGCCCGCTCGACGTGCCAGACGTCGGACTTCGCCACCAGCGTGACGACCGGCGCGCTGGAGTCGAGCAGCGCCCGCACCTGCGGGTCGTCCTCGACCTTCAGCGCCGGCCTTGCGGGTGGCGCCGAACGCGACGAGCGTGGCGTGCTGCAGCTGCAGCTCGCCGGACGCGGCGCGGGCGAAGAACTCGGTGTCCTTGGGCATCGCGCCGGGCCAGCCGCCCTCGATGAACCCGACGCCGAGCTGGTCGAGCAGGCGGGCGACCGCGAGCTTGTCGGCCACCGAGTAGGTGATGCCCTCGCGCTGGGCGCCGTCGCGCAGCGTGGTGTCGAAGACGTGGAACGCGTCGGTCTGCATCGGGATCCTTCTCCTCGCAAAACAAAAGACCCCCCGCGGGTGCGGAGGGTCTGCGCGTCGGTGTCTGGCTAGTTACCGACGCGCCTTTCGATAATGAGGGTGAAGCGCACGAGCCGAGTGTGCCACACCGGGCGCCCCCGTGCGCCAATCCCCGCGCTGGTGGTCAGCCGGCGGCGGCCTTCGCGAGCCGCTCGCCGATCTCGCCGGTGCTTCCCGGAGCTCGCGGGTCGCGAGCTGGCGAGGTCGGCGGCGACCGCGGCCTCGACCCGCTGCGCAGCATCGTGGCTCGCCGACGTGTCGAGCAGCATCGCGACCGACAGCACCGCCGCCGTCGGGTCGGCCTTGCCCTGGCCGGCGATGTCGGGCGCCGAGCCGTGCACCGGCTCGAACATCGACGGGTTGGTGCGGCTGACGTCGAGGTTGCCGCTGGCCGCCAGCCCGATGCCGCCGGCGATCGCGGCGGCGAGGTCGGTGATGATGTCGCCGAACAGGTTGTCGGTGACGATGACGTCGTAGCGCCCCGGGTCGGTGACCAGGTAGATCGTCGCGGCGTCGACGTGGTTGTAGGCCACCGTGACGTCCGGGAACTCCGCGCGCACCGCTTCGACGGTGCGAAACCACAGATCACCGGCGTTGATGAGCACGTTGTTCTTGTGCACCAGCGTGAGGTGCTTGCGCGGGCGGGCCTGCGCACGGCCGAACGCGTCGCGCACGACCCGCTCCACGCCGAACGCGGTGTTGACGCTGACCTCGGTGGCGATCTCGTGCGGCGTGCCCTTGCGCAGCACCCCGCCGTTGCCGGCGTACGGGCCCTCGGTGCCCTCGCGGACCACGACGAAGTCGATCGCCGGGTCGCCGGCCAGCGGCGTGGACACGCCCGGGTAGAGCTTGGCCGGGCGCAGGTTGACGTGGTGGTCGAGCTCGAAGCGCAGCTTCAGCAGCAGGCCGCGCTCGAGCATGCCGGACGGCACGCGTCGGGTCGCCGACCGCGCCGAGCAGGATCGCGTCGTGCCCGCGGATCTCGTCGAGCACCGAGTCGGGCAGCACCTCACCGGTGCGGTGCCAGCGCGCGGCGCCGAGGTCGTAGGGCGTGGCGTCGACGTCGGGATGCACCGCCTCGAGCACCCGCAGCGCCTGCTCGGTGACCTCGATACCGATGCCGTCGCCGGGGATGACCGCGAGCTTCATAGGCCGACCCTATCCACCGCACCCGACCCGGACAGTTGTCCCGGCCGCACGTCGCCGGGGCGCCGCGAGCCGGGACAACTCCGGCGGGTTCAGCGGGCGGCGGTGCCCTCGGTGTAGTCGTCGTCGCTCGGCGACCCAGCTCATCAGGCCGCGCAGCTCGCGGCCGGTCTCCTCGATCGGGTGCTGCTCGCCCTCGGCGCGCAACGCCTTGAACTCCGGCGCGCCGGCGTCCTGGTCGGCGATGAACCGCGCGGCGAAGGTGCCGTCCTGGATGTCGGCGAGGACCGCCTGCATGTTCTCCTTGACGTGCGCGTCGATGACGCGCGGGCCGGAGACGTAGTCGCCGTACTCGGCGGTGTCCGAGACCGACCAGCGCTGCTTGGCGATGCCGCCCTCGTACATCAGGTCGACGATCAGCTTGAGCTCGTGCAGGCACTCGAAGTAGGCGACCTCCGGCTGGTAGCCGGCCTCGGTCAGCACCTCGAAGCCGGACTGACCAGCTGCGACGCGCCGCCGCAGAGCACGGCCTGCTCGCCGAACAGGTCGGTCTCGGTCTCCTCGGTGAACGTGGTCTTGATGGCGCCGGCGCGGGTGCCGCCGATGCGCCTTGGCGTAGGACAGCGCGAGCGCCAAGCGCCTTGCCGGTCGCGTCCTGCTCGACGGCGACCAGCACCGGCACGCCCTTGCCGTCGACGAACTCGCGGCGCACCAGGTGGCCCGGGCCCTTCGGCGCGACCATCGCGACGTCGACGTCGGCCGGCGGCTTGATGTAGCCGAAGCGGATGTTGAAGCCGTGGCCGAAGAAGAGCGCGTCGCCGGCGGTCAGGTTCGGCTCGATCGCCTCGGCGTAGAGCGTGCCGCTGCGCCGTGGTCCGGGCGCGAGGACCATGATCAGGTCGGCCTCGGCGGACGCCTCGGCCGGGCGTGACGACGCGCAGGCCCTCGTCCTCGGCCTTGGCCCGGCTCTTCGAGCCCTCGGGCAGGCCGACCCGCACGTCGACGCCGGAGTCGCGCAGGCGACAGCGCGTGCGCGTGGCCCTGGCTGCCGTAGCCGATGACCGCGACCTTGCGGCCCTGGATGATCGACAGGTCGGCGTCGTCGTCGTAGAACATCTCTACGGCCATGTGCGTGCATTCTCCTTCGTGGTCGGACTGCGGTGGGTCTGACGCGGTCAGGCGGCTCGTCGACCGACGCGCAGCGCCGGCTGCGGTGATCGACCGCGGGCCGCGGCCGAGCGCGACCATGCCGGACTGCACCAGCTCGTGGATGCCGAACGGCTCGAGCATCGCGCAGCAGCGCCTCGAGCTTGTCGGCGGTGCCGGTGGCCTCGATGTGAGCGCGTCGGGGCGACGTCGACGACCTGGGCCCGGAACAGCTCGACGGTCTCGCAGCACCTGCGACCGGGTGGCGTCGTCGGCGCGCACCTTGACCAGCAGCAGCTCGCGCTGCACCGCGTGCGTCGGCCTCGAGCTCGACGATCTTGAGCACGTTGACCAGCTTGTTGAGCTGCTTGGTGACCTGCTCGAGCGGCGAGCTCCTCGACGTTGACGACGATCGTCATCCGGGAGATCTCCGGGTGCTCGGTCGGGCCGACCGCGAGCGAGTCGATGTTGAAGCCGCGCCGGGTGAACAGCCCGGCGACCCGGGCCAGGACGCCGGGCTTGTTCTCGACCAGGACCGACAGCGTGTGCCTGCTCATCGCCTCAGGTCCTCCGTCGTCGAAGATCGGGCGCGATGTCGCGGGCGACCTGGATCTCGTCGTTGCTGGTGCCGGCGGCGACCATCGGCCACACCATCGCGTCCTTGCCGACCATGAAGTCGACGACCACCGGCCGGTCGTTGATCGCCATCGCCTTCTCGATCGTCGCGTCGACGTCGGCCTTGGTCTCGCAGCGCAGGCCGACGCAGCCGAGCGCCTCGGCCAGCTTCACGAAGTCGGGGATGCGGTGCTTGTGCGTGCCGAGGTCGGTGTTGGAGTAGCGCTCGTCGTAGAACAGCGTCTGCCACTGCCGGACCATGCCGAGGTTGCCGTTGTTGATGATCGGCGACCTTGATCGGGATGCCGTCGATCGCGCAGGTGGCGAGCTCCTGGTTGGTCATCTGGAAGCAGCCGTCGCCGTCGATCGCCCAGACGATCGTGTCCGGGCGGCCGACCTTGGCGCCCATCGCGGCCGGCACCGCGTAGCCCATCGTGCCGGCGCCGCCGGAGTTGAGCCAGGTGTCGGGCTTCTCGTACTTGATGAACTGCGCCGCCCACATCTGGTGCTGGCCGACGCCGGCGACGTAGATCGCGTCCGGTCCGGCGATCTCGCCGAGCCGCTCGATGACGTACTGCGGGGCGAGCGTGCCGTCCGGCGGCTCGTCGTAGCCGAGCGGGTAGGTCGTCGCGCCAGCCGGTCGAGCTGGCGCCACCAGCCGGTGAGGTCGGCGCGGTCGGCCGGCGTCGTACTCGGCCTGCGACCGCCGGCGATCAGCTCGGCGATGCACCTCGCGGACGTCGCCCACGATCGGCACGTCGGCGATCGCGGTTCTTGCCGATCTCGGCCGGGTCGATGTCGGCGTGGATGATCGTCGCGTCCGGGGCGAACGTGTCGACAGCTTGCCGGTGACCCGGTCGTCGAAGCGGGCGCCGAGCGCGACGAGCAGGTCGGCCTTCTGCAGCGCGTGACCGCCGCGACCGTGCCGTGCATGCCGGGCATGCCCAGGTGCTGCGGGTGGGTGTCGGGGAACGCGCCGCGGGCCATCAGCGTGGTGACCACCGGGATGCCGGTCAGCTCGGCGAGCTCGCGCAGCTCGGCGGTCGCGCGGGCCTTGATCACGCCGCCGCCGACGTAGAGCACCGGCCGCTGCGGCCTCGGCGATCAGCCGGGCCGCCTCGCGGATCTGCTTGCCGTGCGGGCGGGTCACCGGCCGGTAGCCGGGCAGGTCGAGCTTCGGCGGCCAGTCGAACGTGCGTCGCGTCCTGCAGGACGTCCTTGGCGATGTCGACCAGCACCGGGCCGGGCCGGCCGGTCGCGGCGAGGTGGAACGCCTCGGCGATCGCCCGCGGGATCTCCGCGGCGGTCTGCACCAGGAAGTTGTGCTTGGTGATCGGCAGCGTGATGCCGCGAGATGTCGGCCTCCTGGAAGGCGTCCGTGCCGATCATCGGCGCGGCCGACCTGGCCGGTGATCGCCACCATCGGCACCGAGTCCATGTAGGCGTCGGCGATCGGCGTGACCAGGTTGGTCGCGCCCGGGCCCGGAGGTCGCCATGCAGACGCCGACCTGGCCGGTGGCCTGCGCGTAGCCCTCGGCCGCGTGCCCGGCGCCCTGCTCGTGGCGGACCAGGATGTGCCGGACCTTCGTGGAGTCGTAGCAGCGGGTCGTAGGCCGGCAGGATCGCGCCGCCCGGGATGCCGAAGACGACCTCGACCCCGACCTGCTCGAGCGAGCGGACGAGCGCCTGCGCTCCGGTGATCTGCTCGGCTCGCTGGTCATGTCCTGACTCTTGCTCGTGCTGGATTGCGGGCCACCGGTGCCGAGGCAACAAAAAACCCCTCGTGCAGATGCACGAGGGGCTGCGCGCCGGAGGATGGTCGGACCTACGCGACGCGCTCGATAACGAGTACGAGGTGACGCACGCGGCCGAGGTTACACGGCCTCGCGACCGTGCCAGGGTGAGTCGCCTATCGCGTCGCGAGTCCGCGTGCCACGTCGCGATGCGTACGTCCAGCGCGGACAACTCGCGATGGCAGGTCGCGGTTGTAGGTCAGTCGCAGACGGCGCCGTGCGCGGCGGAGCCGACGAGCTTGGCGTACTTGCGCGAGCACGCCCGGGTGAAGCTGCGGCGGCAGCGGCTCCCAGCTCGGCCCGGCGCCGCTGCGAGCTCGGCCTCGTCGACGAGCAGGTCGAGGGTGCGGGCGGCGATGTCCAGCCGGATCAGGTCGCCGTCGCGCGACGAAGCGCGATCGGGCCGCCGTCGGCCGCCTCGGGCGCGACGTGGCCGATGCACAGGCCCGGTGGTGCCGCCGGAGAACCGGCCGTCGGTGAGCAGCAGCACGTCCTTGCCGAGCCCGGCGCCCTTGATCGCGCCGGTGATCGCGAGCATCTCGCGCATGCCCGGGCCGCCCTTCGGGCCCTCGTAGCGGATGACGACGACGTCGCCGGGCTGCAGCGTCCCGGCCGCGACCGCGTCCATCGCCGCCTGCTCGCGGTCGAAGACCCGGGCCGGTGCCCTCGAAGACGTCGGCGTCGAAGCCGGCGCGTCTTGACGACCGCGCCCTCGGGCGCGAGCGAGCCGCGCAGGATCGTCAGGCCGCCGGTGCGGTGGATCGGGTTGTCCAGCGCGTGGATGATCTTGCCGTCCGGGTCGGGCGGCGCGATGCTCCGCGAGGTTCTCGGCCACCGTCTTGCCGGTGACGGTGAGCGCGTCGCCGTGCAGCAGCCCGGCGTCGAGCAGCGCCTTCATCACGACCGGGACGCCGCCGATCGCGGTCGACGTCGGTCATCACGTACCGGCCGAACGGCTTGACGTCGGCCAGGTGCGGCACCCGGTCGCCGATGCGGTTGAAGTCGTCGAGGGTCGAGGTCGACCTCGGCCTCGTGGGCGATCGCCAGCAGGTGCAGCACGGCGTTGGTCGAGCCGCCGAGCGCCATCACGACGGTGATCGCGTTCTCGAACGCCTCCTTGGTCAGGATCGTGCCGCGCGGTGATGCCGGCGTCGACGAGCATCGCACGACGGCCTCGCCGGAGCGCTCGGCGTAGGCGTCGCGGCGGCGGTCGGCGCGCGGGCGGCGCGCGCCGAGCCGGGCAGCGACATGCCCAGCGCCTCGGCGGCGACTGGCCATCGTGTTGGCGGTGTACATGCCGCCGCAGGCGCCCTCGCCCGGGCAGATCGCCCGCTCGATCGCGGTCGACCTCCTCGCGGGTGATCTGCCCGGCGCAGGCACGCCCCGACCGCCTCGAACGCGTCGATGATGGTGACGTCGCGGCCGTCGAGCTGGCCCGGCAGCGTCGAGCCGGCGTAGAGGAACACCGCGGCGACGTCGAGCCGGGCGGCGGCCATCAGCATGCCGGGCAGCGACTTGTCGCAGCCGGCCAGCAGCACGGCGCCGTCGAGTCGCTCGGCGCGGAACACCGTCTCGACCGAGTCGGCGATGACCTCGCGGGAGACCAGCGAGTAGTGCATGCCGCTCGTGGCCCATCGAGATGCCGTCGGAGACCGAGATGGTGCCGAACTCCAGCGGGTAGCCGCCGGCGGCGTGCACGCCCTCCTTCGCCGCCTTGCGCGAGCCGGTCGAGCGACAGGTTGCACGGGGTGATCTCGTTCCACGACGACGCGACGCCGATCTGCGGCTTGCGCCAGTCGTCGTCGCCCATGCCGACCGCGCGCAGCATGCCGCGGGCGGCGGCGCGCTCGAGGCCGTCGGTGACGATGCGGCTGTGCGGCTTGCGGTGTTGTCTCCGGTTCCCGGCCGAGCCGGGCTGCTCGCTGGTCACGCCGAAAACCTTACGGCGTAGGTTCGGCTCATGTCCGAGGTCGCGCCTGGTGCGGTGTTCCGGGTGTCCCGGCTGGCCTATCTGGTGATCATCTTCCTGGCCGCCGGAGTGTGGCCGATCGCCCTCTACGGCGGCGACGACGGCTCCGGTTACGCGTCGCCGGCCCGCCTCACGCCGCTGATCCTGCTCTTCGTCGTGCCGGTCGTCGCGATCGTGTTCATCGCCCGCACCGCGACCCTCGTCGACGCCGACGGCATCACCGTGCGGGCCGCGTTCGGGCATCGCCGGATGCGGTGGGACCAGATCCGCGGGCTGTCGGTCACCGGCCGCAGCGTCTACGCCGTGCTCGTCGACGGCGGGTCGGTGCGCCTGCCGTGTGTCGCGGTGCCGAACCTGGCCAGGCTGGCCCGGGCCAGCGGCGGGCGGCTGCCGAAGATCGCCGACCCGCAGCCGAAGTACGCGCCGTCACGCCGACGTCGCCGCTGACCCCGTTCCGACGCAAGTTGCCCGCGCTGCACAGACGAATGTCGCCGCGAAACACGCACAACTGGGTCGTGGGCGGGTCAGTAGCCGTGCTCCACTCGGTTGTGCAGGTCCGCGCCGGCGTGGAACCGCAGCACCTGCTCGCGGACCAACCGGTACGCGCGGCGCTCCCAGCCGTCGGTGCCGCCGCCGACGTGCGGCGTGAGCAGCAGGTTCGGAGACGGCCACAACGGATGCCCGGCCGGCAGCGGCTCTGGCTCGGTGACGTCGAGGAACGCGTACAGCCGCCGCGCGCTCAGTTCGGCGAGCAGGGCGTCGGTGTCCACGATTCCCCCGCGGGCGATGTTGACGAGCAGCGCGCCGTCGGGCATCGCCGCCAGGAACGCCGCGTCGACGAGTCCGGTCGTCTCCGGCGTGTGCGGCACCGCGATCGCCACGACGTCGTGGTCGGGCAGCAGCGCGGGCAGGTCGGTGAGCGCGCGAACGTCCTCGCGGGCGGTCCGAGCGACGAAGGTGACCTCTGCATCGAAGGCCTCGGCGGCCGCGCCGATGCGCCGGCCGATGTCCCCGGCGCCGAGCACGAGCAGCCGCCGCCCGGTGAGACCGACGGCCTGGTGCGGCTCCCACACGCCCGCGCGCTGCTGGTCGAGGAAGTCCGGCAACCGCCGCAAGATGGCCAGCATCCCGGCCACCGCCAGCTCGGCCGTTGAGCCGCCGTGCACTCCCCGGCCGTTGCACAGCACGACACCGTCGGGCACCACCGGCAACCATGGCTCGACGCCGGCGGACACCAGCTGGATCACCTGCAGCTGCGGCAGTCCGCTGAACACGTCGCCCGCAGGCGGCGCGGCGTTGTACCGGCCCGACGAAGAACTGGATCCGCTCGGCGCCCGGCGGTGCGGTGCCGATGCCGTCCCAGACGATCGTCGTCACGTCGGCGGGCAGTTCACCGACGTGCTCGACGGCGTCGGGGGTGGGCAGGCTGATCGTCAGCACCCGCCGAGGCTACCCGCGGGCGCGTAGGCGGGTGCACAGGTTGGCGAGGCAGACTGGAGGCCGTGCGCCGTGTCCCGTTCGCCCTGTTGTGCGGGGCGGCGCTCCTGCTCGCAGCATGTACGACCGCTGCCGACGCCACCGACCCGACCTGGGTGCCGAGCCCGGACTTCGGCACCAACGGCGAGGGTCCAGGCGTCGATCTGACGCCGATCATCCCGAAGCCGTCGCCGTCGGCGCGGCAATCGCAGCCCGGCAACGGCGGTCAGTCGGGCGGCGGCAGCCGAGCCCGGCGCGCAGCGGTCAGGGGGACCCGGCCGTCGTCGCCACCGGGCTCACGGCCCCCGTGGGCCTCACCCTGCTGCCCGACGGCAGCGCGCTCGTCGGCGAGCGGACCACCGGACGCATCGTGCGGGTGCAGCCGCGGCCGGGCCAGCCGGTGCCGACGGTGCGCACCCTCACCGGGCTCGACACCTCCGGCGACGGCGGGCTGCTCGATCTCGCGCTCTCGCCGAGCTACGACGAGGACAACCTGATCTATGCCTACATCACCACCCGCACCGACAACCGGATCGTCGACTTCACGCTGACCGGCCCGGTCACCCCGGTGCTCACCGGCATCCCGAAGGGCAAGTCCGGCAACACCGGACGGATCATGTTCGGTTCGGACGGCAACCTGTTCGTCGGTACCGGCGACGCCGGCCGCGCGTCGGCGGCGGCGAATCCGAAGAGCCTGGCCGGCAAGGTGCTACGCGTCTCGGACATCGGTGCGTCCGCGCGCGGGAATCCGAGCGGCACGCCGGTCTGGACCAGCGGCCACCGCGAGGTCGACGGGCTGTGCGCGGCCGCGCAGTCCACCGACCGTGTTCGAGGTCGAGAACGGACCGCCCGACGAGGTCAACGTCCTGGCCGCCGGGCAAGAACTACGCCGGCTCGGCCGGTCAGCGGTGGCCACGCTGCCCGCGGCCGACAGCGGGCCGGGCGGCTGCGCGGTGCAGAGCGGCACCCTGTGGGTCACCTCGCTCGACGGCAGGCGTTGCTGTCGGCGCGCATCCTCGGCGCCGGAGACCGGACCCGCCTCGACACGTTTCGGCACCCCGGCGTTGAACAACCGCTACGGGCGCCTCAAGACCGTCGTCGCCGCACCGGACGGCGCGCTGTGGCTGACCACCTCGAACCGCGACGGCAAGGGCAAGCCGGTGCCTGCCGACGAGCGGGTCATCCGGTACGTGCCCGAGCGGCGGCGGGGGCGGCGGCAACCCGGCCTGACTCACTCCTGGCGGGCGCGCACCGCCTGCCGGATCTGGGTCAGGTTGTCGCGCAGCATGTCGGACACCAGTTCGTCGGTGCGCGGGTCGGCGAGGACCTCGAGGATCACTCGCAGCGTGGTCTCGCTGGCGAGATTGATGATCCGGTCGTGGAACGGCACCAGGTTGATCCGCCCGGCGGTCGGATCCTCCTTGATCTTCTCCGCGACCATCGCCTTGATCTCGTTGTGGTTCTCCTGCAGCGCCGAGGCGATGTTGCGGGTGTAGTGGCCGGTACGCAGCACGTCGGCGACCTCGTCGAGCACCGCGATCGTCACCGGGCGCTTGATGGTGTCCACGACCCGGTCCGAGGCGCGGTTGATGAAGCGCACCACGAACGGCTCGCGGATGCCCCGCTTGATGAGGAACCGGCCGACGAGCGCCGCGATCACCGCGAGCACGACAAGCCCGAGGAGGCTCCACAGCGTCAGCGCCGCGGGGCTCTGCTCGGCGAGTGGCATGGGCTGATCCTGCCGCGCAACCGGCAAAAAGGGTCAGCGGCGCGCTCTACCGCGCAGTTGCAGCGTCCACCAGGCGACGGCTCCCACGACGACGAGGACCAGCACCACCAGGCCGGGCACCCACGAGCCGTTCCCGCCCTCGCTCGTGGCGCCGGACGTCTTCGCCGCGCTCGGCGAACTCGACGCCGCTGCCGATGACGCTGCCGAGGGCGCTGTCGAGGGCGCTGTCGAGGGCGCTGTCGAGGGCGCTGTCGGCGACCCCCGCGACGAGGTCGGGTTCGCCCGCAGCGGCGCCAACGCAATCGAGTACACCGCGCTCCCCCGGCCCTCGGAGTCGAGGAGCAGGCGGTCGGCGAGCACGTCGATACCCTCGCCCTGCGGTTGGGCGGGCAGCGCGATCCGGGTCGGCTCGGTACGCAGCGCCGCGCCGACGTCGCCGCCGCGGACTGCCCACAGGTACGCGTCGGCGTAGGTGCGCACGGCCAGCCGACGCCCGTCCGGGGAGAGCGCCGCCGAGGTCGCGGTCACCTGGCGGGCGAGGTCCGCCGGGCCACCGGGACGCAGCGGCACGAACTGGATCTCGCCGACCCGGGTCGTCTCCTGCACGCGGGCGGGGTCCGGGCGCGCGGGCAGCCGATAGACCACCGACGCGCCCGAGCAGCGACTTCGTGACGATGTACCCGACGCCGCGGGGCGTGACCGCGAGCGACTCGGCGTCGGCCGGCCCGGTCGGGTAGCGCAGCCGCCAGACCTGCGGGCGCCCGGAGCGGACGTCGGTGTCGGACTGGCCGGGCCGAATGCGCGGTTCGTCGACCCGGTAGACGGCCACCTCGCGGCGGGTGTCGGTGTTGTCGCCGATGTCGGCGAGCCATACCGACGGTGTGCCCGTGGCGTCCGGCGCGACCGCGATGTCCTCCCAGTCGACGTTGCGCGCGCCCGGCACGGTCACCGTCGCGATCGTGCGGCAGGTGCGGGCGTCGAGCGCGAAGAACCGGTTGGTGTCGCCGCTGTCGTTCTGCACGTAGAACACCTGCGGCGAGGCGATACCCCGCGCGATCCCGCTGGCCTCGTCGATGCGATCGTCGTGCAGCCGGCACACCAGTTGCGCGGGCGCCGGCCCGCCGCCGCGGACGTGATCGGCGCCGCCGTCACCACCGCGGCCAGCAGGACCACGGCGACCAGCCTGCGCATTCAGCGACCCGCCGGCCGGCGCCGCTTGCGTTGCGCCGCGATCGAGCGCGGCGACGCCGTCGAGGACCCGCTCGATGCCGAAGTCGAACTCGTTGTCGATGCCGTCGTCGTCGTTGGCCGCGCCGGACGCGAGTGCTGCGGTGATCTGCGGGAAGTCGTGCGCGTTGATCAGCAGGGCCACCTGGGACACCCAGTTGGCGTCGCGGCCGGTGTCCGCGGCGTCCATGATGTCGTGCAGCAACTGCTCCTCGCTGCGCACGAAGCCGCTGATGAGCAACACCGTCGACAGCTTCTGTTGCATGTCCAGCACGGTGCCTTGCATGCAGGCCAGGGCGTCCTCGAGCCAGCGCAGGTTGTTCGGCCCGAGCGGCGGCGCGCTGATCGGCACCCGCAGCGCCCACGGGTTGGCCCGGTAGGCGTCCCGCACGCCGGTGGCCCAGCGCAGCAGGCCGTCGCGCCAGGACTCGCCGGGCTGCGCGGCCGGCGGCCGGCCGAGCGCCGCGTCGACCATCAGCTCCACCAGATCGTCCTTGGACGGCACGTAGCGGTAGAGCGCCATCGTCGACACGCCCGAGCCGCTGCGCCACTTTGCTCATCGACAGCCCGGCCACGCCGTCGGCAGCCGCGACCGCCATGCCCGCATCGACGACCGCGTCGAGGGTCAGCGCCCGTTTCGGCCCGCGGCTCGCAGGGGCGGTCAGTCCCCAGGCCAGCGCCATGCTCGGCGGGAGGTCGGCCTCGGTCGGGACTCGCTCGGTCATGACTCACTTTCGGAAAAGGCTATTGACGACATCGTAGAACTGTGTATACCGTACGCTTTATAGCGTATGGCGTACACAGTAAGGAGTTCCGCCAGTGAACGACATGATCGAGGCCGACCGGCTCGCCAAGTCCTACGGCGCCCACGAGGTGCTGCGCGGCGTGGATCTACAGGTGCGGCCCGGCGAGATCTTCGCATTGCTCGGCCCGAACGGGGCAGGCAAGACCACCACCGTCCGACTGCTCGCCACCCTCACCCCGCCGAGCGCCGGCAGCGCGCGTGTCGCGGGCGCCGACGTGGTCGCCGAACGGCACCTCGTGCGCCGACGAATCGCGGTAACCGGGCAGTACGCGGCCCTCGACGACGTGCAGACCGGGCGGGAGAACCTGACGATGATGGCCCGGCTGCTCGGCCTCGGGTCGCGGGCGGCGCGCGCTCGCGCGGTGGAACTGCTCGAGCGCTTCGACCTCGTCGACGCCGCGCAGCGGCGGGTGAGCACGTATTCCGGTGGCATGCGGCGCCGCCTGGACCTCGCGGTCTCGCTCCTCGCGCAGCCGGCGGTGCTGTTCCTCGACGAACCCACCACCGGGCTCGACCCGCGCAGCCGACAGGACGTGTGGGCCGTGGTGGCCGAACTGGCCCGCGGCGGCACGACAGTGTTCCTGACGACGCAGTACCTGGAGGAGGCCGATCGCCTGGCCGACCGCATCGCGGTGATCGATGGCGGTGTGATGGTCGCCTCGGGTACCGCGACCGAGCTCAAGGCCGAGGTCGGCGGCCAGCGCCTCGAGGTGACGGCGACCAGCGACGAGGCCTTCGGCGTCCTGCGCAACCGCCTCGGAGCGCGACTGCTCGACGCCGACGCAGCGGCGCTCACGCTCGATGTCGCGGTCCCGACCGCCGCGGCGCCGATCCGCGCATTGCTCGACGACCTGGACCCCATGGCCGACCTCATCGGCAGCTTCGCCGTCCGCAGCGCGTCACTCGACGACGCCTTTCTCGCCCTCACCGGCCACCACGCCACTTCGGAAAAGGAAGCCATCGATGTCTGAGACCTACCTCGCGCCGCCCGGCGCCGCCGTGCTGACCGACGTATCCGTGATGATCGCCCGCTCGCTGCGGCTGTCCACCCGCAACGTCGACGCGATGATCACCGCGTTGATGCTTCCGGTGATCTTGCTGCTGATGTTCGTCTACCTGTTCGGCGGCGCCATCCACACCGGCACGGCCTACGTGAACTACGTCGTACCGGGCGCGCTGCTGGTGTGCGCGGGCTTCGGTGTCGGCACCACCGCGGTCAGCGTCAGCAACGACCTGCACAGCGGCGTGGTGGACCGGTTCCGGTCGATGGACGTGCGGGGCGAGGCGGTGATCGCCGGGCACGTGACGGCCAGCGTGTTGCGCAACCTGGCTTCGACGGTGCTGGTGTTCGCGGTGGCGCTGCCGCTAGGGTTCCGGTCGTCGGCCACGCCGCTCGCGTGGCTGGCCGCGATCGGCGTGTTCGGGCTGTTCGTGTTCGCGCTGTCCTGGTTGTGCGCCGCGCTCGGGGTGGTCGCGTCCTCCCCAGAGGCCGCCACCGGGATGACGTTCCTGATCAGCTTCCTGCCCTATCCGAGCAGCGCGTTCGTGCCGATCGACACGTTGCCGTCGTGGCTGCAAGGCTTCGCGGCCAACCAGCCGGTCACCTGCGTCATCGACACCCTGCGGGGCCTGCTCACCGGCGGCCCGGTGGCCGCAACCGCCGTGCCCGCGATCATCTGGAGCATCGGCATCACGCTGGCCAGCATCGCCCTGGCCGGCTTCCTGTACCGCCGCAAGACCGCCTGACCGGATACAACCAGTCCAGGGTGGCGCCGTGCGGACCGGCGAGGGCGAGCTGGCGGCCGTCGCGGGCCAGGACGAACCGCGAGCGGCAGCGGCGCCGGGCCGGCGACGTGCAGCGCAGCACGCGAGCACCTCGGTGTCCTCAGCGGCCGCCGCGCACAGCGCCTCGTAGCTCGCCGAGATGCCGTGGACCTCGCGCCGGGCCATCAACGGGTAGCGCTCGGGGTCGACTGGCCGGCCAAGCCGCTCCAGTCGGGCACTACGCCCCGCCGAGGCGTTCCAGCAGGATCTCGCGCACCGCGGCCGCGTCGGCCTGCCCGCGGGTCGCCTTCATGACCGCGCCGACCAGCGCGCCGACCGCGGCCACCTTGCCGCCACGCACCTTCTCGGCGATGTCCGGGTTGGCCGCGATCGCGTCGTCGGCCGCCTGCGTCCAGCGCGCCGGTGTCCGACACCACCTGCAGCCCACGCTCGGCGACGACCGCGTCGACGTCCGACCCGGTCTCGAGCACGCCGTCGACGGCCTGCCGGGCCAGCGCGACCGACAGCGATCCCGCGGCGACCAGCTCGATCACCCGCGCCACCTGGGCCGGCGTGATCGGCAGATCGGCCGGCCGCGATCTCGCGCTCGTTCGCCTTCTGGGCGAGGTAGCCGAGCCACCAGTTGCGGGCCTCGGCGACCGGCGCGCCGGCGTCGACGGTCGCGCCGACGAGGTCGACGACCCCGGCATTGGTCATCTGCGTCATGTCCTCGGCGCTGACGCCGAGCGCGTCGCGCAGCGCGCGCCGGCGCGCGGCCGGCAGCTCGGGCAGCCCGTCGCGCAGCGGCTCGACCCACTCCGGGTCCGGCGCCATCGGCACGAGGTCGGGCTCGGGGAAGTACCGGTAGTCGGTCGCCTCCTCCTTGCTGCGCCCGGGTCGGGTGTCGCCGGTCGTCTCCTGGAAGTGCCGGGTCTCCTGCAGCGACCCGCTCGCCGGCGTCGAGCAGCTCGGCCTGGCGGAGCATCTCCGAGCGCACCGCGCGCTCGACGCGAGCGCAGCGAGTTGACGTTCTTCGTCTCGGTGCGGGTGCCCCAGCTCTCGCCGGGCCGGTTCAGCGAGGTGTTGACGTCGCAGCGCAGCGAGCCCTGCTCCATCCGCACGTCGCTGACGCCGAGCGTGCGCAGGATGTCGCGCAGCTCGGTGACGTACGCGCGGGCCACCTCGGGTGCCAGCGCGCCGGTGCCGGGCACCGGCTTGGTGACGATCTCGACCAGCGGAATGCCGGCCCGGTTGTAGTCGACGAGGGAGTAGTCGGCGCCGTGGATGCGGCCGGTCGGTACCGACGTGGGTGTTCTTGCCGGTGTCCTCCTCCAGGTGCACCCGCTCGATGCCGACCCGGTAGGTCTCGCCCTCGACGCTCGACGTCGAGGTAGCCGTCGATGCACAGCGGCTCGTCGTACTGCGAGGTCTGGAAGTTCTTCGGCATGTCCGGATAGAAGTAGTTCTTGCGCGCGAACCGGCACCACGTGCGCGATCGATGCAGTTCAGCGCCAGCCCGATGCGGATCGTCGACTCGATCGCCGTCTCGTTGGCCACCGGCAGCGCACCGGGCAGGCCGAGGCACACCGGGCAGGTGTGCGTGTTCGGCTCGGCGCCGAACTCGGTCGAGCAGCCGCAGAACATCTTCGACGCGGTGCCGAGCTCGACGTGCGTCTCCAGGCCGATCACCGGCTCGTACCGGCTCACGACGTCCTCGTAGGTCAGGTCATCGTCACGCCAGCTCCGGGATCGGCGCGCGAGCGACGGGTTCGGTCGCCGTCTCGAACGCCGCCGCGACGCGGTAGCACCGGTCGTCGGCCAGCGCCGGCGCCATGATCTGCAGGCCCGACCGGCAGACCCTCCGGACAGCCCGCACGGCACCGAGATCGCCGGCGTGCCGGCCAGCGACGCCGGCAGCGTGCACAGGTCGTTGACGTACATCGCCATCGGGTCGTCGACGCGCTCGCCGATGCCGAACGCGACGAACGGCGTGCGTCGGCGAGACCAGCACGTCGGCCTGCTCGAACGCCGCGGCGAAGTCGCGCGCGATCAGCGTGCGCACCTTCTGCGCCTGCCCGTAGTAGGCGTCGTAGTAGCCCGACGACAGCGCGTAGGTGCCGATCATGATGCGCCGCTTCACCTCGGCGCCGAAGCCGGCCTCGCGGGTCAGCGACATGACCTCCTCGAGCGAGTTCGACGCCGTCGTCGCCGACCCGCAGGCCGTAACGCACCGCGTCGAAGCGGGCCAGGTTGGACGAGCACTCGCTCGGCGCGATCAGGTAGTAGGCGGCGAGCGCGTAGTCGAAGTGCGGGCAGCTGACACCTCGACGACCTCGGCGCCCAGGCCGCGCAGCGTCGTCGACCGCGGCCTCGAAAGCGGCCAGACGACGCCGGGCTGGTAGCCCTCGCCGCCGAGCTCGCGGACCACGCCGACCCGCACGCCGGTGAGGTCGCCGTGCGCGCCCGTCGCGCGCCGCCGCGGCCACCGGCGGCACCGGCGCGGCGATCGAGGTCGAGTCACACGGGTCGTGGCCGGCGATCACCTCGTGCAGCAGCGCGGCGTCCAGCACGGTGCGCGCGAACGGGCCGGCCTGGTCGAGCGAGGACGAGAACGCGATCAGTCCGTAGCGCGACACCCCGCCGTAGGTGGGCTTGTGCCCGACGATGCCGGTGACCGCGGCCGGCTGGCGGATCGAGCCGCCGGTGTCGGTGCCGATCGCCGAGCGGCGCCTCGAAGGCGGCCACCGCCGCGCCGAGCCGCCGCGACGAGCCGCCGGGGATGCGCGCGAGGTCCCACGGGTTGTGCGTCGGGCCGTAGGCGGAGTTCTCGGTCGAGCAGCCCATGGCGAACTCGTCCATGTTGGTCTTGCCGAGCATCACGATGCCGGCGTCCTTGATCCGGCGGGTGATCGTCGCGTCGTACGGGCGGCACCCAGCCCTCGAGGATCTTCGAGCCGGCGGTCGTCGGCAGACCCTCGGTGACGACGACGTCCTTCATCGCCAGCGGCACGCCGGCGAGCGGGCCGAGCTCGCGGCCGGCGGCGCGGTGCCGCGTCGACCGCCGGGCCGCAGCGCAGCGCGCCGTCGGTCGTCGACGTGCAGGAACGCGCGGACCGTCGCCGTCGACCGCGGCGATCCGGTCGAGGTGCGCCTGCGCGACCTCCACCGCCGAGACCTCGCCCGAGGCGATCGCGCGCGGCGATCTCGGCGGCGCTGCAGCCGGTCAGCTCGCTCATGCCTCGTCCGTCAGGATGCGCGGGACGCGGAACTTGTCGTCCTCGACGGCCGGGGCGCCGCGGCCAGCACCGCGGCGCGTCGGCAGGCACGGACGCACCTCGTCGGCGCGGCAGACGTTGGTCAGCGGCACCGCGTGCGAGGTCGGCGGGATGTCGGCGGCGGCGACCTCGCTCGACCCGGGCCACCGAGCCGAGGATCACGTCGAGTTGGCCGGCGAACAGTCCAGCTCCTCCTCGGTCACGGCCAGGCGGGCCAGCCGGGCCAGGTGGGCGACCTCGGCGCGCTGATTCGGCGTCGTCTGACACGACGCACGCATTCTACGGACGCCCGCGCCGCTGCGGGCCGTCGGGCAACGGTCGTGTAACCGGCCCGACACGTCGGTGGGGCACCCTGTGCGCCGTGTCGTTTCTGTTGCGCTTGCGCCTGCCGGACCGTCCCGGGCGCGCTCGGCGCCGTCGCGTCGGCGCTCGGTTCGGTGGGCGCGGACATCCTCAGCGTCGACGTCATCGAGCGCAGGCCCGGGCAGCGCCACCGACGACTTCGTGGTGGAGCTGCCGCCGACCGGCTCGCCGACAGCTTGGTGACGGCTGCCGCCACCGTCGACGGCGTGCACGTGGAGTCGATCCGCCCGTATGCCGGGCAGATCGACGCGCACCGGGAGCTGGAACTGCTCGACGCGCTCGGCCGCGATCCGCACGCGTCGCTGACCCTGCTCGCCGACGGCGTCGCGCGGGTGTTCCGGGCCGGGTGGGCACTGGTGATCGACGCCCCGCAGCTGGGCCAGGGGCGGGTGTTGGCTCGCGGCGGTGCCGCACCCGAGATCGAGGCCCTGCGCACGCCGTGGTGGCCGCCGGCCCCGGCCCGGCCGCTGCCGGCCGACCCGGCGTGGGCGCCGCCCGACTGGGACCGCCTGGGCACCGAGCTCGCGGTGTGCCCGCTCGGGTCGGCAGCGCTGTTGGTGGGCCGGCCGGCGCTGCGCTGGCTCCCGTCGGAACTGGTGCGATTGCGGCACCTGGCGTCCATCGCTGCCGGGGTGGCCCAGATGCAGGCCGACATCGCAGGCTGAGCAGGCCATACGCTCAGACGATGAGCAGTTGGACGAGCGCTGACATCCCGGACCAGACCGGGCGCACCGTCGTCGTCACGGGCGCGAACAGCGGCCTCGGCGAGGCCGCGGCGCGGGAGCTGGCCGCGCACGGCGCAGATGTCCTGATCGCCTGCCGCGACGTCGGCAAGGGCGCGCAGGCTGCGGCCCGGATGAGCGCGACGGTGGCGGTGCGCCCGCTCGATCTCGCCGACCTCGCCTCGATCCGCGCCTTCGCGGCCGTCACCGGCCCGATCGACGTCCTGATCAACAATGCCGGCGTGATGGCGGTACCCAAACGGCGCACCGCCGACGGGTTCGAGCTGCAGATCGGCACGAATTTCCTCGGCCCGTTCGCGCTCACCGCGCTGTTGCTGCCGAAGCTGCGCGACCGGGTGGTCACCGTGACCAGCTTCGCCCACCGCGGCGGCCGGATCGACCTCACGGACCTGAACTGGCGCCAGCGGCGCTACGAGCGGTGGTCGGCCTACGCGCAGTCCAAGCTCGCCGACCTGCTCTGGAGTTATGAGCTGGACCGGAGGCTGCGGGCGGCCGGATCGAAGGTGCGCTCGATCGCGGCCCATCCCGGCTACGCGGCGACCGAGTTGCAGTCGCACACGGAGTCCGTCCAGGACCACCTGATGGGGCTCACCAACCGGTTGTTCGCGCAGAGCGCCGCCGACGGCGCGCTGCCGCTGCTCTACGCCGCCACCGCCGCCGACGCGCAGGGCGGCGCGCTCTACGGCCCGGACGGCTTAGGGGGCCTGCGCGGGAGCCCGCGACGAGTCGGATCGTCGGGTCGCTCGCGCGACCCGGTGCTTGCCGGCCGGCTGTGGCGCCTGGCCGCCGACCTGACCGGTGTCGACCCCGGAATCTGATCCGTCACCGACCACTGCCAGCGCGGGCGGTGCCGGCGGCGACGGCTGTCGTGCCGCCCGGTGCCGCGCCAGGTACGCCCGCACCATGCTCCACGCCGCGTCGGTCCAGCGTTGGGTGGTCGGCAAGACGCTCGGCAGGGCGAGCAGGACGAGCGCACCGGCCAGCCAGCCGCCGATGACGTCGGTGAACCAGTGAGTGTTGAGGTAGACGGTGCCCAGGCTGACGGTGACGATCACGAAGACGCCGCCGGCGATCACCCACCTGCGGTGGCGCAACGTGATCCAGGCGACCAGGCCGTACAGCACCACGGTGTTCGCGACGTGTCCGGATGGGTAGATGTCGCCGCCCACCAGGATCTCGTGCACCAACCGGGTCTGCTGCGGCCCGAGCCGGCCGGTGAGCAGCTTGACGACACCGACGCTGACGTTCAACAGCAACAGCGCGGTGCCGAGCATCACCAGCGGGCGACTGGACCGGGTATGCCAGGCGACCCAGATGAAATACGGCAGGAACACCAGGGTGGCCGGCCCGCGCTGACCAAGCATGACGTAATCGAGGACGAATCGGTTGTACGCGGGGTGATCGACGTGCAGATGCAGGCCGTAGAACCATTCGTCCATGTCGAGCAGCGGCGATTTGAACACGACGCCGATGGTCACGAGGGCGTATACGGCCGCGGTCACCCAGAACGTCACGATGCGCAGTGACCAGCGGCGGCGAGAGGTGGATCGCCGCCCAACGTCGGGCGCCATGAGCGTGCCGTCCATCTCGACTTTCTTCTCTTGACTGCCTGTGCTTTACCCGAGAGCCGGCGTTCGCAACGGCGCGCTGTGCTCGAAAACACCCATCCGACTACCGCGGCCCGTCCGAAAGCAACGATCGGAAGCCGTCCTCGTCGAGGATTTTCACCCCGAGTTGTTCGGCTCTCTCGGCTTTGCTGCCCGCATTATCCCCTACGACGACGTAGTCGGTCTTCTTCGACACCGAGCCGCTGCCTTGCCGCCCCGAGCCAGGATCGCCTCCTTGGCCTCGTCGCGGGAGAACCCGGCCAGTGAACCCGTGACCACGATCGTGAGTCCGGCCAGAGTCCGCGATCGTGTCGGCGTCGACGTCGTCGGCCATCCGCACGCCCGCGGCGGCCCACTTGTCGACGATCGCGGCGTGCCAGTCGACGGCGAACCACTCCAGGACCGCCTCGGCGATGACCAGCCCGACGCCCTCGGCGTCGGCGAGTTGCTCGACGGTGGCCGCGCGGATGGCGGCGAGGTCGCCGAACTGGGTGGCCAGCGCGCGCGCCGCGGTGGGACCGACGTGGCGGATCGAGAGCGCGACGAGCACCCGCCACAGCGGTCTGGCGCGTGGCCTCGCCGAGGTTGGCGATCAGCTTCTCGCCGTTCGCCGACAGCACCCGGCCGTCGTGCACGTGCTCGGCAGGGTCGCTCTTCTTGGCCGCCCGGGTGTAGAAGGCGATGCGGGACAGCGTCTGCCGGGCGTGGGTATCGTTGCCGTCGGCATCGGCGCGAGCGCGAACAGGTCGCCCTCGTCGGTGATCACCCCGGCGTCGAGCAGCGCGACCGCGCCCTCGTAGCCGAGCGCCTCGATGTCGAAGGCCGACCGCGACGCCAGGCTGAAGAGCCGCTCGCGCAGCTGCGCCGGGCAGGAGCGCGAGTTCGGGCAGCGGATGTCCTTGTCGCCCTCCTTCTCCGGCGCCAGCGCCGTGCCGCACGCCGGGCACTGCGGTGGGCATCACGAACGGCCGCTCGCTGCCGTCGCGCAGCGCCACGACCGGCGCCGACGATCTCGGGGATGACGTCGCCGGCCTTGCGCAGCACGACGGTGTCGCCGATCAGCACGCCCTTGCGCTCGACCTCGTACTGCGTTGTGCAGGGTGGCCTGCTCGACGGTGGAGCCGGCGACCTTCACCGGCTCCATCACGCCGAACGGAGTGACCCGGCCGGTGCGGCCGACGTTGACCCGGATGTCGAGCAGCTTGGTGTTGACCTCCTCCGGCGGGTACTTGAACGCGATGGCCCAGCGCGGCGCGCGGCTCGTGGAGCCGAGCCGGCGCTGCAGGTCCAGCGTCGTCGACCTTGACGACGACGCCGTCGATCTCGTGCTCGACGTCGTGGCGGTGCTCGCCGTAGTGGTCGATGAAGGCCTGCGACCCCGGCGAGGTCGTCGACCACCCGGACCCGGTCCGAGGTCGGCAGCCCCCAGGCGCGCAGCCGCTCGTACCACTCGGACTGCGCGGCTCACCGCGGGCCCGCCCTCGACCCGGCCCACGCCGTGCAGCACCAGCGCAGGTGCCGGCTCGCGGTCACCCTCGGATCCTTCTGGCGCAGCGAGCCGGCGGCGGTGTTGCGCGGGTTGGCGAACGGCGCCTTGCCGGCCTCGACCAGCGCCGCGTTGAGCTCCTCGAACCGCGGCAACCGGGAAGAACACCTCGCCGCGCACCTCCAGCTGCCGCGGGACGTCGTCGCCGGTCAGCCGCTGCGGCGACGTTGGCGATCGTGCGGATGTTGGGCGTGACGTCCTCACCGGTGCGCCCGTCGCCGCGGGTGGCGCCGCGCACCAGCCGGCCGTCCTCGTAGAGCAGGTTGACCGCCAGCCCGTCGACCTTGAGCTCGCACAGGTAGTCGGGCACGGCGCCGGCGTCGCGCTCGACGCGGTGCGGCCCAGGCGGTGAGCTCGTCGGCGGAGAAGGCGTTGTCCAGGCTCAGCATGCGCTCGAGGTGGTCGACCGGGGTGAACAGCGTGGAGTACGTGCCGCCGACGCGCTGGGTCGGCGAGGCCGGCGTGCGCAGCTCGGGGAACTGCTCCTCGAGCTCCTCGCAGCCGGCGCATCAGCCGGTCGTAGTCGGCGTCGCTCACCGTCGGCGCGTCGAGCACGTAGTAGCGGTAGCTGTGCTCGTCGAGCTCCTGCGCGATGCGGGCGTGCTCCTCGCGGGCCTGATCGGGGGCTTGTGCGGGGGCGGGGCTCACCTCGGTCACGGCTCCAACCTATCGAGGCCGCCGGACACTATTCCGCGTCGTCGAGCAGCGCCTTGCCCACGTCGCGAAGCACCGAGAACGCCCGCCGCACATAGGCCGGGGACGCGCCGGCCAGCCCGCACGCGGGGGTCGGGACGAGCTGTGCCGCGGCCGCGCGCGGCGCGAAGCCGAGCTCGCCCCACAGCCGCCGCGTGTCGGTGCGAGCGGCGTCGAGGCTGATCGCGGCATCGGTGCCCGGCACACGCCGAGCCACAGCCCGAGGCCCGGCGTCGACGGCCGCGCCGAGCGCGTCGTAGGCCGCCGAGGTGACCAGCGCGGCATCGAGTGCGACCGCGTCCGCACCCGCCGCCTGCAGCAGCGCGATCGGGGCGTCCGGGGCGCAGCAGTGCACCGCCCGGGCGCCCTCGGCCGCCACTGCCAGGACGGCCCGCAGCGCGTCTTCGGCGACGACCGGCTCGACGGCGCCGACCGTGCCGTAGCCCGACGGCGTGGCGACCCGCCCGGCCAGCACCGCGGGCAGCGACGGCTCGTCGAGCTGCAGCACCGGTAGCGCGCCCGGCACCCGGGCGGCGACCTCGGTCAGGTGCGCCGCGAGCCCTTCGGTCAGCGACTCGACGAGGTCGCGCACCGCACCGGGGTCGCTGACCACCTTGTGCCCGCTCGGCAGCTCGAGGCCGGCGGCGAGCGTCCACGGGCCCGGCCGCCTGCAGCTTGAGCGGGCCGGTGTAACCGTCGGCCTGCGCCTCGAGCGCGTCGAGATCCCGGGCGAGCAGGTCACGGGTGCGCCGCAGGTCGCGGCCGGGGTGGGCGGCCAGGCGCCAGCCGGAGGGCACGAGCTCGACCGGCAGGTCGACGAGCAGCCCGGCGCCGCGGCCGATCAGCTCCGCGCCCGGGCCGCGGGCGGGCAGCTCCGGCAGGTACGGGAGATCGGTCAGCTCGCCGAAGACCAGTGCCGCCGCTGCGCGCGGGATCGGTGCCGGGCATCGAGCCGATCGCCGGTGGCGGCGCCGGGCTACCCACGGGCGCGGGTCACTGTGCGGCCGGGACGCGGCACTGGTCGTGGCCGAACCCAGCACCGTGTCGCCGTCGTACATCACCAGCGCCTGCCCGGCGGCGACGCCGGTCTGCGCGACGTCGAGCGTCGCGCAGACCTCGCCGCGCGTCGACGCGCACGGTGGCCGGGCTGGCCATCCCGTGCGCCCGCAGCTGCACCGAGCAGGCGAACGACGCCCGCCGGCGGCGCTCCGGTCGTCCACACCGGCCGCGTCGCGCGCACGACGTCGGTGCGCAGCGCCTCCTTCGGCCCGACCACGACGGTGTTGTCGGCCGGGCGCACCGACAGCACGTAGCGCGGGTTGCCGTCGGCCGCCGGCCGGCCGCAGGTCGAGGCCGCGCCGCTGGCCGACCGTGAAGCCGAGGGTGCCCTGGTGGGTGCCGACGACGGCGCCGGTGCGCGCGTCGACGATCGGCCCCTCGCGCGCCCCGAGCTTTCGGGAAAGGAAACCGCGGGTGTCGCCGTCGGCGATGAAGCAGATGTCGTAGGAGTCCGGCTTGTCGGCCACCGCGAGCCCGCGCCGCGCCGCCTCGGCCCGCACCTGCTCCTTGGTCGAGTCGCCGAGCGGGAACACCGCGTGCGCCAGCTGCTTCGGCGTGCACACCGCCAGCACGTAGGACTGGTCCTTCGCGGCGTCGACCGAGCGCCGCAGCCGACCGTCCGCCAGCCGCGCGTGGTGACCGGTCGACGACCGCGTCGAAGCCGAGCGCCAGCGCGCGGTCGAGCACCGCGGTGAACTTGATCTTCTCGTTGCAGCGCAGGCACGGGTTCGGGGTGCGGCCGGCGGCGTACTCGCTGACGAAGTCGTCGATCACGTCGGCACGAAAGCGCTCGGCGAGATCCCAGACGTAGAAGGGGATGCCGAGTACGTCGGCGGCGCGCCGAGCGTCGTGGGAGTCCTCGATCGTGCAGCAGCCACGCGCGCCCTGACGCAGGGTCGCGGGCTGAGCCGACAGCGCGAGGTGCACGCCGGTGACGTCGTGGCCGGCGTCGACGGCGCGGGCGGCCGCGACCGCCGAATCCACCCCGCCGCTCATCGCGGCAAGCACCTTCACGATGCGCCTAGGCCCCTCATGACGCTGCCCTCATGATGCTGCCCTCATGACGCGATCGAGGTGACGCCGGCACGGCGGGCCCGCTCGACCGCGGGGCCGATCGCGGCGTGCAGCGCGGCGACGTCGTCGGCGGTCGAGTCGTGGCCCAGGGAGAAGCGCAGCGCGCTGCGCGCCTGGGCCGCGGACGCGCCCATCGCGAACAGCACGTGGGAGGGCTGGGCGACCCCGGCCGAGCACGCCGAGCCGGTCGAGCACTCGATGCCGCGGGCGTCGAGCAGCATCAGCAGGGCGTCGCCCTCGCACCCCGGGAAGGACAGGTGCGCGATCCCCGGCAGCCGGCTCGTGGGATGCCCGTTGACCACGACGTCGGGGACGTCGGCACGCACCCCGTCGACGAGCATGGCGCGCAGCGCGCCGATGCGCGCCGTCGTGTCCGCGCGGCGCGCCACGGTGAGCGCGGTGGCCGTCGCGAGTCCGACCGCGCCGGGCACGTCGACGGTGCCCGATCGCACGTCGCGCTCCTGGCCACCGCCGTGCAGCAGCGGCACGCAGCCGACGTCGCGGCGCAGCAGCAGCGCACCGGCGCCGGGCGGGCCGCCGAGCTTGTGCCCGGTCATGGTCAGCGCAGAGAGCCCGGACGCCGCGAAATCGACGTCCGCTCCGCCGACGGCCTGCACGGCGTCGGTGTGCAACGGGATGCCGTACTCGGCGGCGATCTGGGCGAGCGCCGCGATCGGCTGGATCGTGCCGACCTCGTTGTTGGCCCACATCACGCTGATCAGCGCGACCGAGTCGGGGTCGCCCGCGATGCCGGCCAGCAGGGCGTCGGGTGTGACCAGCCCGGTGTCGTCGACCGGCAGCACGACGACCTCGGCGCCCTCATGCTCGGCGAGCCAGTCGGCGGCGTCGAGGACCGCGTGATGCTCGACGGCGCTGACGAGGATCCGGCGCCGGCGCGGGTCGTCGGCGCGGCGCGACCAGTAGATGCCCTTCACCGCGAGGTTGTCCGACTCGGTGCCACCGGCGGTGAAGATCACCTCCGAGGGGCGCGCGCCGAGCGCCCCCGCGAGCGCCTCACGCGATTCCTCCACACGCCGGCGGGCCGCGCGGCCGGCGCCGTGCAGCGACGACGGGTTGCCCACGACACCCATGGCGTCGGCGACGGCGACGATCGCCTCCGGCAGCATGGGTGTGGTCGCGGCGTGATCCAGGTAGGGCATCGCGACCGAGTTTACGGCCGGACGGCGTCGGACCGCCGGGTCACGCCGGCTGGCGCCCGCCCCGCCACCGCGACGCCCACCGCGGCGATCGCGCACATCACCAGGTTCACCACCACGAACGCCGTGGTGAACCCCGAGCGCGCCGGAGGCGGCCGCGGCGACGAACACCCCGGCGAACCCGGTGGTGAGCGCCGCGGCCGTCGAGTCGGACAACTGCAGCGCGGCGGAGTCGGCGCCGCGATCGGCGTCGGTGGTGTACTTGAGCAGCAGCACGCTGACACTGGACATCGTCAGACCGGCCCCGAGCCCGGCCAGCAGCCAGGCGGGATAGGCCAGCAGGCCGCTGACGCCGGGCAGCAGCGCGACCGTCATCAAGGCCGTGGCCACCGTCATCAGCGCGAAGCCGCTACGGATGAGCCGGACGCGCACCTGCGGCCCGCGGCTGTCGTCGGCACGGCCCTGGATCCACGAGCCGAACGCCCAGCTGAACCCGGACACCGTCAGCGGCACGCCGGCGGCGGTGGCGCCGTAGCCGTGCTGCACGGACAGTCCCAGCGGCACGGTGACCTCCGCGCCGAACATCGACCCGGCGAGCAGTCCGCGCAGCGCGATTGGCGCGGACACCCCGGGGCAGACGCGGAAGGTGCCGGCCGGCAGCAGGTGCCACAGACCCCAGGCCAGCAGCGCGATCCCGACGACCGCGATCCCGGCCGACGGCGCGGACGGGTGCTGTCCGGCCTGTTCGAGGGCCGCGACGCCGACGGCGACGGCCAGCGCCCGCACCAGCTGCAGCGGGTTGGCGAACCAGCGGTCCCCCGCGTGCGGCACCAGCGACCGCAGCACCGGTACCAGCATGGCGCCGCCGATCACCATCAGCGGCGCCAGGCCGAGGAACACCCAGCGCCAGCTGGCGTGCTGCGCGAGCGCCCCGGCCGCCGCCGGTCCGACGAGTGACGGCAGCACCCAGGCCGAGGACGTCGCGGCGAACAACCGCGGCCGCAGGTGCTCGGGGTAGGCCTCGCCCGCGACGACGTAGACGGCGGTGATCAGCAGCCCGGCCCCGAACCCCTGCACCACCCGGCCCGCGACGAGCTGCGTCATCGTGGTGGCCGTCCCGGCCAGCAGCAGCCCGGCCAGAAAGCACAGCAGCCCGACCACGAGCGGCACCCGCGGGCCGCGGGCGTCGCTGATCTGGCCGGCGACCACCATCGCGACGACGCTGGCCACGAGGAATCCGGTGAACGCCCAGCCGTAGCCGTGGACGCCGTGTACGGCCCGGGCCGCCGTGGGCAGGGCGGCGGCCACCGCCATCCCCTCGAACGCGATCAGCGTGACGACGACGAGCAGGCCGGCGGTCGTGGTGCGCAGCGCAGGCGCGAATATCGACGACGCATCGTCGTCGCGGGCCCGCGCTGCTACAACCACCCGTCCAGACTGCACCTTGAAGCGGACTTCAATTCAACCGCGCATTCGCGCGGCGGCCTCAGCTCTTGCGCTTGGTGATCTCGTCGGTCAGCTGCGGCGCGACGGCGAACAGATCGCCGACCACGCCGAAGTCGGCGAGCTCGAAGATCGGCGCCTCGGCGTCCTTGTTGATCGCGACGATCGTCTTGGAGGTCTGCATGCCCGCGCGGTGCTGGATCGCGCCGGAGATGCCGACCGCGATGTAGAGCTGCGGCGACACGGTGACACCGGTCTGCCCGACCTGCATGGTGTGCGGCACCCAGCCGGCGTCGACCACCGCGCGGGAGGCGCCGACGGCCGCCCCGAGGGAGTCGGCGAGCTTCTCGATGATCTCGAAGTTGTCGGCCTTGCCGATCCCGCGCCCGCCGGAGACCACGACCGACGCGTCCGACAGCTGCGGGCGCGAGCCCTTCTCCTCGACGACCGTGTCGACGATCTGCGCGGCCTTGCCCGCGTCGGACACGGTGACCGACACCGGCACCACCTCGGCCGCGCCGGTCGACGGCTCCGGGGCGACCGAGTTGGGCCGCACGGTGATCACCGGCACGCCCTTGGCGGCCTTCGCCTTGACGGTGACCGCGGCACCGAAGATCTGCTGTGTGACGCTGCCGTCGGCCTCGACGCCGACAGCGTCGTAGAGCACCCCGGACCCGATCTTGACCGCCAGCCGGGCCGCGATCTCCTTGTTCTCCGCGTGGAGGACACGAGCACCGCGGCCGGCGAGGCCTGCTCGACGACCGCGGCCAGCGCCTCGGCCTTGGGGGCGACGGAGTACGCCGGCGATGTCGTCGCTCTCGGCGACGTAGACCTTCGCCGCGCCGTATTCGGCCAGCTGCGCTGTCAGCGCGCTCGGCGGTGCCGGGGGCGCCGACCACGACCGCGGCCGGCTCACCGAGCGCGCGCGCCGCGGTGAGCAACTCCAGCGTCGGCTTCTTGACCGACCCGTCCACCGCGTCGACCAGAACCAGAACCTCAGCCATGTCTGCCAGCCCCTCAGATGCAGTTTCTTCGACGCCAGGAAGTCGGCGATCTTCGCGCCGCCGTCGCCCTCGTCCTTGACCGATCTGGCCGGCCGCACGCGGCGGCGCGTTCTCGAACGACGCCACCTGGGTCCACGAGTTCGCCAGCCCGACCTCGCCGGCGTCGGCGCCGATGTCGGCGAGCGACTTGACCTCGATCGGCTTCGACTTCGCGGCCATGATGCCCTTGAACGACGGGTAGCGCGGATCGTTGATCTTCTCGACCACGCTGATCACCGCAGGAGTGGACGCCTGGACCTTCTCGTACCCCGTGTCGGTGACCCGCTCGATCGTGACCGTCGAGTCCGTCGATGGTCACCTTGCGGGCCTGGGTGAGCTGCGGCGCGCCCAGCACCTCGGCCAGCATCGCCGGGACGACCGCGCCGCGTGCGTCGGTGGCCTCGGACCCGGCGATCGCGACGTCCCACTCGACGCTGCCCAGCGCCGCGGCCAACACCTTCGCCGTCGCCACCGCGTCCGAGCCGTGCACCGCGTCGTCGAGCACGTGCACGGCCTTGTCCGCGCCCATCGACAGCGCCTTGCGGATCGACTCGGTGGCCCGCTCGGGGCCGACGGTCAGGATCGTCACCTCACCGCCGTGGGCCTCCTTGAGCAACAGGCCCTCCTCGATCGCGAACTCGTCGATGTAGTTGATCACCGGGTCCACCGCGGCGCGGTCCACCGTGTTGTCCGAGGGATCGAGCTTGCGGTCGCCCTCGGTGTCGGGCACCTGCTTCATCAGCACGACAATGTTCATCCAGGCCGACCTTTCGCATCAGATGGAGGCGCCCGGGCGCAGGGTGCCGGGCCGCCTCGATACGTCTTTGTAACAGTCTGCCGAAGTTACCCGCCAGTAGCGTATGAGAATGCTCTCTCCCGGCCCACATCACACCCCCGCCGAGGTGCCCGGCCTGGACCCGCTGCTCAGCGACGAGGGGTGGGCCCACGCCTCGTCGTTGCCCACCGGCGACGACGACCCGGGTCGGTTCCATGCGCTGTTCGGCCGCGATTCGCTGATCACCGCGCTGCAGGTGCTACCGGGACGTCCGGACGTCGCGCGGGCGACGCTGCGCGCCCTCGCGAAGCGCCAGGGTCGCGAGAGTGACCCGGCGACGCTCGAGGCGCCGGGCAAGATCGGCCACGAGTTCCGCGACCGTGCGCCCGAGACGTTCGTCGACTGGCCGGCGGGCCCGTTCGCCTACTACGGCACCGCCGACGCGACGTCGTGGTTCCTGGTCCTGCTCGCCGCCCTCGACGACGACGCGCTCACCGCCGAGCTCGCGGCGAACTGGCACGCGGCCGCGGGCTGGCTCGCCGCCGAACTCGACAGCGGCGACGGGCTCGTCCGGCACCGCCAGGGCTCGCGCGCAGCGCTCACCCACCAGGGCTGGCGCGACTGCATCGATCCGGTCGCCGACGCCAACGGCGGGGGCACCCTGCGCGCCGACGGCACCGCTCCGCGGCCCCCGCTCGCCGACGCCGACACCCAGGCGGTGACCGTCGCGGCGCTGCGCGCGCTCGCCACCCTGACCGGCGAGGCGCAATGGCAGGACCGGCACGACCGGATGCGGGCACAGGTCACCGCGGACCTACCTGCCCGACGTCGTCATGGTCGACGCCGACGGGCCGGTCCACGCCGCAGGATCGCAGTTGGGCTGGCTGCTGTGGGCAGACGCACTGGAGCCGGACGCGGTCGCGGAGGCGGCGGATCGGCTGTGCCGCCCGGACCTGCGCACCGCCTACGGCCTGCGGACGCTCTCGAGCAGCGCAGCCGGATTCGCGCCAGACGCCTATCACCGCGGCTCGATCTGGCCGTTCGACAGCTGGCTGGGCTGGGGCGGGCTGCGCGCGGCGGGCCGGGCCGAGGAGGCGGCGGCCGTCCGCGCCGGGGTGCGGGGCGCGATCGCCGAGCTCGGCGGCTATCCGGAGCTCTACGGCGTCACGGCCGCGGGGCGGTTGTTCGCCGTCGCGGCCGCCAACCGGGTGCAGGCCTGGACGGTCGGCGCCGCGTGGGCGCTCACGCACGAGTGGGACGGCCGGACGTCAGGCGGGACGGCGCTGCGCGGCGACGCGCGATAACTTCAGCGCGGCCTGGTGGACGACGGCCTGCGCGTTGTGCACCTTCGTCGGCAGCGTCGGGAGCAGCAGCGCGGGCGGCACGTCGACGTGCCCACCCTGTCGCAGGCTGATCCGGATCGTCATGGTGTTGCGGCTCACGAGCGTGGCCCGCACCTCTGCCACCTCGCTCCAGGCGACGAGTCGCTCCCGGAAGAAGCGGCGCACCCAGATGCCGTCGTCGTCGGCGACGAGCGAGAGCCGGATCGCGAACACCGCGCCGAGGAGCGCGGCGCCCGCGATCACCGCGGTCATCAGCAGCGCGCCGAGCCCGAGGTCGCCGTAGAGGTCGAGGGCGAGCAGCACGGTGGCGAGCAGGATCAGCCCCGCCGGCTGCCACGGCGGGATCCGCCAGACAAGCGGCAGCTCGAGCGGCGGCTCGACTCGGCGACACCACGGCACCAGAATACGGATCAGCGGATCCCGTCAGGGGTAGGACGCTTCGCTACCGTGCTGCCATGAGCTCGCAGCCCGGACGCAGCCGCCGCAAGGCACGGCCGCCGGATCGGCCGGTGTCGGCGGATCCGCCGGCGCCGGGCGAGGCAAGCCGCAGCGGGTTCGCGTTCACGCCGGGCATCGTCGTGCTCGGTGTCGGCGCGTTCCTGATCCTGCTCGCGTTCAGTGTGCTGGCCTGGTTCCGCGACGGTCCCGGGTTCTTCAGCGGAGCCGGCGACAACAGCCGATTCGGCGATCTGCACAAGCTGATCGAGCACTACAAACAGGAGAGTGCGCTCGATCCGCGGTCACGTGTCCTTCGGAATCGCGGAGTTCTATTTCGGCTGGCTTGGTTGGGGCTTGTTCATCGCTGCGGTCGGGTGCGGTGCTCTCGCCGTTTCACGCGTCGGCGCGCGGCATTGGTACCTGCGATGGCTGGCGTGCGTGATCGCCGTGGCCGGCGCGGCGTTTTCGGTCGGCGCGCTGAAGCTGGTCACCTTAGAAGGCGACGCCGACATTCCAGGCGTGGACGCCCCGTCCTACGCGCAGTACCTGAGACATTCGGGGCTCGGCGTCTGGGCGGCCATCCTCGGATTCCTGCTCATCGCGATCGCGGCGTTCTTGCCCCGCCGCGAAACTTCGGAGGCGTGACGGTCGACATGTTGCGGCAAGGTAACGAATAGGTATCGGTAGGGCTGTGGTCGTTCCGACAATGTGGCCTGCGTGACATGTTGACGACATCCGTAAGGGCTTACGGGTGGATGTCAGAGAGGACCAGTTCATGCGGGTAAGAAGCGCAGCGGTCGTGGCCGCCGTGATCGCCCTGGGCGCATCAGGCCTGGCGGCGTGCTCGTCGTCCGGCGGCGGGGGAGGGAACAGCGGGACCGGACCGTTCACCGTGGTCACCGGCAAGGACAACTCGAATGTCTGGCCGGAGATCGTCAAGCGGTGGAACGCGAAGTATCCCAAGGAGAAGGTGACGGTCAAGCAGCAGACCGATCAGGCCGACCAGCAGCTGCAGGACCTCGAACAGCACTTCCAGGCCAAGGACCCGAACTACGACGTCGTCACGGTCGACGTCGTCTGGACCGCGGAGTTCGCCGCGAAGGGCTGGGTCATCCCGCTCACCGGCAACAACAAGATCGACACCACGCCGTTGCTGCCGGCCACGGTCAAGGCGGCCACCTACAACGGCACGCTGTTCGCGGCGCCGTACGCCTCGGACGGCGGGCTGCTCTTCTACCGCAAGGACCTCGTCGCGACAGCGCCCAAGACCTGGGATGAGATCATCGCGGACTGCAAGGGCAAGACCTCGAACACCATCACCGGCAGCAAGCCCGGGTGCTACGCGGGCCAGTTCGCGAAGTACGAGGGCCTGACCGTGAACGCCGCCGAGGCGATCAACGCCGCAGGCGGCACGATCATCAAGGACGACGGAAAGACGCCGGACGTCGACACCCCGGAGGCGGCCAAGGGGCTTTCCTTCCTGGCCGACGGGTTCAAGGACGGCTACATCCCCAAGGAGGCCATCGGCTTCCAGGAGACGCAGAGCTTGAACGCCTTCATCGCCGGCAAGCTGGTGTTCATGCGCAACTGGCCGTACGCGGTTGCGGTGGCCAACGGGAAGGGCTCGAAGGTCATCGGCAAGTTCGGCATCGCGCCGTTGCCCGGCCCGGACGGGCACGGAGCATCCAGCCTGGGCGGCCACAGCCTGGCGGTGAGCAAGTACTCCAAGCACCAGGCCTCCGGCGTGAAGTTCATCAAGTGGATGGAAGAGCCGGCCCAGCAGAAGTGGAACCTCACCCAGGGCACGCTGGCCCCGGTCATCAGCTCGCTGTACACCGATCCCGAGCTCGTGAAGAAGTTCCCGTACCTGCCGACGCTGCTCGCCAGCATCAAGACGGCGGTGCCGCGCCCGGTCACGCCGTTCTACCCGGCAGTCACCGAGGCGATCCAGGCGAACGCCTACGCGGCGCTGCAGGGCACTTCGGTCAGCACCGCGCTGAAGAACATGCAAGCGGCGTTGAAGTCGGCCACCTCCGGCTGATCGTCCGGATCGACAACCGCTCGACCGGCGGGGCACCTTCTTGAAGTGGCCCCGCCGGTCGTGGGACGTTTATCACATTCGGGGTTCGCGGCTCTCGTCTGAGGAGACCAGATGACACTTGCAGGGCCGATCGAAGAAGACACCGTCCTCGAAGAGGAAGGCAAGCCGCGCAAGCGGCGCAAGATCAGCACCGGCGAGGGCAAACTCGCCTTCTACCTCATCGCACCCACGATCGTCCTGCTCGCGCTCGTCGTCGGGTACCCGATCGTCAAGGCGATCTACCAGTCGTTCCTCACCGACCAGGGCCTGGACAAGGCCACCGGTTTCTTCAACCAGGGCGGCCAGTGGAACGGCATCGAGAACTACAAGCACTGGCTGCTGCAGCAGTGCCCCACCGCCGGCGGCGGCACCGGGACCTGCCCGCCCGGCACCCTCGGCTCCCAGTTCTGGGATTCCGTCGGCGTCACCTTGCTGTTCGCGTTCGTGACGGTGCTGTTCGAGACCGTGATCGGTGTCGGATTCGCGCTGATGATGAACCGCGGCTTCGCCGGTCGCGGCCTGGTGCGCGCCTGCATCCTGATCCCGTGGGCGATCCCCACCGCGGTTACGGCTAAGTTGTGGGGCGTCATCTACGACCCGCAGGGCATCCTCAACCACCTGCTGGGCACGAACATCCAGTGGACCTCGGACAAGTGGCCGGCCAGATGGGCCATCATCATCGCGGACACGTGGAAGACCACGCCGTTCATCGCCTTGCTGATCCTCGCCGGATTGCAGGGCATCAGTGCAGATCTCTACGAGTCGGCGAAGATCGACGGCGCCACGGCCTGGCAGCGGTTCACCCGAATAACCCTGCCGCTCGTCAAGCCCGCGCTGGCGGTGGCCGTCATCTTCCGCGCGCTCGACGCGCTGCGGATGTACGACCTACCCGCCATCCTCACCCAGGGCTCCAACGGCACCACCACGCTGTCGATCCTGGTGGTCAAACAGCTGACCATCGGCATCAACTCGGCATCGGCGCTGTCGACGATCACCTTCGTCATGATCTTCGCGATCTCGCTGCTGATGGTGAAGCTGTTCAACGCCAACATCGTCGGGGCCCAGAAGCCGGCGAAGGAGGGTAAGTAGTCATGACGACCGCCGTTGACGAGAATCAGTCCCGACAGCCGGCCGAGGCCACTCCCCCGCCGCCGAAGGCGCCGTTCAACTGGGGCAACGTCGGCACCGGCGCCAGCCTGGTGTTCATCGTGCTGTGGTGTCTACTGCCGTTCTACTGGATGGTCGTCATGGCCTTCCGGGACAACGCGTACACCTACGACAACACGTTCTGGTTCACCCACCTGACCCTGGACAACTTCAAGTACGCGTTCAACACCACGAACAACCACTTCGGTCGCTCGCTGGTGAACAGCCTGATCATCGGCACCTGCGTCACGGTGCTGGCGATGGTGATCGGGGTGTTCGCCGGCTACGCGCTTGCGCGACTCGCCTTCCGCGGCAAGGGACTCGTGCTCGCGGCCATCCTGGCGGCGTCGATGTTCCCGGGCGTGGCGATCCTGACCCCCATCTTCCAGCTGTTCACCAATTTCGGCTGGCTGGGCACCTACCAGGGCCTGGTCGTGCCGCAGATCTCGTTCGCGCTGCCGCTCGCGGTGTACACGTTGACCAGCTTCTTCGCGGACATGCCGTGGGAGCTGGAACAGGCGGCCCGGGTCGACGGCGCCACGCCGGGACAGGCGTTCCGGCTGGTCATCCTGCCGCTGGCCGCGCCGGCGATGTTCACCACCGCGATCCTGGTGTTCCTCGCCTCGTGGAACGAGTACCTGCTCTCCAGCGTGCTCTACAACGGCAACGACAACGTCGCGCCGAGCACGGTGGCGATCGCGAAGTTCACGGCCGGCCCGCACATCGTGGCGAACACGCAGACGATGGCAGCCGGTCTGGTCGTCACCATCCCGCTGGTGCTCGTCGTGCTGATCTTCCAGCGCCGCATCGTCAGCGGCCTGACCGCCGGTGGCGTGAAGGGCTGACGGCCACCCGCTGCGTGAGTTGTCCGCGCCACGCGGTGCGACAGCACCGCGTGGCGCGGACAACTCGTTGCTAGTGTCCCGCGCCAGAGATTGTGCGAATAAGTCCGGCGTTCAGGCGTGGGCTGGTAAGGCGGAGGAGGAGAGCTGTACTTGCCCGTCCTGGCGACGACGACAACGCAGCCAGCGCGCGCCTGGGCGTCGGAATTATCGTGCGAATCTCTGGCGCGGGACACTAGGCGAGTTCGGCCGACTCCGCGTCGGTGCGCAGCCGGGCCGGTCGCGGACCGGGGCCGAGACCGCACCCGATTCGAGGAAGCGCTCGTGGGCAGCGTGCACTGCGCGGACGTCGTCCGCCCGCGGACTCGACACCGTCAGCTTCGCTGCCACGATGCAGCGCACCTTCGTCGGACAACGCTGCAACGACGCTGCGTGCGGCGCTCAGATGGATGCGGCGGCCGGAATCACCTGCTCGGCCATCACCCGCATCACGTCGTCGGACCAGACGTCGACGAGCGTGCCGTGCACGTTCGTGACGCCGAGCGCGGCGACCTGCCGGAGCTGGGTGAGGATGTCCTCGACGCCGGCGCCGTCGGCGCCCGGGTCGAACCGGACGATCACCGTCTTCTCGATCTCGTCGTAGTCGCGGCCCAGGTCGGCACAGTGCGCACGCAGCACGTCGAGCTTGTGTTCGAGCTGCGGCGACGGGAACAGGTTGCAGGCGTCGGCGTACTGCGCCACCATCCGCAGCGTCTTCTTCTCGCCTCCCCCGCCGATCAGGATCGGCGGGTGCGGGCGGCGCAGGGTCTGCGGCACGTTCATGGTGCGGGTCAACCGATAGTGCTTGCCCTCATAAGGCCCGTCGTCGTCGCTGCACATCTGCAGGTAGATCTGCACGGCCTCCTCGAGCCGCTCGAAACGTTCCGCGGTGGGCGGGAACGGCAGCCCGAGCCCGAGCGACTCCTCCTCGTTCCACGCGGCTCCGATGCCCAGCATCGCGCGGCCCTCGGAGAGCACGTCCAGCGTCGCCATGCACTTGGCGAGCAGGCCGGGCTCGCGATAGACCACAGCGGTGACCCACGCCAGCAACTCGACCTTGCGGGTACGCGCCGCGAGGTAGCCGAGCACGGTGTAGGCCTCGAGCATGTCGGTCTCGATCGGCCCGATCGGGCGGATCTGCCAGACGTGATCCATCACCGACAGCCGGTCGAAGCCGGCATCCTCGGCGGCCGCGGCGATCCGGGTGAGATCGGCGGCGAGCGCCGGTGCACCGGCCGGGTAGGTGAAATTGGACAGATGCAGGCCGAGCTTCATAGGGGTCCTTCCGGCATCGAGTGTCCTTCACGTTAGTCGGCATCGTGCGCAGCCGCGGGCGCCGATATCGTCACCTGTATGCCGGAGCGTCCGCTGTTCCCCGGTCGGGCTGCGCTCAGCCGCCTGCGGCGACCGCAGGCGCCCGGCCGCGTCAGTGAGAAATCCGCGAACGATGCGCCCGACGAGGCGGCCGATCGGTCGAGGCTGATCGACTCAGCCGTCTACTGCGGCGGGTCGCGCCAGACCGCGACACATTCGCTGGCCGACACGTTCCGGGTGTTGCGCGAGCGCGAGGACGGCATGGCCTGGATCGGGCTCTACCGCCCCGACCTGAACGAGCTCACGTCACTGGCCGCCGAGTTCGAACTGCACGAGCTCGCGATCGAGGACGCGATCACCGCGCACCAGCGCCCGAAGCTCGAGCGTTACGGGCCGACGCTGTTCGTGGTGCTGCGGGCCGCGCGCTACCTCGACGACATCGAGGAGGTCGAGTTCGGCGAGCTGCACGTGTTCGTCGGGCCCAACTTCGTCATCACCGTGCGGCACGCGGAGAGCCCGGACCTCGCGGTGGTGCGCCGCCGCCTCGAACACGATCCGGAGCTGCTCGCGCTCGGCACCGAGGCGGTGCTCTACGCGATCATGGACGCGGTCGTCGACGGCTACGGCCCCGTTGTCGCCGGGCTCGAGAACGACATCGACGAGATCGAGACGCAGGTCTTCGGCGGCGATCCGTCGGTGTCGCGGCGCATCTACGAGCTCTCCCAGGAAGTGCTCGACTTCCAGCGCGCGGCGGCGCCGCTCTCGGCGATGCTCGCCTCGCTGGCCGCCGGTTTCGACAAGTACGGCGTCGACGAGGAGCTGCGCCGCTCGTTGCGCGACGTCGCCGACCACGTCACGCAGGTAACCGAGCGCGTGGAGCAGTTCCGGGTGCAGCTGCGCGACATCCTGACGGTCAACTCGATCCTGGTCGCCCAGCGCCAGAACGAGGAGATGACACTGCTCAGCCGCACCAGCAACGCCCAGAACGACGAGGTCAAGAAGATCTCCGCCTGGGCGGCGATCCTGTTCGCTCCGACGCTCGTCGGGACCATCTACGGGATGAACTTCACCCACATGCCGGAGCTGGACTGGCGCCTCGGGTATCCGTTCGCGGTGTGCCTGATGTTGATGGTCAGCGTCGTGCTCTACCTGGTGTTCAAGCGTCGGGGCTGGATCTGAGCGGCTCGACGAGCACGTCGCGCAGCGCCCGCCGCCGCGACGCCGGCGCGATCGGCGCCTGCCCGACCCGCAGCAGGATGTGCGGCTGCATGTCGAGTTCGAGGTCTCGGCACAGTTGCGCACGCGTAAGCGCCACCTCGACGGCCTGGGTCAGCGGGCTGGCCGCGTAGCCGAAGCCGGTGATCTCCAGCAGCATCCGTTCCAGGGCCTGACCGGTGGCCAGCCAGCCGGGCGGATCATCGACGTCGCTACCGAGCAGCAGCAGGCACTGCCGCCGCGAGGAGCGCGTCCGCGGTGGCAGCCAGCCGGTGCCGCGCGTGTCGAAGTCGCGCATCGGGACGTCGTCGTGCGCGGATCCGTCGACGTGCGCGACCGCGAGGGCGGGCACGCCGTCGCGACGGTCGGCGTCGTCGGTGGTCCACTGCCGCAGCTCCGCCCGGTAGGCCGGGTCGAGCAGTTCGAGGTCGTCGGCCTGCCGGCTCAGGCGCGCCACGGTCTCGCGGTCGGCTTCGGAGGCGACGACATACACGACGGCGCCCTCGGCAGCGCCGGCCCGCTCGATCGCGGACAGCACGTCTGCGGCGATCTCGGCGTCGCGAAACTCGCGGCGGTTGGTCTGCCGCCGCTCGAGCAGCGGGCGGTAGGCGGCGATCGGGTCGCCGGGGGTGCCCGGGTCGGCAGGCACGGCCCGCACCCGCGCCGCCAGGTCCGGCCGCTGCGGGTCGGGCAATATCTGCGCCTCGGGTCGCCACCCGTCGGCGGCGAGCGAGACCCGGGCGTTGAACACCGCGCAGCCCAGGCTGATCGTCAGCTGCCGCCCGCGCGGGTCCAGCACCGCCAGCTGACGCGTCCGGTCGGCCACCAGGTCGAGGGTGTCTGCATGCAGTTCGAGGCGCCAGGGCTGGGTGTTGTGAACCGAGGGGGCGAGGGTCGCAGCGATCGCCGCGCGCCGCAGCGCGTCCTGGGGGTGGGCTGATGTCGTCATGGTCGGCTCCCGGGTCGCTGCTCTCGACCATGGCCTAACCGGCCCGCCCGCGGCAGGGTCTAAGGGCCTGTCCCCGCAGGGACCCGGTGCCGCCGTGCCGAGCTCACGGTGCGCACCCCGGACAGCAGCAGCGGGACCCCGACGGTGAGCAGCACGGTGCCCAGCACCAGCAGCACGCCGGAGGGATCACCGGACGTGTCGTCGAGATAAATGTCCGACAGGCCGACGCAGCTGACGTGCGCGCGGCCGGAGACCGGCGAGCGGAACGACGCGATCGTGTTGATCATCTTGGTGTCGTTGCTCTCGCGCGTGACCTCGAGGGTGATGTCCGGCCCGTTCGGCTGCTGGATGCTGCACTGCAGGGCCTGCGGCGGCTGTCCCAGCTCCTGCTCGTACTTGACCCCGCCCGGGACCGAGATCCAGTAGCTGTGGCCCGCCCGCACAGTGACGTAGCGCGGCGGCGGCTGGCCGTCGAGGTAGGAGTGGCGCTCGTAGTGGGCGGTGAGATAGCGCCCGATGAGCACCAGCGCACCGGCCACCACCAGGAACAGTCCGACCCAGGCGAGCACCTTCGCCCCGCGTGGGGATCGAGACGCTTGGGCCGGCTGCATCCGGGGAGCCTAACCAGCCAGGCCCAGCGGCCCGAGCAGGTCGGCAGGCCGCTCACAGACAACCGTCGCTCCAGCCGCGTCCAATTCGCCGGGCACCGCGTAGCCCCAGCCGGCGCCGATGCAGGCGATGCCGTGCTCCCGCGCGCCGAGCACGTCGTGGCGGCGGTCGCCGACCATGAGTACGGTGTCGGCCGCGGGGCGGCCCAGCCGGGCGAGCACCTTGTCGATGACAAGCGCCTTGGTCGGCAACGAGCCGTCCAGGTTGTCGCCGCCGATGGTCTCGAAGCGGTCCGCCAGGCCCAGCCGCTCGACGATCGGCAGCGCGAAGTACTCGGGCTTGCTGGTGGCCACCGCGAGGCGCACACCCGCTGCCGCCGCGGCAGCCAGTAGCTCCGGCACCCCGTCGTACACCGCTGCCTCGTACATGCCACCGGCCGCGTAGCGCTCGCGGTAGGCCTCGATCACCGCGGGCAGGTCGTCGGGGTCGGGCAGCAGCGGCGGCAGCGACTCGTAGAACGGCGGCCCGAGCAGGCTGCGCTCGGTCTGCGGATCCAACGGCGGGATGTTGTTGACGGCGAAGGCGTGCCGCAGCGAGGCGAGGATGCCGGGCGCGGAGTCGGACAGCGTGCCGTCGAGATCGAGCAGCACGACCGACGGGCGGGTCACCCGAAGACGGCCTTGCCCGGCCCGCCCTCGATGAACGACTCCATGCCGATCGTGCGGTCCGCGGACGCGAACAGGGACGCGAACAGCTGCGATTCGAGCCGCAGCCCGGTGGCCAGGTCGGCATCGAGGCCGCCGTCGATGGCGGCCTTGGCCGCGGCCAGCGCCAGGGCCGGGCCCCTCGCGAACTTGGCCGCCATCGCGAGCGACGTCGAGTACACCTCGGCGACCGGGACCACCGCGTCGACGAGCCCGATCTCGAGCGCCTCGTCGGCGTCGACGAAGCGGCCGGTGTAGATGATGTCCTTCGCCTTGGCCGGCCCGACGAGGCGCGGCAGCCGCTGAGTGCCGCCGGCGCCCGGGATGATGCCGAGCAGCATCTCCGGCTGCCCCCACTTGGCATTGTCGGCGCTGACCCGGAAGTCGGCGGTCAGCGCGAGCTCGCAACCGCCGCCGAGCGCGTACCCGGTCACCGCCGCGATCACCGGCTTGGGGATGCGCGCGAGCGCGTCGAGAGAGGAGCTGAGCCGACCGGCGTCGCGGAACATGTAGGCGTGGTCCTGGCCGGCGAACTCCTTCACGTCGGCGCCGGCCGCAAAGACCTTCTCGCCGCCGTAGATGATCACCGCGCGGACCGCGGTGTCGGTGCCGACCTGCTCGGCCGCGGCACGTAGTTCTTCCTGCACCTGGGTGTTCAACGCGTTCATCGGCGGGCGGTTGAGCCGGATCGTCGCCACCGCGTCACTGATCTCGACGTTGACCAACTCACTCATCGACTGCACCCTTCGACGTCCGACTCCGCAGGGGAGCCTACGGCGCAGCAGGCATCACTGCGCGCGGGCGTACCACCGGCCGTCGCGGCGTTCGACCGACAGCGCCAGGCCGAAGGTGCGCGACAGCGGCTCGGCGGCGAGCACCTCGCGAGCCAGGCCGGCGGCGACCACCCTGGCGTCGCGCAGCAGCAACACGTGCGAGATCCCGGGTGGCAGTTCCTCGACGTGGTGGGTGACCAGTACCGACGCCGGGGTGTCGGGGTCGTCGGCGAAGCGGGTGAGCCGTCGCAGCAGGTCCTCGCGGCCGCCCAGGTCCATACCGGCGGCCGGTTCGTCGAGCAGGAGCAGCTCCGGATCGGTCATCAACGCCCGGGCGATCTGCACCCGCGCCCGCTCGCCCTGGCTGAGCGTGCCGAAGGTGCGCGCACCGAGGTCGCCGACGCCCAGCAGGCGCAGCAACCGCTCGGCGCGGCGCACGTCCTGGTGGCTGTAGGCCTCGCGCCAACGCCCGATCACCGAGTAGCCGGCGCTGACGACGATGTCGGTGACCTTCTCGCTGCCCGGGATGCGGTCGGTGAGGGCCGAGCTCGCCAGCCCGATGCGCGGGCGCAACTCGAACACGTCCACCGCGCCCAGTCGCTCGCCGAGGACGTATGCCGTGCCGCTGGTCGGATGCAGGCGCGCCGCCGCGATCTGCAGCAGCGTGGTCTTGCCGGCGCCGTTGGGCCCGAGCACCGCCCAGCGTTCGTCCTCCTCGACCGTCCAGCTGACGCCGTCGAGCAGCGCCTTGTCCCCGCGCCGCACCGACACGTCGTCGAGCTGCAGCACCGCATCCGGATTCACGTCCACCACGGCCCCTATCCAAACGCACCGGCGCCGCGGCGAGAGGAAGGGTCTCGCCGCGGCGCCGTTGTGCTCGCGGAGGTGCCGGTGGTCAGTCTGCCGGGCCCGCGATCAGGGTGACGTTTGCGGTGTGGCTCGCGCCCGCCTCGTCGGTCCAGGTGACCTTGACGGTGTCCTTGGCCTTGTGGCCCGACATCGCCGACTTCAGCGCGGTCGCCGACGTGACGCTCTTGCCGTCGATCGCGGTGATTGTCGAGCCGGCGGCGATGCCCGCCTGGTCGGCCGGGCCGTTCGGCACCACCGAGGTGACGCCGACGCCGCCGGTGGCGTCGGCCACTCCCACGCCGAGGAAGCCGGGCAGCCCGATGTGGATGGTCGAGGACGCATCGCCGTTCTCGATCTTGTCGGCGATCGTCAGGGCGTTGTCGATCGGGATGGAGTAGGCCGAGGTGCTCGCGCCGGTCTGGCTCTGCGACGCCGCGGTGTTCATCCCGATGATCTCGCCGTCCGAGTCGTAGGTCGGGCCGCCGGAGTCACCCGCGACGATGCCGGCGTCGATGCCGATCAAGCCGTGCAGCTTCTCGGCGTTCGAACCGTTCTCGTCGGTGGCGGTGATGCTCTGGTTGAGCGCGGTCGACCTTGCCGTTGGAGGCCCGCAGCGTCCCGGTGCCGCCGGCGTTGCCGACCCCGACGATCGAGTCGCCGACCTTGACATCGTCGGAGTCGCCGAGGTTGGCCTTCTTCAGGCCGCTGGCGTTGCGGAGCTGGATCACCGCGACGTCATCGGTCGGGTCGGTGCCCACGACATCGGCGCGGTAGGACTTGCCGGTGGAGACGATGGTGACGGTGATGCTCGTCGCGCCGTTGACCACGTGGTTGTTGGTGAGGATCTCCCCGTCGGAGGTCAGCACCATGCCGGTGCCGGCGCCCTGGGCGTTCTGGTAGCCGAGCGTCGAGACGATGGTGACGACGCCGATCTTCTGCTTCTTGGTGGCGAGCGCGATGCTGCTGGCCGAGGTGCCGCCGCTGCCGGTGCCGCCGCTACCCGTACCCCCGCCGGGGAACGGGAAGGTTCCGCCGCCGGTGCCGCTGCCCGGGTCCGTCGAGCCGCCGGGGTCGCGTCGGAGCCGCCCGGGTCCGTGGAGCCGCCCGGGTCCGTCGAGCCGGAGCCCGACCCCGAACCCGAACCCGAGGACTCGCCGCCGTTGGGCACGACCTGCTGGGCGGAGCCGGAGCCGGTGATGGTCACCGAGTGGTTGTTCGAGATCGCCACGCCGGTCGCGACGAGCGCCGCGGCCGCCACCCCGGCGGTGACGCCGAGCGCGATGCGGTAGCGCCGCACGCTCGGGTGGGGCGCCGGCGCGGTCGCGACCGAGGCCGGGTACGCCTGCGGCGGCTGCTGGTGCAGATTCGTGTACTGCGCGTAGTCGTACGGCGTGTACTGGTACGGGGCGTGTGGCGCGCGCGGGCTGTCGGCTACCGGGTACTGCTCGGTGGGCTGGGCGTCCTGGGGGTAGCTCGGGCCGGCCGGCTCGGTTGGGTCACTCGGGGTCATGGGATCAGATAACCGTCGTAAGCCATACGTTTACTGAGTCCTCGCCATGACAAATCTATGAATGTGTCGGGCGGTCCTGCTCACCTCCCGAACCTACCCGCGCGATGCTGAGCTAACCCTGGTGCTAACCCTGGTGCTAACCCTGGTTGCGGTCATTGCCGCTCTCGGTTGCGGCGACGGGCGCTTGCGCTGCTCGAGGCGGGAAGCCACCGCTACCCGCCTCGAACGGTCGATATCCGGTTCGCGGATTGACTTGACGGGGCGGGAAGGCGCACCTTCCCGCCCGCACCCGTTGATCGCTTCGCCGAGCGCGCCGGCGCGAATCCGCTAAGGTCCGACCGGTGCACCCCGAGGAGCTGACCGCCGCGCTAGCGGCCCGGCTCGACCGGGCCTGGCCGGGCCACCCGTTCCCTCTCGGCGGGCATTGGGACGGCGACGGCACGAACTTCGCCATCTGGTCGACGACCGCGGATGCCGTGTCGGTGTGCTTGTTCAGCGGATCGCACGAGACCCGCATTCCGCTGGACGAGAAGACCTATCACGTGTGGCACGGCTACCTGCCCGGCATCGGCCCGGGACAGCGCTACGGCTTTCGCATCGCCGGACAGTTCGACCCGGCACGGGGGCTGTTCCACAACGAGCACAAGCTTCTTGTCGATCCGTACGCGCGGGCGATGGAGGGTCACTTCGTCGAACACCCGGCTGTCTACGCCGACAACGACCAGGACTCCGCGCCCTACGTGCCGCGTTCGGTGATCATCCACGACGCCTTCCCGTGGGGCGACGACCACCCGCCGCGTGTGCCGTGGGCCGACACGGTGATCTACGAGTTGCACGTCAAGGGCTTCACCTTCCAGCACCCCGCCATCCCGCCCGAGTTGCGCGGCACCTACGCGGGGCTGGCGCATCCGGCCGCGATCGAGCACTTGACCTCGCTCGGTGTCACCGCCGTCGAGTTGCTGCCGATTCACCATTTCGTGTCCGAGCCGCACCTGCTGCGCCGCGGTGCGACCAACTATTGGGGCTACAACTCGCTGGGCTTCTTCGCTCCCCACGAGCCGTATGCGGCGCGGCACGGCAACCAGGTGCGCGAGTTCAAGTCGATGGTGCGCGCGCTGCACTCGGCCGGCATTGAGGTCATCCTCGACGTCGTCTACAACCACACAGCGGAGGGCAGCCCGGAGGGCCCGCTGCTCGCCTTCCGCGGCATCGACAACGGCTCCTACTACCGTCTCGCCGACAACCCCGCCTACTACGTCGACTACACCGGCTGTGGCAACACCTTCGACCCGCGCCGGCCGTTCCCGCTGCAGCTCATCACCGACTCGTTGCGCTACTGGATCACCGAGATGCACGTCGACGGGTTCCGCTTCGACCTCGCGTCGGCACTGGCCCGCTCGCTGCACGACGTCGACAAGCTGTCGTCGTTCTTCGACACCATCCACCAGGATCCGGTGATCTCGCAGGCCAAGCTGATCGCCGAGCCCTGGGACGTCGGCGCCGGTGGGTACCAGGTGGGCGAGTTCCCGCCGCTGTGGACCGAGTGGAACGGCAAGTACCGCGACACCGTTCGCTCGTTCTGGGCGCACGGCGCCGACGGCGTGCGCGATCTCGCATATCGCCTGTCCGGCTCGTCGGACCTGTACGGCGACGACGGCAGGCTCCCGATCGCCTCCATCAACTTCATCACCGCGCACGACGGCTTCACGATGCGCGATCTGGCGTCCTACGAGCGCAAGCACAACGAGAACAACGGCGAGGACAACCGCGACGGCACCGACGACAACCGGTCGGTGAACTTCGGTGTCGAGGGCGAGCCGGCGTCACCGGAAATCGAAATTGGCCGGCGGCGTCAGGTGCGCAACCTGCTCGCCACGCTGCTGCTCTCGACCGGCGCGCCGATGGTCGTGGCCGGCGACGAGATGTGGCGCACCCAGGGCGGCAACAACAACGCCTACATGCAGGACAACCCGGTGTCCTGGCTCGACTGGTCGCCGTCCGAAGCGGGCGACGACATGCTGGCACTGGTGCGGCGGCTGCTGACGCTGCGCCGGCGCCACCCCGTGCTGCGGCAGAATGCGTTTTTCGAAGGCCGTCCGGTATCAACCGGAGACGGGTCCGATCTTGTCAAGGACCTCGCCTGGTTTCACCCGGCCGGCCGCGAGATGGCCGACCCCGACTGGTTCGACACCGGGCTGCGCACCGTCGGCATGTACCTGGACGGGCGCCAGCTGCGGCACCGCAACACCCGCGGCGAGCCGATCGTCGACGAATCCTTCCTGTTGCTCTTGCATTCCGGCGACCAGGACTGCGACTTCTCCCTGCCGGGCCGGCCGTGGGCGCGCCGCTACGAGGTGGTCGTCGACACCACCGCAATCGGTGGGCGTCCCCCGGCGCGGCGCATCGTCAAGGCCGAAACGGCGCTGCCGATGCTCTCGCGGTCGGTAGCGCTGCTGCGGGTGCGGCGTACCTGACAGACTCGAACCATGCGCGCAACCGCGGAGTGCTGGCTCAGCGACATGGACGGCGTGCTCGTTCGCGAGGAGCAGGCGGTGCCCGGTGCCGCCGATTTCCTGTCCCGGCTCGAGGACCGCGGTCGACGCTTCCTGGTGCTGACCAACAACTCCATCTTCACGCCGCGCGACCTGTCCGCGCGGCTCGCCCGTTCGGGTCTGCAGATCGCCGAGGAGGCGATCTGGACCTCGGCGCTGGCCACCGCCGCGTTCCTGGCAGATCAGTTGCCGGGCGGCTCGGCGTACGTGATCGGCGAGGCCGGCCTGACCACGGCGCTGCACGAGGTCGGTTACACGCTCACCGATCGCGACCCGGACTTCGTCGTGCTCGGCGAGACCCGGACGTATTCGTTCGAGGCGATCACCCGCGCGATCCGGCTGATCGAGGCCGGCGCCCGGTTCATCGCCACCAATCCCGACGTCAGCGGCCCGTCCGATGAGGGTTCGCTGCCGGCCACCGGGGCGGTGGCCGCGCTGATCACCGCAGCGACCGGTCGCGCGCCCTATTTCGTGGGCAAACCGAACCCGATGATGTTGCGCAGCGCCCTCAACCGGATCGAGGCGCACTCGGAGAACACCGTGATGGTCGGCGACCGGATGGACACCGACATCATCGCGGGCATCGAGGCCGGCCTGGACACCATCCTGGTCCTCACCGGGTCCACCCGCCGCAGTGACGTCGAACGCTTCCCGTACCGCCCGGCGCGGGTGCTGGAATCGATCGCCGAGGCCGTGGATCACGTATGAATCCGGCCGCGCTCAGGCGCAAAGCTGTCGGACCCGATCCCTACTCTGGACAGTGATCGTCCGGGAGAGGGGAAACGATGGCCGACGTCATCAGCGCCGAGGGCCTCGTCAAGATCTACGGGAAACTGCGCGCGCTCGACGGGCTGGACCTTGCCGTCCCCGAGGGCACCGTCCTGTCACTGCTCGGGCCGAACGGCGCAGGTAAGACGACCGCTGTACGCGTGCTCGCCACGTTGCTCCTCCCCGACGAGGGAACGGCCACGGTGGCCGGTATCGACGTGTGCCGCCGGCCCGCCGCGGTGCGCAGCAAGATCGGGCTGTCCGGGCAGTACGCCGCGGTCGACGAGTATCTCACCGGTTACGAGAACCTGGACATGATCGGTCGGCTCTACGGCCTCACCCGCCGCAGCGCGAGGGCCCGCGCCACCGCACTGCTGGAGCAGTTCAGCCTCACCGACGCGGGCGGGCGGCCGGTCAAGACGTATTCCGGCGGCATGCGCCGCCGCCTCGACCTCGCCGGCGCGCTGATCGCCGCGCCGCCGGTGCTCTTCCTCGACGAGCCGACCACAGGCCTCGACCCGCGCAGCCGCATCGAGATGTGGGACGTCATCAAGCAACTGGTGCAATCGGGCACCACGCTGCTGCTCACCACGCAGTACCTCGAGGAAGCCGATCGGCTGGCCGACAACATCGTCGTGATCGACCACGGCAAGTCGATCGCGGAAGGCACCGCCGACGAGCTGAAGAACCAGGTTGGCGGCGAACGCATCGAGATTGTCACCGCGCCCGGCGCCGAACTCGGCGTGGCTCGCGACGTGCTGAGCCAACTGGCCGAGGGCGGCAGCGTGGAGTCCGACGAGCGCACCCGCCGGCTCACCGCACCGGTCTCCGGCGGCGCGTCCGTGCTGGTCGAGGCGCTGCGCCGGCTGGACGCCGCGAATGTCGAGCTGCACGACGTCGCGCTCCGGCGCCCCACGCTCGACGACGTGTTCCTCACCCTCACCGGACACCGCAGCGAGCACAGCGAAGCTCCCGAGCAGGAAACCGCGGGCGAATTGGCGGGAGCGAACCGATGAGCACCATTGCCGCCCTCGACCACAGCACCGTCGAGATACCGCAGCGCTCGAAGCTGATGAAGGCCCTCAGCGACGGCGCGGTGGTCGCCAAGCGCAATACCATCAAGATCAAGCGGGTGCCCGACCTGCTGGTGTTCTCGACCCTCTCGCCGATCATGTTCATCCTGCTGTTCGGCTACATCTTCGGCAGCGCGATCACCGTGCCGGGGATGAGCTACCGCGAGTTCATGATGCCCGGCGTATTCGCGCAGACGGTGATCTTCGGCGCCACCTGGACCGGCGCCGGGCTCGCTGATGACATGCAGAAGGGCATCATCGACCGGTTCCGGTCACTGCCGATGGCGCGCTCGGCGGTGCTGGTCGGCCGCACCACCAGCGACGTGCTGATCAACGTGCTGACCATCGTGATCATGTCGCTGACCGGGCTGGTGATCGGTTGGCGGATCCACACCTCGTTCGGCGAGGCGCTGGCCGGCTTCCTGCTGCTGCTGGCCTTCGCCTACGCAATCTCCTGGATCATGGCCACTGTCGGGCTCATCGTGCCCAGCCCGGAGGTCGTGAACAACGCGTCGTTCATGGTCATCTTCCCGTTGACCTTCATCGCGAACACATTCGTGCCCACCGACAACTTCCCGCCGGTCCTGAAGACGATCGCCAACTGGAACCCCGTTTCCAGCGTCACCGAGGCGTGCCGAGAGCTGTTCGGCAACACCAGCGACGCGATGCCGCCGCCGGACACCTGGTCGCTGCAGCACCCGATCGTCTACACGTTGATCTGGATCGTCGGGCTGCTCGCGGTGTTCATCCCGCTGTCGGTGCGCCAGTACAAGCGGGCCGCCAGCCGCTGACACGTTCGGTCACCTGCGAGCGCGCGCCGCGTTCTGGCGGTGCCGCACAAGCGCGGCCGCGGCCAGCCCGGACGCGATCCCGATGCCGGTGCCGGCAAGCACGTCGCTCGGGTAGTGCACGCCGGTGTACACGCGTGAATACGCGACCGTCGCGGCCATCGGCAGCACCACCGGTCCGGCGGTCGGCAGCACCCGGGTGACGGCGGTGGCGAACGCGAAGGCCGACGCGGAATGCCCCGACGGGAACGAGAACGTGCGCGGCAACGGCAGCAGCGGCGCGTGGCGGTGGGTCGGCGGGCGCTGGCGCTGCCACATGAACTTCAGCGGGCCGTTCGCCAATGCCGACGCGAACGCGACGCCGAGCAGGCCGCTCGCGGCCGCCGAGCGCTCATTGCGCCGGCCGGTCGAGGCCAGCAGGGCGGCGGCACCGAGCCAGAGCACCGAGCGATTGGCCGCGGTGGACGCGCCGGTCATCAGCCGGTCGAGCGGCGGCGTGCGCGTTGCCGCAGCTGCATGCAGCGCCTCGGTGTCCAAGGCGGCCAGGCGCCGCCGGGTCCGCCGCCATCCGGAGCCGCGCCACGGCCGGCCAGTGCTGGCTCCCATTGCCGAAACCTACCCCTGCGCCAACCGGGGCCCGGTATGCGCCGCGCCGACCGGAGGTCCGGGCGCTTGGGGCAAACAGCGCCGACCGGAGGTCCGGGCGCTTGGGGTAAACAGCGCCGACCGGAGGCGCTTGGGCGATCAGGCGATCGAGACCAACCCGAGTTCCGCGGGGTTCACCAACAGGTCGTTCTTGGGCAGCACCCGCACCGTGTACCCGAAGCCGCCGGTGCGGTTGAGCGGGATCTCGCCCTCGTAGCGGATCGTGCCGTCGGTGGCGTCCAGCGGCTGCAGCGCCACGACCGAGAGGTCGGTGAGGCGGTCTTCCTGGTCGACCGAGCCGTAGACCGCCTCGACCTGGACGTCGTCCGGTGAGATCCCGGCCAGCGCCACCTCGGCGCGCAGGGTGCAGCGAGTCGCCGACCTGCGGGTCGCTGGCGCTGGACAGCAGCGAGTCGACGTGCAGGACCGCCACGCCGCGCCAGCGATCGATGATGTCGCGGCTCCACGCGGCCAGCGCCTTCGCGCCGGCGTAGTCGTCGGCCGCCATCTCGCCCGCGGCGACCGCCGCCGGGGCGTAGAGCCGTCGCACGTACTCGGCGACCATCCGGGTGGCCAGCACCTTCGGGCCGAGGGTCTTGAGGGTGTGCCGCACCATCTGCACCCAGCGGGTGGGGACACCGTCCGCGTCGCGATCATAGAACCGGGTGGCGACCTGGTGCTCGATCAGGTCGTACAGGGCGGTCGCCTCGAGGTCGTCGCGGCGGTCCGGGTCGGCGACGCCGTCGGCCGACGGGATGGCCCAGCCGTTCTCGCCGTCGAACCACTCGTCCCACCAGCCGTCGAGGATCGAGAGGTTCAGCGCGCCGTTGAGCGCCGCCTTCATGCCCGACGTGCCGCACGCCTCCAGCGGCCGCAGCGGGTTGTTCAGCCAGACGTCGACGCCCCAGTACAGGAAGCGGGCCATGCCGATGTCGTAGTCGGGCAGGAACGTGATGCGGTGGCGCACCGCCGGGTCGTCGGCGAACTGGACCATCTGCGCGATGAGCTGCTTGCCGCCGTCGTCGGCCGGGTGGCTCTTGCCGGCGATGACGATCTGCACCGGCCGCTCGGGATGGAGCAGCAGCGCGCTTAAGCCGCTCGGCGTCACGCAGCATCAGCGTCAGTCGCTTGTAGGACGGCACCCGGCGGGCGAAGCCGATGGTGAGCACGTTCGGGTCGAAGGCGCTCGAGGTCCAGCCCAGCTCGGCCGGCGCCATGCCGCGCTGCCAGCGCCGAGCTCGTGGACGCGGCGGCGGATCTCGTGCACCAGCCGGCCCCGCAGTTCGTGCCGCACGCCCCACAGCTCGCCGTCGCTGACCTTGTCGATCGCCGTCCCAGCCGGCGCCGGTCTGCAACGCGACGCTGCCGACCTCGCGCTCGGCGATCTCGATGATCTCGCGGGCCATCCAGGTCGGGGCGTGCACGCCGTTGGTGACCGACGTGATCGGCACCTCGTCGACGGTCGAACCCCGGCCAGAGCCCGGCGAACATCTCCCGGCTGACCTCGCCGTGCAGCAGCGACACGCCGTTGGCCCGCTGCCCGAGCCGCAGGCCCATGTGCGCCATGTTGAACATGTTCGGGTCGTCCTCGGCGCCCAGCGCGAGGATGCGCTCGAGCGGCAACGCGCCGGCATCCCGGTCGAGGTGCGCGGCGATCAGGCGCGCGGTGAACCGGTCGATGCCGGCCGGCACCGGGGTGTGGGTGGTGAACACGGTGCCGGCGCGCACCGCCTGCAGCGCCTCGTCGAAGGTCAGGCCCGCCCGCTCGATGAGCTCGCGGATGCGCTCGACGCCGAGGAATCCGGCGTGGCCCTCGTTGGTGTGGAACACCTCCGGCTCGGCGTCCCGGTGGCCGCGCAGTAGGCGCGGATCGCGCGCACGCCGCCGATGCCGAGCAGCAGCTCCTGCTCGAGCCGGTGCTCCTTGCCGCCGCCGTAGAGCCGGTCGGTGACCTGCCGGGCGGCGGCGTCGTTCTCCTCGATGTCGCTGTCGAGCAGCAGCAGCGGCACCCGGCCGACCTGCGCGATCCAGACCTGCGCGTGACAGCGTGCGCGACCTCCGGCAGCGCGAGCGCGACCCGCGCCGGGCTGCCGTCGGGCTTCTCCAGCGCGGTGATCGGCAGGCCCTGCGGGTCGAGCGAGGGATAGCGCTCCAGCTGCCAGCCGTCGCGCGAGAGCGACTGGCGGAAGTAGCCGGCGCGGTAGAGCAGCCCGACGCCGATGATCGGCACGCCGAGGTCGCTGGCCGCCTTGAGATGGTCGCCGGCCAGGATGCCGAGGCCGCCGGAGTACTGCGGCAGCGCCTCGGTGATGCCGAACTCGGGCGAGAAGTAGGCGATCGACTCCGGTAGGGAGTGCGTCCGACCGGCGGACTCAGCGTGCTCTGCTTGTTCTGGTACCACCGGGGCTGGGTCAGGTAGTCGGTCAGGTCGTCGTAGACGTCGTCGAGGCGCCGCAGGAACCTGCGGTCCCTGGCGAGCAGCGAAGCCGGTCGGCGCTGACCTCGCCCAGCATCCGGCCCGGGTCGCGCGCCGCAGGCCTGCCCACAGCTCCGGATCGACCGACTCCAAGCAGGTCGAGCGAGTCCGGGTGCCACGACCAGCGCAGGTTGGTCACGATCGTCGCCGAGCTTCGTCAGTTCGGGCGGGAACGCCGCGCGGACCGTGAGTCGTCGTAAGTGCCTTCACGGCAGCGGACGCTAGCGGTTGTGCAAGGGCTTCAGCGCGGCTGTGTCGAGGCCGGGCCGTACGGCCGGACTCACGACACACCGCGATCGAATCGGGTACGGTTGGTGCCGTGGTCGGGACGTACTCGGACTGGTAACGTCCGCACGCGGTGACGCTGGGACTACCGACTCGCCCGTGTGCACGGCTGAGCATCCCGGCCCGGGCGGTCGTCGGCGAGCCGTCCCGATCTCGGCCACCGTGTTCCGCGAGGGTCACGACGCCGTCGCCGCCAACGTGGTGCTGCGCGACGCCAGCGGGCAAGCCAGGCGCCGTTCATCCGGATGCGCCCGGTGCACCCGGGCACCGACCGCTGGCACGCCGACCTCGTGCTCGACCGGCCCGGGCATGTGGACGTTCACCGTCGAGGCGTGGAGCGACCCGCTTCGACCTGGCACCACGCGGTCACCGTCAAGATCGAGGCCGGCCAGGGCGCCGAGGACCTCGCCAACGACCTCGAGACCGGCGCGCGGCTGTTCGACCAGCTGGCCACGTCGCTTGCCCAAGCCCGAGCGGCCGCGGGCGTCGCCGCCGCGGCCAAGGCGCTGCGCGACACCGACGCTCGACCTCGCCCACCGGGTCGCGCCCGGCGCTCGACCCGTACCTGCAGACGCTGGCCGACGAGCACCCGGTCCGCGAGCTGGTCACCCGGTCGCCCGCGGTACTCGCTGTGGGTCGACCGGCCGCGGGCGCTGTACGGATCCTGGTACGAGTTCTTCCCGCGCTCGATCGGCGCCGAGCTGGCGAGCGACCCGCACGCGCCGGCCAAACCGGCCCGGCACGGCACGCTTCAAGGACGCGACCGAGCACCTGGACTACGTCGCCGAGCTGGGCTTCGACGTCGTCTACCTGCCGCCGATCCACCCGATCGGCAAGGTGAACCGCAAGGGCCCGAACAACACGCTGGTGGCCGCGACCTGGGACGTCGGCTCGCCCGTGGGCGATCGGCTCGGACGACGGCGGCCACGACGCGATCCATCCCGAGCTCGGCACGATGGCCGACTTCGAGGCCTTCGTGCGCGCGCGCCCGCGAACTCGGCATGGAGGTCGCGCTCGACTTCGCGCTGCAGTGCGCGCCGGACCATCCGTGGGTCACCGACGCACCCGGAGTGGTTCACCACCAAGCCCGACGGCACCATCGCCTACGCCGAGAACCCGCCGAAGAAGTACCAGGACATCTACCCGCTCAACTTCGACAACGACCCGAAGGGCCTCTACGCCGAATGCCTGCGGGTGCTGCGGCTCTGGATCGACGCCGGGGTGCGGATCTTCCGGGTCGACAACCCGCACACCAAGCCGATCAACTTCTGGCACTGGCTGATCGGCGAGGTCAAGCAGGACCGACCCGGACGTGCTGTTCCTGGCCGAGGCGTTCACCCGGCCGGCGATGATGCACGAGCTGGCCCGGGTCGGCTTCACCCAGAGCTACACCTACTTCACCTGGCGCAACGGCAAGGACGAGCTGCGAGGAGTACGCCGCGCGAGCTGGTCGACGCCGGCGCACTACATGCGGCCGAACTTCTTCGTCAACACGCCGGACATCCTGCACGAGCTACCTGCAGCACGGCGGGCCGGCGCGTGTTCAAGATCCGGGCCGTGCTGGCCGTCGATGCTGTCGCCGACCTGGGGCGTCTACTCCGGGCTACGAGCTGTTCGAGCACCTGCCGGTGCGCCCGGGCAGCGAGGAGTACCTCGACTCGCGAGAAGTACCAGCTGCGGCCGCGCGACTTCGCCGGCGCCGAGGCCGACGGCCGGTCGCTCGCGCCGTTCCTCGCGCCGGCTCAACGAGATCCGCCGCGAGCATCCGGCGCTGCACTGGCTGCGCAACCTGCGCTTCCACCACGATCGACAACGACGCGATCACTGGCATTCAGCAAGCGCGACGACGACGACGACCGGCGACACCGTCCTGGTCGTCTGCTCGACCGACCCGCACGACGTGCGCGAGGGCTGGACGTCGCTCGACCTGCCCGCGCTGGGCGTCGACTGGGACGACGCGCTTCGCCGTCGCACGACCTGCTCACCGGCGCCGAGTACGAGTGGGGCCAGTACAACTACGTCCGGCTCGACCCGCACGTCGAGCCCGGCGCACATCCTCGCGGTGCGACGCCAGTCGGAGTGCGAGCGACATCAGGCCCGACGTCGGGTGATCGAGCGACGGACCGTCCTGACTGAGAGGTGACCGCGTTGACGCGACCAGCATCGCTGCCGGCGCGCTCGGACTCCGCGACCCCGACTGGTTCAAGCGCGCCGTCTTCTACGAGGTTCTGGTCCGCGGCTTCGCCGACTCCAACGGCGACGGCACCGGCGACCTGCGCGGGCTGACCGACAAGCTCGACTACCTGCAGTGGCTCGGCATCGACTGCCTCTGGCTGCCGCCGTTCTACCCCTCGCCGCTGCGCGACGGCGGCTACGACGTCAGCGACTACACCGGCGTGCTGCCCGAGTTCGGCACCGATCGACGACTTCATGGCGCTTCCTCGACGCGGCGCACGAGCGCGGCATCCGGGTGATCATCGACTTCGTCATGAACCACACCTCCGACCAGCACCCGTGGTTCCAGGCGTCGCCGCAACGACCCGGACGGCCCGTACGGCGACTTCTACGTGTGGAGCGACGACGACACGCGCTACCCGGACGCGCGGATCATCTTCGTCGACACCGAGCCGTCGAACTGGACCTTCGACCCGGTGCGCAAGCAGTACTTCTGGCACCGCTTCTTCAGCCACCAGCCCGACCTGAACTTCGACTCCCCCGACGTGCAGCAGGCGATGATCGACGCGCTGCGGTTCTGGCTCGACCTCGGCATCGACGGCTTCCGGCTGGACGCCGTGCCCTACCTGTACGAGCGCGACGGCACGAACGGCGAGAACCTGCCCGAGACGCACGAGTTCCTCAAGCGGGTGCGCAAGGAGATCGACCGCGACTACCCGGACCGGGTGCTGCTGTGCGAGGCCAACCAGTGGCCGGCCGACGTCGTCGAGTACTTCGGCGACCCGGCGATCGGCGGCGACGAGTGCCACATGGCGTTCCACTTCCCGGTGATGCCGCGCATCTTCATGGCGGTGCGGCGCGAGCAGCCGCTACCCGATCTCGGAGATCATGGCGCAGACGCCGGCGATCCCGACGAACTGCCAGTGGGGCATCTTCCTGCGCAACCACGACGAGCTGACCCTCGAGATGGTCACCGACGAGGAGCGCGACTACATGTGGGCGGAGTACGCCAAGGACCCGCGGATGAAGGCCAACATCGGCATCCGCCGGCGGCTGGCCCCGCTGCTGGAGAACGACCTCAACCAGATCGAGCTGTTCACCGCGCTGCTGCTTCTCGCTGCCCGGCTCGCCCGTCCTCTACTACGGCGACGAGATCGGCATGGGCGACAACATCTGGCTCGGCGACCGCGACGGCGTGCGCACGCCGATGCAGTGGACGCCCGACCGCAACGCCGGCTTCTCCACCTGCGACCCGGGCCGGCTGTACCTGCCGGTCAACATGGACTCGATCTACGGCTACCAGGTCACCAACGTCGAGTCGCAGACCCGCAACTCGTCGTCGCTGCTGCACTGGACGCGCCGCATGATCGAGGTGCGCAAGGCGAATCCGGCCTTCGGCCTGGGCACCTTCACCGACCTCGGCGGCAGCAACCCGAGCGTGCTCGCCTTCGTCCGCGCGTTCGGCGACGACATCGTGCTGTGCGTGAACAACCTGTCCCGCTTCCCGCAGCCGGTCGAGCTGGACCTGCGGCCGTGGCGAGGGCGCGCGAGCCGATCGAGTTGATGGGCGGCGCGCGCTTCCCGACGATCGGCGAGCTGCCGTACCTGCTCACCCTGCCGGGCACGGCTTCTACTGGCTGCGCATCCCACGCGGTACGCAGCCGACCGGCGAACCGGCCGCGAGGCAGCGGGCACGCGAGGCGGCGACGTGACCGACTGACCGTATGACGACCTGGCAGCGCTGCTCGTCGCGCGTGGCTGCCGCAGCCAGCGCTGGTTCGCCGGCAAGGGCCGCGGATGTCCGACGTCGGCGCTGCGCGACTGCTCACGGACCTGACGCGAGCGACCCCGAGGTCGACGATCTGGCTGGCGACGGTCGACCTACGCCGACGGCGACGACCGAGACCTACCAGCTGCCGCTGGTGCTGCGACGGAGCCGCCGAGCAGCGCTCGAGCACGTCCTGCTCGGCACGATCGACGCCGGACAGCGAGCCCGCTGGGTCTACGACGCGCTGCACGACAAGGACGTCACCGGCGTCTGGCTGCGACGGGATCCGCGACGCGACGCGACGCACCGGGCGCGGTGCGCTTCGAGCGCTATCGCCGAGCCGCGACGACATCCCGGTGGACAGACCGAGCCTGGTGCTCACCGGCGAGCAGTCCAACACCTCGCTGGTCTTCGGCGACGTCGCGATCCTCAAGGTCTTCCGGCGGCTGGAGCCCGGCATCAACCCGGACATCGAGGTGCACCGGGCGCTCAGCCGAGCTGGGCGCCAAGCACATCGCCCGGCTGCTCGGGCTGCGGTCGACGGCCGACGTCGACCGGACGAGCCCGAGCTCAGCCTGGCGATGCTGCAGGAGTTCATGACGCACCGCGACCGACGGCTGGGAGCTGGCCACAGACCAGCGTGCGCGACCTGATGGCCGAGGCCGACCTGCACGCCGACGAGGCCGGCGGTGACTTCGCCGGCGAGGCCGAGCGGCTCGGCGCGGCGTCGCCGCCGTGCACGCCGACCTCGCCGCCGCGTTCGGCACCGACCGGCCTCGCCGGAGCGAGCTGCGCGAACGCGCCGACGGCATGCACGCGCGGCTGCGACGCGCGCGCTGCAGATCGTGCCGCAGCTCGGCCGAGGTCGAGCCGAGGGCTGCGCGCCGCCTATCCGACGATTCGGCCGACGCTGCACGAGCCGGTGCACGACGCAGCGCATCCACGGCGACCTGCACCTCGGCCAGGCGCTGCGCACCGTCGCATCGCTGGGTGCTGCTCGACTTCGAGGGCGAGCCGATGGCCGCTCGACGCGCCGGCGCGACGTTCGACTCGCCGCTGCGCGACGTCGCCGGCATGCTGCGCTCGTTCGACTACGCCGCGCGGCACCAGCATCGTCGACCGACGCCGGCACGCCCCGCAGCTGGACGTACCGCGCCGACGAGTGGGCCGAGCGCAACCGCGACGCGTTCTGCGCCGGCTACGCGGAGGCGTCGGGCAGCGACCCACGCGACACGACGTCCTGCTGCGCGCGTTCGAGGCCGACAAGGCGGTCTACGAAGCGGTCTACGAGGCGCGCAACCGGCCGACCTGGTTGGTCGTCCCGCTCGGCTCGCTGGCGCGGCTGGCAGCAGCATGACGACACCGGCTCGCCGTGAATCCGCATGACGGCAAGGCCACCGTGCACCGCTCGAGACCCGGTGACGCGACGGTCGCACCGGAGCGCTGGACCGGCTGGTCGGCGGCGCCACCACGACCCGCACGGCGATCCTCGGCGCGCATCCGGCCGGCGACGGAGTCGCACCGTCGATCCGCACGCTGCGGCCGGACGCCGACGCGCGGTCACCGTGCGTGCGATCGACGGCGAGCCGGCACGCCGCTGCAGCGTCGATGCACGACGGCGGCGTCTTCGGCGGCGGTCGTCGACGGCCCGCCGCCGGACTACCGGCTCGAGGTCAGCTACGGCGAGCGAGACCTACACCGTCGACGACCCGTACCGCTGGCTGCCGACGCTCGGCGAGGTCGACCTGCACCTGATCGGCGAGGGCCGGCACGAGCACCTGTGGGACGTGCTCGGCGCGCACGTGCGCACCTACGACACGCCGGGCGGTCCGGTGAGCGGCACCTCGTTCGCCGTCTGGGCGCCGAACGCGCGGGCGTGCGGGTCGTCGGCGACTTCGACTACTGGGCCGGCCGCGGCCTACCCGATGCGCTCGCTCGGCTCGTCGCGGCGTCTGGGAGCTGTTCGTCCCCGGCGTCGGCGACGGGCGACAGTACAAGTTCCAGATCCTCGGCGCCGACGGCGTGTGGCGGCAGAAGGCCGACCCGATGGCCTTCGCCACCGAGGCGCCGCCGGCGACCGCCTCGGTGGTCTTCACGTCCGGCTACGAGTGGGACGACGCCGACTGGCTCGACCGCGCGGGCCGGCGACCGAGTGGCACGCGGCGCCGATGTCGATCTACGAGGTGCACCTCGGCTCCTGGCGGCAGGGGCTGTCCTACCGCGAGCTGGCCGACGAGCTCGTCGAGCTACGTCGCGCGAGACCGGCTTCACCCACGTCGAGTTCCTGCCGGTGGCCGAGCATCCGTTCGGCGGCTCGTGGGGCTACCAGGTGACGTCGTACTACGCGCCGACGTGCGCGCTTCGGCACCCCCGACGACTTCCGCTACCTCGTCGACCGCGCTGCACCAGGCCGGCATCGGCGTCATCGTCGACTGGGTGCCGGCGCACTTCCCGAAGGACGACTGGGCGCTGGCCCGCTTCGACGGCACGCCGCTCTACGAGCACGCCGACCCGCGCCGCGGCGAGCAGCCGGACTGGGGCACGCTACGTCTTCGACTTCGGCCGGCAGCGAGGTGCGCAACTTCCTGGTCGCCAACGCGCTGTACTGGCTCGAGGAGTTCCACATCGACGGCCTGCGGGTCGACGCCGTCGCCTCGATGCTCTACCTCGACTACTCGCGCAAGGACGGCGAGTGGCTGCCGAACGTCTACGGCGGCCGGGAGAACCTCGAGGCGGTCGCGTTCCTGCAGGAGATGAACGCGACCGTCTACAAGCGCGTGCCCGGGCGTCGTCACGATCGCCGAGGAGTCGACGGCGTGGCCCGGCGTCACCCGGCCGACCCACCTCGGCGGGCTCGGCTTCGGCTTCAAGTGGAACATGGGCTGGATGCACGACACGCTCGGCTACATCGCCCACGACCCGATCCACCGGCAGTACCACCACAACGAGATGACGTTCTCGATGGTGTACGCCTACACGCGAGAACTTCGTCCTGCCGATCTCGCACGACGAGGTCGTGCACGGCAAGGGCTCGCTGCTGGACAAGATCCCCGGCGACCGGTGGCAGCAGCTCGCGACGCTGCGCGCGCTCTACGCCTACATGTGGGCGCACCCGGGCAAGCAGCTGCTGTTCATGGGGCAGGAGTTCGCGCAGGGCGCCGAGTGGGCCGAGTCGCGCTCGCTGGACTGGTGGCTGCTCGACGACCCGGACCACCGCGGCGTCGCGCGCCTCGTCGGCGACCTCAACCGGATCTACCGCGAGACGCCCGGCGCTGTGGTCGCAGGACACCGACCCGGCCGGCTTCCACTGGATCGACGCCAACGACGCCGACCGGCAACGTGTTCTCGTTCCTGCGCTTCGGCGACGACGGCTCGGTGCTCGCCTGCGTCGCCAACTTCTCGCCGGTGCCGCACGAGGGCTACCGGCTCGGGCTGCCCTACGCCGGCCGCTGGGACGAGGTCGTCAACACCGACGCCGAGGTCTACTGCGGCTCCGGCGTCGGCAACTTCGGGCGCGTCGAGGCCACCGAGGAGCCGTGGCACGGCCAGCCCGCGTCGGCGCGGCTGCGGGTGCCGCCGCTGGGCGCGATCTGGCTGCGCTACCACGGTGGCGATCCCGCCGCCGACGTCGTCTAGTGTCCCGCGCCAGAGATTGTGCGAATAAGTCCGGCGTTCAGGGGTGGGCTGGTAAGGCGGAGGAGGAGAGCTGTACTTGCCGTCCTGGCGACGACGACAACGCAGCCAGCGCGCGCCTGGGCGTCGGAATTATCGTGCGAATCTCTGGCGCGGGACACTAGTGTCGCGCGCCAGAGATTGTGCGAATAAGTCCGGCGTTCAGGCGTGGGCTGGTAAGGCGGAGGAGGAGAGCTGTACTTGCCGTCCTGGCGACGACGACAACGCAGCCAGCGCGCGCCTGGGCGTCGGAATTATCGTGCGAATCTCTGGCGCGGGACACTAGCGCGGTACGCGCCGCGCCGACCGGAGGTCCAGGCGCTTCTGGGAACTAGCACGTGAGCAGCCGCGTGCAGCATCGCGCCTGACCCGCCCGTCGCACTGCGTCTCCGGCATGGAGTGGTCCTGCCACCGTGTGCCGGGACCCGGTGCCCGACCTGCAGCGCGAGCTCACGCAGGCCCAGGGCTCGAATACAGCGACAGCACAAATCACCCAACTCCCCCGCCGCCACTCCTTTCGGTTTCCAAACATAAGAATCGCCTAAGGACTCGCGCAGTAATTAGCTAGGTCTGTCTGGTTGAGGTGGCTAGAGTCTGTGGTATGTCGCTGCCCGGTGTGGGGTCGGATCCGATGTCGCAGCGGTTGTCGTTGATCAAGGCGCATCTGGACGAGCGTGCTTGGCGGCTGTTGCTCGGTGCTGAGGCGAGGGTGCTCGGGCGTGGTGGCATCACGGCGGTCGCCGCCGCCGGCGGCGTGCATCCAGACACCGTCGCGCAAGGTGTTCGCGAGCTGGACTACCCCGAGCCGATTCCTGGTCGGGTGCGGCGTCCGGGGGCCGGGCGCCCGGCCAAGGAGGCGACCGATCCGGCGGTGCTGGGCGCGTTGGACGCCTTGGTCGATCCGGACTCTCGTGGTGATCCGCAATCGCCGCTGCGGTGGACGACGAAGTCGACCGCCAAGCTCGCCGCTGAACTGTCCGCGGCCGGGCATCGGGTCTCGGCCCGCACTGTGGCCAAGCTGCTCAAGGCCTGCGGTTACAGCTTGCGGGCCAACACCAAGACCGTTGAAGGTGCTCAGCATTGCGACCGGAACGCGCAGTTCGCCTACCTCAACGAGCAGGCCAGCGCGTTTCAGGGCGCCGGCGATCCGGTGATCAGCGTGGACACCAAGAAGAAGGAACTCATCGGCAACTACGCCGCCGGGGGGCGTGAGTGGGAACCTGCCGGACACCCCCGAAAGGTCAACGTCCACGACTTCGCGGACAAACAACTGGGAAAGATCGCCCCGTACGGGGTGTATGACATCGCGGCCAACACCGGCTGGATCAACGTCGGCACCGACGCCGATACCGGCCAGTTCGCGGTCGAATCGATCCGCCGCTGGTGGACCACCCTCGGCGCCGGCGCCTACCCGAGCGCCCGTCGGCTGCTGATCACCGCCGACTCCGGCGGCTCCAACGGTGCACGGCTACGGCTGTGGAAGACCGAACTCGCCGCCTTCGCCGCCCAAGCCGACCTCAGCATCACCGTGTGCCATCTGCCGCCGGGCACCTCCAAATGGAACAAGATCGAGCACCGGCTGTTCTCCGCGATCAGCCGCAACTGGCGCGCGCGACCCCTCGAATCCCACGAAGTCGTCATCGAGACCCTCAAAGCCGTGAGCACCACAACCGGGCTGAGCGTGCACGCCGAACTCGACACCAGCACCTATCCCCGCGGCATCAAAATCTCCAACCACGAGATGAAAGCCCTGCACGACAACAAAATCCTGACCCTGCACGAATTCCACGGCGACTGGAACTACACCATCAGCCCCACCCCGACGACACGCCCGACCGAACCCACCTAAATACTGCGCAGCCCCTAAGCGCAGGTGCGATCCGGTATCTCCGCCACCGGGTCGGTATCCAAGAACCCAACATCGACGCAGACGAAACGGGTTACCACCGTGCGCACCGAACTAGGCCGCGACCGGTCTGACGCGAGCCCGGAGCGCGACCGACCAGGTGCCGTGATCCGTCTCCTCGGCGGCGTCGAGGTCGATGCCGGCACGGGCACGCTCGACCTCGGCCCGGCCAAACAGCGTGCCGTGCTGGCCACCCTGCTGCTGGCCGGAAACCGTCCGGTCCCCGTCGACGAACTCGTGACCCGGATCTGGGATGCGGACGCGCCGGCCGCGGCCCGCTCTGCCCTGCGTGCATACATCTGCCGGCTGCGCGCGGCCGTGGCGCCGAGCGACACGCTGCGCGTCGAACGGTGCGCACCCGGCTATCGCGTCGTCCACGAGCCCGAGCATCTCGATCTGTTGCACTTCCGGCGCCTCGTGCGGGAGGCCCAGCGGGCCACGGACGGCGCGGAAGCGCTCACGCGATACGGCGCTGCACTCTCGCTGTGGCGCGGCGAGGCCCTGGCCGGGGTCAGCTCGCCGTGGCTCGATCGCCAACGCGAGTGCCTCGACCGCGAGCGCCGTGCCGTCGAACTCGAGCACAACGACTTGGCCCTCGAGCGCGGCGAGCACGCCCGCATCCTCGCCGCGCTCGTCGACCACGCCCACGACGAGCCCTTCGACGAGCGGATCGCCGGCCAGCTGATGCTTGCCCTGCACGCGAACGGGCGCAGCAGCGAGGCGTTGAGCGTGTACGACCGATTCCGGCGCCGGCTGCGCGATGAGCTCGGCACCGAACCAGGCGGTGACCTGCGCGGCATCCACCGCCGCGTCCTCGCCGGCGAGCGCAGCCGACCGACACCCAGCCGACCGACACCCAGCCGGGCGACAAGACCGGTGCCGCGCCAGCTGCCACCATCGGTCGCGCGGTTCGTCGCGCGTGCGGCGCAGCATCGTCTGCTCGACGCCGCGCTCGGCACCGCGACGGCGACCGACCCGCGTATCGCGGTGCTCAGCGGTGCCGGCGGCGCCGGCAAGACCGCGCTGGCCTTGCGCTGGGCGCACGAGCACGCGGCCGAGTTCCCGGACGGCCAGCTCTTCGTCGACCTGCAGGGCTTCGACCCGCAGCGGCCGCCGCTCGCGACCGACGCGGCCCTGCGCGCGTTCGCCCTCGCGCTCGGCGCCGATCCCAAGGCCCTGCCGACCGATCCGGACGAGTTGTGCGGCGTCTACCGCACACTGTGCGCCGAGCGGCGCATCCTGGTCGTGGCTGACAACGCCCGCGACTCGGCGCAGGTGCGAGCGCTGCTGCCGGCCGGCGCCGGCTGCGCAACGCTGATCACCAGCCGCGCACCGCTGGCCGGAATTGTGACCGGCCACGGTGCACACCTGGTCGACATCGGACTACTCGACGCCGATCAGGCCCGCACCCTGCTCGGCAACCGGCTCGGCGCGCGGCGCGTCGACGAGGAGCCACAAGCCGTCGAGGCGCTGGTGCAACGCTGCGCCGGCCTACCGCTGGCGCTGGCGATCGTGGCCGGCCGGGCCGCCGCCACCTCGCACTTGCCGCTCGCGGTGCTCGCCGACGAGCTCGCCGACGACACGATGGCTCTTGCCGGGCTGCACTCGGGTGAACCGGGCGGCGATGTGCGAAGCACGCTGGCCGTTTCGCTCGCCGCACTCGAGCCGACGACCAGCGTGGCGTTCGGCCGGCTCGGGCTGTGCCCCGGCGCGTCGTTCACCCCGGCCGGTGCCGCCGCGCTGACCGGCCTGGACCGGTACGCGACCGCGGCGGTGCTGCGCGAGCTGTCGGCAGCGCGTCTCGTCGAGCAGGCCGGCGCGGCCCGATTCCGGATGCACGACCTCGTGCGGCTCTACGCCGCCGATGTGGGGCGAGCCGACCCGCAGGCCGGCGTCGCGGTGCGCCGGCTGCTCGCGCACTACCTGGCCGCAGCCGTCGACCCGGACGCGGGGCGCGACTTCGTAGCCGCCGAATCCGCGACGCTGCTCGCCGCGGTCGACCTGGCCTTCGGTGAGCGGCACGACGAGTTGGGCTGCGACCTCTCGGTCGCGATCGAGGCGCAGCTCGGCGCCCGCGGATGCTGGGCCGACGTCGTCCGGACGAACGCCGACGCCGCCGCTGCGGCCACCCGGCTGGCCGATCCACGCCGGCTGGTGGCAACCCAGGTCGCGCTCGGTCGCGGATTCATCGGCATCCGCGATTTCCACGCTGCCAACGCCCAGCTGGACCGTGCGCTCGAGTTGGCACGGCTGCTCGGCGAACCCGCGCACCTCGCGCAAGCACATCGCGCCCGAGCGCGGCTGGCCGCGCATCAGCACCACCCCGCCGTCGCGCTGCGTCACGATCGCAAGGCGCTCGAGTGCGATCTCGCCGCCGGTGATCGCATCGGCGAGGCGACGGCCTACAACGCGGTCGGCTGGCACCTCGCCCATCTGGAGCGGCCCGCGCGTGCGCTCGTGCACTGCCGCAGGGCGCTCACGATCTTCGCCGAACTCGCCGACCTCGGTGGGCAGGCGATGACGCTCGACAGCATCGGCTTGGCCCTCGAGTTGTTGGGTCGCGACGACGAGGCGTCCGAGCACTACCAGCGCTCCGCCGACCTCGACCTCGAACTCGGCTGGCACGTCGCCCGCGCCGAGACGCTCACCCGGCTCGAACGCAGCTACCTGCGCTGCGGTGAGCGGGCAGCTGCGCGCCGCACCCGGCTCGCGGCCGACGAAACGTTGCGGCGCACCGGTCGACTCGCAGCGTAACGCTCGAGTTCGAACGAGGTTTGGGGGAGCCGCTGCACCCGATCATGCTCGGCCTTGGGGTGAACAGGGCGGCACGCTCAGGCGTCCTCGCGAGGGCGGGTCAGTGACCGCGGGTGCGCGCGATGCGTAGGCGCAGCGCAACGGAGTACCGCTCGGCGAAGTTGTCCGGGTCCATACCGATCTCGCCGATCGCCGTGCCGTACTTCGCCAGATAGGCGTCGTTGCGGTTCGACGGCGGAATGTCGCTTTCGCGGCGCAACTCGCCGGTGAACACGACGATGTCACCGCCGTTGCGGTCACCGTCGAAATGTGCCGCGACCCTTGGCTGCCCATCCATGCGGGCGAGCCGGCGAGCATGGTGATCGTTGTAGATCACCATGGAGTCCGTCGCGGCGTCGAACAGGAACCACACCGGGTTCGGTTGCGGAACGCCGGCCGAGGTCACGGTGACCAGCCAGATCACCTTCTCGGCCTCGAGTCGACGCCGCACCCTCGCACCGAAGTCGGTATCGGGATCAGGGAGAACGCTCACGACCCGAGGCTACCGACGCCGCCACAGGCGAATGTCGACCATCGGACACCCGATCGGCGTGCCGGCGCCGCAGGTTTGCGCTTCGATCGGCGCACGGGCCGAGTGCAGGGAGGAGACCCGGCGATCATGCGCAAGCGCGTCAATGACTGCGGATGACCGCGGGGCTCAAGCAGACCAGCTGGCCGTCAAGGAGGCCATCAGGGACTGCGGGAGCCCGAAGCACGACGAGCTGAAGGCAACGTTGGACTCCTAGCTCGAACTGCTCCGCGACGCCGAGCGGGACCGGCTGAACTGGATCAAAATCGAGCGCGGTGTCAGGAACCCGGCGAACCTCACCGAACTGATCACCGCACTCGGGCCGGCCGACGTCATCCGGGTGTAGAGCCGGATCGCGATCGAGTTCGCGACCCCTGCCGGTTGCGGATCAACGGCGGGCCGGCCGCGGCCGATACGTGCGGTCGACGCTCACGCGGGCACCCACTCGACGTAACGCCCGGCCGCGGCGAACCCCAGCGAGGCGTAGAGCGGCCGGCCCATCGGGGTCGACTGCAGGCTCGCAGTGCGCGCGCCGCACGACGCCGCGTCGGCCAGGATGTGGCCGGTCAACGCCGCGGCGATGCCCCGCCGGCGCCAGGCCGGCACCGTGCCGAGCGCGAACACGCCCACATCGTGGCCGTGCCGGAAGCTCCAGGCCGCGGCGACCACCTCGTCGTCGTGCACGAAGGCCCATCCGGTCAGGCCGGGCACCGCGTCCGGCGGCTCGAGCTCGCCTACGGGAATCGAAATGTCGTCGAGGCGCGCCACCACGCCTACCGAGGTGGGCACCACCTGGCGATGGCGCCGCGATGCGTTCGGCACGGCCGTGTGCATGACCAGCGTCGAGGTGTCCCACCGGAACCCGGCGATCCCTGGCTCGCCGGCCGGTTCGCCGAGCTCACCGCCGGGTCGGGGCTGCCAGAGAGCCCACTCGTCGACCCCGGCGGCCAGGTAGCCCGACCGCGCTTCGGCCGTCGCGGCCCGTAGGTCGGCCCCGGGCAACAGCACGGCGTTGTTCAGCGGCGCCCAGTTCGGGAACACCGCGGCCACGACGTCGTCCGAGCGGACGATCCGCGCCCCGGGTGAGATCAGGGTGAGCGCCTGCCAGCAGGCGAGCAGGGTGTCCTCACCGGGCAGCGCGGCGCGCACGATTCTCTTCCTTCCGCGTGAAACGGTCCGGACCCAGCCCGGACGACACAGTTATGACGAGTTGGTGGCGGATACCGGCGCGGTCTTACCGCCGCTGCGGATTTCCTTCAGGATCGGCAGCGTGACCACGACCAGCCAGCGCACCTCGCCGATCGATGCGCAGTCCCGGCAGTGGCTCGACTCGCTCGCGCCCGGCGCGGCCGATCGCGATGCTGCGATCGCCCGGCTGCAGATGCTGCTGCTGCGCGCGGCGCGCGCGGAGTTGAGCCGGCGCGCCCACCGCGCCGTGGTCAGCGGGCCGGAGCTGGACGACCTCGCCCACCAGGCCGCCGACGACGCCGTGGTCTCGATCTGCCGCAAGTTGGGCGAGTTTCGCGGCGCCAGCCGGTTCACCACCTGGGCGTACAAGTTCGCGATCCTCGAGGTGTCCAGCAAGCTGGGCCGCCATTACTGGCAGCGTGCCGGCGCGATCGACGTACGGATGGACGTCGAACGCTGGGCGATGCTGCCCGACCGGTTCGGCCTGAGCCCGGAGAGCGCCGCGCAGTCGGCCGACCTGCTCCGCGAGGTGCGGCGGGTGGTGACCGAGGAGCTGACGGACTGGCAGCGAAGGGTGTTCGTCGCCGTCGTCGTCGACGCCGTCCCGCTCGACGCCTTGGTGCTGCAACTCGGCAGCAACCGCAACGCCATCTACAAGACCATGTTCGACGCGCGCCGTAAGATCCGGCGGACACTCGTCGCCAACGGGTATCTGGACGATCACAGGACGAGGGCGTGATGGGGGATGCCGAGGCACAGGAGGCGCTCGACCGCTTCCTGACGACCGATCCGAACGACGCCGGGTGTGAGCAGACTGTCGCGCTCCTCGACGCCTACGTGGAGCTGGTCGTGCGCGGCGAGGACCCCGAAACGCGCTACCCGGGTCTCGCGGCGCACCTGCGCACCTGCCTGCCCTGCGCCGACGACTTCGACGGCTTGCTGGCGACGGTCCGCGCGACCGACGACGAGCAGGGGTAAGGATCCTCGCCACCCTGCCACCAATGACGGTCCACATTTCGACTTTCGATCGGAGCGTCATGAAGTCCACAGCTCGACTCGCCTTCGCCGGAGGCGTCGGCATCACCGGCTTGGCGGCGGCGACCCTACTCGCCGCACCGGCGGGCGCCGCCACCCGGACACACCAGCAGCACGGCGCGGTGTTCGTGCAGAACGACGCCACGTCGGGCAACGCGGTCATCGCCTACCACCGCAACAGCGACGGCACCCTGACCCGGTCCGGCACCTACGCGACCGGCGGCCTCGGCGACCTCCTCGCCGGATCGGTGGTCGACCACCTCGCCTCGCAGGGATCGCTGACCTACGACCGTCGCGCCGGACTGCTGTACGCGGTGAATGCCGGCAGCGACACGGTCACCGTGTTCCGGGTGCGCGGCGAGCGACTGGAGCGGGTACAGGTGCTGGGTTCGGGCGGCGCCTTCCCGGTCAGTGTGACCACCCACGGGTTGTTCGTCTACGTGCTCAATGCCCGCGACGGTGGTTCGATCCAGGGCTACCTGCGCCTCGGTGACCGCCTGCTGCGCGTCCCAGGCTGGCATCGCGAGCTCGGCCTCGACCCGGCGCTGACCCCGGAGTTCACCAGCACCCCCGGCCAGGTGTCGTTCACGCCCGACGGCCGAAAGCTGATCGTCACGACGAAGAACAACGGCAACCAGCTCGACGTGTTCACGGTCGACCCGTTCGGGAAGCTGAGCGCACACCCCATCGTCACCACCGATCCGGGCAATGTGCCCTTCGCGGTCGCCTTCGATCCGGCCGGCCGGCTGCAGGTGGCCGAGGCCGGCCCGAGCGCCGTGGCGACCTACGCGATCAACCCGTCGGGCACGCTCACCTTCCGCGGCCGCACGACCACCGGACAGCGCGCCACCTGCTGGATCACCAGCTCCGGTGACCAGCTGTTCCTGGGCAATGCGGGCAGCGGCACGGTGAGCAGTTTCCGCGCCACGGCGTCCGGTTCGGCCGCCGAAGGCGTGACCTCGACCGACGCGGGCACCGTCGATGTCGCGGTCAGCCCGGACGGCCGGCACCTGTACGCCCAGACCGGCGCCGCCGGGATCGTCGACGAATTCGCCGTCGGAGCAGACGGCGCCCTGACCGCGCTCGGCTCTGTCACGGTGCCCGATGCCGTCGGCGGGCAGGGCATCGTCGCGACGTGATCAGGGCAGGTAGGCCGCCAGGTTGAGCAATCGGGTGGTCTGCAGCGGGTTGAAGTTGTCGTCGCTGATCAACGTGACGCCGGTGCGGCCCGACGCCCGGGCGCCGGTGATGGCCATGCCCTCGAAGTTGTCCAGCAGCGGGTTGGTCTGCGCCTCCTTGGCCGGCGCGCCGAGCGTAGGGCACTGCACGAGGTTCGCGACGAGGCGCTTGCCGACGACGTCGGACGCCGGCGCCGCGGACAGATCGGCGACATCGCTGACGTCGACGGCATGCTTGAGCCCGGTGACCGCGTACAGGTCGACGCTGTTGCCGGTGGTGGTGGAGAACGCGGCCTCCTCGACGAGCAGCGACCCCTCGCGGTAAGCCGCCACCTCCGGGATGCGCATGCCGGGCTCGGCCCGGTAGGCGATCTGCTTCTCCAACCGCCATGCGCCGTGCCGGTTCGTGTAGACGAGGAAACGGTGGTAGGTGGCGTCGCCGGTTGCCGAGACGTCACCGGACAGCGCGCCCTCCATCGCCGCGATGATGCGGTCGCCGGACGGCGTGACGGTCAGGCCCTCGAGGGTGGCGTTGCTCGTCGCCTCACCCTCGGGGGCCGTGCCGGCGACCGCGAACCGGGCCGGCACCGGCAGCGACGCGATCTGCACACCGTCGCGGCCGAAGATGCGAATCGACGGTTCGGTCTCCGAGCTCACCAGGTAGTTGCCGTCGGGCAGCACCGCGAGGCCCTCGTTGTCCGAGGTCGTGCCGTCGTACGCGGTGCCGTCGGGCTTGCGCAGCACCAGCGGGTCGCGCACCACCGTCGGGTTCGACAGGTCGCGGAAGAACCAGATCCGCGCGGGATCGCTGCCGTGGTTGTCGACCGCGGACACCCAGGCGTTCGCCGGCCGGTCGAGCGCGAGCGAGGACAGCCCGCCGAGCTCCACCCCGTTGTAGACGAGCTTGTCGAGCGCATCGCTGTACCCGTTGGCGACCGCCGCGGGTGGGCAGGCCCGGGTGCTCTCGAACGCGGCCGGGGCGGCCGGCGCCGCAGCCGTGACACCGACCGTCGCCGCGGCGACGAGTCCGGCAACCACTGCGCAACGAGTCCATCGACGAGCCATGCGTACCTCCCGAGCGAGATGTCCGATGTGGCCCATTCTGGACCGCTCGGGCTGACATCCGCGAGGGTGCGATGAACGAGAGGCGACGGTTCAGAAAAGTGCCTGCGCGAGCCGCCGCCGGGCAGCCGGGACGCGTGGGTCGTCGGGCCCGAGCAGCTCGAAGATCTCGAGCAGTCGCGCGCGCAGCCGATCCCGCTCGTCGCCGCTGGTACGGCTCACCGCGCCGAGCACTCGCTCGATCGCGGCGTCGATGTCGTTGCCGGCCAATGCCAGGTCGGCCGCGGCGAGTTGGGCGTCGACGTCCTGAGGCGCCGCGTCGGCCTTGCTCGCCGCCGCCGGGTCGACGCGTTCGAGGCGCTGCAGCAGCCGGACCTGCCCCAGGGCGAGGGCGGCGTCCTGGTTCGCCGGCTCGTCGGCCAGGATCGCCTCGTAGCGTTGCGCCGCGAGCGCGTAGTCGCCGGCCTGCAGCGCATCCTCGGCCGCCGTGAAGCGCGGGTCCTCCGGTTCCTGGGGCGCTTGCGGGACCACGGTGTCGGCATCGTCGGGGGCCGGCGGCGGGCTCTGCAGGCCGGCCTTGCCGGCCGCCTCGATCACGGCGTCGATGAACTCGCGCACCTGCGCCTCGGGCAGCGCGCCCTGGAAGCCCGGCACCAACTGGCCGCCGATCACGGCGAACACCGACGGGATGCTCTGTACCTGCAGTGCCTGCTGGATCCGCGGGTTGGCGTCGACGTCGATCTTCGCGAGCACCCAAGCACCGTTGCCCGCCGCGGCCAGGCGTTCGAGCACCGGCGAGAGCTGCTTGCACGGCTGGCACCAGTCGGCCCACAGGTCGATGAGCACCGGCACCTGGAACGAGCGGTCCAGCACCTCGGCCTGGAACGTCGCCTCGGTGACGTCGATGACGTACTGCCCGGCCGCCGGCGCCGGCGCGTCGGCCGCGCGCGCCGCGGCCTCGGAACGGGCCTTCACGGCGGCGAGGTCGACGGCTCCGGCCATCGCCGCGACCGTCGCCGGGTTGGGCTGGGGCTGGGGCTGGGGCTGGGGCTGGTTTCGTCGTGGTGCACCTGGTCGCATGGGACCATTTTTCCAGACGCCCGAGCGGCCGGTAACCGAGTAGCCTGCGCGGCGTGCCGGTGCGGGTCTTTCGCGCGGGCCTGGTGCGGACAGTGATGTCGACTGACCGCAGGTCCGCAACGCCGTGATGGCCCCGCCGCGGCAGTGCTGTGCGGGGCGCGCGGGCGGGAGGTTCTGGGCCGGTGCCGACCTCACGTCGACGTCCAACCCGTTGCGCGCCGATCTGTCGCGAGACGCCCCGATGGGGCCGAGCCGGCTCGAGTGTCCAAGCCGGTCATCGCCGCCATCGCGGGGCACGCGGTGGCCGGTGGTATGCGGCTCGCGGCCCGGTGTGACGATTCGGCTGCCGCGCATCGTCGGGATCGGGCGGGCCCCGACTGATCCTGACCGGCGCAGCGTCTATATCGGGCCGGGGCGCGCCGAACTCGACGCATTCCTCGTCCAACACACTAACTGAACGGTATCGGACCTAGACCGGACCTAGACTTCAGCGGTCACCAGGTATCCGGCGAGCTCACCGACCACCGGGCCGTCGCCCAGGTGCGCGGTCATGTCCGCCGCGATCGCGCCGGCGAGCGACTCGATGTCGCCGCGCTGCTCCAGCTCGAACCGCAGCGGCGTTCCGAAACAGAAACCGTGGGCGACCTCGGCGACGGACGCGGCCTCGGCGGTCGGAACATGACGTTCCACTCGCACCGACGTCAGGCCGGCGCCGCGCAGGTCGGCCTCGATCCGCCCGACGTCGGAATATCCGTGCGGCACCCGGGTGAGAAAGATCGGCCCGTCGCCCTCGAGGACACGCCCGGCACCGTCCGCGAGCGCGGCTGCGACCGTGGAGAACTCGATCCGGTCCCATGTGGTGAACACCAGCGCGCCGCCCGGGCCCAGCGCCGCACGCAGCTGCCCGAACGCGGAATGCCGATCAGGAAAGAACATCACCCCGAACTGGCAGGCCACGACGTCGAAGGAGTGGTGCGCCACGTCGAGTCGCTGCGCGTCGGCGACCTGCCAGCTGGCGCCGGCCACGTGCGCCGACCCCCACGCCACCATCGCCGGGTTGAGGTCGGTGGCGACGATCTCGGTGTCGGGCAGTGCGGCGACCAGTTCCCGGGTGAGGATGCCGGTCCCGGCCGCGATCTCCAGCACCCGGCGCGGTCGCCGGCGCGCGACCTCGTCAGCGACGAGCCGGGCCCAGGGCGCGAAGATCACGGGTCCGAGGTATTGATCGTAGATCCCCGTCATCGAAGCGAGCCAGGTGGTCTGCTGCACCGCGATCGACTCGCGGCCGCGCTCGTCACCCATCGGACCTCCCCGGGACTGGCAGGTGATGCTATCGCTCGGCGTAGCCACGTGCCCGATTTGCGCGCAACGGTGCCGAGGTGTTGATCGGCGCGAAACAGGAATGGTCGAATCGCGCGGTCCACTGAACCGGTGGTCTCGTCCCGGCAGCGCGAATGGGTCCGGCGGGTCGCCGTTGCCCTGGTGGCGACTGCGGCCGCAACCGCAACCGTCGGGCCCGCCCGCGCGGCGTCGGCCGTTTTCCGACGCACCGACGTGCCATACGGGGCCGAATCGAGCGAGATCGCCGATCTGTACCGCCCGTCGGGGACCACCGGGCGCCTGCCCGCCGTGCTCATCGTGCACGGCGGCGGCTGGCACAGCGGGAGCAAGGAGGGGTGGCGCGCTCGCGCCGAACAGATCGCCGCGGCCGGCTTCGTGGTGATGGTGCCTGACTACGAGTTGGCCTCCGCATCCACAACCGGGTTCCCCCACCAGTTGCACGAGCTCAAGACCGCGGTGACCTGGCTGCGCGCCAACGCGGCGACACAGCACGTCGACGGTCGACACATCGGTGCGCTCGGTTCGTCGGCCGGCGGCAACCTGGCGGCGATGCTGGCCACCGACGCCTACGGCCCCCTCGACGGCGGCAACCGGCTCGGCGCCGCGGTCACCTGGTCGGCGATGCTCGACCTCGCGACCCAACCCGGCCTGCGAGATGCCATCGCGGACTACGTCGGATGTCACGCGGGTTGCCAGGACGTGCTCGAGGACGCGTCGCCGCTGCATCACGTCAGCGGTGGGGACACGCCGATGGAGCTGTTCAACTCGACACACGAGCTCGTCCCGCTCGCCACCGTCCGCGCGATGGACGCACGGCTGACGGCGCACGCTGTCACCCACAAGTTGATCATCTACTCCGGCACCCAGCACGGCGTCAGCTACGGCGACCGGGCCATCGCATCGACCATCAAGTTCTTCCACACCGAGCTGGGCTGACCGGGCGTGACGCGGGTCCGGTGCCTCACGACGGCGGGCGTCGCGGTCGCGCTGGTCCTGTCCGCCCTCGCCGGACCGGCGCCGCGCGCGGGCGCGGACGATCCGACCGTTTCCTACGACGCGCAGCGCACCGGCTGGGATCCGAACGAGGCGGGCCTGTCGGCGGCGTCGGTGGCCGCGGCGGACTTCGGCGACCTGTTCGAGAGCACGCTGCCGAAGCCGGCCGGCGCCACCGCGAACCAGTTGTACGCGCAGCCGGTCGTCGCGGGCGGCACGCTCGTCGTCGCCACCGAGGAAAACCAGCTGGACGGCCTCGACCCGGCCACCGGAAAGGTGCGCTGGACGACGTCCCTCGGGTCGGCGTGGCCCGCCGCCACATCCGGTTGCGGCGACCTGACACCTGACGTCGGCGTCACCTCGACCCCGGTCTACGACTCGGCTACCAACACGGTGTACGCGGTCGGCAAGGTCGACGACGGGCCGGACGCCGCGCATCCGGACTTCAAGATGGCGGCGCTCGACGCGACCACCGGTGAGCTGCGGCCCGGGTGGCCGGTGGTGATCTCCGGTGCGCCCACGAACGACCCGTACCGGCAGTTCGACGCGCTGCACGCGGGTCAGCGCGCCGGGCTGCTGTTGCTCGGCGGGCGCGTCTACGTCGGATTCGCCAGCCACTGCAGCTATCTGCCCTACGTCGGCTACGTCGCGAGCGTCGACACCGCCAGCCGGGCGGTGCGGCTGTGGACCACCGAGGCAGGTGGCACCGGAGCCGCCGGCGGCGGGGTGTGGCAGTCGGGCGGCGGTCTCGTCTCCGACGGAGCGGGGCAGGTGGTGTTCGCGACCGGCAACGGGTTCGACTCCGCGTCGCCCGCCGCCGGGCCGGGTACGGCGCCGCCACAGACTCTCGCCGAATCCGTGGTACGGCTCTCGGTCGCCGACGACGCCACGATGACGGCCACCGACTTCTTCAGCCCCAACGACAATCCCCTGCTCGATCGCAACGACACCGATCTCGGCTCGGGCGCACCGATCGCGCTGCCGACCAGCTTCGGCACCTCGAGCCACCGGCACCTGCTGCTGACCGTCGGAAAGCAAGGCAAGGTGTTCCTGCTCGATCGCGATCATCTCGGCGGGATGGGCCAGGGCAAGGACGGCGCCGATGCCGCACTGAGCGAGACGCAGATCAAGGGCGTATGGGGTCATCCGGCGGCGTGGCCGGGCGACGGCGGCTACGTCTACGTCGTGGAGAACAGCGGGAACCTGCGGGCCCTGCGGATCACGCCGGACAGCTCGGGCACGCCGACGGTGTCGGTCGCCGGGGCCAGTACCGAGACGTTCGGCTACACATCCGGTTCACCCGTCGTGACGTCGTCGGGCACCACGAGCGGCTCGGCACTTGTCTGGGTGGTACAGAGCTCCGGTCCGACCGGTGCCGACGCGCGGCTGCTCGCGTACGACGCGGTGCCTGCGGCCGGCGTGCTGCGACTGCGCTACGCGGCCCCGCTCGGCACCGTGGCCAAGTTCGTCGTACCGGCCACTGACGGCGGGCGGGTGTACGTCGCGACGCGCGACGGGCGAGTGCTGGCGTTCGGGCGGCCCGGATCGGCCGCGCTAAACGCGGCGCCGGTCGATTTCGGCGCCGTCGCCGTAGGCACCGGCGCCAGTGCCCCGGTCGTCCTGCGCGCCAACCGGACGGTGACGGTGACCGGCGTCAACGCGGACCGTCCGTTCTCCGTCGACCCGGTGGCGGTGCCTGTGACGCTGACGGCCGGGCAGACGCTCACGGCGCCGGCGACCTTCACGCCGACCGCGCCGACATCGGCCGCCGGCCTGTTACGAGTGGCGACCACCGACGCCGGGACCGTGCTCGTCGACCTGCGCGGGCTGGGCACCGCGCCCGGCCTCGCCGCCGATCCGGACACGGTGGATTTCGCCGCGGTCGGACTCGGTCACGCGCAGCAGGCCGGGGTATCCGTTCGCAACACCGGCACGACACCCGTGACGATCAGCGCGGTGCACGGCCCGGCGGCGCCCTTCTCCGTCTCGGGCGCACCCGCGGCCGGCGCCGTGCTCGCCCCGCAGGCGACGTTGACCTTCACCGCCACCGCGGCGCCGGTCACCACCCGGACCGTCACCGACTACGTGCGGATCTTCTGGAGCGGGCACCACGTCCGGATCGCGCTAACGGTGACCGGCGTGAACGGTGCGGCGCACCTGTCGCTCACGCCGTCGACGCTCGACCTCGGACGGGTCGCGCCCGGCGCGACCGCGACGGCGGGCTTCGACATCGCGAACACCGGCACCGCGCCGCTCACGCTGACCAAGGCGGCTCCTCCGGCGGCACCGTTCGCGGTGCTCAGCCCGGTCCCCGAGGGATCGACGCTGCCGCCGGGCGCGGTGATCCACCAGGCCGTGTCGCTGACGCCGACCTCGGCGCTGCCGGCGACGGGCAGCTACGCGATCACCGCCGACGACGGCGCGGGCGAACAGCAGGTCGAGATCGAGGCGAACACCGAACCGCCGGTCGGTGCCGTCACGATCGGCGACCGGTGCCTGTCGGCCGCCGATCCCGCCCACCCGGTGGGCTCCGCGGTGCAGCTCGCGGCCTGCGTCGCCGGTGCCGAGGCTCAGGCCGCGTCCATCCCGGGTGACGGCACCCTCGCGCTGGCCGGCGCCTGTCTGCAGACGACGGCTGGGTCCGCAGGCTCGCCGGTGAGCCTCGCCGCCTGCGCGAACGTGGGAACGCAGAAATGGAACTGGGCGGCCGACCAGACCGTGGCGAACCGCAAAAGCGCACTGTGCCTGGCGCTGCCCACCGGCGTGACCCCCGCGGCCGGCACGCCAGTGGTCCTGCACTCGTGCCTCTCACAGCCCGGCCGCCGGTTCGACCTCGGTGCGCTCATCGCCAGCCGCGGTTTCGTCACCGGCATCGGCGGATTGTGCCTGGACGCGCGCGGCGCCAAGTCAGTCACCGGGACGCCGGTGCAGACCTGGCGGTGCAACGCCAGTGCGGCGCAGCTGGTGGCCGTGCCACCGGGCACGGACACGTTGCAGATCCTCGGCGCGTGCCTCCAGCTCACCGCCGACGCAGCCGGCGCCGCGGTGGTACTCGCGCCGTGCACGGGACAAGCTGGTGCGCAGTGGGCGCCGCAGCCCGACCGTAGTCTGGTCAATCCGGCGAGCGGGCTGTGTCTGGACGTGCCGCGCGGCACGACGAACGCGGGGCAGCAGCTGCAGGCTTGGACGTGTAACGCAAGCGCCGCACAACGCTGGGTCGTCCCGGCCTGAATTCGGCGGATCAGCCCGGCTGTTTCGGCGACATGACAGCGCCGTAGCGGGCGCATGTCGAATACGCCTGCTTCGTTCACCGAACGTCATCGGAATCGAAACGCAGTGCTGTCGCCACGCCGCTTCGCGGTAACAGACCGTCACTAGCGTTCCTGTCACTGCTGCGATGTGGCGGCATCAGACATCGACCGGCTTCGCGCGTGAGCAGCAGCGACGCGGGGCGTCATTTCTTGATTCGAAGCAACGGGGGCCCGACTTGCCTGCATTCGAGCAATGACTCAGACGCTCGACCGACCGGTAGCGGCCGAGAGCGAGGCGCGGGCCGCGCAGACGCGACCGGCGCACCGCGCCCGGCGATTCCGACCCGACATCGAAGGCATGCGCGCCTTCGCCGTGCTCGCGGTGGTTCTGTATCACGCACACCTCGGGGTACCGGGCGGTTACGTCGGCGTCGATGTCTTCTTCGTCATCTCCGGGTTCCTGATCACTCGCCAACTCAACCAATCCGTTGGCAGGCAAGGCATTCGGGCACTGCCGACCTTTTACACCCGGCGCATCAAACGCCTGCTGCCCGCCGCAGCCGTCGTCGTCGCGGCAACTGTGATCGTCGCGCGGTTCTACACGCCGGTGCTGCAGGTGCGCTCGGTCGCCGTCGACGCGCTCTACACGACCTTTTACGGCCTGAACTACCGCCTGGCGGTCGAAGGCACGCAGTATCTCCATCAGGGCGATGCCGCTTCGCCCCTGCTGCACTTCTGGTCGCTTGGCGTCGAGGAGCAGTTCTACATCTTCTGGCCGGTGCTGATCCTGGTGGTGGCCTGGGTCGGTGGCCGCCACCGGGCCGCGCTGTTGTTCGCCGCGCTGGCCGCGACGGCGGGCCTGTCCTTCTACTACTCGGTCACCGTGACCGAGACGTCCGCGCCGTGGGCGTACTTCTCGCTGCACACCCGGGCCTGGGAACTCGCGCTCGGTGCGCTGGTCGCCCTGGGTGCGGATCGGCTGGCCGCGCTGCCCCGTCGGCTCGCCGGCGGGGTCGGCTGGGTCGCGCTGCTGGTGGTGGTCGGCAGCGCGTTCGCGTTCGACGATGCGACGCACTACCCCGGGTCGCTGGCCGCCGTGCCGGTGGTCGCAGCCGCGGTACTGATCGCCTGTGGCTGCGGGCCGCGGCGCACCAGCGTGGAACGGGTGCTGCAGGAGCCGTCACTGCAGTCGATCGGGCGGGTCTCGTACTCGTGGTATTTGTGGCACTGGCCGATGCTGGTGCTCATCCCGTTGATCGTCGGGCATCAGCTGAACTGGCTGGGCCGATCGGCGATCGTCTGGCTGTCGCTGGCCGCGGCGGTGCTCACCTACTTCCTCGTCGAGGATCCGGCACGCCACCTGGCCCGCCGTTCGTGGCAGGGCTTCGGCATGGGCGTGCTCATCTCGGGGTCGGTGGTGGCGACCGCTGCTGTGGTGCTGACCCACCTGCCCTCCGACGTCGGCAACGGCAAGGCCGTCCACGTGGTCGAGGCCAAGGCGGCGACGCCGGCGGCCATTCGCCAAATGGAACAGGCGATCGCGGCGGGGGTGAAGGTGCGCAGCGCACCGAGCAACCTGACACCCAGCCCGAGCCGGGCCGCGCACGACCTGCCCACGGCCGACGGCACGAACTGTCACGCGACCTTCGAGACGATCCGGCAGGGCGCGTGCGTGTACGGGGACCCGCACGGCACGCACACCGCGGTGCTCGTCGGCGACTCGCACGCCGACATGTGGCTGCCCGCGTTCACCCGGGCCGGGCTGGCCCGCCACTGGCGCATCGTCGACTGGACGAAGTCGTCGTGCCCGGTGGCGGCCATCACCGTCTTCAACTCCGCCCTGAACCGCACCTACACCGAGTGCGACACCTGGCGCGCTCAGGTGCTGGCGCGCATCGCCCGACTCAGGCCCGAGCTCGTCTTCGTCAGCGACTCGGAAAACGTGGTCAACGACGACGTCTCCGACGCCCGGTGGAGCGACGCGACGCTGAAGACCCTGCGCACGCTGCGTTCGACCACGGCGGCCAGGGTCACGTTGTTGCAAGACGTGCCGGTGCCGGGTGACGACCTGCCGAGCTGCGTCGCGGGCCACCTGAACTCGGTCCGGGACTGCACCTTCGCCACGAAGAAGGCATACAGCTTCCCGAGTCGGCACCGACAACTCGCCGGCGCGGCCCGCCGTGCCGGGTTTCCCGTCGTGGAGCCGAGATCGTGGATCTGCACCGCAAACCGGTGCCCGGCGATCGTCGGGAACCTGCTCACCTACCGCGACGACACACACCTGACCGCCACCTTCTCCGCGTGGCTGGCACCGCGGGTGGCACCGCTGCTGACCGTCCCGCAGAAAGGCCGCTAACCAGTGCTGATCGGGATTCTCGAACTCCGCCACAGCATCCAGGACCACGCCCGGCTCTACCTCTTCTCGGTCTTCGTCCTGCTGACCTGGCTGGTGTGGATCGTCAAGGTGGTGCTCTCGCGACGCTATCGACCCTGGACGGCCACGTACGTGACGACGACGACCGTGGTCGTTCCGGTGGTCGACGAGCCGCTGGACCTGTTCCATGCCGTGCTCGCCCGCATCCTCGCCCAACATCCGACCCAGCTCGTGGTGGTCATCAACGGCGCCCGCAATCCCGACCTGGAGGCGGTATGCGCTTCGTTCGGCTCCACGGTGGAATGGACGTGGACCCCGATCGCCGGCAAGCGCAATGCCGTGCGCATCGGTGTCGAACGATCCGGCGGCGAGGTCGTGCTGCTCGTCGACAGCGACACCGTGTGGACGGAGGGGACGCTCGACGAGCTCGTCAAGCCGTTCGCCGATCCGTCGGTCGGCGGGGTGACCACGCGACAGCGCATCCTCGAAGCCCACCGCAGCTTCCTCACCCGATGGGCCGACTGGCTGGAGAACAGCCGCGCGTTGTACTCGATGCCGGCGCAGAGCGTGCTCGGCGCGGTCGGCTGCCTGCCGGGACGGACCATCGCTTTCCGCCGAGCCGTGCTCGAGGACTCGATGCAGGAATTCATGACGGCCAAATTCCTCGGCGTCTTCCTCGAGGTGTCCGACGACCGCACCCTCACCAACCTGGCGCTCAAGCGCGGTTACCGCACCGTCTACCAGTCCACCAGCCTGGTCTACACCGACGCGCCGACGAAGCTGAAGAAGCTGGTCAAGCAACAATTCCGCTGGGCCCGTGGCAGTCAGTACAACACCTTGCGAATGCTGCCCTGGATGCTCGTCCACACCCCGGTGCTGGCGTTCTTCTTCCTGTGCGACATCGTCTTGCCGTTCCTGCTCGTCTGCTCGGCGATCGCGTGGGTCATCCGGTCGGCGACGCATCACGGGGACCCCAATCTGTACGAGGGTCTGCTGCACGTCCGCTCGCACGCCTTCCTCGCCGTCATCGCGCTCACCGTGCTCACCTCGACGCTCGCGATGTGCCTGCGACAGGCGCGCCACATCGGCGAGGTGCCGGCCGACCTGCTGTGGATGCCGCTCTACATCCTGTTCAGCACGTTGGTGCTGATGCCGATCCGGTTGTTCGGCTTCCTGCGCTGCGGCCACGTCGGCAGCTGGGGGACCCGGGCAAACGCCTACAGCGCCGACGACCATCCGGGCGGGATCGAGGTGGCCGCAACGGACGCCGGGCCGGGCCGGACAACTGTCGCCCCGACCGTCGCGCCAACGCGGGTGGAGTCGGGCGACGGAGACCCGCGCGCACTCGTCCCCTACCTGATCGCCGGAGCCGCGATCGCCATCGGAGTTCTCTACGATGTCCTTCCTGTTTAGAAATGTTGCGGCGAGCTCACCGGGCGCGCGTGCCGCGGTCGGTGCGGCGGTCGCGATGTCACTCGCCGCTGTCGGCGTCGCCGTGTACCTGTCTCCGGCCGACGCCGAACACGGCGTGTCGAAAGCGCACGTGAAGACCGTCGTCCGTCCGGTCTGGCCGGTCGCCGAGACACAACGCAGCCAATGGCCTCGACCGATCAAGGAGACCACCGTCGCGACCGTGCACCCGGCGCCGCGAACCACGATCGAGGTCGCGAAACACCCCTACCCGCACATCGTGACGGTCACCGAGAGCACCACCCGCGGGCAGTGGGTCGCGCACACGTCCGCATCGGTCCGAGCCGCTACGAAGGTGCCGCACTGCTGGGATTTCCGCTGGCAACAGGACGCCCAGGCGGCGTACGTGGCCAACCTGTCCGATCCGGGCGGGCTCGACGGAGCGGTCGGTCCCAACAACGGGGACGGCCTTGCCTGCCAGCAACTGCCGGTGGACCCGTCGCGACCCGAGTCGACGCCGATCGGCGCCATCGCGGCCACCCCGACGACTGCGCCGCCACGGACGCAGCTGCTTGCCACGACGTCGACCTACTACGGCATGTCCAACGACGTCCTGCCGTCGGACACCAAGGCATTCGACGAGCTCGATTCCGATATCGGAAAGGCGCCCGGCCTGGTGCAGTGGTTCGACACCTGGGATCACCCCTACAAGCAGGACGGCGTCAAGGTCGAGCAGTCGTGGGCGCGCGGCGCAGTCCCGGTGCTCACCTGGATGCCCGAGCCCAAAGGCGGCACCGGCAACCCGGCCCTCGGCGACTACACACCCGACAAGATCATCGGCGGCGACTGGGACACCTACCTGTACCAGTGGGCCGCGGCGGTGGTGCAGACCGGGCTGCCGATGGTGATCCGGTTCGCGCACGAGATGAACGGCTCGTGGTACCCCTGGAGCGCCGGCCGGGCATCGATCACCGCGCACGGGACCCCGGTGCAACTCGACAACACGCCGGCGAAGTACCGCGAGATGTGGCAACACGTCTGGACGGTGTTCCGCAACGTCGGCGCGAACGAGTACGCAGTCTGGGCCTGGACACCGGTCAAGTCGCTGTGCACGACGCACGACCCGCACGCGCACAGCGGGCGCTGCACCGATCAGTACACGACCTACGCCGAGGACTATCCGGGTGACGGATACGTCGACTGGGTGGGCCTGTCCTCCTACGCCTACGGGTCGAGCTCGGCGTACTCGTTCGCTAAGACGTTCAAGTCCTCGTTCGAGAACCTGGCCGCCGTGACGCGCAAGCCGGTGTACGTGGCCGAGACGGGCGCGGCACAACGGCGTACCACGCCCGGCGACAAGCCGGCGACGTTCGCCACCGCGACCGACTACGCCGCCGACAAGGCGCTCTGGACGCAGCAGACGCTGCGCGAGTTCCTTCTCCAAGGGCACCCGGGCTCGGCACGCAACTACCTCAACCCGGGCCAGCACGTCATCGGGTTCGCGCTGTTCAGCAACTACGTGCCGCGGGTCCACCGGGTCAACCACCAATACACCGAGACGGACTGGCGGTGGAACTCGTCCCCGGCCGCCGCGGCGGCGTTCCGGACGGCGGTGGCTGATCCGCGATACCTCGGCGGCCGGATGCCGGCCGTGCGGTTGACCTCGTTCGCCGACCCGGATGCCCTTCGGTGGCCGGTGATCACGGCCGCACCGTCGCGCGCAGCCGCCAGTACACCGGAGTCCAGCTCCGCGGCCGTCGCTTCCCCGACATCGAGTACGCCGGCGTCCGGCACACCGGCTTCGAGCGCAACCACGCCGCCACCGTCGACACCCATGTCGAGCCCGGGCCCGACCGAGACGAGCGGGTGAGCCGGTGCCGCGTCATCTCACTTTCGGGGGTTCCTCACGGACCACGACGGCCGTCGCGGGAACGGCACTGGCCGCGGTCGGTGTCATCGTGTACCTCTCCCCGCTCGGCCCGGGCCACTCCGAAGCCAGATCCACGACCCGCGTGGTGCGTTCCCAGCTGCCGCGCTCGGGCACGCCGCTCACCCCGACCCCGAAGCACATCCGGGTTACCTCGGTCCGCGCCGACCGGCCGCCGGCCGCCACGGTGACGAAGAACGTGTCGTACGCCGAGACCGCCTACCGGTATCAGACGCTGGTGCGGGCCGCGATCGCGGCGGCACGGCATCCGTCGAGCGCCGCCGCCAATCCCACGTGCTCGACCTTTCGCTGGCAACAGGACGCCCAGCGGGTCTACCGCGCCAACCTGTCCGATCCGTTCGGGCTGGACGGCCCGGTCGGTCCGATGAACGGCAACGGCCGCGCGTGCGACGAGCTGCCGACCGATCCCGGGCGAAGGGCGTCGACGCCGGTCGACGCGTACGTGTGGGCAGCGCCGGACCCGCCGAGCAAGTCCGGGCTGCTGCACCCGGCCGGCAAGTACTACGGACTCGCCGCCGACGGTCTCCCCGGCGACGGAAAGCTCTACGACACCGTGGACGCGGGCGCCGGGCGAGCGCCGAACCTCGTCGAGTGGTTCCAGTACTTCGACGAGCCGTATCCCGCGGACAAGGTCAGCGCCGCGTGGGTGCGCGGCGCGCTCCCGGTCATCACCTGGATGTCCGCGCCGTCGGACTACACGCACCGCGGTGACCTGTCCGGATTCTCGCTGGCCGGCATCGCAGCGGGCCGGCACGACGGCTATCTGCGGGCGTGGGCGGCGCGGATCGCGGTGCAGCAGCTGCCGGTGGTCATCCGGTTCGACCACGAGAGCAACGGCAACTGGTATCCGTGGTCGGTCGGCTGGCACAAACAGGGGATCACGGGCAACACCCCGGCGCAGTACCGGGCGGCCTGGCAGCACATCTGGAACGTGTTCGCGGCCATGGGCGCCAACGCCTACACCATCTGGGCGTACGTCCCCACGCGGATCGACACGCTCGGCACCTACGGCTCCGGGTACCCCAGTCAACGGGCGATCGTCGCGGCGAGCTATCCCGGCGACCGCTATGTCGACTGGGTCGGGGTGGACGGCTACCAGTACGACCCGGCCGAGTCGACCACCTATCGCCAGACGTTCGCAGCGAGTTTCGCGGCCCTGTCCTCGTTCACCGGCAAGCCGATTCTCGTAGCCGAGATGGGTGCGGCCGAGGACGGCGCGGGCGGGGTCAAACCGAAGTGGATCACGCAAACCTACGCGGGGCTCGCCGCCGATCCCCGCGTGATCGGTGCCTGCTATTTCGACAACGACGTCAGCGGCGTGCACTACCTCAACGGCGTACCGGTGCGCACCGATTGGCGTTTCACGTCCTCAGCACCAGCGCGCGCGGCATTCCGCGCGGCCGTGTCCGACGGCGCGTTCGGCGCCGGTATCTACCCGCCCTATCTGTTGGGAGATTGACATGAAGCTGACCGTCATCGGCACCGGCTATCTCGGTGCAACCCACGCGGCGGCGATGGCCGAGCTCGGGCACGAGGTGCTCGGTCTCGACGTCGATGCCGACAAGGTCGACAAGCTCAACGCCGGCCAGGTGCCCTTCTTCGAGCCCGGGCTGCCGGAGGTGCTCAACCGCAATCTGGCCACCGGGCGGCTGCGCTTCACCACCTCCTACGACGAGGTCGGCGAGTTCGGCGACGTGCACTTCCTGTGCGTGGGCACGCCCCAGAAGAAGGGTGAGTACGCGGCGGACCTGAGCTACGTCGACGGCGCGACGCATGCCCTGACCGTGCACCTGCGCGCCGGTGCGGTGGTGGCCGGCAAGTCGACGGTGCCGGCCGGGACCGCTGCCCGGCTCGCCGAACAGGTGCGCGGAGCGGGGGGCGAGCTCGTGTGGAACCCGGAGTTCTTGCGTGAGGGGTTCGCCGTGGAGGACACGCTGCGCCCGGACCGCATCGTGCTCGGCGGTGACTCGGACCGGGCGACGAAGGTGATGCTCGAGGTGTACGAGCCGATCCTCGAGACCGGCACCCCGCTCGTCGTCACCGACTTCGCGACAGCCGAGCTCGTCAAGGTGGCGGCGAACTCCTTCCTCGCCACCAAGATCTCCTTCATCAACGCCATGGCCGAGGTCTGCGAGGTGACCGGCGCCGACGTCACCCAACTGGCCGGCGCGCTCGCCCACGACGCCCGCATCGGCGGCCGGTTCCTGCACGCCGGACTCGGCTTCGGCGGGGGCTGCCTGCCGAAGGACATCCGCGCATTCATGGCCCGAGCCGGTGAGCTGGGTGTCGATCAGGCGTTGTCGTTCCTCAAGGAGATCGACGCGATCAACCTGCGACGCCGGGCCCGGATGGTCGACCTCGCCCGCGAGCTGTGCGACGGCAGCCTCGCCGGCATGCGCGTGGCGGTGCTCGGCGCAGCATTCAAGCCCAACAGCGACGACATCCGCGACTCGCCCGCGCTCGACGTCGCACTCGCGGTCCAGCGGGCCGGCGCCGCCGTGCGCGTCTACGACCCGCAGGCCATGGACAACGCGCGGGTGGATTTCCCGACGCTCGCTTACGCGGACAGCACGATGGCAGCGGCCCGCGACGCCGATGTCGTACTGCATCTCACCGAATGGATGCAGTTCCGGCAGATGGACCCGGCCGAGCTCGCCGCCGTCGTGCGCGTGCCGCGCATCGTCGACGGTCGCAACGCGTTGGACCCGGAACTGTGGCGTGCCAACGGTTGGACCTACCGCGCGCTCGGACGCCCGTGATCAGTCGACGTCGAACCGGTCGGACAACGCGTAGCGCAGCAGCACGACGTCGCCGATCTGACGCGCCTCCGCCAACCTCGCGCGCCGGCGCGAGTTCCACGGGAACAGGCCGTCGCCGACGAAGCGGCGCGCCCGCGAGTCCCCGACGAAGAACGGCGCGACCACGAGGTGCAGTTCGTCGACGAGGTCGGCGGTGAGGAACTGGGTGTGCACGGTGCCGCCGCCCTCGACCATCAGCCGGCGCACCCCGCGCGCGTAGAGATCCTCGCTGATGCGGCCCATCCCGACCGGCTCGCCGCCGTCCACCACCGTCGCCACCGCGCCGAGCCGCCCGCGCACCCGCTCGACCTCGGGGCTGGCGCAGTAGACCACCTTCTCGGTCTCGCCCATCGCGAAGAAGTTCGCGCACGCGTCCAGCCGGCCGTGACCGGTGACCGTGACCTTGATCGGCGACGGGGCCCGCCCGCGGGCCAGCCGGTCGGCGCGACGCCGCTGCGCTCGCACCAGCAGCCGTGGGTTGTCGTTGCGCACCGTGGCCGCCCCGACCATGATCGCGTCGCAGGTGGCGCGGACGGCGTCGACACGGTCGAAGTCGGCGTCGTTGGACAGCGGCAACCGCTTCACGGTCGCGCTGTCGAGGTATCCGTCGATCGACATGCTGCAACTGAGCAGCGTGTACGGCCGCTTACCCACGTGCGCCGCTCCCGGCCGGCATCATCCCGTCATGATCCAGCACGGACCCACGCCCTGGCGACGGTGCGTGCATGATCATCGGGCGGCGCAGGGCGGCCAGCAGCAGGACGGCCGCGCCGGGTAGGCAGGCGGCGAAGACCAGCACGCCGTAAACAGTGGCGGCGGCGACCCCGCGGTCGGCGCCCATCCCGGCCGCCGCGAAGGCCCACGCCGCGACGCCCTCGCGCGGGCCCCAGCCACCGACGTTGAGCGGCACGGCCATGGCGAGTAGAGCCAGCATCGCGAGCGGCACCAGGTGCGACGCCGACGCGGTGGAACCCACCGCCCGCGCGGCGATCACGAACGTCGCGACGTGCCCGGTGACGACCACGACCGAGGCCAGCACCACGCCCGGCCAGGCGTGACCGGTGAGCAGCGCGGCCCGCAGGTCGGCGCCTGCGACGTGCAGCAGCCGCGACCCGCGGCGGGACACGAAACGCACGGCGAGCACGGCACCCACGGCGCCGGCCACCCCGATCGCCAGCGCATCGGGCATCGCCGCGCGCACCGGCGACGGCAACGCGACGAGCACGAGCACCGCGAGCGCGAGCTGGACCGACTGCCCGGCCGCCCGCTCCCAGCCGACCGCCCGAAGCCCGCGCCCGACGTCGCCGGTATGCCGGCCGTGGTCGATCCCCCGGTGCACGTCGCCGAGCACCCCGCCCGGCAACGCGGTGTTGAGGAACTGGGCGCGGTAGTAGGCGGCGGTCGCCGCGTGCAGCGGCAGCGCGGCGCCGAGCCCGCGCGCCACCAGACGCCACCGCCAGGCGGCGCCGACCGTGGTCACCGCCCCGATCGCCACCGCCGCGGCCACGGCCGCGACGTCGACGCTGCCCAGGCCGACGCGGAACGGACCGGTCCCGAGCCGCCACACGAGCACGGCCAGGATCGCCGCGCCGCCCACGAGGCGCGCAATCCGCCAGGCGTTGCCGTGCACGTGTCCCGCCCTCCCGTTCGTGTCCCTACTGACGTATACGCGCCCGGCGGCCGTTGTCGTTCAGTTCCGGCCCACCGCGGTGAGTACCCGGCTGATCCGTGCCACGGTGTCGGCCCAGCCGGGCAGGGAACTGCGGCGCGCTCGCGCGGCCGCCCGCAAGGCTTCGCGCCGCGCCGGATCGGTGAGCCAGTCACGCAACGCGGCGCCGAACGCGGCGGGCTCGACCAGCAGACCCGGGCGGCGGCCGTCCGGGGTTTCGCCCATCGCCTCGCCCACGCCGCCGACCGCGCGCGCCAGCACCGGCACGCCGTGGGCGAGCGCCTCGGCCACCACCATGCCGTAGGTCTCGCCGCGCGACGCGAGCACCAGCAGGTCGGCTCCCGCGTATGCCCGATCGAGCGAATCGCCGGCCAACGGCCCGGTGAACGAGACCCGGTCCGCCATACCGAGTTCACGCACCCGGCGAGCAACGGACGCGACGAAGGCCGGGTCCCGGTCCAACGAGCCGACGCACGTGCAGCGCCAGGGCAGGCCGGCCACCTCGGCAAGCGCGTCGACGAGCAGGTCGTGGCCCTTGTGCGGTGCGACCGCCGCGACACAGAGCAGTCCGCCGCCGCCGGAAGTGCCGGGCGCCGGCGCCGCGGCGTCGACCCCCGGCGTGGCGACGTGCACCCGGTCGGGGTGCAATTCGTAGCGATCCAGCAGCAACTGTCGCGTCCAGCGGCTCGTGACCAGCACCGCCCGCGCCCTGGCGAGCACCTCTCGCTCGCCGGGTTGCTCGAGCGGCATGTGCACCAGCACGACGAGCGCGAGCCGGGCCGCGGCCGGTACGAGCGTCGCGGGCGCCGCGCAGCCGATCAGCGCGTCGACCAGCACCAGCGCGCCGTCGGGCAGCCCCGCCACGACCCGCTCCAGCGCGGCGGCGTCACCCGCCGGCCAGGTTCCGGGCACCGGATGCTCGCGCACCAGCCATCCGGCCGCGGACAGGCCTGCGCACATCCGGCGGTCATAGACGTTGCCGCCGCTCGGCCGGGCCGGATCGTCGATCCCGTCCGGGAGGACGACGTGCACCACGCTCACCGCGGCATCCGATCCGCGCGGCATCCGATCAGAGCGGGCGTTCGTAGCTCGCCCACGCGACGTGCGACTCGTGCAGCGTGACCGCGACAGCCGACAGCCCCCGCGCCTCACGGCCGAGCGAGCCGTCGTGCACCCGCGCCGCGAGGCGGTCGGCGATCACCTGGGCCAACCACTCGGTGGAGGTGTTCACGCCGGCGAAATCCGGTTCGTCGTCCAGGTTGCGGTAGGTGAGCTCGGCCAGCACCGCGTGCAGCTGCTCGGTGGCCAGGCCGATGTCGACGACGATGTTGTCCTCGTCCAGCTCGGCGCGGCGAAAGGTTGCGTCGACCACGTACGTCGCGCCGTGCAGCCGCTGCGCGGGCCCGAAGACCGGGCCCCGGAAGCTGTGCGCGATCATGATGTGGTCACGGACGGTCACGCTGAAGACACCAGGCAACGTCGTCACCCCTCGTCGTAGGAGATCGTGTGACACAGCGCCGCGAGCTGCCCGGACGCGAGCCGGGCCATCACGTCCGGCAGGTCCGCGAACGGCGAGGTGCCGGTGACCAGCACGTCGAATGCCGGATCGGCGAGCAGGTCCAGGGCGAGCGCGAGCCGGTCGTGCAGCGAGCGGGTCGAGCGTCGCGCCGGCGCGACCCGGCCCACCTGGCTGGCGCGCACGCCGAGCCGCTGGGAGTGGAAGGCACCGCCCAGCGACAGCGTCACCGGGGTGTCGCCGTACCAACTGAGGTCGAGCACCGTGCCCTCGGCGACGAGCAGGTCGAGCGAGCGCTGCAGCCCGGCCGCGGTCGCGCTGGTGTGGACGACGAGATCACGCTCGCCCGGCGCGTCGTCAGGCGCAGCGAAGGACACCCCGAGAGCGGCGGCCACCCCGGCGCGGGCGGGGTCGACGTCGACGAGGGTCACGTGCGCGCCCGGCACCCCGGCCAGCAGCCGGGCGACGCAGCAGCCCACCATCCCGGCGCCGACCACGGCCACCCGGTCCCCGACCAGCGGCGCGCCGTCCCACAGCGCGTTGACGGCGGTCTCGACGGTGCCGGCGAGCACCGCCCGGGCGGGCGGCACCGCGTCGGGCACGACCGCGACCGCGGCGGCCGGGACGACGTAGGCGCTCTGGTGCGGGTAGAGACAGAACACCGTGCGCCCGAGCACCGGCGCGGGGCCCTGCTCCACCACACCGACGTTCAGGTAGCCGTACTTGACCGGGCCGGGGAAATCGCCGTCCTGGAACGGGGCGCGCATGATCGCGTACTGGTCGAGCGGGACCCGGCCGCCGAACACCAGCGTCTCCGTGCCGCGGCTGACTGCGCGTACGCAGCGTGCGGACCACGACGTCGTCCGGTCCCGGCTCGGGCAGCACGACCGGGCGGATCTCGCCGACGCCGGGCCGCGTCACCCAAAACGCCTGCGCGTCACGCCCCACCGGCCCCAACCTTCTGTCTTGCCGAGAGGTGAACGGTACCGCCCGGACGCCCGTCTAATGGGTGTGGACGCGCGTCCGGTGCTGATGGGTCCGGCCAACGTCGTGACCTCGTTTCGGCTTGCGCTGGTCATCGCGGTCGGTGCGCTGGTTGCCGACGCCTTCGTCGGAGAGCGGCCCGCCGTCCGGGTGCTCGTCGCGCTCGCGGCGATCGCGCTCCTGCTAGACGGCGTGGACGGGAAGGTGGCGCGGCGCACAGGTTCGGTGTCGGCGTTCGGGGCACGCTTCGACATGGAGGTCGACGCGCTGCTCATCCTCGTGCTCAGTGCCTACGTGGCGCGTTTCGCCGGGTGGTGGGTGCTCGCTATCGGTGCCGCGCGTTACGCGTTCCTCGCGGCCGGCCTCGCGCTGCCGTGGCTGCGCCGGCCCAGCCCGCCGCGGCACTGGTGCAAGGTGGTCGCCGCGATCCAGGGCGTGGTTCTCACCGTCGCGGCCGCCGCCGTCCTGCCGACCGCGGTGATCACGCTCGCCCTGATCGCGGCGCTGCTGTTGCTGGCCGAGTCGTTCGGCCGGCAGGCGTGGTGGCTGCGGCGCGCGCGCCCTGCCGTGCGCGCCTTGCCGGACCGCATGCGGGCCGGCGTCGGATGAGCGAGCCGCAACCCACCGGCCGGTGGCGGGTCGGGGTCCGTCGTGGGCTGACAGTGCTTGCGATCGCCTTCACGTGGTTCGCGCTGGTCCTTCCCGACCAGCTCGACGACCTCACCGTCGGCGCGTTCGTGCGCATCCCGATCGAGGGCGTTCTGCTCGTCGCGCTGGCGCTGGTCGTGCCCGCCCGGGTACGCCGCATCGCGGCGATCGTCGTCGGCGCCCTCATCGGCCTGCTGGCCGTCGTGAAGGTGCTGAACATGGGCTTCTACGCCACGCTGTACCGGCCGTTCAACCCGGTCACCGACTGGAGCACCTTCGGCCCGGCGGCCGGGCTGTTGCGCGACTCGGTGGGTCCGGTGTGGACCGTGGTCGTCGAGATCGCGGCCGTGCTGCTCGTGGTGTGCATGCTGGTGCTGGTGCCGCTGTCGCTGCTTCGGGTCTCGCGGGTGTCGGTCGAGCACCGAGCGAGCACGATGCGGGTGCTCGGCGTGTTGGGGGTCGTGTGGCTCGCCGCAGCGTCGTTCGGCGCGCCGGTGGCGTCGAGCAGCACGAGCCGGCTCGCCTACGAGCAGTTGCACGACGTGCGCGCGGCGATCCACGACCGGCAGGTGTTCTCGCACGATCTCGCCGCGCCGGATCCGACCGCGCAAATCCCCGCCGCGCAGCTGCTGACCGGACTGCGCGGCAAGGACGTGATCGTCGCCTTCGTCGAGAGCTACGGGCGGGTGGCGGTGCAGGACTCGTCGTTCTCACCGCAGGTCGACGCCGTGCTCGACGCCGGCACCCGAACGCTCGACGTCGATAGGTTTCGGTTCTCGAAGCGCATTCCTGCGCTCGCCGACGTTCGGTGGCATCAGCTGGCTGGCGCATTCGACCTTCCAGTCGGGGCTGTGGGTCGACAGCCAGCAGCGCTACGACCAACTGGTGGCGAGCAACCGCTTCACGCTCAGCGACGCGTTCCGGCGTGCCGGGTGGCGCACGGTTGCCGACGTGCCGCCGAACCGGCAGACCTGGCCCGAAGGCAGGTCGTTCTACCACTACGCGCAGATCTACGACCAGCACAACGTCGGCTATCAGGGGCCGAAGTTCAGCTACGCGCCGATACCCGACCAGTACACCCTCGCGAAGTTCCGCAGCCTGGAACTCGACCCGCACCCGCGCGCGCCGGTGATGGCCGAGATCGACCTGGTGTCCTCGCACACCCCCTGGACGCCGCTGCCGCACCTGGTCGCCTGGAACAAGCTGGGCGACGGCTCGATCTACGACGATATGCCCGCGGAGGGCAAGTCACGCGCCCAGGTGTGGGGCGACGCGAACGCCGTGCGTGCGGCGTACGGCACGTCGATCCGCTACTCGCTGAGCTCGCTGATCTCCTTCCTGCACACATTTCGAGATCCGAACCTGGTGCTGGTCATGCTCGGCGACCATCAGCCGGCGCCGATCGTGAGTGGGAACGGCGCCGATCACGACGTGCCGATCACCGTCGTCGCGCACGATCCGGCGGTGCTGGACCGCATCTCCTCCTGGGGTTGGCAGGACGGGCTGCGGCCGCGCCCGGACGCGCCCGTCTGGCCGATGGACTCATTCCGCAACCGGTTCCTGGCGGCCTTCGGATCCTCGTGACCGCGGCCGCAGGTGCGTCCACAGCACCCGCCCGACCAGACTGAGCACCAGCAGCAGTGCCGCGAACGGCAGCACGGCGCCGCACGCGGCGGCGAGCGCGCTCATCGTGTGGGTGAACGCGTCCCAGCCGTTCTGCACGCCACCGAGAAACCCGCTGCGGTGGTGCACCGGCGGCGGCGAGGCACTCGCGGAGACGAGCGAGAGTGTGATGACCGCGGTCGAGGTCTCCCGGACCAAGGCCCGCTGCTGGGCCTGCAGCGACTCCAGGTCGCTCTCCCGGGCCGAGAGCTCGCTCTCGATCTGCACGATGTCGGACACCTTGACCGCGCGGGCGTAGAGCTGACGCAGCCGGGCGATCGCCCGTTCGGCGCTGGCGACCCGGGAGGAGACGTCGGCCACCTTCGCGGTGACGTCCTGGGTGGCGAGATGGCGCGAGCGCTCCTTGCCGAGGTCGGCCAGTTGCGCGAGGACGGCGGTGAGCCGTTGTGGCGGCACCCGCAGCACGAGATCGGCGGATGCTCGAGCGCCCGAGGTGCGGTCGTCGGCGTCCACCTCGCCGCCGGCACGGATCGCGATCACACCGGCGGCGTTCGCCCGCGAGGCGACCGACTCGACCGTGCCTGACGGCCACGGCCAGGTCCGCGGTGCGGATTTTCGCCGAGCTCAGCGTCAGCTGCGCCACGTCGGTCTGCGGGCGAGGCGCCGCGACACCACCGGCCGCCGCCGGCTGCGCCCTGGTCGCGGTACCCCCGCCGTCACTCGACCCGTCACACCCCGCGATTGCGGAAACCGTAACCAGCGTCGCGATCATGAACAGCCCGGCGCGTGCAGCCACCTGTCCCGGCATCGAGCCACCTCCGTCGTCACTGCAATGACGAGGTGGACGATCGGCGAGGTTCTGCGTCAGAAGCGGGCGGGCTCCCGGTACTCGCCCCACAGCGGCTTGAACGCGTTGCAGATCTCGCCGAGGGTGGCCTCGGCGCGCACGGCGTCGAGCATCGGCGGCACGGTGTTGCGGTCGGCGGTGGCGTCGGCGACCATCCGCTGCCAGCGCGGCGTCGACCGCGGCCTGGTCGCGCGTGACCCGGCGCTGCTCGACGCACCGCGCGCTGCTCCAGCTCGACCTCGTGCGACACGCGCAGGATCTCCAGCTCGTCGCCGACGTCGCCGGTCAGCGTGTTGACGCCGACGACCCGCTTGTCGCCCTTCTCCAGCGCCAGCCTGGTAGGCGAACGCGGAGTCGGCGATCTCGGTGATGAACCAGCCGTCCTCGATGCCGCGCAGCAGGCCGGACGTGATCGTGCCGTCCGTCGCCGAGATCCTCGGATCTGGGCGAAGATCGCTCGGCCTCGGCCTCGATCTGGTCGGTGAGCGCCTCGACGTACCAGGAGCCGCCGAGCGGGTCGGCGACGTTGAGCACGCCGGTCTCCTCGGCGATCACCTGCTGGGTGCGCAGCGCGATCTGCGCGGCCTTGCGCCGACGGCAGCGCGAGCACCTCGTCGAGGGCGTTGGTGTGCAGCGAGTTGGTGCCGCCGAGCACCGCGGCCAGCGCCTCGACGGCGGTGCGGACGATGTTGTTGTCCGGCTGCTGCGCGGTCAGCGAGACGCCGGCCGTCTGGGTGTGGAACCGCAGCCACTGCGCGCGGTCGGTCTTGGCGCCGTAGACGTCGCGCATCCAGCGCGCCCAGATCCGCCGGGCCGCGCGGAACTTCGCGATCTCCTCGAAGAAGTCGATGTGCGCGTCGAAGAAGAACGACAGCCCGGGCGCGAACGTGTCGACGTCCAGGCCGCGGGACAGGCCGAGTTCGACGTAGCCGAAGCCGTCGGCGAGGGTGAACGCGAGTTCCTGCGCGGCCGTCGCACCGGCCTCGCGGATGTGGTAGCCGGACACCGACAGCGGCTTGTAGGCCGGCACTTCGGTGCCGACGTACTCCATCAGGTCGCCGATCAGCCGCAGGTGCGGCTCGGGCGGGTAGATCCACTCCTTCTGCGCGATGTACTCCTTGAAGATGTCGGTCTGCAGGGTGCCGTTCAGCTTGGCTGATGTCCGCGCCCTGCCGTTCGGCGGCGACGACGTACATGCAGAAGACCGGCACGGCCGGGCCGGAGATCGTCATCGAGGTGGTCGTCGCGGCGAGGTCGATGCCGTCGAACAGCACGTCCATGTCGGCGGCGGAGTCGATCGCGACGCCGCAGTGGCCCGACCTCGCCGAGCGAGCGCGCGTCGTCGGAGTCGCGGCCCATCAGGGTGGGCATGTCGAAGGCGACCGACAGCCCGCCGCCGCCCTCGGCGAGGATCATCTTGTAGCGCTCGTTGGTCTGCTTCGCGTTGCCGAACCCGGCGAACTGGCGGATCGTCCACGGCTTGCCGCGGTAGCCGGTCGGCGTGGATGCCGCGGGTGAACGGGTACTCCCCCGGCCAGCCGATGCGCTCGAACCGGTCGTCGGCGCCGCGTCGGGCCGTAGAGCGGCTCGACCTCCGTCGCCGGACAGCGTCGTGTAGTCGCGATCGCGCTTCGCCGACGCGTCGTAGCGCTGCTGCCAGCGGGCGCGGCCCGCCGCGATGTCCCGGCGTCCATGGCGCCAGATTACTAGGACGTCCTAGTAATCCGCCAGGTGAGTTCGGCGCGGCTCACCGGCCAGCGAGGGCCGACTCGATGCGGGCGAGCTGGGCGCTGAGCAGGTCGACGTCGGCCTTGGTGGCCCCCTGTCGGACGACCGCAGGGTTGATCAGCAGGTGCCCGCTGGGCTCCAGGGCGCCGCTTTCCACTTCGTCGAGGTGGTTGCCGTTCTGCTCCCGCACCGCGTTGTCGAGCTCGGCGCGGCGCATCCCGAGCTTGCGCAGTGCGGCCCAGTCGATGCGCCCGTGCTCGACCACCGTCGTCTCGGCGCCGTCGAAGAGGCGGGCGAACGCGGCACTGCGCACCGCGAGCCGGTTCAGCGCGGCGTTGACGACCACCAGGGCTGGTGAGCCACGATGGCCGCGCCGGTGAAGGACAGGTCGTTGCCGATGATGGCGTTCTGCACCACGTTGGACAGCAGCACCATCACCACGATGTCGAGACTGTTCAGCCCGGCCAGGCTGCGCTTCCCGGACGCGCGCAGCAGCACCGCCACCAGGGCATACACCAGCACCGTCCGGAGGACCTTCTCGGTGAACGGGATCTGTTGCGCGAACACGTCGTGCCACATGTGAACTCCGCTCTCGCGTGAATCGGCGTCGTGTTCACGCTATTGCGCAGCGGCGAAATCCCCGGCAGCCACCCGCACGGTGCGTAGGACGCTGAACAGCTCGTCCAGGTCGCCCTCGCCGAGCGCGGCGAGCCCGAACCGCGCCGCGTTGAGGTCGGCGGTCGCCTTGTCGGCGACCGCGCGGCCCTCGGCGGTGATCACGGCCAGCGTGCCGCGCCCGTCGCGCGGATTGGGCTCGCGGCGGACCAGCCCCGCCGCCTCGAGGCGGTCGATCGACGTTGGTGACAGACGTGGCGTGCACCTGCAGTCGCTCACCGACCTTGGACAGCGGCAGCGCGCCGTCGTGCGAATGCTTGAGCAGCACGAGCGCTTCGAAGCGGCTGAAGGTGATGCCGTAAGGGCGCAGCATCGCGTCGAGCTCGGCGATCAGGATCTGGTGCGCCCGCATGATCGAGGTAACCGCCCGCATCGAGGCGTAGACCGTGGCGTCCTCGTCCGGCCAGTTGCGCTGCCACAGGTCCCCGGCCCGGTCGATCGGGTCGAAGCCCAGCGCTGGCGCCATGCGCAAAGGGTAGTCGGCGCCTGCTGGGCGCCTGCGCAGCGCGTAACTTCACTGCCATGACTGATGCTCTGGATCGACTCGATCTGCTCGACCTCGCCGACGACCTGGACGGCGACGACCGGCTGCTGCGCGACACGGTGCGCAAGTTCGCCGACGACCGGCTGCGCCCGCACATCCGCGAGTGGTTCGAGGACGGCACCCTGCCGGCGCGGGACCTGGCCCAGGAGTTCGGCGCGCTCGGCGTGCTCGGCATGCACCTGCGACGGCTACGGCTGCCAGGGCGCGAAGGCGTCCCAGTACGGGCTGGTCTGCGCGGAGATCGAGGCCGTCGACTCCGGGCTGCGCTCGCTGGTGAGCGTGCAGGGCTCGCTGGCGATGTACGCGATCCACGCCTACGGCAGCGAGGAGCACAAGCAGCGCTGGCTGCCCGGCATGGCCGCCGGCGAGCTGATCGGCTGCTTCGGCCTGACCGAGCCCGACTCCGGCTCCGATCCCGGCTCGATGCGCACCCGGGCGGTGCGCGACGGCGACGACTGGATCCTCACCGGCAACAAGATGTGGATCACCAACGGGTCGATCTCCGACGTCGCCGTCGTGTGGGCCCGCACCGAGGACGGCATCCGCGGATTCCTGCGTCGAGAAGGGCACGCCCGGCTTCACCCGCCAGGACGTGCACCACAAGATCTCGCTGCGCGCGTCGGTGACCAGCGAGCTGATCCTCGACGAGGTCCGGGTGCCCGCCTCGGCGATGCTGCCCGGCGCGCGCGGGCTGAAGGGCCCGCTCGGCTGCCTGACCGAGGCGCGGTTCGGCATCGTCTGGGGCGTGACCGGCGCCGCCCGCGACGCCCTCGCCGTCGACGCTCGACTACGCCGGCAGCCGGACCCAGTTCGGCAAGCCGATCGCGGGCTTTCAGCTGACCCAGAAGAAGCTCGCCGACCTCGCGGTGTCGCTGCAGCAGGCGCAGCTGACCGCGCGCCGGCTCGGCCGAGCTCAAGGACGCCGGCCGGATCACGCCGTACCAGGTGAGCTTCGGCAAGTTCGCGAACGTCGGGCGGCGCTGGCGATCTGCCGCGAGGCCCGCTCGATCCTCGGCGGCAGCGGATCACCACCGAGTACCCGGTGCTGCGGCACGCGGTGAACCTGGAGACCGTCTACACCTACGAGGGCACGCACGAGGTGCACACGCTCGTGCTGGGCGCGCGCTCACCGGCCTGGACGCGTTCCGCTGACCGGCCGGCCGCAGGAAGGGCCAAAGGCCCCTGGCGGACACATCCGTCGATTGCCATCGCAGATGACCGGATTTCGGCCCTGATCCGGTCATCTCGGTGCAAGCGTGCGGCTCGGGGGCCGTGCCGGGGTTGCGTCAATCTCGGCCGAGGACGTCCAGGTCGAGTCGTTGCACCTCGCGCAGCGTCGCGGCGCCCGTGACCAGGCTGCGGCGCACGCCGCTGGCGTCGGCGAAGGCGCCCGCCCGCAGCCGGCTGGGCGCCCCATCGCGTCGCCCTGGTCGATCTCGATCGCGCGCCAGCCGGGCGGGCCGCGAGCGCGGCCAGATAGGCGGCCAGCGCACCCGCGGCGACGCCGGTCGCGGGGTCCTCGGGAAAGCCGGCATCGACCGGGAACTGGCGGGCCACCACGTGCTCGGGACGGCCGTCGTCGTGCGGCGCGAACAGGTACGCGCCGGTGGCGTCGGCAGCGCGGCACAGTTCCCACAGCGCCGCGAGGTCGGGCGTCGCGGCGTGCACCGCGGCGGCGGTCCGCAGCGGCACGATCAGCTTCGGCCGCGAGACGCTGACGGCCTGCAGCGGCCTGGTCGAGTCGATCGCTTCGGGCTCGATACCGGTGGCGGCCAGGGCATCCGGACCGACGGCGAGCGGCACGCCGAGGTGAGGCGGCTGCTGCTCCACGGTGACCTCGCCGTCGGCGTAGGCGACCGTGCAGTCGCCGGAGCCGGTGCGCACGATGAGCGGGCTCGCGCGCAGCCGACCCGCGGCGGCGAGCGCGGTGATGGCGGCGACGGTGGCGTGCACACACATCGACATCTCGTGCCTCGGCACGAAGTACCGCAGCCGCAATCCACCGTCGTCATGGGTGAGGAAGCCGCTCTCCTGGCCGTAGTGGGCGGCGATCGCCTGCATCTGTTCGGTGCGCAGCGACGCGGCGTCGAGCACGATCGGGCACGGGTTGCCGCCGCCGGGCAGCCGCGCGAAGACATCCAGATGCCACACCTCGAGCGTCACGGCCGGTCCCGATCACCACGGTGGCGGCGAGGTCGTCGCAGGTCTCGAGCTGCGGGTCTCAGCCCGTGCTGCGCCAGCAGGGTGGCTGCCGCCGGCACCTGGTCGGTGCCCACCTCGATCAGCAGCCGACCGCCCGGTGCCAGCCACAGCGCCGCCTCCGGCGCTCACCCTGCGGTGCACGTCGAGCCCGTCGGTCCCGCCGTCGTAGGCGCGTCGCGGCTCGTGGTCGCGCGCCTCGGGCGGCAGCAGCGCGGATCTGCACCGCTCGGCACGTAAGGCGCGTTGACCAGCAACAGGTTCACCCGGCCGCGCAGCGGCCGGGCAGCGGCTGCGTACAGGTCGCCCGAGTACACCCGGCCCGGCGCACGTTGCGCCGCGCGCAGCGCACCGCCGCCGGATCGATGTCGGCGGCGTGCAGCTCGACCCCGGGCACCTCGGCGGCCACCGCCGCACCGATGGCGCCGCAGCCGCAGCACAGATCGACCACGACGATCGCCGGCGCGCGCGAACCCGACCGCCGAGTTCGACGAGGATATTCGGTGCGCCGACGCGGCACGAACACCCCCGGCTCGACCGCGATCCGCCGCCCCCGGAACGACACCCAGCCGAGCAGGTACTCCAGCGGCTCGCCGGCGCAGCGCCGCTCGACCAGCTCGTCGAGCCGCGCCGGCGTGTCGGCCGCCTCCAGCAGCAGCTGCGCCTCGTCCTCGGCGAACACGCACCCGGCCGCGCGGAGCAGCCCGGTCCGAATCGGGGGTCATCCGCGCCCGTCACCGTGCTGCGCCGTTCGAGCAGCACGACATCGCGCCACCGCCCGTCCTGCCAGCCGATCCGTTCGTGCACGCCCACCCGGCGAAACCCGACGCGCTTCGTGCAGGGCCAGGCTCGCCCCGTTCTCGGGGAAGATGCCCGCCCGGATCGTCCAGATGCCCGCGGCCTCGGTCGACTCGACGAGCGTGGCGAGCAAGCGCGCGGCCGGCGCCGCGACGAGCGGCGCCGGATCGACGTAGACGCTGCTCTCGACGACACCTCCGTACACCATACGATCGGACACCGGCGTCGCCGCGGCCCAGCCCAGACGTCGTCGTCCGCGGGCGACGAAGCGGTGGTCGGGCAGGTGCGGCCGCGTTCCACGCGGGCCAGTCCGGCGCTTCGCGCTCGAACGTGGCGTCGCCGGAGGCGATGCCCGCTGCGTAGATGTCGCGGACCCGTGGCCAGTCGGCCGGCATCATCGGCTGCACCCGGATCATCGCTCCAGTGTGGCAATCCGATCGAGCAGGAAACGGCGCTCGACCGCGTTCTCGGTCAGCAGCAGCGCCTCCTCGTACGCCAGCCGCGCGTCGGCGCTGCGGTCGAGGCGGCGCAGGAAGTCGGCGCGGGCGGCCGCGAGGTAGCCGTAGCCGGCGAGCTGCGGTTCGGCGGCCAGCGCGTCGAGCGCGCCAGCCCGGCCTGCGGGCCGTCGGCGAAGCCCACCGCGACGGCCCGGTTCAGCGCCACGACCGGCGACGGCCAGATCTGCAGCAGCACGTCGTAGAGCGCCGACGATCTCGGCCCAGTCGGTGGCCTCCCAGGTCGGCGCCTCGGCGTGCACCGCGGCGATGGCGGCCTGCAGCGCGTAGCGGCCCGGCGGCCGCGCGTCGCAGCGCCTCGCGCACCAGCGCGAGCGCCCTCGTCGATCTCGGCCGCGTCCCACTGCGGAGCGGTCCTGCTCGGCGAGCAGCACCAGCCGCCGGTGCGGTCGACGCGGGTGTCGCGCCGGGCGTCGGTCAGCAGGATCAGCGCGAGCAGGCCGGCGACGTCGGCGTCGCCGGGCAGCAGCGTGCGCAGCATCCGGGCCAGGTCGAGCGAGCGCGCTCGACCAGGTCGCGGCGCACGCAGGTCGTCGCCGACCGGCGCGGTGTGCCCGGTCGTGAAGAGCAGGTGCACGACGTCGAGCACGGCGTCGATGCGCGCGGGCAGCTCGTGCGGCCGACGGCACCCGGTACGGGATGCGCGCGGCCGCGATCTTCTTCTTGGCCCGGGTGATCCGCGCCGCCATCGTCGGCTCGCTGACCAGGAACGCGCGGGCCACCTCGGCCGTGGTCAGCCCGCAGAGCAGCCGCAGCGTCAGCGCGACCTGCGCCTCGCGGCGCGAGCGCCGGGTGGCAGCAGGTGAAGATCAGCCGCAGCCGGTCGTCGGGGATGTCGCTCAGTCCGGCTCGGGCCCGGCGCGTCGTCCTCGCATCGACGCAGCGGCAGCAGCTGCGCAGCCTGGTCGCTCGCGGCGCAGCAGGTCCAGCGCCCGGTTGCGCGCGACGGTCGTCAGCCACGCGCCCGGCCGGTCGCGGGATGCCGCGCTGCACCCCAGGTCCGCAGCGCCTGGGCGTAGGCGTCCTGCACGCACTCCTCGGCGAGGTCGAGGTCGCGGGTGACGCGCACCGTCGCGGCGAGCACGAAGCCCCACTCGCGACGGTGCGCGTCCGCGACCGCGGCGGCGACCGCGCTGCGGGCCGATGCCTCGGCTCAGCGTTCGATACACCATGACCGGCCGGACCTCGACGCCGCCGACCGACACCGGGACCTGCTTGGCGAGCGCGATCGCCTCGTCGAGGTCGGCGCCTCGATCAGGTAGTAGCCGCCGAGCGCCTCCTTGGTCTCGGCGAACGGCCCGTCGGTGACGGTGAAGCCGCCGGCGCCGTCCGGGGCGACGGTCGTCGCTGTCGATGCGGGCTGGAGCGCGTTGCCGCCGCGCATCACCGCGCCGTTGTGCTCTGCGAATTTCATGTGGCCGGCGGTGATGCGGGCGGCCTCGTGCTCGTTCGCGTTCTCCCACGACGTGCCGTCGTAGATCAGGATCAAGAACTCGGACATGGTTGGCTCCTTAGCCATCGGGCCCGCCGTTCGGGCCACCGTGGTCCCGACGAATGTGATCCTGCCGGATCGACAGCGAGCGGGTAGGAATCTGCCCATGGACTGGAACCTGCGCACCTGCGCGCGCAAGGATCACGTGACGTACGCACCGAGCGAGCCGCAGTACCGGGCGCGGCTCGAGGCCGACACGCCGCTCGGCGACGCGTGGCGCTGCCTGCGGTGCGGCACGTACGTGCTCGGCGACCCGCACGGCCGCGGACCGGCCGAGAATGCGCCGGTGTTGTTGCGGGGCAAGGCATTGCGCAGCGCGTTCATCCTGCGGGCGCTGGCCGTGGAACGCTGGGTGCGCGGGCTCATCCTGATCCTGCTGGCGGTCGGCGTGTGGCGGCTGCGCAGCACTCAGGTCAGCCTGCAGGAGCTCTTCGAACGCGATCTGCGCTCACTCGGGCCGTTCTTCCGGCAGGTCCACTTCAACGTCTCGGACTCGGCGACGATCCGCTCGATCGAGAACGTCCTGCACGCGAAGCCGTCGACGCTGAACCTCATCGCGTTCGGCATCCTGCTCTACGGCCTGCTCCAGGTGGCCGAAGGCGTCGGGTTGTGGTCGCTGAAGCGCTGGGGCGAGTACGTAGCGGTCGTCGGCACCACGCTGTTCATCCCGCTGGAGGTCTACGAGCTCACCGAGAATGTCACCTGGCTCAAGATCGTTGTGCTGGTCGTGAACATCGCCGCCGTGCTCTACCTGCTGCTGGCCAAGCGGTTGTTCGGCATCCGTGGCGGACAGCAGGCGTACGAGGCGGCGCTGCACGAGGCGTCGCTGCTGGAGGTGGAAACCTCGGCACAAACTGCCTGAATCGGCGGTTCGCCGAGAAACCGTGCGCAGAATTGGGCATGATCGGCCGGTGCCGGACAACGACTTGCTCCCGCTGCTGCGCGAGCGGTTGCACGGCATCTACTCGCCGTTGCTGGCCGATCGCAGCGCCACGCTGCTGTTCACCGCGGGCGGGATGGCCAATTGGACCGTGGACATCGACAACGGCCGGACGAGCGCGCGCCGCGGCGGCCCGGCCCGGCCGACCACCACGGTGAAGGCGCCGCTGCCGGTGCTGACCGACGTGGTGTCCGGTCGGCTGTCGGGGGTACACGCGTTCCTCGAGGGTGCCCTGAACGTGCGCGGTGACCTCGCGCTCGCGCTGCAGCTCGACGGCATGTTCCCCGGCGATGGGCCCGACGACGCCCGCACGTACACGCGGTCGGTGCTCGCGGCCGGGCTGGAGACGTTCTACCTGGAGGCGGGTCCGGTGGATGCTCCGCCGGTGGTCCTGGTGCACGGGCTCGGGGCGACGAACGCTTCGATGCTGCCGCTGATCCCGGCGCTGGCCCGCGACTTCCGGGTGCTGGCACCGGACCTGCCCGGCCACGGCGGCACCCAGGCCACCGGGGCCGCGCACGCGCCACGATACCTGGGCGACTGGCTGATGGCCTTCCTGCGCGAGACGTGCGATCAACCGGCGGTGCTGATCGGCAACAGCCTGGGCGGGCGCACCGCGCTGGAAGCGGCGCTCAACTCGCCGTTCGACGTACGCGGGTTGGTGCTGCTGTGTCCTGCGGTCGCGTTTCGCAAGCTACGCCAACTGGTGCCGTTCGTGCGGCTGGTGCCCGACGAGCTCGCCGCGCTGCCGATGCGGATCCCGCGCCGGATGGCGCTGCGCGCGGTACGCCGGCTGTTCGCCGAGCCGTCGCGGCTGCCGGATCCTTGGTTCGACGCGGCGATCGACGAGTTCCTGCGCGTGGTGACGAACCGCGCGAACCGGCTCGCCATCTTCTCGGCGATGCGCCACATCTACCTGGACGAGCCGTTCGGCGAGACCGGTTTCTGGGACCGGCTGCCGGCGCTCGTGCCCCCGGCGCTGTTCGTGTGGGGCGACCGCGACGTGCTGGTGCCCCCCGGCTTCGGGCGGTTCGTCGCGCAGGCGCTACCCGACGCATGCTCGATCGTGCTGAACGACTGTGGCCACGTGCCCCAGTTCGAGTACCGCGAGCGCACCGCCGCCCTCGCCCGCGACTTCATCGACGGCCTGATCGCCTGACGCGGTTCCCGTCCCGAAGTTGTCCGCGCGGCATGTGGACATGACGTCGCGCAGCACGGACAACGCGCGGGGGGTCGGGGTCAGAGGGCGGCGACGAGTTCGTCGGCGGCGCTGAACGGATCGGTCTTGCCGGCCACCACGCGGGCCGCGGCGTCGTCCAGTGCCGCGGAGCCGTGTACCTGCGCGAAGCGCTTGCGCACGGCGCCCAACGCGATCGCCTCGATCTCGGTGGCGGCGCGAGCGCGCCGGCGTCGTTCGTCCTCGCCGTGGGCCGCCAGCCAGGCGCGGTGCTTGTCGATCGCCGCGAGCACCTCGTCGATCCCCTCGGCCCGCGACGCGACCGTCTTGACGATCGGGGGCCGCCAGGCGCCGGCCACCGAGTGCCGGCCACCGAGACCCTGCATGTTGCGCAGGTCGCGCACCACCTGGTCCGCGCCGTCGCGATCGGCCTTGTTCACCACGAAGACGTCGGCGATCTCGATGATCCCGGCCTTCGCGGCCTGGATGCCGTCGCCCATACCCGGGCGCGAGCACGAGCAGCGTGGTGTCAGCCAGCGAGGCGATCTCGACCTCGGCCTGACCGACCCCGACGGTCTCGACCAGGACGACGTCGAAGCACGCGGCGTCCATGCACCCGCAGCGCCTGCGGCACCGCCGCGGACAGCCCGCCCAGCTGCCCGCGCGAGGCCATCGAGCGGATGAACACGCCGTCGTCGGTGGCGTGCTCCTGCATGCGGACCCGGTCACCGAGCAGCGCGCCGCCGGAGAACGGCGACGACGGGTCGACCGCGAGCACCCCGACCCGCCGGCCCATCGCCCGCAGCGTCGCCACGAGCGCGGATGGTGGTCGTCGACTTGCCGACCCCGGGCGAGCCGGTGAGCCCGACCACCTGCGCGTGCCCGCCGTAGCGGCGGCCAGCGCGGCAGCGACGTCGCGCAGCGCCGGCGAGTCGTTCTCCACCAGCGAGATCAGCCGGGCGACCGCCCGGGTCTCCCCCGCCCGGGTGCGGGCGACCAGATCGGCGACGTCCTGGTTCGAGCGAGAGTTGCGCACAGTCCGGGTCCCCGCGGAATCGTGGAGCGTTTGCGGCGCGGTTTCGTGGGGGTGTCTATGCCGCGGGGACGTGCAGGATCAGCGCGTCGCCCTGGCCGCCGCCGCCGCACAGCGCGGCGGCGCCGGTGCCGCCGCCGCGCCGCCTGAGCTCGTAGGCAAGGGTGAGCGCCAGCCGTGCGCCGGACATGCCGATCGGGTGCCCGAGCGCGATCGCGCCGCCGTTGACGTTGACCTTGTCCGCGGACGACGCCGAGGTCCTTTATCGACTGGATCCCGACCGCGGCGAACGCCTCGTTGATCTCGATCAGGTCGAGGTCGTCGACGGACAGGCCCCCCTTGCGCAGGGCGGCCAGGATCGCGTTCGACGGCTGTGAGTGCAGCGAATTGTCCGGGCCCGCGACGTTGCCGTGCGCGCCGATCTCGGCCAGCCAGACCGAGGCCGAGCTCCTCGGCCTTCGCCTTGCTCATCACAACGACCGCGCAGGCGCCGTCGGAGATCTGCGAGGACGTGCCCGCGGTGATCGTGCCGTCCTTGGTGAACGCCGGCCGCAGCTTGGCCAGCCCCTCGACGGTGGTGTCGCCGCGGATGCCCTCGTCCTCGCGGAACTCGATGGGCTCGCCCTTGCGCTGCGGGATCGACACCGGCGTGATCTCGTCGTCGAACACGCCGTTCTTCTGTGCGATCGCGGCGCGCTGGTGCGAGCGGGCGGCGAACTCGTCCTGCTCCTCACGGGTGAGCCGCAGCTTCTTGTTGACGTTGTCGGTCGACTCGCCCATCGGGATGTGCTCGAAGATGTCGGTCAGCCCGTCGTAGGCCATCGCGTCGAGCATCTCGACCGAGCCGTACTTGTACCCGCTGCGCGACTTGGGCAGCAGGTGTGGCGCGTTGGTCATCGACTCCTGACCGCCCGCGACGATGATGTCGAACTCGCCGGCGCGGATGAGCTGGTCGGCCAGCGCGATGGCGTCCAGGCCGGACAGGCAGACCTTGTTGATGGTGATCGACGGGACGTCGAGCGGGATCCCGGCCTTGTGCGCGGCCTGGCGCGCCGGGATCTGCCCGGCGCCGGCCAACAGCACCTGACCCATGATCACGTACTGCACCTGGTCCGGGGCGACGCCCGCGCGCTCCAGCGCGGCCTTGATGGCGACGCCGCCGAGGTCGGCGCCGCTGAAGTCCTTGAGCGAGCCGAGCAGCCGACCCATCGGGGTGCGGGCGCCGGCGACGATGACCGATCCGGCCATGGCAGTCCTCCTCGGTGTAGGCGGTTCACCTTATCCATCCGGGCACTCGCGACGGTGTGAAGTCCGGCACGACGAGATGCCCGCAAACGGTTGTGGTCGCCACCATGGCTCAATGCCCGCCCTCTTCACGAAGATCGACCACGTCGGCATCGCCGTGCCCGATCTGGACGCCGCGATCGCCTTCTACCGCGACACCTTCGGGGTCGCAGCGTGCACGAGGAGACCAACGAGGAACAGGGCGTGCGCGAGGCCATGCTGACCGTGGGCGACGGCGCGACCCGAATCCAGCTGCTCGCCCCGCTGTCACCGGAGTCGACGATCGCCAAGTTCATCGACCGCAGCGGCCCGGGCGTGCAACAGGTGGCCTACACCGTCGAGGACATCGAGGCGGTGTCGGCGACGCTGCGCGAGCGCGGGATGCGGCTGCTCTACGACGCCCCCCGCCGCGGCACGTCGCACAGCCGGGTGAACTTCGTGCACCCCAAGGACGCCGGGGGCGTGCTCGTGGAACTGGTCGAACCGGCAGCTGACGGCGGCCACTGAGCTTGTTACTGTTCGGTAACTCGCTGGCAGACCCCGCCCGAAGGGAATGACCCCGTGGACGAGATCCGCACCGCCATCCTGAACGACGACCTGGCCGCCGTCGCCGAACTCCCGGTGCCCGACAGCTACGAAGGCGTCGTCGTGCGGGCCGACGAGGTCGACATGTTCGAGGGCATGGCGACCGCGTGACAAGGACCCGCGCAAGAGCCTGCAGCTGCAGGAGGTGCCCACGCCCGAGCTCGGACCGGGCGAGGCGATCGTCGCCGTCATGGCGAGCGCGATCAACTACAACACCGTCTGGACGTCGATCTTCGAACCGGTGTCGACCTTCTCGTTCCTGCGCAGGTACGGCCGCAGTTCCCCACTCGCTGCCAAGCACGACCAGCCCTACCATGTCGTCGGCTCCGACCTCGCCGGCGTGGTCCTGCGGGTCGGCCCGGGTGTGACGAAGTGGCGCGCGGGCGACGAGGTCGTGGCGCACTGCCTGTCCGTCGAGCTGGAGGACCCGCAGGGCCACGACGACACCATGATGGACCCGCAGCAACGGATCTGGGGCTTCGAGACCAACTTCGGCGGCCTCGCGCAGCTGGCGCTGGTGAAGTCCAACCAGCTCATGCCCAAGCCCGCGCACCTGACCTGGGAGGAGGCCGCCGCGCCCGGGCTGGTCAACTCCACGGCGTACCGGCAGCTGGTCAGCCACCACGGCGCGGCGATGAAGCAGGGCGACACGGTGCTCGATCTGGGGCGCGTCGGGCGGTCTGGGCGGCTATGCGACGCAGTACGCGCTCAACGGCGGCGCGACCCCGGTGTGCGTCGTCTCCTCGCCGGAGAAGGCCGAGATCTGCCGCGCCATGGGCGCCGAGCTGGTCATCGACCGCACCGCCGAGGGCTACGAGTTCTGGCGCGACGGTCAGCAGCAGCCGGCCGAGTGGAAACGGTTCGGCGCGCGGATCCGCGAGCTGACCGGAGGCGACGACCCGGACATCGTCTTCGAGCACCCGGGCCGCGAGACCTTCGGCGCGTCGGTCTACGTCACCAAACGCGGCGGCACGATCGTCACCTGCGCCTCGACGTCGGGGTACTGGCACGAGTACGACAACCGCTACCTGTGGATGACCCTCAAGCGCATCGTCGGCTCGCATTTCGCCAACTACCGCGAGTCATGGGAGGCCAACCGGCTGATCGCGAAGGGCGCGATCCACCCGACGCTGTCCAAGGTCTACGCCCTCGGCGACACCGGGCAGGCCGCCTACGACGTGCACCGCAACGCCCACCAGGGCAAGGTCGGCGTGCTGTGCCTCGCGCCTGAGGAGGGGCTGGGCGTGCGCGACCCGCAACTGCGCGGCGCGCCACCTCGAGGCGATCAACCGGTTCCGCGAGCCGTTAGCCCTCGGGGAGTTCCCGGCACCGACTTGGGACAATCGCGCCGTGAGTGGAAGCATGGGCCCATGAGCGAGCCGTCTCCCGAAATCCTGCCGCTCTACGAGATGAGCCGCGGGTTCGATACCGCTATGCGTGGTTACGACCGGGCCCAGGTCGATCGCGACGTCGCGCCGGATCGACGACGAGTTGCGCGCGCTCGGCGCCGAGCGCGACGACGCGACCGCCCGCAGCGCGGATCTCGCCGCTCAGCTCGCGAGTGCGCAGGCCCAGATCGAGTCCCTGCGGCGCCAGCTGCGCGCGGCCACCGAGCCGGCTCACCACCGAGAACGTCGACGAGCGGGTGCAAGCACCTGCTCGACGCCGCGAAGACCGACGGCCGCCAAGGTGCGCCAGGACGCCGAGGCGCAGGCCGAACAGGTCCGCAACGACGCCGCCGACAGCGCCGCCCGGACCCGGGCGGCCGCCGGCGCGGAGGCGGGCGACTGGTCGAGGAGGCCACCGAGCGCAAGGCAGCGGCCGACGAGACCTTCCGCCGCCGCATCGCCGAGGCCGAGGCCCACCGCGCCGAGGTGCTGAGCCGCGCTGGAGGAGTCGGACGACGCGCACCCGGGCCGACGAGGACCGCTCTGGTCCGAGGCCGAGGAACTGCGCACCCGCCTCGACCACGAATCGAGCGCCGAGCGCACCCGCCTCGAGCAGGAAGCGGCTGCGCCGAGCGCACCCGGCTCGACGAGGAGGCCGACGCGGCGCGGGCGAAGGCCAACGAGGACTTCGAGATCACCCAGGACGCGTCGGACGGCGGCAGCCGCGCGCGAACAAGGAGCAGGCCGAGACAGAAGGCAGCCGCCGACGCGGCCGCGAGCCGCCAGCGATCGCCGACGCGAAGGCCACGGCGCGGCAGCTGATCGGCCGATGCCAGCCGACCGAGGTGCGGCGCCTGCACGCCCACCGCGACGAACTCACGCGCAGCTGATGCGCTGCACGGGCGGCTGCGGGTCGCCCTGGCCGAGTCGCTCGCCGCGACCCCAATGCAGCCCGAACTGCCGGAGGGGGACACGCTGACGATGCTCGAGGCCGACCGCCCGAAGCCCGGTCCGGGACCCGTCGCCGACGATCCACCGGCGTCGATCGAGGGAGCTGCCGAGACGCGGCGGCTGAGACGCCGGGCGAGACGGCGGCCGAGATAGCCGGAGCCGGCGGGGCGGCTGAGACGCCGGGCGGCGCGGCGGCCGAGACGCCGCCCGGCGCGGGCGGCCGAGACGCCTGCCGGCGCCGGCGGCCGCGACGACGGCCGAGGCGCCGGCCCGGACCCCGGCCGGCGCGGCGGAAGCGGACTCGACCGCGCCCGACGGCGCCGGAGCCCCCGCGCCCCTGGGCGCGCCCGCCGACGCCGGCTCACCCCGAACCGGCTCACCCCGAACACGACTCTTGCAACGAGCTGACCAAGGATCGGCGCCAGAATCTGGTCAACTCGTTGCACGGAGTCGTGCTCGGCGGGCCCGACGTCTCGCATCGTGAGACGTCGCCCGGCGATCCGGTGGCCGGGAAGCTTACCTTCGCCGGCCGGTGCGGGCGACCCCCGACGCGGGTCAGGCGCGGGTCAGTGCGCGGGTCAGACGTAGTCGCGGAACCCCTTGCCGGTCTTGCGGCCCAGCCGGCCCGCGGTGACCAGGTGCTCCAGCAGCGGCGCGGGCGCGAAGCCGGGCTCGCGGAACTCCTGGAACAGCTGACGCTCGATGGCCAGCGACACGTCGTTGCCCACGACGTCGAGCAGCTCGAACGGGCCCATCGGGTAGCCGCAGCCGACCTTCATCGCCGAGTCGATGTCGTCGGCGGTCGCATAGTGCGCCTCGAGCATCTTCACCGCGTCGTTGAGGTACGGGAACAGCAGCGCGTTGACGATGAACCCGGCGCGGTCGCCGCAGCGCACCGCGTGCTTGCCGACCTTCGCGCAGACGTCGAGCGCGGTGGCCTGCACGTCCGGCGCCGTCGCGATCGTGGAGACGACCTCCACCAGCCGCATCACCGGCGCCGGGTTGAAGAAGTGCATGCCGACCACGTCGCCGGGCCGTGAGGTGGCCACCGCGCACTCGATCACCGGCAGCGAGGATGTCGTCGTGGCGAGCACGGCGCCCGGCGCGCAGATTTCGTCGAGGTTGGCGAACAACGCCTGCTTGACGCTGAGCTCCTCGACGACCGCCTCGACGACGAGTTGCACGGACGCGAGGTCGTCGAGCGAGGTCGACGCGGTGATGCGGCGCAGCGCGGCGTCGCGGTCGGACTCGCCGAGCTTGCCGCGGCCCACGCGCCTTGTCCAGCGACCGGGTCACGGCGGCGACCACCTTCTCGGCCTTTTCCGCCGAGCGCGCGCACGACCGTCACGTCGAAGCCGGCCTTGGCGAACACCTCGACGATGCCGGTGGCCATCGTCCCGGAGCCGACCACCCCGACCGAGTGCACCTCGCGGCCCTCGACGATCGTCGCTGCGGGCCGCCGGGGTGAGCGCGTCGGGCACCACGACCGGCGAGTCGGCGGCCTCGTAGGTGTAGAAGCCGCGCCCGGACTTGCGGCCCAGCAGGCCCGCAGTCATCATCTGCTTGAAGATCGGCTGCGGCGCGTGCAGGCGGTCGCGCGACTGCTCGTACATCGTCACGAGGATCTCGTAGGCGGTGTCGAGGCCGATCAGGTCGAGGAGCGCGAGCGGACCCATCGGCAGCCCGCAGCCGAGCTTCATCGCGGCGTCGATGTCCTCGCGGGTGGCGTAGCGCGACTCGTAGAGCGCGACCGCGTGGTTGAGGTAGCCGAACAGCAGCGCGTTGGCGATGAACCCGGCCCGGTCGCCGATGGTGACGTCGATCTTGCCCGAGCCGCTGCGCGAACGCCTCGACGTCCTCGACGACGTCGGGCTCGGTGACGACGGTGCGCACCACCTCGACCAGCTTCATCACCGGCGCCGGGTTGAAGAAGTGCAGCCCGACCACCTTGCCCGGACGGCCGGTGGCCACCGCGATCTCGGTGATCGACAGCGAGGAGGTGTTGGTGGCCAGGATCGTGTCCGGCTTGCAGATGCTGTCGAGCTCGCCGAAGATCGCCCGCTTGAGATCGAGCTGCTCCGGCACCGCCTCCACCACGAGGTCGACCTCGCTGAGCGCGCCGAGGTCGGTGCCGAAGGTGATCCGGTCCAGCAGCGCCTGCTGCGTCCTCGGCGCGCAGCTTGCCGCGGTCGACGGCGCGGCCGGTGGAGCCCTCGACGTGCGCGCGGCCGCGCGCGAGCGCGGCCTCGTCGGTCTCGACCGCGACTACCTGCACGCCGCTGCGGGCGCACACCTCGGCGATGCCCGCGCCCATCGTGCCGAGCCCGATGACGCCGATCCGCTGGATATCCCGTGCCATGTGCTGGGACCTTAGTCGGCTCCAGCCGCCGATCCGCGCCGAGTTGTACGCGTCCGGCGTGCGTCACAACGGCATGTCGCACGGACGACGCGGGGTCGGGAGGTGTCAGAACAGGCGCTGCGACGGATCGTCGGCCCCGCGCAGCGCGTCGTAGTCGAGCACCACGCAGCGGATGCCGCGGTCCCGGGCGAGCGTGCGCGCCTGCGGCTTGATCTCCTGCGCCGCGAAGACGCCCCGAACCGGGGCGAGCAGGGGGTCGCGGTTGAGCAGGTCGAGGTAGCGGGTCAGCTGCTCGACGCCGTCGATCTCGCCGCGGCGCTTGATCTCGACGGCGACTGCGGTCCCGGCCGGGTCGCGGGCCAGGATGTCCACCGGCCCGATCGGCGTCGGGTACTCGCGCCGGACGAGGCGGTAGCCGGCGCCGAGGGTGTCGATCTGCTCGGCCAGCAGCTTCTGCAGGTGCGCCTCCACGCCGTCCTTGACCAGCCCGGGATCCACGCCGAGGTCGTGCACCGAGTCGTGCAGGATCTCTTCGAGGGCGATGACCAACTGCTCCCCGGCCTTGTTCGTCACCGTCCAGGTCGACGCGCTCTCGACCAGCGAACACGGCGGGCTCATCCAGTTCAGCGGCTTGTACGACCCGCCGTCGGCGTGCACCAGCACCGATCCGTCCGCCTTGACCAGCAGCAGGCGCACGGCAGGCGGCAGATGGGCCGTCAACCTGCCCACGTAGTCGACGCTGCAGCGGGCGATGACCAGACGCACAGCCCGCGACGCTACCGCCCGCCCCACTGCGAGTTGTCCGCGCTCCCGATAGCCATTTCGGCGCGAGCGCGGCCGACCGGCGGTGGGGGGCGGCGTGAGGTCAGGAACGCGCGGCCTCGACGGTGTCGACGATCTGCCCGAGGACCTCGGTGATCTCGAAGTCCTTCGGGGTGAAGACCCGGGCCACACCGGCCTCGCGCAGCCGCGGCGCGTCCGCCTCGGGAATGATCCCGCCGACGATCACCGGGACGTCGTCGAGCCCGGCCGCCCGAAGGCCGGCAACCACCTCGGGCACCACCGACAGGTGCGAGCCGGACAGCACCGACAGCCCCACCACGTCGACGTCCTCCTGCACCGCGGCCGCGACGATCTGGGCGGGCGTGAGCCGGATGCCGGAGTAGATCGACCTCGAAGCCGGCGTCACGGGCCCGCACCGCGATCTGCTCGGCGCCGTTGGAGTGCCCGTCCAGCCCGGGCTTGCCGACCAGGAACTTGGGCGGACGGCCCAGGGCCGCCGCCGATGAACGCACCCGTTCGGCCACCGACGACAGCGACGCCTCATGGCCTCCGCCGCTCGCGCCGGACACCCCGGTCGGCGGACGGTACTCGCCGAACACCGCACGCAACTCCCCAGCCCACTCCCCGACCGTCACGCCGGCGCGCGCACAGGCCAGTGACGCGGACATCAGGTTCTCGTCGGTCTTCGCAGCGTCGCGCAGCGTGGTGAGCGCCTCGTCCACGGCGGCGGCGTCGCGCCCGGCCCGCCATTGCGCGATCGCGGCGCGGGCCGTCTCCTCGACCGCGGGATCCACGGTGAGGATGGCGCCGTCGCCCGACCGCGAGCGGGTTGGGCTCGGTTTCGGTGTAAGCGTTGACGCCCACCACGACGTCCTCGCCGGATTCCATCCGGCGGCGCCGCAACGCCAGCGACGACACCAATTCCGATTTCAGATATCCCGACTCGACGGCGGCCACCGCGCCGCCCATCTCGAGGATGCGCTCGATCTCGGCGTGCGCCCCTTCGGCGATCTCGGCCACCTTCGCCTCGACGACGGTCGATCCGGCGAACAGGTCGTCGTACTCGAGCAGGTCCGACTCGAAGGCCAGCACCTGCTGCATGCGCAACGACCACTGCTGGTCCCACGGCCGCGGCAGGCCGAGCGCCTCGTTCCAGGCCGGCAGCTGCACCGCCCGAGCCCGCGCATCGCGCGACATCGTCACGGCGAGCATCTCGAGCAGGATCCGGTAGACGTTGTTCTCCGGTTGCGCCTCGGTGAGCCCGAGCGAGTTGACCTGCACGCCGTAGCGGAAGCGGCGCTGCCGTTCGTCCTGCACCCCGTAGCGCTCGCGAGTGATCTCGTCCCACAGCCGGCCGAACGCCCGCAGTTTGCACATCTCCTCGACGAAACGCACGCCGGCGTTGACGAAGAAGGAGATCCGCGCGACGACGTCGCCGAACCGCTCGGTCGGCACCTGGCCGGAGTCGCGGACCGCGTCGAGCACCGCGATCGCCGTGCACAGCGCGAACGCGACCTCCTGCACCGGAGTCGCGCCGGCCTCCTGCAGGTGATAGCTGCAGACGTTGATCGGATTCCACTTCGGGACGTTCGCGACCGTGTAGGCGATCATGTCGGTGATCAGCCGCAGCGACGGCCCGGGCGGGAAGACGTAGGTGCCCCGCGACAGGTACTCCTTCACGATGTCGTTCTGCGTGGTGCCGGTCAGCCGCCGCGGATCGGCGTCCTGCTCGTCGGCGACCGTCAGATAGAGCGCCAGCAGATACATCGCCGGCGCATTGATCGTCATCGAGGTGTTCATCTGCTCGAGCGGGATGGCGTCGAAGAGGGTGCGCAGGTCGCCGAGGTGGGAGATCGGCACGCCAACCTTGCCCACCTCGCCGCGGGCGAGTTCGGCGTCCGGGTCGTAGCCGGTCTGGGTCGGCAGGTCGAACGCGACGGACAGGCCCGTCTGGCCCTTGGCCAGATTCCGGCGGTAGAGCGCGTTCGACTCGTGCGCCGAGGAGTGCCCGGCGTAGGTACGCATCAGCCAGGGCCGGTCGTGTTCGCCGTCGGTCGGGTAAGGCATCTCGAGCACCTCCGGTTTTGCCGGAGTGTAGGCGCGCACGCGTGGGGTCACCCGATCTTCAAGGGCATCTGTGGCCGACCTCGCAGGTCTGGCAGGCTGCCGATCGTGGCAGCTCCGGCAACGGCAGGCCGGCAGACCATGACCTGGTAGCGGTTCGGCATCGCAGGTCGCGAGCTTGCACGTGCGGTCCACGGCGACGGCTTGCGGCCCGACCTCGTGCTCGCCATCGCGTGCGGCGGGTTGTTCGTCGCCGGGCGCTCGGCTACGCCCTCGACGCTGGTGCAGGAGTTCTGCGCGCTGCACGTGACCGAGGTGCGGTGCGCGGTCGGGTACCAGAAACCGCGCAGCCTCGTGGAATGCGAGTACGTCTGGCGGCGCACCGACCGCCGGATCGACTTCCCGTGGTCGGTCGATCCGCCCGTCACGGGTAAAAGCGGCCGCGACGCGTGAAGCACCTGGGGTGCACAATCGCGCCATGAGCGAATCCCGAGGCATCGCCGTGGTCACCGGAGCCTCGAGCGGCATCGGCGCGGCCACCGCCGTCCGGCTCGCCGCTGAGGGCTATCAGGTCTGGGCGGGCGCCCGGCGCACCGCTCGGGTGCTCGACCTCGCCGCCTCCCATCCGCGCATCACCCCGGTGACCCTGGACGTCACCGACGACGAGAGCGTCGGCGCGCTCGCGAGCCAATTGCACGCCGACGGCGCCGACGTCAGCGTGCTGATCAACAATGCCGGCGGGGCGCGCGGCATGGACCCGGTCGAGTCGGCCGACCTCGACGACTGGCAGCGCATGTACGACACGAACGTGCTGGGCACCGTGCGGGTCACGCAGGCGCTGCTGCCGCTGCTCGAAGACCGCGGCGGCGGGCACGTCGTGCTCACCGGCTCGATCGCCGGCTACGGCGTCTACGAGGGCGGCGCCGGCTATTGCGCCGCGAAGTTCGGCGCCCGCGCCCTCATGGAGACCCTGCGGCTCGAGCTCAACGGACGACCGGTGCGCGTCTCCGAGGTCGCGCCGGGCATGGTGGCCACCGAGGAGTTCGCGCTGGTGCGCTTCGGTGGCGACGCCGAGCGCGCCGCCAGGGTGTACGAGGGCGTCGAGGCGCCGCTGAGCGCAGAAGATGTCGCCGACGTGATCGCCTTCGTGGTGACCCGGCCCGCGCACGTGAACGTCGACCTGGTCGTGGTGAAACCGATCGCGCAGGCGGCGCCGTACAAAGTCGCGCGCACCACCGGATGACCGGCGGCTACGAGTTCCACACGCAGTGGCAGCTGCCCGCCCCGGCGGGCGAGGTCTTCACGGCGCTGGCCGACGTCGAGAGCTATCCGCGCTGGTGGCCCCAGGTGCAGGACGCCCGGCGCATCGACGCCACCTCGGGCGAGCTGCGGTGCCGCAGCATGCTGCCCTACGAACTGGTCTTCGTCATCCGGCGCGAGGTAGCGGACTCCGCGGCCGGCGTGTTGCGGGCCACCCTGACCGGGGACCTCGTCGGCACCAGCCAATGGACGATCAGCGCCGACGGGGACGGAGCACGGGCGGTCTTCGACGAGCGCGTCTCCGTCGGTCACGGCGCCGTGCACCTCGCGAGCCGGTTCGTCCGTCCCCTCCTGCGGCTCAATCACGACCACATGATGCGCGCGGGCGAGAAGGGGCTGCGGGCGCACCTCGCGGCGGGCTCTCAGGAGTGGGCAGGCGGAGCATGATGGACACGTGGGCAACGACCCCAGGGCCATCCTCACCGCGGTCGCCGTCGTGCTGTTGCTCGGGCTCGTCCTGCGCTGGGTGTTCCGCCCCTCGCGGCCGCGCCAGGCCACCATGCCGGTCGACGCGACGGCGGCGAACCTCGGCCTGCTGACCGTCGTGCGGTCCCGGCTGTCGCGGCAGGAGGCGCTGGAGCGGCGCGCGCTGCTGGGCGAGGCAGGCATCCGCTCGTCGATGTCGCGCCGGCGCGACGGCGGCTACGACGTGCTCGTGTTCCACGCCGACGCCGACGCCGCCCAGTTGCTGCTCGGAGGCCACTGAGCAATGCCGGGCCTCGCGCAGCACAGCAGTGCATTGCTCACCGGCCTGCTGAGGACCCTGAGCGCCCACTTTGCGGGCTCCTCGGTAACGCTTACTGTCTGACGTGTGAGTTCGCCGTTCCGGCCGTCCGGCGCCGAGTGCAGCGCCGCGCAGTGGCGGAATGCCTGGCTGGTCCATCTGTTCACCACGCTCGGCATCGTGGCGGCGATGCTCGCGATGCGCGACATCCTCGTCGGCAGGCCCGACTACGCGATCATCTGGTTGCTGGTCACCCTGCTCATCGACGGCGTCGACGGCCCGATCGCCCGGGCGCTCGAGGTCGAGCGCCGGGTGCCCCTCATCGACGGCTTCCTGCTCGACCTGATCATCGACTACGTCACCTGCGTGGTCGTCCCGGCCGCGTTCATGTACGAGTTCAAGGTCGTGCCGCAGGACAACTGGGGCATCGCGGTGCTGTGCGTGATGGTGTTCACCTCGGCGATCTGGTTCGCGCGCAAGGACATGATGAGCGAGGACAACTGGTTCCGCGGCTTCCCGGCGGCGTGGAACCTGGTGGCGCCGGTGATGTTCCTGATGGAGGCGCGCACCGCCGTCGGCGCGGTGATCATCCTGATCCTGTCGGTGCTGTGCCTGACCAACATCCCGTTCCCGCACATCGCCCGCGCGCGGTTCATGCGCCCGTTCACCGCGGTGGCCACGCTGGTGTGGATCGGCGGGATCGTGGCCGGCACCTTCGCCTACCCCGACCACCCGCACTATGTGCGTGTGCTGCTCTATCTGGGCGGCGTGTATTTCGCTGCGCTGTCGGCAATCCGGTGGTGGTACGAACGCTCGCACCGGCCGGCGGCCGGGACGGCGAAGGGCAACCCGTCAGCCGCCGAAGCTCGCTGACTCGACCCGCTCCACCTGGGCGCCCAGGGCCCGCAACTGCTCCTCGAACCGCACGTAACCGCGGTCGATGTGGTGCACCTCGGCCACCTCGGTGACCCCTTCGGCCACCAGGCCGGCGATCACCAGGCCGACGCCGGCGCGGATGTCGGTGGCGCGCACCGGCGCGCCGGACAGCCGCTCGCGCCCCCGCACCACCGCATGGTGGCCGTCGGTGCGCACGTCGGCGCCCATGCGGGCGATCTCGTCGCAGAACATGAACCGCGCCTCGAACAGGTTCTCGGTGATCATCGCGGTGCCCTGCGCCACCGACAGCGCGGCGATCGCCTGCGGCTGCAGGTCGGTGGCCAGGCCCGGGTAGGGCAGCGTGACGACGTCGAAGCTCTTGGGCCGGTGATCCATCGCCACCCGGAACCCGTCGGCCAGCCCCTCGACGTCGGCCCCCGACTGCGCGACCTTGTCCAGCGCGATCTCCAGGTGGCGGGGGTCGGCGCCGCGGACCGTGATGTCGCCGCGGGTGGCGAGTGCGGCCATCGCCCAGGTGCCGGCGACGATCCGGTCGGCGACGGCGTCGTGACTGGTCGCAGCGAGCCCCTCGACACCGGTGATCTCCAGCGTCGAGGAACCGATGCCGTCGATCTGGGCACCCATCGCCGCCAGCATCCGGCACAGGTCGACGATCTCCGGCTCCCGGGCGGCGTTGTCGATCACCGTGGTGCCCTTGGCGAGCACCGCCGCGGTCATGATGTTCTCGGTGGCGCCGACGCTCGGGAAGTCCAGCCAGATGTTCGCGCCGCGCAGGTCGGACGCCTCGGCGACGATGTAACCGTGCTCGATGCGGATCTCCGCGCCCATCCGCTCCAGCCCGGCGATGTGCATGTCCAGCGGGCGCGAGCCGATCGCGTCGCCGCCGGGCAGCGCCACCTTCGCCCGGCCGGTGCGGGCCAGCAGCGGGCCGAGTACACAGATCGAGCCGCGGATCTTGCGCACCAGTTCGTAGGGCGCCTCCGGGTTCAGGACCTCCGGCGTGGCCACCACGACCCGGTCGACGGCGCCCTGCGTGGTCTCGGTCACCGAGCAGCCGAGGCGTTCGAGCAGGCTGCGCATGATCGCGACGTCGGAGATGGCCGGCAGATTCCCCAGCGTCGTGTCGCCGGGCGCGAGGAGCGCGACCGCCATCAGCTTGAGCACACTGTTCTTGGCGCCGACGACCTCGACGGTGCCCGCCAACCGAGCTCCGCCGGTCACCTTCAGAACCTGCACCCGGACAGGCTAGCGGCGTGCGGGCCGGCTCCGGGGACGTTCTAAGGTCGGGCTATGGCCGTGCACCTGACCCGCATCTACACCAAGACCGGCGACGACGGCACCACGGCGCTGGGCGACATGTCGCGGGTCCCCAAGACCGATCCGCGGGTCGAGGCGTACGCCGCCTGCGACGAGGCGAACGCCGCGCTGGGCCTCGCCCTGGCCCTCGGCGGCCTGCCGGAACCGGTCGCGACGGTCCTGAGGACGGTCCAGAACGACTTGTTCGACCTCGGGGCGGATCTGTGCACCCCGATCGTCCCCGATCCCGCCTATCCGCCGCTGCGGGTCGAGGATTTCTACGTCGAGCGGCTCGAGGGTTGGTGCGACGAGTTCAACGCCGAGTTGCCGAAGCTGGCGAGCTTCATCCTGCCGGGCGGCACCCCGGGCGCAGCGCTACTGCACCAGGCCCGCACGCTCGCCCGCCGCGCCGAGCGCAGCGCCTGGGCGCTGTACGAGATCGACCCGGAGCGCACCAACCGGCAGGCGCTGCTCTACCTCAACCGGCTCTCGGACCTGCTGTTCATCCTGAGCCGGATCGCGAATCCCGGCGGCGATGTGCTGTGGCAGCCGGGTGGCGCCCGGTGAAATAGCACCGAATCGGGCATTCTCGTCTCACACCCGCACCGAGGAGGCGAAGATGCACCCGTTACTGCTCGCCGATGACGCCCCGAAACCCACCGGCAGCGACGGTCAGCTGATCACCGCGGCGATCATCGGCATAGCCCTGATCGTCGTCCTGATCAGCTGGCTCAAGCTGCACCCGTTCATTTCACTGACGATCGGCGCAATCGCAGTGGGGATCGGCGCCGGCGAGGGCGTCAACGACGCCGTGACCAGCTTCAGCACCGGTGCCGGTGCCACCTTCGCGAGCGTCGGGCTGCTCATCGGCCTCGGCGCGATGTTCGGCAAGCTGCTCGCCGACTCCGGCGGGGCCGATCAGATCGTCGACACGATCATCGGCAAGTCGAGCCAACGGGTGCTGCCGTGGGCGATGGCGCTGGTCGGTGCGATCGTCGGGTTGCCGATGTTCTTCGAGATCGGCTTGGTATTGCTGATGCCGGTCATCGTGCTGGTGACCCGCCGCTCCGGGCTGCCGCTGATGCTCATCGCGATCCCCACCCTGGCCGGGTTGTCGGTGATGCACGGGCTGGTGCCCCCGCATCCCGGTCCGCTCGTCGCGGTCGCCGCGTTCCACGCGAACCTCGGCCTGACGCTCGCGCTCGGAGTCGTCGTCGCGATCCCGACCGTCATCATTGCCGGGCCGCTGTTCGGCCGGCTGGCGGCCAAGTGGGTCGACGTCGCGGTGCCTGAGCTGTTCCAGACCGCGTACGACGACGAGGACGACGCCCCGTCCGGGTCGGGCGGCGGCACAGCGACCCTGACGAAGACCGAGCCGCCGCAGACCCGCACCAAACTGCGGCCGAGCTTCGCCGCGGCAGTGGTCGCGATCCTGGTGCCGGTGGTGCTGATGCTGATGCGCGCGGTAGCCGACATCGTCGCGGAGGACTCGACCAGCCACGTCAAGGCGTTCCTGGACTTCATCGGCACCCCGCTGATCGCGTTGACCATCGCGGTGCTGGCCGGCATCGCGCTGCTGGGCCGGCCGGCCCAGATGAACCGCGCCGCGATCGAGACCTCGCTGTCGAGTTCGCTCGCGCCGATCGCCGGCGTCACGTTCATCGTCGGCGCCGGCGGCGGGTTCAAGCAGGTGCTCATCGACACCGGGATCGCGCAGGTGATCGCGAAGTGGATCGAGGGCAGCAGCGTCTCCGTGCTGCTGCTCGGCTGGTTCGTGGCGGTGCTGATCCGGGTCGCCACCGGGTCGGCCACCGTTGCGATCGTCACCGCGTCGGGCATCCTCGCGCCGGTGGTGGCCGACCTGAGCACGACCCACGTGTCGTTGATGGTGCTGGCCGTCGGGTCCGGGTCGCTGTTCCTCTCGCACGTCAACGACGCCGGTTTCTGGCTGGTGAAGGAGTATCTCGGCACCTCCATCGGGCAGACGTTGAAGACGTGGACGCTGATGGAGTGCATCATCTCGGTGTGCGGGCTGGGCGGCGTGCTGGTGCTGAGCGCGTTCGTCTGATCCGGCGATGACCACCATCATCGGTGTCGACATCGGCACCACCAGCACGAAATCGGTCGCCTACCGGCTCGATCCGCAGGCGGGTCCGCAGCCGGGGGCGGTGCACTCCGTCGGCTACCCGCTCGACGAACCGCACCCCGGCTTCGCCGAGCAGGACCCGGAGGCGATCCTCGCGGCGGTCATCGAAACCGTCCGATCGGTGGCAGCGCGGGCCGACGAGGTCGTCGCGCTGTCGTTCAGCACCGCGATGCACAGCCTGATCGGCCTGGATCCCGACGGCGAACCGCTCACCCCGTCGATCACCTGGGCCGACTCGCGGGCCAGTGCGCAGGCCGAGCGGATCCGCGCATCGTCGATCGGCTTGGCGCTGCACCGGCGCACCGGCACCCCGATCCACCCGATGTCGCCGCTGACCAAGCTCGTCTGGTTCCGGGAGCAGGAGCCGAGGCTGTTCGGCCGGGTGGCGCACTGGGTGGGCATCAAGGACTACGTGATCCGCAAGCTGTGCGACGCGCTGGTCACCGACCACTCGGTGGCCTCGGGCAGCGGGCTGATGAACATCCACACCGTGCAGTGGGATCCGGAGGCGCTGCAGGTGGCCGGCGTCGATGCGTTGCAACTGCCGGAGCTGGCGCCGACCACGACCCGGCTGCCGCCGCTCGTCGACCCCGCTGCGCTCGGGGTGCCGGCCGACACCGCGGTGATCCTCGGAGCGGGCGACGGGCCGCTGGCCAACCTCGGGCTGGGCGCGGTGCGGCCACGGCGTGGCGGCGTGCTCGATCGGCACCAGCGGCGCGATGCGGGTGATGGTGCGGCGGCCCGCCGTGGACCCGCACGGCGGGGTGTTCTGCTACGCGCTCACCGCGGACCACTGGACGATCGGCGGCGCGATCAACAACGGCGGCGTGGTGCTGCAGTGGGCCGGCGACTCGCTGGCGCCCGACCTCGGCCCCGACGCGCACGAGGAACTGCTGGCGCTGGCCGAATCGGTGCCCGCCGGGCTGCGGCGGGCTGATCATGCTGCCGTACCTGCTCAGCGAGCGGGCGCCGCACTGGAGTTCGCTGCCGCGCGGGGCGTACGTCGGGCTGACCCGCGAGCACCGCCGCGAGCACCTGATCCGCGCGGCGCTGGAGGGCGTGTGCCAGCAGCTCGCGCTCGTGCTGCGCTCGGTGCGCGCCGCCGGCAACGAGATCTACGCGATCCGCGCCACCGGCGGCTTCGCGCGCAGCCCGCTGTGGCGCCAGATGCTGGCCGACACGCTCGACATGGAGGTGCAGTTCCCGCGCAGCCACGAGGGGTCGAGCTTCGGCGCCGCGCTGCTCGCGATGCAGGCGCTGGGGCTGATCGAGTCGATCGACGTCGCCGCCGACCTGGTGCAGATCGACGACGTCGTGCGCCCCGACCCGGCCCGCGCGGAGCTCTACCGCTCGCTGCAGCCGGTGTTCACCGAGCTCTACGGCGCCCTGGTCCCGGCCTTCACGTCCCTGCGTCGCCTCGCCCCGGGCTTGCCGGTCAACCTGCCCGAGTAGCCGGGCCGCCGACGGCGTCAGCCCCGACTCACAGCGGCGCGGAGGACTCCAGCCACGACACGAACCCGGTGTATGCGCTCTCGCCGATCGCCAGCACCAGCACCTCGCCGCCGGTGCGGCACTCGACGACCACCGCGGTCGAGGGCAGCGCGCCGCGGTCGGCCGGCGACGGCCCCCGGCGGCCGATCACCTCGACCTCGCCGCGGCGCAGCACCCGAGTGGGCCGGGTGCCGAAGCCGAACGCACGATACCAACGCAGCTCGTCCTCGATGTAGCGCCCGATGCCGTAGAGCCACCGGTTACCGCGCTGCACCGCGAGCGGTAGCGCGCCGGTCGCGCGCAGCATGTACCGCTGCCGGGCCAGGATCGTGATGACGAACAGCACCAGCGCGATCGCCACGCACACCAGGATGACGTCGACGGTGTGCACGGCGCGGCGACAAAACGGTCAGACGTCTTCGCCGGCGGCGCGCAACCGCGCCAACGCGCGGTTGTGGGCCGCCTGCTCTTCCGGGTTCCCGTCGGCGGGGTTGCGGTTCATGGCATCGCGGGCGCGGGCGACGTCGATGTCGCCGGCCACCTCGGCCTGCTCGGCGAGCACCGAGACGCCCTCCTTGTGCACCGACAGGAATCCGCCGTGCACCGCGACCCGCAGCGACTCACCGCTGTCCTGATCGATGCGCACGACATAGCCCGGCTCCAGCGCACCCAGCAGCGGAACGTGCCCGGGCAGCACACCGAGCTGGCCCGCCACGGTCCGGGCGAAGACCGCGGTGGCCGCGCCGGACCAGATGGGTGCCTCGATGGAGACCAGCTCCACGTGCATCGTGTTGGGCATGCCCCTACCTTTGGCTCTTCGCGCAAGCGCTCATCGCTGCCTCGCTCCGTTCCTCGGCGCTTGGCGCGCCTGCGATGCTCACTACGAGTTCTTCAGCTCACTGGCCTTGCGCTCGAGGTCCTCGAGGCCGCCACACATGAAGAACGCCTGCTCCGGGTACTCGTCGAACTCGCCCGCGGTGAGCCGCTTGAACGCGTCGACCGTCTCCTCCACCGGCACGAACGAGCCGGGGATGCCGGTGAACTGCTCGGCCACGAAGGTGTTCTGGGACAGGAACCGCTCGATGCGGCGCGCCCGGCCGACGATGACCTTGTCCTCCTCGGACAGCTCGTCGATACCGAGGATCGCGATGATGTCCTGCAACTCCTTGTACCGCTGCAGGATCTGCTTCGTGCGGTTCGCGACGTCGTAGTGCTCCTGGCCGATGTACTGCGCGTCCAGGATGCGCGACGTGGAGTCCAGCGGGTCCACTGCCGGGTAGATGCCTTTTTCCGAAACCGGCCGCGAGAGCGTGGTGGTGGCGTCCAGGTGCGCGAACGTGGTGTGCGGCGCCGGGTCGGTGATGTCGTCGGCGGGCACGTAGATCGCCTGCATCGAGGTGATCGAGTGACCGCGCGTCGACGTGATCCGCTCCTGCAGCTGGCCCATCTCGTCGGCGAGCGTGGGCTGGTAACCCACCGCCGACGGCATCCGGCCGAGCAGCGTCGACACCTCCGAACCGGCCTGGGTGAACCGGAAGATGTTGTCGATGAACAGCAGCACGTCCTGCTTCTGCACGTCACGGAAGTACTCGGCCATCGTCAGCGCCGACAGCGCCACCCGCAGCCGGGTGCCCGGCGGCTCGTCCATCTGGCCGAACACGAGCGCGGTCTTCTCGATGACGCCGGACTCTGTCATCTCCGCGATCAGGTCGTTGCCCTCGCGGGTCCGCTCCCCCACCCCGGCGAACACCGACACGCCGCCGAAGTTCTCCGCGACCCGGTAGATCATCTCCTGGATCAGCACCGTCTTGCCGACGCCGGCGCCGCCGAAGAGGCCGATCTTGCCGCCGACCACGTACGGCGTCAGCAGGTCGATGACCTTGATGCCGGTCCAGAACGGCTCGGTCTTGGACTCGAGCTGGTCGAACGCCGGCGGGTTGCGGTGGATCGGCCAGCGCTCGGTGATCTCAAGCTCGTCGAGCGAGACGTCGAGCGGGTTGCCCAGCGCGTTGAACACGTGGCCCTTGGTGACGTCGCCGACCGGCACGGTGATCGGTGAACCGGTGTCGGTGACCTCGGTGCCGCGCACCAGACCGTCGGTCGGCTGCAGGGCGATCGCGCGCACCATGTCGTCGCCGATGTGCTGCGCGACCTCGAGGGTCAGGGTCTTGGACAGCTCACCCAGTTCGATCTCCACCGTGAGTGCCTGGTTGAGCTCGGGAATGGTGTCGCGGCCGAACTCGACGTCGACCACGGGGCCGATCACGCGCACGACCCGGCCCGTAGCGGTGACGGTGTCCGGCTTTTCCTCGACAGCGGTCATTGTTCGCTCCCTGCTGACGCGAGGGCGTCGGCGCCGCCGACGATCTCGCTGATTTCCTGGGTGATCTCCGCCTGGCGCGCTTGGTTGGCCAACCGGGTGTAGGTCTTGATCAGTTCGGTGGCGTTGTCGCTCGCTGACTTCATCGCTCGTCGCCGGGCCGCCGACTCCGAGGCCGCGGACTCCAGCAACGCGGAGAAGATGCGTGAGCTGATGTAGCGCGGCAGCAGCGCCGCGATCAACGCCGCGGGCTCCGGTTCGAACTCGTAGGAGACGTTGGAGTCGTCGTCCGGGCTCGTGTCCTCGACCTCGCCGCCGTCGCCGTTCGCTCCCTTGACCGGGGACACCTGCACCGCCTCGGCCGTCTGGGTCACGCTGTTGACGAATCGCGTATAGACGACCCACAGCTCGTCGATGCCGGGCTGGCCCTCGCGCGGACCGCCCTCGACCTGGCCCTCCGACGTCGCATTCAACGCCGCGACGACCGCGTCGGTCGCGCTGCGGGCATCGGCGAAGTTGGGCTGCTCGGAGAACCCGGTCCAGGACCCGGCGACGTCGATGCGACGGAACCGGAAGAACCCGACACCCTTGCGGCCGATGACGTAACGCTCGACCTCCTTGCCCTCGCCGCGCAGTTGCCCGGCGAGGTTGGTCGCACTCCGCAGCGCGTTGGCGTTGTACCCGCCGGCCAGCCCACGGTCGCTCGTGATCACCAGGATCCCGGCTCGCGTCGGGTTCTCGACGCCGGTGAGCATCGGGTGTTTGAGGGTGCGGTCGCGACCGAGTTGGGCCAGCGCGTGCTGCATCTCCTCGGCGTAGGGCTTGGCGTTGTTCATCCGCGCCTGGGCACGCACGATGCGCGACGCGGCGATGAGCTCCATCGCCTTGGTGATCTTCTTGGTCGACTCGACGGTGCGGATGCGCCGCCGGTAGACCCGAAGTTCGGCTCCCATCAGCTGTACCTGCGTTCGCTTACTTGCCGGCCGACGAGGGCTGGAACTGCTTCTTGAAGTCGGTTACGTGGCGTTCAAGGTCCGAGGCCATGTCGTCGTCGAAGTTCTTGGTGGTGGCCAGCGTCTCGTACAGCTCCGGCGTGGTGTGCTGGATGTAGTCGAGCAGCTCGGTCTCGAACCGGCGGATGTCCGCTACGTCGATGTCGTCGAGTTGGCCGGACGTCCCGGCCCAGATCGAGGTGATCTCCCGCCCGATCGGGAACGGCGAGGCTGCCGGTTGCTTGAGCAACTCGACGAGCCGGCTCCCGCGGGCCAGTTGCTGCTGACTGGCCCGGTCCAGGTCAGAGCCGAACGCGGCGAACGCCTCCAGCTCGCGGTACTGCGCAAGGTCCACCCGCAGCCGTCCGGCGACGGCGCGCATCGCCCGAGGTTGGGCTGCGCCGCCGACCCGCGACACCGAGATGCCGACGTTGATCGCCGGTCGTACACCGGCGTTGAACAGGTCGGTCTCCAGGAAGCACTGACCGTCGGTGATCGAGATGACGTTGGTCGGGATGTAGGCCGAGACGTCGTTGCCCTTGGTCTCGATGATCGGCAGGCCGGTCATCGACCCGCCGCCGAGGTCGTCGGAGAGCTTCGCGCAGCGCTCCAGCAGCCGGCTGTGCAGATAGAACACGTCCCCGGGGTAGGCCTCGCGGCCCGGCGGGCGGCGCAGCAGCAGCGACACCGCGCGGTACGCCTCGGCCTGTTTGGTGAGGTCGTCGAACACGATGAGCACGTGCATGCCCTGGTACATCCAGTGCTGGCCGATGGCCGAGCCGGTGTAGGGCGCGAGGTACTTGAAACCCGCCGAGTCGGAGGCGGGCGCCGCGACGATGGTCGTGTACTCCATCGCGCCGGCCGCGTCGAGAGTGTTGCGCGCGGCGGCGATCGTCGAGCCCTTCTGGCCGATCGCGACGTAGATGCAGCGCACCTGTTTCGCCGGGTCGCCGGTCTTCCAGTTCTCGCGCTGGTTGATGATCGCGTCCAGGCAGACGGTGGTCTTCCCGGTCTGCCGGTCACCGATGATCAGCTGGCGCTGGCCCCGCCCGATCGCGGTCATCGCGTCGATTGCCTTGATCCCGGTCAGCAGCGGCTCGCGCACCTCCTGCCGCTGGACCACGGTGGGCGCCTGCAGCTCGAGAGCCCGGCGCTCGCTCGACTCGATGTCACCCTGTCCATCGATCGCGTGGCCGAGCGGGTCGACCACGCGGCCCAGGTACGCGTCGCCGACCGGGACGGAGAGGATCTCGCCGGTGCGCTTGACCTCCTGGCCCTCCTGGATCTGGCTCGCATCGCCGAGGATGACGACGCCGATGTCACGCACGTCGAGGTCGAGCGCGATGCCGAGCGTGCCGCCCTCGAACTCGAGCAGCTCGTTGGCCATCGCGCTGGGCAGGCCCTCGACGCGGGCGATGCCGTCACCGGTCTCGGCGACGATGCCGACCTCTTCGCGGGAGGCTTCCGGCGTGTACGACGAGACGTAGTTCTCGAGGGCACTACGAATCTCGTCGGCGGAGATCGTGAGTTCGGCCATTGCAGGTGTCCTCTATCTGTTGAGTGCTATCCGGCGAGTGCGGTGCGGGCGACGGCGAAACGGGTGGCGATGCTGCCGTCGATGACCTCGTCCCCGACCCGCACGATCAGCCCGCCACGCACGTCAGGGTCGATGGCGGCCCGGACGCTGATGGCCCGGCCGTACATGTCGGAGAGGGTGTCGGTGAGCCGGCGCTGCTGGGCGTCGGTCAGTGGCGTCGCAGAGATCACCCTGGCCACCGACCGGTGCTGGCGGGCCGCAGCCTTCTCGAGCAGATCGTCGATGGCGAGCACCATCGAGCGTTTGCGCTGGCTGGCCACGGCGTGCCGTAAGAGCGCGCGGGTGGTGTCGGTCACCTTGCCCTCGACCAGCGAGTCGAGCAGCGCGATCCGCCGCGCCGGGTCGACGGAGACCTCGTCGAGCAACCCGACGAGTTCGCCCTGGCCCTCGAGGATCCGCTCGAATCGGAACAGCTCGTCCTCGACGGTGTTGAGCTGGCCGCCCTTTTCGGCGGCGACGAACAGCGCGTCGTCGCCCGCGCCCTCGAGCGCGTCGGTCAGGTCCCACGGCGACGACCAGCGCTGCCGCACGACGGCCTGGACGAGGTCGACGGTGTGCGAGCCGACCTTGCCGGACAGGAGTCGCTCGGCCAGCTCGGCGCGGGCGTCGGGCGAGGTGGCGGGGTCGCCGACCGTACGGCGCAGCCGCGGCTGCGCGGTGAACAGGTCGGCCACCGCGTAGAGTTCGCTCGCCAGGTCCGCAAGGCTCGCCGCGGAGACACGACCCTCGTACACCGTCGTCTCGTGCTCACGTACCGCGTCGAGTGCCTGGCGGCTCGCCGAACGCATCATGCGTCCGCTCCTCCACTGGTCTGCTTCTCCGCCTTCTCGGCCGACTCGAGCCCGGCGAGGAAGGCGTCGACGGTCGAGGAGACCTGGGCCTCGTCGGACAGCCGCTGGTCGACGATCTTCTCCGACAGCTCGACGGCCAGGGTGCCGATCTCACCGCGCAGATCGCGCACGATCGCCGCGCGCTGGCTGGCCAGCTGCTCCTCGCCGCGCGCGATGATGCGAGCCGACTCCTCCTGGCCCTGCGCCTTGAGGTCCTCCACCGTCCGCTGCGCCTCGGCCCGCGCGTTCTCGCGGATCTGGGCGGCCTCGGTGCGCGACTCGGTCAGCGCGTTCTGGTACGCGCGCTGGGCCTCGGCGAGTTGGCTCTTGGCCTCCTCGCTGTCCTCGACCTGCTTGGCGATCATCGCCTGGCGCTCGTTCATCGCCTTGCGGATCGGCGGGAGGATGTACTTCGTGATGATCCACAAGATGATCACGAAGGCGACAAGCTCCGCGATGAACGTCGCGTTGGGGATGAGGAAGTTGTCCGCAGCGACGGTGGTCTGGGCGGCCATCAGGATCAGCCCGAGCCCAGCACGAAGACGAACAGCACGGCGAACGCGAGGTTGATGAAGTACGCCGCCTCGACCAGGCCGACGGTCAGGAAGAACAGGGTCTGCAACTGACTCTGTGCCTCGGGCTGCCGGGCGACGCCCTGGATCAGCGAGGCGCCGGCGACGCCGTCACCGATCGCCGCGCCGACGGCGCCGCCGCCGAGCGCCAGGCCGCCACCCACGAGGCCGCCGAGCACCTCGACATTTCCGTCCAGTGCCATGTCTGTACCTCAATCCTTGTGTGAGTTGATGAGTCGGGTTCGGGGGGTGAGCCGCGTCGCGTCCATCGGGTCGCGACGCGGCACCGGGGCACGTGCAGTGGTCAGTGCACGACCTCCTTCTCGGGTTCGACGCGGCCGTGCGGTTCGATCTCGTGCGCGGCCGAGTGAGGCGCCAGCGAGGCCATGTAGAGCACGGTGAGCAGCCCGAAGATGAACGCCTGGATCAGCCCGATGAACGCGTCGAACAGCTTCCACAGGATCTCGGGCAACCACAGGACGAACACCGGCAGCGCCGCGATCAGCGCCAGCATGATCACGCCGGCGAAGATGTTGCCGAAGAGTCGCAGGGCGAGCGTGAACGGCTTGATGATCTCTTCCAGCACCCGCAGCGGCATCAGGACCTTCGGCTTCTCCCAGATGTGGCTGTAGTAGCGCCGCGCCCCGTTCTTCTTCACCCCCATCACGTGCATCGTGACGATGACGAACAGCGCCAGCGCGTAGGTGAGGTTGGGATCCGAGGCCGGTGGCGGGATGTACTCCTTGGTCGGGATCAGCGCCAGCCAGTTGGCGGTCAGGATGAAGAGGAACAGCGTGAACCCCAGCGGCACCACGAAGGGGGCCACCTGCACGCCCATCGCGGCGTCGACCTCCTTCTCCGTCTGGTCGACCACGGTCTCGTAGAACAGCTGGGCCTTTCCGGGCTTGCGTACGCTGAGGCGGCTGCGGATGTAGAAACCGAGCCCGCAGACGATGGCGCCGGCGATCACCGTCGCGATGATCGTGTCGCCGTGCAGGGTGAACGGGCCGATGTGCCAGATGATCTGGTGGTGGCCGGGCTGGATGTCGATCTCCGCCATGGGCATCGACGTCATCGGCTCACTCCTCCCTGCACCGTTGGACCAGACGTGTTGGGCCGCAGACTACGCATGACCGGAACGGCCGCACCCACCAGCATCAGGACTTGGAACACCGCGAGCCCGACGAAGACCCCGAGGCCGTCCGGGCGCACCAGCAGCGCCAGGCCGATTGCGATGAGCGTCACCAGGCCGAGGCGGCCCATGACCCCGTGCCGGAACCGCTTCTTCGACGGGTCTCCCGCGGTCGCGAACCGGACGACCGACTTCTGGAGCATCCGGTTGTTCACCGCGCCCAGGGCCAGGCCGACGCAGCAGAACACCCCGAACAGCACATGACCGGCGAACGCGCTCGCCACGATCGCGCCGACGCCGAGCAACCCGCTGACGATCACCGATCGGCGCAGGTTCGCAGCGGCTGACACCGGGGTGTACACAACCGGTTCCACGAGGCCCGTTCGCTCCCCTCAGTCCTTCAGGTACTTCCGAAACTCCACGACCGTGTAACTCACCGCGGCCACGATGCCGAGGAGCACTCCGACGAGCAGGAACACCGGTTCGGTGCCGAGCAGTTTGTCGACCAACCAGCCCAACCCGAGCCCGACCAGTAGTTCGGCGGCGATGACCGCGCCCAAACCGAGCAGGGTCGACCAGCCGAACGACTCGTCAGGCACGGCCGCGGGTTAGCCGACCTGCCGGAACCGAAAACGGGTTTCGCTCACGAACTGCTCCTCGACGACGAAAGCTGCGGGCCAGATCGCGCGCCGCCGACGACAGAACTCTCCGACAGCCGCGCGGGCTGTGATCGAGTCCACGTGCGCCAGAGGCGACGATCGCCACCCTACCGGGATGGTCCGGTACCAACCGAATCCGGGTCGGCCGCACTACGCAGCGGGGCTCGGCGACGCTTGCGCCGGGCCCGGGTCCGCATCCCGGGCACGACCAAGAGCAGCACGCCCACCACGGCGAGCGCGCCCAGCACGGAACCGACGAGGACCTGACTGCCCTCGAAGGACAGCCCGATGCCGCCGAACGCGACGAGCGCGGACCAGAAGTACAGCAGCAGCACCGCGCGGCGCTGGGTGTGGCCCATCTGCAGCAATCTGTGGTGCAGGTGCTCCTTGTCCGGCGCGAACGGCGAACGGCGGCGGCGCACCCGGCGCAGCACCGCCAGCAGGAGGTCGATCAACGGCAGTGCCAGCACCGAGAGCGGGATGAGCAGCGGCAGCAGCAGCGGCAGCGACCCGAGCGCCTTCTGGTACACCTGCGGATCGGTCGAGGTGGTCGCGGTGGTGGTGGCGGCTGAGAGCACCAGCCCGAGCACCATCGAGCCGGAGTCGCCCATGAAGATCCGGGCCGGCCAGAAGTTGTGCGGCAGGAAGCCCAGGCAGCTGCCGGCGAGCAGCGCGGCGAGCAAGGTGGCCGGCGAGACGATGGCGGTGAACCCGCCCTGGCCGAGGTGGTAGCTGTAGGCGAAGAAGGCGGTCGCGGCGATCACCGTGACGCCCGCGGCCAGCCCGTCGAGGCCGTCGATGAAGTTCAGCGCGTTGATCGTCAGCAAGGTGAACAGCACGGTGACCGGGATCGCGAGGTCGGAGCCGAGCACGAACGTGCTCTGGTCGGCCCACGGCAGGCCGATCTGGCCGACCTGCACGCCGCCGAGGGTGACCATGATCCCGGTCGCGAGTACCTGCCCGGCCAGCTTGGTGAGCGAGTCGAGCTCGTACTTGTCATCGAGTACGCCCACGGCGCAGATGATCCCGGCGGCGACCACGATCCATTGCAGCTCCACGAAGCTGCGAAACGAATCGTGCAGCGTCGGCAGCCGCCCGGCCACGAGCAGCGCGAGCGCGAAACCGAGGAAGATCGCGACGCCGCCCATCCGCGGGATCGCGACGGCGTGCACGTCGCGGTCGCGCGGCTTGGCGACGGCGTGCCAGCGGATCGCGGCGAGGCGGGCGAGCGGGGTGGTGAAGTAGGTGACTGCGGCTGCGACGCAGGCGACCAGCAGGTATTCCAGACTCGGGTGAGTCACGCGGCGGTCCCGTCGACGATGTCAGGGACCACCTCGCGCAGGGTGGCGACGTCGATCGCCCCGCTGCGCAGGACGCGCGGGATCGCCTCGGTGACGTCGACGATGGTGGAGGCCACCCCGCCGCCGGCCGGCCCGTCCTCGAGATAGACCGCGACGTCCTCGCCGAGCAGCCCGAGCGCCTCCGTGGCGGTCTGCGCCGGCGGCTGGCCGTGCCGGTTCGCACTCGACACCGCCAGCGGGCCGGTGCGCTCGAGCAGCTCGATCGCCACCGGGTGCAGCGGCATGCGCACCGCCACGGTCCCGCGGGCGTCGCCGAGATCCCAGGTCAGCGACGGCGCGTGCTTGACGACGAGCGTCAGCCCGCCCGGCCAGAACGCCTCGATGAGCGTTCGGGTGCGGTCGTCCACGACGCTGACCAGCCCGTCGATGGTCGTCCAGGAGCCGACGAGCACCGGCACCGGGAAGTCGCGGCCGCGGCCCTTGGTGCGCAGCAGCTGCGCCACCGCGGCGGCGTCGAAGGCGTCGGCGCCCAGGCCGTAGACGGTGTCGGTCGGCAGCACCACCAGGTCGCCGGCTGCGATGCTGTAGGCCGCGGTCTCGATCGCGGACACCCGCACCTCGGGATCGCCGCACTCGTAGAACAGGGCCACGGCCGTCATCCTGCCTTAATCACGGTGGGCGACCGCGTATCGCGGGCGCCCGGCGAGGTCGAGACGATCGCCGACGGCGGCGAAGCGGCCGTCGGCGCTCAGCAGCCCCGGGACGGCGAGCGCGTGTGACTCGTCGTGCTCGACGGCCAGCACGCCACCGAGGCGCAGCAGTTCCGCGGCGCGCGCGACGACGGCGGCCATCAGCGTCAGCCCGTCGGCGCCGGCGAAGACGGCCTCCGGCGGGTCGTGTCGTACCTCGTCGGTCACCGCCGCGGATTCCGGCACGTAGGGCGGGTTGCTCACGACCACGTCGACGCAGCCGCGCAGGTCGGCGAGCAGCCGGGGATCGCGCACATCGCCGTGGATCGCCTCGACGGTGGTGCCGGCAACGTTGCGGGTCAGCCAGTCGCCGGCGGCCAGTTCCACGGCGAGCACCCGCGCGCCGGGCACCTCGTCGGCGATCGCCAGCGCCAGCGCGCCGCTGCCGGCGCACAGGTCCACGGCCACGGGACGGGTGGCGGCCCGCAGGGTCGGAAGCACCGCGTCGACGAGCAGCTCCGTCTCCGGCCGCGGCACGAACACTCCTGGCCCGACGGCGACCTCGACATGGCGGAACGGCGCGGTGCCCACGATGTGTTGCAGCGGTTCACGGCCCGCACGGCGGTCCACGGCGGTGGCGAAGCGGGCCGCGGCGTCCGGAGCGGGCGAAGAGGCGGTCAGCAGCCGGCCCCGCGGCAGGCCGAGGACGTGCGCCAGGAGCAGTTCGGCGTCGACTCGCGGGCTGGGTACGCCGGCCGAGGCCAGCCGCGCGGTTGCCCTCGCCAGCACCTGCGCGGTGCTGACTGCGGGCGGGCTCACGAGTCGGTGCCGGCGAGCAGCGCTTCCACGTCGGCGTGCTGCAATGCGGCGATCACGTCGTCGAGCGCGCCGTCGAGCACCTGGTCGAGGTTGTAGGCCTTGAAGCCGACCCGGTGATCGCTGATCCGGTTCTCCGGGAAGTTGTAGGTCCGCACCCGCTCGGAGCGGTCGACGGTACGCACCTGTGAGCGCCGCGCGTCCGACGCGGCGGCGTCGGCCTGCTCCTGCGCGGCGGCGAGCAGCCTGGCGCGCAACACCCGCAGCGCCGCCTCGCGATTTTGCAGCTGGCTCTTCTCGTTCTGCATCGACACGACGGTGCCGGTGGGCAGGTGGGTGATGCGCACCGCGGAGTCGGTGGTGTTGACGCTCTGCCCGCCAGGTCCGGACGAGCGGTAGACGTCGATGCGCAGGTCGTTGGGGTCGATCTCGACGTCGACCTCCTCGGCCTCGGGCAGCACCAGCACGCCGGCGGCGGAGGTGTGGATGCGGCCCTGCGATTCGGTGGCCGGCACGCGCTGGACGCGGTGCACGCCGCCCTCGTACTTCAGCCGGGCCCACACGGCGTGGTCGGGCTTGCGGGCCCGGATCGCGATCGTGGACGACTTCTTGCCGCCGAGGTCGGTGGGCTCGTCGTCGAGCACCTCGGTGGTCCAGCCCTGCCGCTCGGCGTAGCGCAGGTACATGCGCAGCAGATCGCCGGCGAACAGCGCCGACTCCTCGCCGCCCTCGCCGGCCTTGATCTCCATGATGACGTCCTTGCCGTCGTCGGGATCCTTGGGCAGCAACAGGTTGCGCAGCCGGACCTCGAGTTCGGCGATGCGGAGCTCGAGCGTCTCGGCCTCGGCGGCGAACGAGGCGTCCTCGGTGGCCAGCTCGCGGGCGGCGGACAGGTCGTCACGGGCCGCGTCGAGGGCGGCTGCGGTGGCGACGACGGGGGCGAGCTCGGCGAAGCGCCGGCCGAGGGTGCGCGCCTGTCGTACGTCGGCGTGCACGGCCGGGTCGGCGAGCGCCTGCTCGACCTCGGCGTACTCGGCGATCAGCTCCGGCAACCTGCCGGTTGCGGTCATCTCCGCCTCCTTCGCGATCTCGATGCGCTTGACGAGCTGTGGCCCGCCCACTGCATCAGGATCGCCGCGTAAGGAGGGTGGGCACATGCGAACGGCGCCCGCCCCGCAAGAACCGGGGTGGGCGCCGTCGAAGTACCTAGGAGTTGCGGACGCGCTTGCCGTAGCGCTTCTCGAACTTGTCGACGCGGCCACCGACATCCATGATCTTCTGTTTGCCCGTGTAGAACGGGTGGCACGCCGAGCAGACGTCGACGTGCAGCTTGCCGGCCTTCGCGGTGCTGCGCGTGGTAAAGGTGTTGCCGCAGGAACAGGTCACCTCGGTGACCACGTAATCCGGGTGGATGCCTTGCTTCATCTGTGGGTCCCTTCTGCTGGCCGCCGGGTCGCCCGTGGGCGTGAACCGGAGCCGGGTGGTGTGCGCCGGCGCGTGCGCACCGACCGTCCAGTGTGCCAGCGCGGGCGCCGGGGCACCAAACAACTGCAGCAACGCCGCACCCGGCGCGGTTGTTCCCGAGCGGCGGAGTTGTCGCGGGCCGGGAAATGGGGCCAAACTCTGGCGGGTGCGCGACCGTGATCTGTTCGCCGACGCGGGCGCTGCAGACCTGTCCGACGAGCGTCGCGAACTCTTCGAGATCCGCGTCGATCGCTGGCTGCCGGACCTGCGCAGCGGGCTCGCCGCGCTCTACGGCCCGGCCGAGGTCGACGCACTGGTGCAGCGGCTGCTGCAGTCCGCGGCAGCGGCATACGCGCGGCGTCCGGCCGACCTGCATCGGCTCGACCAGGAGCGCACCATCGAACCGGACTGGTTCCAGGCCCCGCGCATGCTCGGTTACGCCGCGTACGCCGAGCGGTTCGGCGGCGATCTGCGCGGCGTGGGCGGGCAGATCGCCTACCTGAAGGAACTCGGGGTCACCTACCTGCACCTGATGCCGATGCTGCGCCCGCGCGAGGGTGACAGCGACGGTGGCTACGCGGTCGCCGACTACCGCGCGATCCGGCCCGATCTCGGCACCGTCGACGACCTCGTCGCCCTGGCCCGGGAGCTGCGCACTCAGGGCATCAGCCTGGTGCTCGATCTGGTGCTCAATCACGTGGCCCGCGAGCACGCCTGGGCACAGGCCGCGCGCCGCGGCGAGCCACGCTATCGGGCCTATTTCCACGTCTACCCGGACCGCGCCGAACCCGACGCGTTCGAGCGGACGCTGCCCGAGGTGTTCCCCGACTTCGCACCCGGCAACTTCACCTGGGACGACGACCTGCACGGCTGGGTGTGGACGACGTTCAACTCCTTCCAGTGGGACGTCGACTGGACCAACCCCGAGGTGTTCGCCGAGTACGCCGACATCGTGCTGTGGCTGGCGAACTGCGGCGTCGAGGTGCTGCGCCTGGACGCCATCGCGTTCCTCTGGAAGCGGCTCGGCACCAACTGCCAGAATCAGCCCGAGGTGCACGCGATCGCGCAGGCTTTGCGTGCGCTGGTGCGTATCGCGTGCCCGGCGGTGCTGCTCAAGGCCGAGGCGATCGTCTCGCCGGACGACCTCGTGCACTATCTCGGCCGCGGGCATCACCACGGCAAAGTCAGCGATCTCGCCTATCACAACACGCTGATGGTGCACATCTGGTCGATGCTCGCCACGCGCGACGTGCGGCTCGCGGTCCGCGCCCTGCAGGACCTGCCGCCGGTGCCCACGACGACCGCCTGGATCTGTTACCTACGCTGCCACGACGACATCGGCTGGGCCATCGACGACGCCGACGCGGCCGCCGTCGGGCTCGACGGCCACGCCCACCGCGCGTTCTTGTCCGACTTCTACACCGGGCTGTTCCCGGGCAGTTTCGCCCGCGGGCTCGTGTTCCAGGCGAACCCGGCCACCGGTGACCGGCGGGTGAGCGGCATGACGAGCTCGCTCGCCGGTCTGCAAGCGGCCGCCGCCGACCGGGCGGGCGTCGAACTCGCGGTCCGGCGCATCCTGCTCGCGCACGCGATCGTGCTCGGTTGGGGCGGCGTCCCGGTGTTGTGGATGGGTGACGAGATCGCCTTGGCGCCGGATCCGGGCTGGGCCGGCGAACCCGGCCACGAGACGGACAACCGGTGGTCGCACCGCCCGCGGATGGACCCGCGGCGACAGGCCCGGCGTACCGATCCGGACGGCGTTGCCGGCGCGGTGTTCGCCGGCCTGCGGCACCTGCACCGGGTCCGGGCCGCGCTGCCACTGCTGCATGCGGCCACCCAATCGCGGGTGCTGGACCCGAGCGATCCGGGCGTGCTGGCGGTGCTGCGCACTCATCCGGAGGGTGAGCTGCTCGAGTTGTTCAACGTCACCGAGACCTGGCGGCCGTTCCCGGCTGCTCGCGTCGCCGAGATCGGGTTGCCCGACGCGTTCGACGTGATCTCCGGCGAGTCGGTCTGCGGCGGGCCGGACGACAACCTGTGGCTCGCGCCCTACCGCGCGATCTGGCTCGTCGCGCGGACGCGACGGTAGGCAGCATGCTGCGCCTGCCCGACGCGTGGATCTGGGACTTCTGGTTCGCCGACACCGGGGCCGAGTACCACGTCTTCTTCCTGCGCGCCTCGCGGGCGCTGCGCGACCCGATGCGCCGGCACCGGTGGGCCTCGGTGGGTCACGCGGTCTCGACGGACCTGCGTACCTGGACCCTGATGCCGGATGCGCTCGCGCCCAGCGACGGGCCGGCCTGGGACGACCTGGCGATCTGGACCGGTTCGGTGCTGCGCGGGCCGGACGGCACGTGGCGGATGTTCTACACCGCGCTCTCACGCGCGGACGGTGGCGCGGTGCAGCGCATCGGGATCGCGACCTCGACCGACCTGATCGGCTGGGACGCAGCGGCGGCACCGTCGGTGGTCAGCGATCCGCGCTGGTACGAGCAGCTCTCTTCAGGCGTGCGTGATCACGAGGCGTGGCGCGATCCGTGGGTCTTCCCCGATCCCGCCGCCGACGGCTGGCACATGCTGATCACCGCTCGCGCCGCCGAGGGCGCGCTCCCCGACCGTGGGGTGGTCGGCCACGCGTGGTCGGCCGACCTTGCCAGGTGGGAGGTCCGGCCGCCGCGCAGCCGCCCGGGCGCCGGGTTCACCCACCTGGAGGTCACCCAGACGGCGAAGGTCGACGGGCGGGCGGTGCTGCTGTTTTCCTGCCTGGCGAGTGACGCCGCACCGGCGCGGCGGCAGACCAGCCCGCACGGCGGGGTGTGGGCGGTGGCGTGCGACTCGCCCGTAGGTCCGTTCGACGTGGGCCGGGCCACGGCGGTGCTCGACGACTCGTTCTACGTCGGACGGCTGGTGCAGGATCGGCGCGGCGAGTGGCAGCTGTTGGCGTTCCACAACCGCGAGGACGACAACGGTTTCGACGGCCGCCTGAGCGATCCGATGCCGGTGCGCTGGCGCGACGGCGCGCTGACGGTCGCCGCGACGCAACCGGGGCAGCGCCGCGTCGCGGTGCTGCCCCGGTGACCGGAACTGCGAAGCCGGTCAGCCGAGCCGTTCGCCCGTCTCGACGTTGAACGCGTGCTCCTCGCCTTTGTGCACGTCGACGGTGACCGTGTCGCCGATGCGCGGCGGAACGCGGCCGTCGAAGCGCACGACGTAGTTCTTGTCGCCGTCGGCATCGCCCTCGAGCGAGCCGTAGACGTAGGCGTCGGCGCCGAGCTCCTCGACGAGCTTCACGTGCACCTTCAGGCCGGACGCGGAATCCTGCTGCGACTGGCCCTCGGCCTGGAACGATTCCGGCCGGATGCCGAGCAGGATCTTGTCGAGGTTCGCCGCCTGCGCGGCCTTGAGCACGTCCGGCTTGAGCGGCAACACGATGTTGCCGATCCGGGCCCCACCCTCGGTGAGCTCGGCCGGGCGCAGGTTCATCGCCGGTGAGCCGATGAAGCCCGCGACGAAGGAGTTGGACGGCTTGTCGTAGAGGTTGCGCGGGGTGTCGACCTGCTGCAGGAAGCCGCCCTCCTTGAGGATCGCCACGCGGTGGCCCATCGTCATGGCCTCGACCTGGTCGTGGGTGACGTAAAGCGTCGTGGTGCCGAGATTGGCCTGCAGGCTGGCGATGTTCGAGCGCGTCTCGACGCGCAGCTTGGCGTCGAGGTTGGACAGCGGCTCGTCCATGAGGAACACGGCGGGCGAACGCACGATCGCGCGGCCCATGGCGACGCGCTGGCGCTGGCCACCGGAGAGCGCCTTCGGCTTGCGCTCGAGGTATTCCTCGAGGTTGAGCAGCCGCGCGGCCTCCTGGACCTTCTTGGCCCGCTCTTCCTTCGAGACGCCGGCGAGCTTGAGGGCGAAGCCCATGTTCTCGGCGACGCTCATGTGCGGGTACAGCGCGTAGGACTGGAACACCATCGCGATGTCGCGCTCTTTGGGCGGCTTGTTGGACACGTCGCGGTCGCCGATCAGGATGCGGCCCGACGATACGTCCTCGAGCCCGGCGAGCATGCGCAGCGCCGTGGATTTGCCGGACCCGGACGGCCCGACCAGCACCATGAACTCGCCATCCTTGATGTCGAGGTTCAGGTCGTTGACCGAGGGGTTCGGGTTGCCCGGGTAGTGACAGGTGGCGTGGTCGTACTTCACTGCTGCCATCGGGGTAGTCCCCTTCTCGACCGGTGAAGCGAAACCGCTCCGGTTACGGACGCGCGGTGCGGGCTGGCAGGGCCCGTCCGTGGCGTCTCACGGATTTCCCGCACGAGGACGTGGGTTCTGCTGCACCGGTCGTGTCAGCAGCGGCCTCGAACGGGCTTTGCGGTCAGGACGTGACCTATGCAACACGTCACAACGGTGCGGCGTCAACATCACGACCGAAAACGCTTCGCCTCCGGAACGCCCGAGCGTGGCGAGCGAGTGGCGAGATCCCTCGATGAGTGGCGACATACGGGGTGAGTGGCAGGTTACAAGTCGCCATTGAGGGCAGTTACTCGACGCGGCGGTGTCGGGGCCGAGCTACATCTGACCCGGCGTCGTCTTCGCGATCTGCATGAGGAACTCGATGTTGGTGCGCGTCTTGCGCAGCCGGTCGAGCAGCAGTTCGATCGCCTGCTGCGGCTCGAGGGCGTGCAGCACCCTGCGCAGCTTGATCGTGACCGCGAGCTCGTCGGGCGAGAGCAGGATCTCCTCTTTGCGGGTGGAGGACTGGTCGACGTCCACCGCCGGGAAGATCCGCTTGTCGGCGATCTTGCGGTCGAGTCGCAGCTCGGCGTTGCCGGTGCCCTTGAACTCCTCGAAGATCACGGTGTCGCCGGCCGACCCGGTCTCGACCAGCGCGGTCGCGATGATGGTCAGCGAACCGCCGTTCTCGATGTTGCGGGCCGCGCCGAGGAAGCGCTTCGGCGGGTACAGCGCGGTGGAGTCGACACCGCCGGACAGGATGCGCCCGCTCGCCGGCGCGGCCAGGTTGTAGGCGCGCCCGAGGCGGGTGATCGAGTCGAGCAGCACGACGACGTCGTGACCCATCTCGACGAGCCGCTTGGCCCGCTCGATGGACAGCTCCGCAACGGTGGTGTGATCGACCGGCTTGCGGTCGAAGGTCGAGGCGATGACCTCGCCCTTCACCGACCGCTGCATGTCGGTGACCTCCTCCGGCCGCTCGTCGACGAGCACGACCATGAGGTGGCATTCCGGGTTGTTCGTCGCGATGGCGTTCGCGATCGCTTGCAAGACCATCGTTTTGCCCGCCTTGGGCGGCGACACGATCAACGCGCGCTGGCCCTTGCCGATCGGCATCACGAGGTCGATGACACGCGTGGTGAACACGTGCGGCTCGGTCTCCAGGCGCAGCCGCTCCTGGGGGTACAGGGGGGTGAGCTTGGTGAACTCGACACGGCTCTTCAGCGTCTCCGGGTCGCGGCCGTTGACGGTGTCGAGCCGCACCAGCGGGTTGTACTTCTCCCGCCGCTCGCCCTCGCGCGGCTGACGCACCGCGCCGGTGACCGCGTCGCCACGACGTACGTTGTAGCGGCGCACGAATGAGTTGGCGACGTAGACGTCGTCGGAGCTGGCGTAGAAGCCCTCAACCCGGATGAACCAGGTGTTCTTGTCCTCGACGCAGTCGACGACCCCGGCCACCGGGACGAGGACGTCGTCCTCGGTGACGGTCGGTTCGGTGTCGTTGGCGTTCGAACCGCCCTGCCCGCCGCCCGGGCGCTCGCGGTTGCGGCCCCGGCGGTCGCGGTAGCGACGCCCGCGGCGGCGGCCGCCGTCGAGGTCGTCGTCGTCGTTCTGCCGGCCCTGCTGCTGGTTGTTCTGCTGGTTGCCGCCCTGCTGGTTGTTCTGCTGGCTGCCGCCCTGCTGGTTGCCGCGCTGCTCGTTGCCGCGCTCCTGCGCAGACTGGTCGCGGCCGTCTTGCTGGCGCTGGTCCGGCTGGGCGGGCGAGTCGGTGACGGCCGACGCGGCGGCGCCGTTGACGGCGCGCGCGTCCTCACTGACCGTGGCGGGAGCGGCACTGTCGGTGTCCACCCCGTTGACGCTCGTCGTGGGCGCCGTCGCTCGGCGTGGGGCGCGGCGGCCGCGCGGCGCGGAGTCGGACGTCGGCGCCTGCGATGTCGCAGGCGCCTGCGATGTCGCAGGTGCCGCCGCCGGTGTCTCGGCCGGCGCGGAGCCGTTGCCGCTCGCGCGAGCGGCGGTGATCGCGGCGACGAGGTCGCTCTTCTTCATCTTGGTGGTGCTGATACCGAGGCCCTTGGCCACCTCCTGCAGTTCGGGCAGCAAGAGGGTGGACAACGAGCCCCGCTTGGCCGCCGGGCGCGATGCGCCGGAACGGCCGGCAGATCCACTGCGGGCCTGGCCCGAATCCGTCGGGGAATCCGCTCCGATCGGCAGTGTCTGCTCCTGGATGTCTGTCACGTGGAACCTTTCGACAGTGGCTCAACCGGTCGGCGGCAGATTCTTGCTGCGCACTCGACCGCACTCGGGTCCCGCCGAGCCAACTTGGCGGGATCCGGCTACCGACCGGTGCCGAGCACCGAACGGTAAGTCTTTGATGTCAGCGCGCGTCGTGGATCCGAGCGGGGACCGGACGTCAGACGAGGTGTACGAGCCGGGAAACCGCCGACTCCTGCTGACTGGGGCCAGCCTAGACGCTCACTGTTAACCCGGCAACACCGGGGGCGGCCGGGCGTATTCCCGGGCCGTCGCAGATCAGCCGGCCGGCCCGACCGTGACCGCGCGCGCGGCTCCGTCGACGTCGACAGCCAGCACTCGTGGCACCCAGTCCGGCGGTGCGGCGGACTGTACCGCGTCGGCCTCCGCCTGACCTCGAGCCAGGACGAGCACGGTCGGACCGGCGCCGGAGATCACGGCGGCGTGTCCGTCGGCCCGCAACCGGGCAACCAACTCGGCGGCGGCCGGCATCGCCGGGGCGCGATAGGACTGGTGCAGCCGGTCCTCGGTGGCGTCGAAGAGCGCCTGCGGGGCGCCGGTGAGCGCCGTGACCAGCAACGCGGCGCGGCCCGCGGAGAACGCCGCGTCGGTGTGCGGCAGCGTGGCCGGCAGCAGCCCGCGGGCCAGCTGGGTGGACGCGGTGAACTGCGGCACCAGCGCGACCGGCACGATCGCCGGATCGACGTCGCGGCGCACGGCGCGAGCCGCACCCTCGTGCACCCAGGCCACCGTCAGCCCGCCCAGCAGGCACGGGGCGACGTTGTCCGGATGGCCCTCGAGCTCGGCGGCCAGGCCCAGCAGCGCGCCGTCGGAGACCTGCTGCGTGCCGTCGGGCACCAGCGCGCGGGCCAGTCAGCCCCCCGCCACGATCGCCGCCGCGGACGAACCCAGCCCGCGCGAGTGCGGGATCCGGTTGCGGCAGTCCAGCGCCAGCCCGGGCGGCTGGACGCCGAGCTCGTCGAAGGTCCGGCGCATGGCCCGCACGATCAGATGGGACTCGTCGCGCGCGACCTCCGCGCTGCCCTCCCCTTCGGCGTCGACCCGCAGTCCCGACGCGGTGACCCACGCGGACACGTCGTCGTAGAGCGTCAGCGCCAGGCCGAGCGCGTCGAAGCCCGGCCCGAGGTTGGCGCTGGTGGCCGGCACCCGCACCCGGGCCGGCTGGGACCGGAATCGACTCACGCGACCGTCAGGCCGAGGGCGTCCGCGGCCGCGTGCGCGTCGATCGGCACCGTGATCGGTTTGGGCGCGCCGGAAATCGCCCATTCCGGGTCCTTCAGCCCGTTGCCGGTCACCGTGCACACCACCGTGGAACCGCGCGGCAGCCGCCCGTCTTCGACCGTGGCCAGCAAGCCGGCCACGCTGGCCGCCGACGCCGGCTCGACGAATACCGCCTCGCGGCGAGCGATCAGCCGGTAGGCCTCGAGGATCTGCTTGTCGGTGACGGCATCGATGAGCCCGTGCGACTCGTCGCGGGCCTGTTCGGCGTGCCGCCACGACGCCGGATTGCCGATGCGGATGGCGGTCGCGATCGTGGTGGGCCGCAGCACCGGCGCACCGCGCACGATGGGCGCCGCGCCGGCCGCCTGGAACCCGAACATGCGCGGCGTGCGCTCGACGACGTCGTCGGCGGCGTATTCCTGGTAGCCGCGCCAGTAGGCGGTGATGTTCCCGGCGTTGCCCACCGGGATGCAGTGCACGTCCGGCGCGCGGCCGAGCACGTCGCAGATCTCGAAGGCGGCGGTCTTCTGCCCCTCGATGCGGTCCGGGTTCACCGAGTTGACCAGCGCGACCGGATAGTCGACGGCGAGCTTGCGGGCCAATTCGAGGCAGTCGTCGAAGTTGCCGTCGACCTGCAGCAGCCGCGCGCCGTGCACCAGTGCCTGGGCGAGCTTGCCGAGCGCGATCTTGCCCTGCGGCACGAGCACCGCGCAGGTCATCCCGGCGCGCACCGCGTAGGCCGCGGCGCTCGCCGAGGTGTTGCCGGTGGAGGCGCAGATGACCGCCTGCGCGCCTTCCTCGGCGGCCTTGGAGATCGCCATCGTCATGCCGCGGTCCTTGAACGACCCGGTCGGGTTGGCGCCCTCGACCTTGAGGTACACCTCGCAGCCCGGTGCGCTCGGACAGCACCCGCGCCGGCACCAGCGGTGTACCGCCCTCGTACAACGTGACCACGGGGGTGCTGGCCCTGACCGGCAGCCGCGCGCGGTAGGCCTCGATGACCCCGGGCCAGTGACGCGCGGCCGGCACGTCAGTCACCGCTCATCCCCTCGACGCGCATGACGCTCGCCGCGCGGCGCACGAACGGCATCTGGGTCAGCTTCTCGACGGTGGCCGCCAGCGCCGCGTCGGTGGCGGCGTGTGTGACGAGCACCAGCGTGGCGGCGTCCCCTCGGCCTTCCTGACGCACGGTCTGGATGCTCACGCCCTGCTCCGCGAAGGCCTGCGCGACGCCGGCCAGCACGCCGGGCTGGTCGTTGACGTCGAGCGCCACGTGATAGCGGGTGCTCACCTCGCCCATGCCCTGCACCGGCAGTTCGGCGTACGCGCTCTCCCCCGCACCGCGGCTGCCCTTGACCCGGTTGCGGGCCACGGCGACGAGGTCACCGAGCACCGCGCTCGCGGTGGGCGCGCCGCCGGCGCCCGGCCGTAGAACATCAACGATCCGGCGGCCTCGGCCTCGACGAACACCGCATTGAACGCGTCACCGACACCGGCCAGCGGATGCGTGCGCGGGATCATCGCCGGGTGGGCACGCACCGCCACCCGCTCGTCGCCGTGGGCGTCGGTCATCCTTTCGCAAATCGCAAGAAGCTTCACCGTGCAGCCCATCGCGCGAGCGCTGGCCATGTCGGCGGCGGTGATCTCGCCGATGCCCTCGCGGTACACGTCGGACATCGTCACCCGGGTGTGGAATGCCAGCCCGGCGAGGATTGCCGCCTTCGCGGCGGCGTCGTAGGCATCGACGTCGGCCGACGGGATCGGCCTCGGCATAACCGAGCGCGGTGGCCTCGTCCAGGGCCTCGTCGAAGCCGGCGCCCGTGGCGTCCATCCTGGAGAGGATGAAGTTGGTGGTGCCGTTGACGATGCCCGATCACCCGGTTGATGCGATCGCCGGCCAGCGACTCGCGCAGCGGACGCAGCAGCGGAATCGCGCCGCCCACCGCGGCCTCGTAGTAGAGGTCGACTCCGGCCTGCGCGGCGGCGTCGTGCAGCGTCGCACCGTCGTCGGCGAGCAGCGCCTTGTTCGCGCTCACCACGCTCTTGCCGCTCTGAAGCGCCGACAACAAAAGGGTTCTGACCGGTTCGATGCCACCGATCACCTCGATCACGATGTCGACGTCGGGCGCTGGCGACCAGCTCGTCGGCATCGGTGGTGAGCAGTTGCGCCGGCACGTCGGTGTGGCGTGCCGGACGGCGCACCGCGATGCCGACGATCTCGAGCGGCGCGCCGACCCGCGCGGCGAGATCGTCGCGCTGCTCCTCGAGCAGGCGCACCACCTGCGAGCCGACGACCCCGCAGCCCAGCAGCGCGATCTTCAGCGGCTTCACCGCGCCACCCCCCGCCTCCGCGGCCGTCCAGCACCCCGTGCACGGGGTCGAGCTCGCGCCGATCACCGCTCCTCCGGTATCGAGCCGCAGCAGGTCGTCCTCGGTCTCGCGGCGCAGCATGACCAGCGCGCCGCCGTCCTTCACCGACACCACCGGAGGACGCGGCAGGTAGTTGTAGTTGTTGGCCATGCTGCGGCAGTAGGCGCCGGTCGCCGCCACCGCGAGCAGGTCGCCGGGCCGGACGTCGGCGGGCAGCCAGGTGTCGCGCACCACGACGTCGCCGCTCTCGCAGTGTTTGCCGACCACCCGGGCCTGCACGGCGGGCGCGTGCGACTCCCGGTTGGCGAGCACGCAGGTGTACTCGGCGTCGTAGAGCGCGGTGCGGATGTTGTCGCTCATCCCGCCGTCGACCGACACGTACTTGCGGGTCTGCCCCGCGTCCAGCGTGACGTCCTTGATCGTCCCCACCTCGTACACCGTGATCGCACTCGGCCCGACGATCGCGCGGCCCGGCTCGACGGACACCAGGGGCACCCGCAAACCCACCGCCGCACACTCCCCCTCGACGATCGCGTTGAGCCGTTCGAGGGTCTGCTTGGGCGACTCCGGGTCGTCGCCGGACACGTAGGCGATGCCGAGGCCGCCGCCGAGGTTCACCTCGTCGACCTGCAGGCCGTGGATGTCGCGGATCGTCGCCGCGAAGCCGATCAGGCGGTGCGCGGCGACCTCGAAGCCGGTGGTCTCGAAGATCTGCGAGCCGATGTGCGAGTGCAGCCCGGCCAGCTCGAGTGCCGGCACGGCCAGCACGGTCTCGACCGCGCGTGCCGCCGAACCGTCGCGCAGCGAGAATCCGAACTTCTGGTCCTCGTGGGCGGTCGCGATGAACTCGTGCGTATGCGCCTCGACGCCGACCGTCACGCGAACGAGCACCCGTTGCCGAACGCCGGCCGCCGCCGCGATCTCAGCCAGGCGCCTTATTTCATCGAAGGAATCGACGATCACGTGCCCAACCGCGGCGTTGACCGCGCGGGTCGAGTTCGGCGACTGACTTGTTGTTGCCGTGCACCCCGATCCGGCTGGCGGGAAATTCCGCGGCCAACGCCACCGCGAGCTCCCCGCCGGTGCACACGTCCAGACCGAGCCCCTCCTCGGCGATCCAGCGCGCCAGTGTGGTGCACAGGAACGCCTTGCCCGCGTAGTAGACGTCGACCCCCCGCAACGCCGCGGTGTAGGCCCGGGCCCGCGAACGCAGGTCCTCCTCGTCGAGGAACAGCGCCGGCGTGCCGTGCTCGTCGACCAGGGCCGTCACCGGCGCTCCGCCCAGCTGCAACACGCCGTCGACGCGGCGGGCCGAGGAGGGCCAGATCAGCGGGTCGAGCGCGTTCGGGTCCTTCGGCGCTGCCTGCAGGTGCGCCTCCGGCAGCACGTCCGCGTGCCGCGGTCCGGCCGGGTGGGCGTTACGACTCACGTGCGCCCTCGCTCACATGCGTTCCGGCGCGCCGACGCCGAGCAGGCCGAGCCCGTTGGCCAGCACGATGCGGGTGGCTTCGTTGAGCCAGAACCGGGTGCGGTTGGCGTCGGAGACTTCGGCGTCGCCCTTGGGCGTGACCCGGCACTCGTCGGTGTCATACCAGCGGTGGTACGTGCCGGCCAGGCTCTCCAGGTAGTGCGCGACGCGGTGCGGCGCTCGCAGGGATGCCGCGGTCTCCACGATCCGGGGGAACTCGCCGAGCGCGGTCAGCAGCGCCGCGTCGGCCGGATTGGTGAGCAGCTCCGGTTCGAATGCACCGAGCCCGATGCCGAAGCGCTCGGCATTGCGGCGCACATTGCAGGTGCGGGCGTGGGCGTACTGGACGTAATAGACCGGGTTGTCGTTGGTGTGCTTGGCCAGCAGGTCGAGATCGATGTCGAGCGATGTCTCGACCGCGGACCGGGCCAACGAGTAGCGCGCGGCGTCGATGCCGACCACATCGACGAGGTCGTCGATCGTGATGATGTTGCCGGCGCGTTTGCCCATCCGAACCGGGCGACCGTCCTTGAGGAGGTTGACCATCTGGCCGATGAGCACCTCGACGACCTCCGGATCGTCGTCGAAGGCGGCCGCCGCCGCCTTGAGCCGGGGGATGTAGCCGTGGTGGTCGGCGCCGAGCAGGTAGATGCACAGGTCGAAGCCGCGCTCGCGCTTGTCGCGCAGGTACGCGAGGTCGCCGGCGATGTAGGCGGCTGCGCCGTCGCTCTTGACGACGACGCGGTCCTTGTCGTCGCCGAACTCTGTGGTACGCAGCCACCAGGCGTTGTCGCGCAGGTACAGATGCCCGGACTCCTTGAGGTGCTGCACCGCCTTGTCGACGGCGCCGGATTCGTGCAGCGAACTCTCCAGGAAATAGACGTCGAAGTCGACGCGGAACTCGCGCAGCGACGTCTTGACCTCGTCGAACATGATCGCGACGCCGGTGCGGCGGAACACCTCCTGCGCCTTCGCGCGTGGCAGGTCGAGCACGCCCGGCGTGGCCGCGACGACCTGGGCGGCGACATCGTCGACGTAGCTGCCGGGATAGCCGTCCTCGGGCGTCGGCTCGCCGTGTGCACGAGCGACCAGCGAACGGGCGAACCGGTCGATCTGCGCGCCGTGGTCGTTGAAGTAGTACTCGCGGGTCAGTGCCGACCCGGTGGCCTCGAGCATGCGCGCGAGCGAGTCGCCGACCGCCGCCCAGCGCGCGCTCGCCAGCGTGACCGGCCCGGTCGGGTTCGCCGACACGAACTCGAGATTGATCCGCTGGCCGGCGTGCGTGGTCGAGTGCCCATAGCCGGCCGCGGCCTCGACGACCGTGCGGGCGAGCGCGCCGAGGGAATCGGCGGCCAGGGTGACGTTCAGGAAGCCGGGACCGGCGACGTCCACCCGCGCGATGCCCGCGGCCGCGCGCAGCCGGCCGGCGACGATCTCGGCGACCTCGCGCGGCGGCCGGCCGGCCGGCTTGGCCATCCGGAGCGCGACGTTGGTGGCGTAGTCGCCGTGGGCGGCGTTCTTCGGCCGCTCGACGAGCACCTCTGCGGGCACTGAACCGGTGAGGTCACCCGCGTCGAGCGCAGCCGCGACGGCATCCTGGATCGCCGCGGCGAGATCGGCTGGGGTCACCCGGCAATCCTAGTGGCCCGGCACGGACGGCTTTGCCGGATCGTTCACGCTCGCAACGCCCACCGCACGGGGCCCTCACAGGGTCGCGACCTAGACTGGAGCGTTGATCCGGCGTCTCGACAGAAAGCAGCCCCATGCCCCAGCGCAAGTCCACCCCGGCGGGTAGGAGACCGGCCGGGAGATCCGGATCCGCCGGGAAGCCGGGCACCCGCACCGCCACCAAACCGGACGCCGCACGCGCGGGCGGGTCCCGCCCGCCGGCCCGCAAGCCGGGCAAGTCGATCGTCAACCAGAAGCAGCGGCCCTGGGGGCTCATCGCCGCGACCGTCGCGGTGGTGCTGTTCGCGGTCGCGATCGTCGCCGTGGTGGTGGCGACGCACAAGGACGACAAGACCACCGCCGGCTCGGGTGGCACCAGCACCGGTGGCCAGGCCGTCGACAAGAACGACCCTTACCGCCAGCCCGCCCTGCCCGCTGCGATGGAGATCAAGGGCGTCACCTACGGGGTGCAGGGCAAGCACGCCCACGTCAACGGCGTCATCAGTTACGACACCTCCCCGCCCACCGGCGGCAACCACAGCCAGATCTGGGCCGACTGCACCGGCAAGGTCTACGACCACCAGCTCGCCAACGAGAACGCCGTGCACATGCTCGAACACGGGGCGGTGTGGATCACCTACAACCCCAAGACGCTGCCGGCGAGCCAGCTGGCGACGTTGAAGAAGTACGTGCAAGGGGTCGACCGCACCGCACTGACCCCCTACGCCGGGCTCAAGACGCCGATCTCCCTGCAAGCCTGGGGCTACCAGCTGTTCGTCAACTCCGCGTCGGATCCGCGCATCGCGCAGTTCATCTCGACGCTGAAGTACAACCCGAAGACCACGCCGGAGAACGCGAGCTGCTCGGACCCCTACTTCAAGGCGAGTGAGAGCCGACCCGGCCACCCGCAGGACAACGCCTGACACCGGGGGCCTGATATGAGTGCCGACACCGTCGCCACGCCGGTCGAGAACCCGGCCGCGGGTGGCGATCACGTCGATCCGAACCGGCGCCTGCGCCGGGTGCTGGTCGCCGTCATGACGCTCGCGGCGCTGGCGGCCGTCGTGGCGGGCAGTTTCTACTGGGGCACGAAGGCCGCGCCGGACAAGAACGCCATGCCGACGGTGAACTCGGTCGACGCCGGCTTCGCCCGGGACATGGCCACGCACCACCAACAGGCCGTCACCATGGCCGGGTACGTGCGCGACAACCCGAGCAACCGCAACGTCGCCAACCTGGCCTACGACATCGAGACCTCGCAGATGATCCAGCTCGGCGAGATGACCGGCTGGCTCGACACCTGGGGCATCTCGCGGACCTCCGGCACCCCGATGTCCTGGATGCCGGGCGGCGACCACATGGTCGTCAACGGCCTGATGCCCGGCATGGCCACTCCTGCGCAGATGGCCGAGCTGCAGACACTGCACGGCAAGGCCATGGACATCCTGTTCCTGCAGCTGATGATCCGTCACCACCAGGGCGGCGTGGAGATGGCCCGCTACGCCACCCAGCACGCGCAGGAACCCTACGTGCGGACCCTCGCCGGGCACATGCTGGCCGCGCAGAGCACCGAGATCATCGAGATGGAGCAATTGCTGCGCCAGCTCGGCGGCTCGCCGCTCCCCCACCCGCCCAGTGAGGCACCGGCGACGGGACCTGCGCTGCTACTCTGCAGAGGTTTGGCCCCCGTAGCTCAGGGGATAGAGCACCGCCCTCCGGAGGCGGGAGCGCAGGTTCGAATCCTGCCGGGGGCACCGCCAGATTGCTTGTTTCATAAGGCATCCAGCAAATCCGGTACTGGCCGTGCAGCATATATGCAATAGGCTCTCCCAGCCCCACGGGCCGATGCCCTGGTTGTAACTACATGCCTGTTGTTCGTTCGGCGCTGCACGTTCTAGGCTCCCAGGCATGGGCGCCGAGGCAGCGATCGCAGCGGCGGTTGCGCCTGGCCTCGGCAGGGCGACCTCAGCGGCTCAGAACGCCGTGCGCGTCGGCCTCGGGCGGCACTTCGCGCCGATGGCTGATGCGATCGGTCAACGGATCGGCAAGCAACTCGCTCCGGCAGCCGCAGCGGTTGGACGTGCGGGCCCGCACCGCGCCGGGGCCGACTCCCGCGCAGGTGGCCCATCGCCTCCGTATGGAGTGGCGCAGAGAGTGGTTCGCCGCCCGACGCGCTGGCGCGGTGACCGATGCCCAGTTCGCCGAGGGCATGCGTTGCGGTGACGACCTGATCAGCATCCTTGTCAGCGCTGCGGTAGGCGGCGTGCCGCTACAACGCAAGCGCCGCACCGAAGCCCTAATAGTGGCTTGTCACCCGATCCGAGGGCCGAACTCTGCCGTCGCGCTGGCGTGCCCGGTCGCGGGAGCCGCCGCCTAGCTGCTGATTCGACCATCGGTCTCCCGCGCCACCCTCTGAGCGTCGGGAGACGACATGCCACGCACCAAAGCTGAACCCCGAGAACCGAGATTCGCCTCACTTCCCGTCGGAGCCGCCTACGCCGGTGTGCCCGTCCGCACCCTGCGGTCGTGGATCACACGCGGCCTGGTGCCCGGGTACCGGATCGGCCCGCGCCTGATCCAGGTCGACCTCAACGACATCGATGACCTGCGCCGGCGCATACCGGCTGGCCGTGGCGTTCCGTCCGGCAGCGCAGTCGGGCAGGCGTCATGAGCCGGGCGCCGACAAAGCGAGGGCGGCCCGCCAAGGCCGCCGCCGCCCCGAAAGGAACCTCAACCAAGCCGCCGACCAAGCCGCTCAGCCGCGTTCAGGGTAGTAGGCCCGGGCTCGACGGCACATCTGGCCTGAACCGCTTCCGGACTGTCGGGGCAACACATCTCCCCCGGGCCGGGCTCCCAGTGGCTCAGAGTCGTACCCCATCAGCGGCGCGGGGCATTCCTGACTGGTGGCGACCGGGCCGGGACGGCAGATGCGGTCGGTGCGGTACCTGCTGGGGTGGGCTGGTCACCTGCCCACTGCGCCGCCTGCCACGAGACCTTCACCACGGTCAACAACTTCGACCGGCATCGCCGCAATGGGCACTGCGCCGACCCGGCAGCCGTCGCCCTGGTGCTCACCGTCGGCGTGCGGGCGCTTGATGCCGACGGGCAGATCGTCAAGGTCTGGTCGCAGCGCTGCCCGCGCTCGGTCGGGTGGTGCCTGATGAGCGCGAACATGACGGGGACCGCCCGAGTGGCGACCTTGCCCACGACGGACCGGGGCAGGTCACTGTGACTGCCGAGCGCCAGTACGGCGCCGAGGAGGACGAGAGCACCGCCGATGACCTCATCGCCGACATCCTCGACAGCGAGAAGGTCAAGGCCTACGCCCGCCGCAGTATCGGGGGCGACGACCTGGTGAATGCGATGGACTACGGCGGCATCAACCTGATTGACGGCGTGCTCGAGTCGAACGTGACGGCGCTGCTGATCGGCCCGCGCGGGTCGTTCAAGTCTTTCGTCGTGCAGGGCTTGACGTGGAGCGTCGGCACGTCCATTGAGTGGCTGGGGCGCCAGAACGTGGGGCGGGTCGGCGCTCTACGTCTACGGGGAGGCGCCCTCCTCGCTCGCGCCGAGGTTCAAGGCCTGGACCGCGCGCGCCAACGCCGGGTTCTGGCCCGACGCCGGGCAATGGCGGGCCGTCGCGCTGCCCGGCCTGCTGGGCCGCAAAGACGCCTGGAGCGCGCTGCACGCGATCGTGCGGGACCACCTCGACGGTTCCCTGGACCTGGTCGCCTTCGACAATGTCGAGCTCGTTGTGGGGCGGCGCCGGGGAGGGCGTCGACACCGCCGCCGACACGATCGCCGCGGTGACCGAGTTCCGGTCGGCCTACCAGGCGACCGCCGTGATCGCCCACCACACCGGCTGGAACAACCGCACCCGGGCCAGGGGCTCCTCTGCGCTGGAGGCCAACGCCGACACGGTGCTGGTGATGGTGCCGACCGGCTAGTACACCGCCCAGCTGACCGCCACGAAGCGCCGCGACGCCGAGGCGGGCCGGGTGATGGACCTGCGCTTCGAGCTGGTGGACGGCACGTCGAGCGGGGTGCTGGTCGAGGGTAACGAGTTGGCCGGGTGGCAGACGAAGATCCGGGTCGCGCTGGTGGCAGCCCACGAGCCGCTGACGACGGCGGAGCTGATGAAGCGGTGCCTGGTCGAGCGCGGCGGCCCCGGCCACTCGTCGTTCAAGAAGGGGTCTGGCGCGGCTGCGGGAGACCCACGCGGTGACTGGCCCGCGCGGCAAGCACCAGCTCGCCGAGGGGCCGTCGTGAGCCTCGCCGGGGACGCCGGAAACAGGGTCCCAAACAGGGTCCCAAGCTTTTTCGCAGCCTGGGCAGCTGGGGCGAGCTGGGCCACCGTTTGGTCCAGGGCCGGACCCGCGTTGGGCCACCGTTGGGCCACCACATCTCTGCACCGGCCTTGGTTGGGCTACCCACCTCCTCTTTAAGGGGGGTAGCCCCAGGCCCACAGAACCGAATCAGGGAATCACCGACACCGACACGAAAGGACCACGCCATGACCATCACCGAGACCCGAGCGCACGGCGGCGAGGTCACTGCCTCGATTGCCACAAGCCGTTGACCCGGTGGGACTCTCGCGGCCGGCGACGCGGGGAGACCTGTCAAAAACGCGACGAACGCGACGTGCTGGATCGAGCCCTCGCCGACGTCGACGAGCAGCAGGAGGAGGACGAATGAGCGCGTCCGGTGACGCAGTTGAGCAGCGTTGGCAACGTTGGCGTGAGCGCATCCGTGACGAGGTTGCCCGTCCGGGTGGTGCTTGAGGGAGGGCCGAGGCAACGACGACGAGGGCATCCCGATGCCGCAGCCGTTCAGCAACCAGTGGCGGCTCTGGCCACCCGACCTCGACCTGACCTACGACCCGCGTCCGCCCTGGACGGTCTGCGCGCTATGTCTTGCGCATGGCTCAACAAGCGGCGCAAGCACGCAGATCCGCCCAGGGCATCTCGTCTGTGGTGCCTGCTTCGCCGGGCCGCACGACGAGGACGGCGGGGTGTTGCTGAGCTGGTGGTTGCAGCGCACCGTGGTCAACCGTCGCGGCGCGATCATCATGCAGTTCGGCATCGACCCGGTGAGCGGACTGCCAGCGACACTGACCAACGTGCTCACGTCGGTACACCTGGACCCCGACGGACTGCCGTTGGCGATGCGGAGCGAACCGATGGGTCAGCGCACGCCAGCAGCCGTGCCGCGCTGCTTCTGGCACCTGCTGGCCGAACGGGGCCGTGGTGTTGTAGCCTGACCGCAGCACGACGGGACTTCGGTCCGGCTGCACGACGGGGCTTCGGCCTGGCGCACGACGGGCCTTCGGGTCGGCAACAACATCCAGATCGTGTTGCCCCAGGAGTAAGCCATGACCATAGTCACCGGCTCGACCACCGGCAGCTTCGGCGGCGTCCTTGTCCCCGTCGACGTGCAGAACCAGATCTTGGACCTGTTGGTCAGTCCGGCGCGCCGTTCGCGAACAGCTTGACGAGGTTGCCGACGACGAGGTCGCAGGTCGGGTTCCCCACCCGCGTCGCCGGAAGGTTGGGCGTGGCTCGGCGAGCTGGACCCGATCCCGGAGCTGACGATGAACGACGACGCCGACGTCGTCGCGGTCTGCAAGCTCGCCGGGCTCGTGGACCTGTCCAATGAGCTTGTAGACGACGCCGCGACCAACGTGACCGCCACCCTCGGCACGCCGCTGTCCGACTCGCTGTCCGCACAGCTGACGCCGGGTTGTTGACCGGTAGCGGCGCGAACAACCAGCTCAACGGCGTGCTCAACGTCGCCCCCAACGTCGACGGCGCGACCCTGCTCGCCGGGGTCTCCACCGCAGCCGGGCAGATCAACGTCGCAGGCGGCGTCGCCGACGTCGTCGCCATGAGCGGCACCGCATCCGCGGCCGCCAACTCCACCGTCACCACCGACGGCGCGCTGGTGTTCCCGAACGGGTTCGCCGCCGGCGTCGGGCTCAAACCGATCGTCATCCCAGCCCTGGCCGTCGACGCGCTCGTCTACGATTCCACCAGGTTGATCTTCATCCTCAACCGGCAGCTCAGCCAGGTCGACATGAGCAAGGACTACCACTTCAACCGCGACGCAACGAGCCTGCGGATCAAGGCCCGGGCTGCGGTCGCCTGCCCCGTCCCGGACAAGGCCGTCCGCCAAGTCAGCGTCACCGTCGCCGGGCCGTGACCGAGCAGCAGTTGCCGCCGCCCAGCCCGCTGCGCCCGTGCCCGGCCTGTGGTGCTCACCCCACCGGCTCACGCTGGAGCGACGGCGGCGCGATCGTCACGCTGGCGCACCAGACCCGGCTGCCCGCTGCCGCCAAGCGCAGGCTCGACCTCGACGATGGCTGCTGCGCTGACCAGTCGGCGCCCAGACCCCTTGTAATACAACATGTTTCGCTGTCAAACGACACAGGTGCAGCGGGCGCGGGGGTGTCCCCCCGAGGGGCACATCGACCCTGAGCGGTATCCGACCCCGTGTGTGCGGCCCCCGGTTTCCCCGGTTTTAGGCGGCACGATTTGGCGGTCTGAACGGCTAAAACCATTGTGAAATAAGGGGTTCCCGGGCCAGTTTTGGCGGGCGCAGCCGTGTCGCCGGGCAGCGACACGCCGAGGGCCGGGCCTTACGGCGGTTGGTGCGTCGCCTGAGTGACGATCCGCCCGTGCTGAAGAAGATCACCGGTTGGATCGCCGCGCATGCTGTCTCGATCATCAGCGTGGGCATCGTGGTGCTGGTCCTTGTCGGGATCGTTGTCATATGGGCGGCAGCAGCAACGACCAAACGTCACATGAGTTTCTGGTCGATCGCCGTTCCGGGCACGCTGACCGGCGTCGGCACGCTCGCGCTGGCCGGTGGAACCGTGCTCGTCCTCATCGGCGACCAAGCAGATCGCCGTAGCGCGCAGGAGGACCGCCGCATAATCATGCGCATAATAATTAATACAGGAGGACCGGCGGCTCGCCCAAGACGATCGGCGTCGGCGCGATGAGCAGGAGCGGCGAGCCCAAGCGGCGCGGGTCCAAGTCGCAGAGCCGGACCGGCAGGAAGCGAACGCCATCGATGGCGGTATGCATGCGAGATACGAGGTCGAAGGTTGGCGAGCAACAGCGAGGACACGATCGGGAGCGGCGCCATCATCGCTGTCGTTGATCCGCCCGGGCTCCGGCTGGAGCCAGTGGACACCCCCGTGATCGAGGTCCGGAGGCTCATCGCCGGGCAGTCATTCCATCGAGCAGGTGCGCCCGAAACTTCAAGGGCGCCCGGATCTACCCATTGTCGCCGGAAGTGCTGCGGTGTGGTTCACCTTCCTCGACGCTGCCGGGAACTGGTGGGTCCGCGATCCGGAGTTTCGCCTCATCAAGATCCACCGAGCAGATGGCCGGTGCGATGGCCAAGCGGGCTCGTGACCCCGACGCATGGTCCGAGCGCCATTCGGATGGTGCTACGAGCGACGCGGTTCGGGCGAGCAGTGACCGCAGGCAGCGTCGCCCGGCCAGGCCACAGGCCATCAGCGACTGCCGCCCGACCCGGCGGGCTCCTCGCACAGCCCAGGTCGTTTCCTACGCCACCGGAGGCGGCAGCCCCATGTCCCTGAGCCTAGCCGACGCCCGGGGATCGGCATCCTGGGGGCCAGATTCGACGGTCCCCGGTGGGCTAGAGGCTGGCCTGTCGCGGGCCGAAGAGCTCCACAACCTTGGCGGTGGCGAACTCGCTCAGCGCGGCAGCGATGGCCGCATCACGATCGGCAGTCGCGTGCTGGTAGATCATCGCCGCCTGCGGGGTGGAATGCCCGAGCCGGTGCATCAGGTCGGCCAACGTCGCCCCGCTCGCCGCCGCCATCGTCGCCCCGGTGTGCCGCAGATCGTGGAAGCGCAGGTCCGGGCGCCCGGCAGCGCGGCGAGGCTTTGTCATGGAGTTGGCGCGCATCTTCCACGTTGGCGCAGATGCCCTCCGCCGGTGCTGTGGTTGAACAGCAACGCCTCCCGGTGCCGTGCCACGTGCCCGGCCAGGTGATCGCGCAACACCGGGATCAGGTGCGGCGGGATCGCCATCATCCCGCACCCCGGCCTGCGATCTTCGGCGCGCCGACGATCGCTTCGCCGTCGACATGGGTGACCGCCTCGGCGCACCCACAGCAGCGCGTGGTCGAGGTCGATGTCGCGGCGGCGCAGCTCGGCGATTTCCCCCGCCCGCAGCCCGCACCAGGCCGCGATCAGCACCGGCATCCGCAGCTGTGGCGGCATGTCGGCGACGATGACCTCGAGTTCGGCCACGGCGGCGGGCGCGATCGCGAGCTCGCTTGGCGATCCGGCGCCGCGGACCCGGCAGGGGGTGGCGGCGATCACGTCATCGGCGACGGCGTGTGTGTGATGGTCCGCAGTAGCCCGTAGGCGTGTGCTGCTTGGTCGGGGTCGGCCCGGACTACGGAGCCAGCGTACCAGGCCCGGACGCGGACCGGGGCGATGCGGCGAGGCGCGCCGACGCGCCGAACTCGGGCAGCAGGTGGGTGTCGAGGATCTTGCGGTACTCGGCCCTGGTCCGTGGGGTAGAGCTTGCGCGTGCGAGCCAGGCGTCGGCGTAGTCGCCGAAGCGTTGGTGCCCTCGCCTTCGGGTCACGCCAGGTGCCACCGGCCTTCGCCGCCTCTGGGCGGTCAGCCAGGCGCGGGCGTCCTGCTTGGTGGTGAACGGGGTCGGCGCTGCTCGCCGGACGCCGTCCGGGCCGGTGTGGCGCCTGGTAGCGGCCCGACGGCAGTCGGCGGATGCTCATGGTGCCCCTTCGCAGTCAAGATCACGTGTCCGAATTCGTGCCCACTCCACTGCAGGATCGTGCAGGATCGTACGGCTTCGATCAGGAGTAGCCGTTTCCCTTGCACACCATGGAATCCGGGAGATTGACGCACTCGGCCGAGGAAACACGGGAGCGGCGAAAAGTGGCGTCGGTCAGATTCGAATCCTGCCGGGGCACCATGCTGCAGGCCTTAGTTTCTGGGGCCTGTAGCCTTTCCTGGACCCGTTCCATGATCATCTAATTCGACCGCAGGGGTGGAGTCATGAAGCTCAACGAGCCGGACACGACCCAGCCGACCAGTGACCGATCGTACGCGAACGCTCAGCTGGTCACGTGGACGACGTAGCCTGCGCCTCGGCTTCTTTCGGCCTCGGCGATCCACGCGTTGATCGAGTCGGGACAGCTCGTCCAGTAGCGCACAGCGGGGTCGATCAGTCGCGTCGGCACACCGGTGTTCGACTCGACGAGCTCGACCACGCCCGTCGCGTCGAGGTCGGGCTCGGCCGCGCGCGCCGATTCAGGGCACGGATCACCTCGCGCAGGTCCGGCGCGCCGACGAGTCCCGCTCGCCAGCCGGGTCGCTCCGTCACGGAAACACGATGCTTGGGTGCGCGCCCATACGCAGCGCCTCTGTCCTATCCATCGGTCCGTCCAGAAGCGGGTTTGGCTGCTCGCACTTCCAGCGCGGCGGCGACGGCCTCGAACTCTGCGAGGGCGGCGGTCAGGTCCTCGACGATCTCGCGGGCGATGACCTCCGGAGCCGGGAGGTTGTCGGCGTCTTCGAGGGACTCGTCGCGCAGCCAGGTGATGTCGAGGTTCACCTTGTCGCGGGCGATCAGCTCGTCGTAGGTGAACGACTTCCACCGCTCGGACTCGACCCGCTCGTCGCGTGCCTTGCCCGGCAGGTACGACGGCGACGAAGTCGTCCAGGTCGTCGCGGCGCAGCGGGTTCTTCTTCAGGGTGAAGTGCTTGTTCGTCCGCAGGTCGTAGACCCACAGCCGCTGCGTCCACGGCTGCTCGGCGGCCGGCTTCTTGTCGAAGAACAGCACGTTGGCCTTGACGCCCGGCTTGTAGAAGATGCCGGTCGGCAGTCGCAGCAGGGTGTGGAAGTCGAAGGCGGTCAGCAGCCTGCGGCGCAGCGTCTCGCCGGCGCCGCCCTCGAACAGCACGTTGTCGGGCAGCACGACGCCGGCGCGGCCGTTGATGTCGAGGATCGTCATGATGTGCTGCAGGAAGTTCAGCTGCTTGTTGGACGTTGTGACGACGAAGTCCTGCCGGAAGATCTCGGCGCCGTCGTCCTCGGCACCGCCGATGTCGGTGCTCGAGCTGCGACCGAACGGCGGATTGGCGAGCACGACACTCCACCGGTCGCCGGGATCGGCGATGAGGGCGTCCCGGTGGTCGATCAGCGCCTCGCCGGTGATCGAGCCGAGCCCGTGCAGCAGCAGGTTCATCGACGCGAGGCGCGACGTCGGTCGCGCCGATGTCGACTCCGGAGACGAAGCGGGTGCGCAGGTGCTCACGCTGTGGCGGGGTGAAGGCGGCGGCGTGCGCGTGAGACGTACGCGTGCGCGGCGAGCAGGAACCCGCCGGTACCGCACGCCGGGTCGACGACCCGGTCGTCGATCGTCGGCTGGACGACCTCGACCATCGCCTGGATCAGCGCGCGCGGCGTGAAGTACTGGCCGGCGGTCGACTTCGTGTCGCCGGCGCTGCGCTCGAGCAGCTCCTCGTACGCGTCGCCGTTGACGTCGGCACCGGCCGCGGACCAGTTCTCCTTGTCGATGTAGTCGACGATCAGCGTCTTGAGGTGGGACGGGTTCGAGATCTTGTTCTGCGCGCCGCGGTAGACGGCCCCGAGCACTCCGGGCTGGCTCGCGAGGCCGCGCAGGATGTGGTTGTAGGTGTCCTCGAGCACCTCACCGGACAGCCCGAGCAGCTGGTGCCAGGAGAACTCGTCGGGCACCACCCGTTCCGGGTTTAGCGGACGGGTCGCACGCTCTTCCGCCATCTTCAGGAACAGCAAGTACGTCAACTGCTCGGTGTACTCGTACATGTTGACGCCCGAATCGCGCAGCACGTTGCTCCCGGCGACCAGCTTGGCGACCAGGCGACGCGAGTCAGACACGGGCCGAGTCTGGCACGGGTCGCCGAGACTACGTCGGCCACCCGTGGGTCGCGAGCCGGATGTCGCCCCACTCGGGCATGATGGGGGGTCTGCTTCCCACTGAGAGGAGACAGCCGTGACCACTCTCGCCCCCGAGAAGTCGGCGGTCGGCAAATTCGACGTCCCTCTCTACTCGATCGCCGAGGCTGCCCGCTACCTCGGGATTAACGACGGCACGTTCCGGTCGTGGGCACGCGGATACACGACCCATGTCGGAACTCGGACGGTCACCGGCAAGCCGATCATCACCGACCTGGGTCGGCCCGGGCAGCGCGGCCCCGCCATCCCGTTCGTCGGGCTAGCCGAGGGCTACGCGCTGGCCGCCATCCGCAAAGCCGGCGTGCCGCTGCAGCGCATCCGCCCCGCGCTCGACCGGCTGAGCGAGGAGATCGGGCTCGGGCACGCGCTAGCCTCCAAACGCCTGTACACCGACGGTGCGGAGGTGCTCTACGACTACGCGCGGGCGGCCGACGGCAACGAGGCGGAGGCGCTGGAGGAGCTGACGGTGGTTCGCCATGGACAGCGCGTCTTCGCCGAGGTCGTGCGCGACTACCTCAGGCGGATCAACTGGGGTTCGGACGGGTACGCGGTCGCCCTCCCCCTGCCGGGCTACACGCAGTCTGAGGTCTTCGCCGACATCCGGCGCGGGTTCGGCCAGCCCACGTTCAAGCACGGTGGCGCGCGTCTCGAAGACGTGCTGGCACTGTTCTACGCCGGGGAGTCCGCGGCGACGGTCGCTGAAGAGTTCGGGCTGACCCAAGGCGAGGTCGAGGACGCCATCCGGGTCGACAAGAAGAGCTGACGGAGCCATGCGTGGATTCGCCCCACTTCTTCATCGACAGGAGCCTCGGCGGCGTGACCGTGCCGAGGCTCCTGCGTGAGGCCGGCTGGGAGCTGACCACACTTGCCGAGCACTACGGCAAGCCCGCCGACGAAGCTGTCGACGACGTCCACTGGCTCACTCTCGCCGGCCGGAAGGGGTGGCCGGTGCTGATGAAGGACGCCGAGATCCGGCGTCGCGCGGCTGAGCGGGCCGCGCTCGTGAACGCCGGCGTACGCGCGTTCTGCCTCGCATCCGGGAACCTGAAGTCGGCGGCCATGGCAGGACTCTTCATCCAGCACCGAGCCACGATCTGGCAGCGCGCTTCAGGCGACGGCCCCGGACTCTGGGTCGTCTCCCGGTCAGAGGTCCGTCGCACCGACGTCTGACGGCACCCGGTCACCAGCCGCGCTCGGCGAAGAGCTTCATCAGGTTGCGTTTGCGCCGATGCGCATCCCGCACGCCCGCCACGTAGGGAGCGAACTCCTCGCTCCGTCCCGCCGCCGACATCAGCCGGCCCACTCGCTCGATCGTCACGACGGCGTTGGCGTACGCCTGGTTGTTCATCGCCGCGATCCCCCGGTCGACCTCCTCACGCCAGATCGGAAGTGCGTCCTCGGGGTGCTCGGCCTCGCGGAAACGGGCGAGCTCGAGCCATTGGTCGCGGCGGCAGCCGCCGGCCTGCGCCTCGATCCAGGCCTGCTCCGGGTTTCCGTCGAGCAGGTGCACCGCGACCAGGGTGGAGTTGTCGGGGCCGTACCTCGCGGGCGTCTTCGAGGCGATGCGCTCACGCAGCAACGCCAGCGCCCGCTCATGCCGCTCCTGCCAGAGTCCGGCCCGCCGGGCGTGCTCGGCCAGCCGTTGATAGGTGTCGACGCCGGGCGAGCATTCGTAGGCCGACCACAGCACGTCGACCGCCTGCTCCGGGCGTCCGGCGCGATGGTGCTCCTCGGCGACCACCTCGACCAGGCGGTGGTCGCCGAAGCCGTGCAGCGACAAGCCTCTTCAGCGCCCACTCCAGCGCGTCGTCGTGCCGCTGCGCGCTCTGCAACGTCTCGGCGATCTTCACGAACTGATAAGCCGAGGACTGGTCGTGCGCCAGTACGGCGACCACGGCGTCGACGTCCCCCGACAGGTCGGCCAAGGTCAGCATGATCTGCGTGAGGCGGAACCGACCCGACGACCAGCTCCGCTCGTCCTCGGCGCCCAGGGGTGGCAGTTCCGCCCACTCCTGCTGCGCGAGGCGCCGGTACTCGGCCAGGCCGACGTCGCCGAGCACGTCCGCATAGGTGCCCGCCGCACCGTAGAAGATCTCCAGGTCACCCTCATGCCGCTCACGCTCGTAGAGGTTGCGGGCTAACGCGACCGGGTCGGGGCGGGACGCGACGCAGGCAGCGAGGTGCAATTCGCGGATGTGCTCGGCGACCCCTGACATGCCGCCGTCGGAGTCGTCGATGTGGCCAAGCGCCTCCTCCGCGAGGTCCGCGGCGTGCTCCGCGAGCGTGACCACCGCGGTGGCGTGCCCGTCCTCGAGCAGCTGCCCGAGCGAGTCGAGCACCGAGTCGATCCCGCTCGTATAGTCGTACGCCTCGTGATAGCCGACGTAACCGTCGGTTTCGAAGGCCGCCTCCAAGGCATGACGGAAGGTGCCGAGCGCGGGAGTACCGACGCTGGTGCGCGCTGCGGCCATTCGCAGCCGGCCATCGAAGAGATCGTCATCGGCGGCTCGCTCCACCAGTAAGTCGACCAGCGCCTCGTGGTCCAGACCTCGCAGATAGGTGGCGAGGTCGATCTCCTCGGTCTGCTCAGCGGTGGGGGCCTCGTCCGCAACGACCGCGTCGGTGACGACCAGCGCGACCGCGACCGCGTGCTTGCAGAACCGCTCCTCGCCGCCCATCGGGCAGCTGCAGACGTACCCGGCCTCGTCGTCGTCGCATCCACAGCTCTACCTCATAGGAAACCGACCCGCGCACCTTCGCCTTCGCGCCATCGGACGTCGTACTCACCTTGCTGACGCGGCCGTCGAGCGCGTACTTCATCCCCCGCTCGAACGTGCGCCTGCCGCCCAGCGCCAGCAGCTCACGTCGCGCGAACGCTCGCAGGAATCCGCGCCCGACGCCGTCAGACACCGGCGACCTCCCGGTCGCCGGTCAGCCGCCCCGAGAACGCGGCCGCAAGCAGGGATCGGCGAAGAGCGGCCGAGCGTGCGCTCGCGCCACGGCACCTCGCGCGGACATGCCGTGCTCGAGCGCTTCGCGGATTCGCCGGCACGTAGCGCGACGCCTCTTGGTACGCGCGGCATGGCGGCAAGGTCTGTGGGTCCTGACCTTGTAGATGCTGCGGTCGTTGAGCTGCCTGCTCGAGCGCGGCGTAGACGGCCGGTGCTTGGACGAGTGCGTGCGGGCTTGATCCCCGTCGGAACAGCGGGCCGTGCGGCAGATCGAGGTGTCGGAAGGTACTCGTATCGCTAGAGGGTACGAGGTCGCGATCGACGACGAGACCGCCGCGCCCAACGAGGATTGCCGTTGTATCGCGGGAATCAAGAAGTCCCCTTGTTGGAGTGCACCGAGTCCGCTCGCGTCAGCAGATCGAGCCCCGCTTTCGCTCGGCGAGGTCGATGCGCCCGTCGCGCAGTCGCCGTGCAAGCGACCGGGAATCCGCCGTCCTGGGTCGTGCACCGATGTTCCGCTTCGTCGAGCCCGATCGTGATGCCGTCGCGACGAGCGAGTCATCGCCGCGGGTCACGAGCAGCAGCGAATGTCACCGCGTCGAGTGCGGCACGCAAGCACAGCTCGCACGACGTCGAGCGGCCTCGAGGTAGGCGTCGGCGGCGTCGAGGCGGGAGAGGTGGTCTTCGAGGAGGTCCACGATCCGCCGCTGCTCCTCCATCGGCGGCAACGCAGGCACCGGGACCTGGAGGAGTGCGCTCTGACCGATGTGGCGCATCGAGTCCGTAGTGCCCGTCGTGAGTGCCGAGATGCGTTCTGCGGGTCTGTGGCGCAGTCAAGATCGCGTGCAGGTACGCGGGATCGACTTCAGGCCGGGGTACGAGACGAAGGCTCTGTCACTCAGAAGCAGGCGCGGCCTCGTGTGTCGGACCAGGACCGGCGTCCCGCATACTCGGCCGTGTCTGCGCGAGCGACCGAGCACGTCGCCCGAACGGATCTCGGCCGCTGGTCGATGCGGCTGACGTCGTTGACGACCTTGCCCTCGTCGAGGCCTGAAGCGCCCCACGTCATCGCGCTTACCTCGTGATTCCCGACTCGCCGCGCTCGAGCGGCGGGCCGCGGTCATCGAACGATCTCGCCTGCCTCGATGCGCATCGTGCAGATCGGACAGTCGTCGGTCATGCGGTGAGTTCCGCATTGAGTTGGTCGATGAGGGTGGCGGCGCGGGGGCCGAGGTCGCGGAGGGCGCCGTCGATGCCGCCGTTCTCGATGAAGGGCGGCTGGTCGAGGTCTGCGGCGGTGATGCCGGCGGACGACGCGACGACCTGCACCATGCGGTCGAGCCACCAGCGCTCGGCGTCGGTGAAACGTCACACCTGCCTGTTCCTGCTGGGCCAGCCACGCGGCGTATCGCTCCGCGACGCGGTCGGCGTACGGAACGAGCTGTCGTCCTCGCCGAGCGTGTAGCGGATCAGCGAGACCAGATCGGTCAGCGTGCGGCGGTCGGCGGCGTGGCCCTTCGCACTGCGACCTCCAACGCGCCGTAGGCGTTCCAGATGATGTCGGGCGTCCAGTTGTAGGGCGGCCGGGCGATGCGGTCGGCGAGTTCCTTGATGTCGCCGAAGGAGACCCGCCGCTCGCGCGCCTCGGCGAGAAGCTGGATCGCGGTGATCTCGGAGCGGTGCTCGTCGAGGTAGGCGCGCCACGACTCGACGACCGACTTCGCCTTGCTGGTGTCGACCACGCCGTGTGCGTCGAGCAGCGTGTCGGCGGTGACCTCGTCGATGACGCGGTCGTGGGCGCGGCGCAGTTCGAGGATGCGCGCGCGCAGGTCGGGGTTGGCGGCCAGCGGCCGCACCGCATCGATGATCAGCTGCTGCCGCGCTTCGTCCGGATCGGCGGCGTCCGCGAGGGCTTCGGCCTGCACGTCGGGGTCGACGGCGTCGACCAGGTGCCGGACGACGTCGCGCAGCGATCCGCCGGCGACGGCGTCGAGTTCGGCGCGCTCGTCGGGGGTGAGCTGCGCTTCGAGGGCGGCCAGGCGGGAGGCGAGCGTGGCGGTCTCGTCCTCGGTGATGGTGAGGTTGGCGGCCTTCTCCAGCAGCTTCGCCAGGCTGATCGACTTCTCGCGGTTCAGCGGCGGCTCGACGAAGTCGTGCTCGGTGACGCCGACGGCGTCGACGAGCACGAAGCGCGTCTTCTCCTTCGCGTCCGGTGTGACGGCCTGGAAGTCCGCGCTCGGGATGGTGCGGGCGCCGCGTCCCTTCATCTGCTCGAAGTACTGCGGCGAGCGGACGTCGCGCATGAAGAACACGCACTCCAGCGGCTTGACGTCGGTGCCGGTGGCGATCATGTCGACGGTGACCGCGATGCGCAGTGCGGCGCTGGTGCGGAACTGCTGCAGCAGCTGCTTGTCGGCGTCGCGGGCGTTGTAGGTGATCTTGGCGGCGAAGTCGTTGCCCTTGCCGAACACCTCGCGCACCTGCGTGACGATCTCCTCGGCGTGGGCGTCGTCCTTGGCGAAGATCAGCGTCTTCGGCACGGCCGAGCGGCCGGGGAAGATCTCGGTGAACAGCCGGTCGCGGAACGTCTCCAGCACGGTGCGGATCTGGTCGGTGGCGGTGACCGCGCGGTCGAGCTGGCGCGGCGGTGTAGTCGAGGTCCTCGTCCAGCGCCTCGTAGCGCTGGGCCCGGGTGCGGCGGTCGACCTTCGGCACGACGGTGCCGGCCTCGATGGTCGAGCCCTGCTCGCTGATCTGGGTCTTGATCCGGTAGATGTCGAAGTCGACGTTGACGTTGTCGGCCACCGACTGCGGGTAGGTGTACTCGGAGACGAGGTTCTGCTGGAAGAACCCGAAGGTCTGCTTGCCGGGCGTGGCGGTCAGGCCGACGACGTGGGCGTCGAAGTACTCGAGCACGCCGCGCCACAGGCCGTAGATCGAGCGGTGCGCCTCGTCGACGATGATCAGGTCGAACGTCTCCGGCGGGATGTCCGGGTTGTAGGCGACCGTCACCGGGTGCGTCGGGCACCCAGCCGTCCAGGTCGGGGTCGTCGGCGTCGCCCGACCTCCTCGTCGCGCAGCGCCTTGAACACCCGCTGGATGGTCGAGATCGCGACGCTGGTCGCGTCCGGCATCGGACCGTGCCTGAGCCGGTTGACGTTGTACAGCTCGGTGAACTTCCGACCGTCGTCGGGCGTCTGGTAGTTCTCGAACTCGGCCATCGTCTGCTCGGCCAGGTTGTTGCGGTCGACCAGGAACAGGATGCGGTCGAAGCCGCCGAACTTCAGCAGCCGGTAGGCCAGGGTGACGGCGGTGTAGGTCTTGCCGGCGCCGGTGGCCATCTGCACCAGGCTGCGGTCGAAGCGCTGCTCGCGCAGGCTGCGTCTCGACGCCGTCGATCGCGGTGATCTGCGCCGGCGCAGCGGCCGCTCGTCCAGCGGCGGCAGGTCGCGGACCTTGCCGCGCCACGTCGGGTGCTCGCTCGTCCTTGCGCTTGCAGGATGTCCGGCGAGCGTGGACGGCTTGGGGAAGTTGAAGATCCGCCGCGCCCGCGGTTCGGGGTCGTAGCCGTTGGTGAAGTGGGTCTCGGTGCCGCTGGCCTCGAAGACGAACGGCAGCCGACCGTCCGTCGTGAGCGCCGCGAGCTTCACCTCGGCCGGCAGCCCCTCGGCGTACATTGCTCGACTGCCACTCGACGCCGGACAGCGGGGTGCCCTCGGGCTTCGCCTCGATCACCCCGACGACGCGCTGGTCGACGTAGAGCAGGTAGTCGGCGCGGCCGTGACCGGGCTTGAGCGTGACTTCGCGGACGGCGACGCCCTGCGCGGCGAAGAGGTTCATCGCCTTCTTGTCCTGCACCGACCAGCCGGCCTCGGTCAGCTGCCGGTCGATGAGCACGCGGGCGCGCGCTTCGGCCGCTACCTGGCCCAGGCTCTCCTCTGAACTCACGATCGAAGGTTAACGGGGTCGTCGAAAAGCGGGCGCGCTGCGCTGAATGCATTGGGATAGTAGAACCGACCTTAATTGCCATTAGTACTCGATTAGTTGGCTCTCAACCAACTAACTAGCTACTATTCACCCATGGCCGACGTGGCGGCGACTGCCGTACCGCGCGAGCTTGCCGCCTTCCCGCTTCGGACGTTTCGCCCTCAAGACGCTGAAGGCATCTACGCGCAGCCTCGGGGTGAGATGCGTCGTCTCGAACGACGCGGCGCCCTCCACCGGCTGGCTCATGGCTACTACGTGGTCGTACCGCAAGATCAGACCGGCACCAGGTGGATGCCCCCGCTCGAGGCCGCCGCAGCCGGCATAGCCACCGCCGACTTCGGGCCGGCCAACGCAATCCTGATGGGGGTATCGGCAGCTCGGTTACATCGTGCGATCCCGCGCGCAATCGGCACAGCCGTCGTCGCCGTGCCTACGCAGCGCAACGCGATCACGTTGATAGACCGGGCAGCGACCGTCCGGTTCGTCAAGCGCGACACCGGCCGCCTCGATGCCGAGCGCCTGAACACCGAGCTCGGACCGACGCTGGTGACCACACCCGAGCAGACCGTCCTCGACCTGGCACGCCGCCCCGACCTCGGCGAAGCAGCAGACGAGGTGCGAGACGCGGTCCGCATCCTCATCGCGCGCGCAGACGTCGTCCTGCTCGAGAAGCTCGCATTGGCGCAGCGCGCACGAGCGTCGCTGCGACGCGCGCGGGACTGGACGCGCACGCAGAACCGATGACGCTGCGGCCGATGTGTGTGGCCATAATCGCTATGCTGAATGTGGCCACGAGAGGATGGGTCATGAATATCGGAGTACGCGAACTCAGGGACGGACTGAGCCGGCACCTGGCACAGGTGCGGGCCGGGCACACCGTCACCGTGACCGATCACGGCGTACCCGTCGCGCGCATCGTCCCCGTCGACGTGCCCAGCGCCCTCGAGCGGCTCATCGCGGACGGTCGGGTGACACCTGCGAAGCAGCCGAAGCGGCCCGCGGGGCGCCGCGTCAAGACGGCAGGAACGGTGAGCGACCTGGTCGCCGAGCAGCGACGTTGATCGCCTACTTCGACACCTCGGCGCTCGTCCCGCTATTGATCGACGAGCCGGCCTCGCCGATCTGCGAGCGGCTGTGGGACGACGCGGACGACGTCGTGTCGGTCCGGATCGCCTACGTCGAAGCCGCCGCGGCGATCTCACAGGCTCGACGGCTCGGACGATTGACCCAGGCCGAACAGCGCGATGCGATCATGCTCCTGGAAGACAAGTGGACCCAACTGCAACTCATCGACGTCGATGAGCCGCTGGTTCACCGAGCGGGAGCGCTCGCCGATCTGCACAGCCTGCGCGGCTACGACGCGACGCACTGCGCGGGCGCCGAGTCGATCAACGACGCCGGCGTCGTGGCAGCCAGCGGCGATCGGCAATTGATCGCCGCATGGCGTGCGTTGGGCATGAACACGCTTGACGTGAACGACCAGTAGCGCGGGCGCGCCGCGAGGCGTTCGAAATGCCAGGTTGATCAAGGCTCGTCGACTGATTCGAACGGTGATCTTGAATGAGTTGATCTTCACGGGTACATTTCGGGTACACACTCAGAACTGAAAATGGCCGATGTTGATCAACAACGTCAACCGCTTGTAGGCCAGTAAATCCAGGGCCTTCAGGCAGTTTCAACGATCCTCAAGAACGCGAAAATGGCTCTCCGGAGGCGCGAGCGCACGTTGGAAATGCCTGGGACGCGATTTCGGATTCCCGACCCGTGCCGTCTGGTTCTCACATCCTCGGCGTGAGGGCGTCCATCCACAGCACCGCGCCGAACATGACCACGGTGAGGACGTGCACGGCGGTGCACCACAGGCAGATGGCGTCGATCTCGAACAGTTCCACGAATACGAGATAGACGACCATGGCCACGCCGGCGAGGGCGCCGGCCAGACGCAGCAGCCGGACCCACCGAAGCGGTGAGGGCACGGCGATCAGGACCGTCATCACCACGAAATAGATCAACCCGAGCACGGCGAGCGGGATGCCGGCGATGACCGACCACGAGCTGGTGGTGACCTTGAGGCAATTGATCGTGGCGGTTTCGGGGCAGGCGAAGCTGGTGCCGTGGGTGTAGTGCTCGACGCTCAGATACGACGCGAGACGCCGACGCCGGCGATCGCGGCGAGCAACGCGACCAGCCGCGCGCCCCGCGAAACGACGCGGTGCTGGTGCAGGCTCACCTCACGACGCCGGCTTCAACTTCGCCGCGGCCGCGGTGACGCCGGTGCTGGTGCACACCGCGGCCGGTTTGTCCGCGGTGGTCTTACAGATCGCTGCGGTGATCAGGTTCGCGGTGCCGCCGATCGCTTTCGCGATCGCAGACGACGGCTCCGAGAGCGCCGCGGCGATCTGCGCATGCGACTTGCCGTGGATGACCGCCGGGTCGTAGCTCGCGCCCGAGATCAGGTACTTGCCGCCGATGTCGACGAACGGGATGGCGCCGGCCGAGGACACGTACGGCTTCGCGTTGTACTTCGACACCACGGCCTGCTGCGCCGCGGTCAGGGTGTCCAACCTCGCGTACTGGCCGTTGACCACCTTGTTGCTCTGCAGCTCCTTCGCCGTGAAGGTGAGGTAGTCGCTGCTCAGCCCGGCGCCGTGAAAGCTCAACGTACTGGTACTCGGATACACGTCGCTGGCCGAGGACGCGGTCTCACCAACCCCGTGCAGGGTGCCGAACCGCGACAGCGCCACCGCCACCGCCCAGCGCTCGGCGGCGCAGTACGGGCAGTACTCCGCGCCGACGTAGAGCACCTGCGGTTTCCCGCCGCTGCTCAACGCCGGCGCGGTGATCGCGATCGGGGTCGAGGTCGCCGTCCCCGCCCCCACGGCATCCAGCGTGGCAGCCGGCACCGACGACACCTGCAACAGGACCTTCGCAGCGACCGGGGTGGCGCCCGCCCCGGACCTCGGACCACCGGCCCCGGTACTGACCTTGACAATGACGAACGCCGCCACCACGACCAACACCGCAAGCACACTGGAGCCGACCAGCCACAGCCGCCGGCGCCGCTGCTGCGCGGCAATGCGCTCCCGCGCCGCCGCCGAGCGCTGCGCGGACAGCCGCTGCTTGCCGTCCGGTCCTTTCGTGCTGTTGCGATTGCTCACCATGTGATAGTCGAACCGTGACCCAGGAATGCTGCCTGGCTCTCATTGATTTCTCCGGCGCGGCGGTGCGGCGGTCGGGCCGCAGCGGCGCTCACCATGCCTGTGAACTGACTGGATTGCCGGCATCCCCATAATGCAAAGATCTGGAGAGCCGTCGTTCGGGTTGATCGACCCGCGTTCGGGCAGGTCCTCGTCGACGACGGCGCGGCCGCGTTCAGCTGGCTCGAGACCACCACGCCGTTGCGATGCGTGTGGTCCTCGGCTATCCCGACTGCCACCCGGAGCGCCCCGGCGGGAAGCCGGGCGGCTGGCGCGCCCTGGGGCCGCAGCTGTACGCCTTCTGCGATCTCGGCGAGCGGGCCGCGCGGTGGTCGAACGACACCGCAGCCCCACCCTGCTGTTGAGCGTGACCACCCTCGGCGGCGGCACCGGCGTCGTTGCCGACGAGGTCCTCGCCGCCCGCCGCGCGGCCGATCTGCGTGGGTGCGGCGCCGGACTGGCCGGCCCGCTGTTACCTGCCTGTCTCGATCGCGGCATCGACCCGATGGGTGACGCGGCGGCCGCCGATCTCGTGCGCAACGGAGTCCGCGTCCGATGCGCAACGCTCGGGACCAGTGGCGGCGCGCGCACCGACGCCGACGGCCGGGTGCTCGACACTGCGGGCCGCCCGATTGCCGGCCTGTTCGCGGCCGGCAACATCATGGCGGCGCCCACCGCGATGGTCTACGGAGGCGGCACGGTCGGGCCGATCGTCGCGTTCGCGCGGCGAGCCGGGCGGGCGGCCGCCCGGAGTTGAGTCCTCGCAGCCGAGTGCGCACCTGCCGGTGGGCCGGCGTCATGGGATCGTGGTGCGGTGAGCGGAGTCGAATCGGCGGGGACCGAGAGCCACGCCGCCAGACGCCGCCGCCCCGGTTTCGCGGATCTCGTGCGCTGGACGAAGGCGGTTGCCGACGCCGACCCCGGCACGATCGAGACGACTGCGCGCTCGTTCGGCGAGCGGCGGTTGTACCTCGCACCGGTGGCCTGGGCCGCTGGCACCCTGGTGCTGCTGGTGCGCGGCATCAAGCTGCTGCTGACCAACTGGCGGCTCACGCTGATCCAGATCGTGCCCGCCGTGTGGATCTGGCTGGCCATGTGGGACCTGAAGGAGCACGCGTTGCGCGGGGAGCCGTTCCGGCACCTCGGGCTCGCCAGCATGATCGTCCTCCTGGTCCTGTCGATCGCGATCTCCATAGCCGCCCTGTGGTGCAACACGGTGTTCGCGTTCGCTATCGACGAAGCGCCACCACGGATCCGGCCGGCCGCGCAGCGCGCCAACAAGCACCTCACCCGCATCGTGATCATGGGCACGCTGATCGGTATCGCGCTCGGCGTCGCGGTGGCGATGATCCCGCGCGTCAACACCAAGCTGCTGTTCTACGCGATCCTGGGCGGAGTGCTCGGGGTGATGTTCATCAGCTTCGTCGCGGTGCCGGCCCGCATCATCGGGCGCAAACCGCGCAAACTGCCGCCCAAGCAAGCGATCGGCCGCACGGCCACTGGGTGGGCGCTGTCCGGCATCGCGATGACACCGGGCTTCATCCTCGACCGCATCGGACTGATCCTGCTCGGCGTTCGCGGTCTGCACGTGCTCGGCTTGCTGCTGCTGTCGGTCGGCACCGCGCTCTACGCGGCCGGGATGTCATCGGTCAAGGCCGTCAAGATGACGATCAAGTTCGCGCCGGAGGACGACTGAGCGCGTATTCCTGCAGGAACAACGCCTCGGTGAGCGCCATATTCTCGATCTCGCTGGGATCGACGCTCTCGTTCGGCGGATGGATCAAACACGGCGGCTCCTCGACGCCGCTGAGCATGATCTCGGGCCTCGGGTAGGTCTGCTGGAACACGTTGCACAGCGGGATCCCTACGAAGGGCTGGCCGCCGGCCTGGCGCTCGAAGTCCAGTTGCAATGCTCCTCCGAACCCTCGCCGATGATCTTGACGGTGAGCGGGAGGTCGCCGCCGAGCGCGGTCAGGTGCGTAGCGATGTTGGCCTTGCAGTCGGCGGCGCCGCGGCCGTACCAGCGGCCGTCCTGCTCGGTAGGCTCCCACACCGGGGTGTGCCACGCGGCGTCGTCGAGCGGCGGCTGCACATCGTGGTGGACGTAGAGCAGGCACCGTCGGCGCGCTCGGCGGCCCCGCCATCTCGCCGTACACGGTGAGGCTGCGGTCGACGGTCTCGCAGGACCGCACTTCTCGCAGCACCGACGCCGGTGAATGCGTCGATCAGGTAATCCACCATGGCCTGGCAGCCGTCGGGCGGGAAATTGCTTGGCGTCGTACCACCGACTCGAACGCCAGCATCCGCGCGAGATCCGCCTTGGCGTGCGGCATCAGGCTCTTCACCTTCGCCGGCAACTCATCGACCGACACAGCTACCGCTTTCTACTTCAGAAATATGCTGTCGGCGCGGCCAGATGGAGATCACGATAGCGGTGGCCACCAGGGCCACGACGCCGGTGATCAGGAACGCGTCGGCGACGCCCTCGGAGAACGCGGTCTTCGCGGCACCGGTGACCTCTGCTGGAGGCCCTTCGGCAGGGTGTTCAGGGTGTCCTGGAACGACGACGAGTCACCAGCGCGCGACGGGCCTGGTCGATCTGGTCGTGCGTCAGCCCGGCCTGGAGCGGGTCGTACCCAGCCGCCAGCGGCAGCTTGGTCGAGAACCGCGACCGCCGGCCGAGGCCGTCGGTGAGCACGTCGCCGATCGCCCGGGCCCACCGCCTGCCCACTCCGGGCCACCGCCTGCCACACGCCGAAGCGGTCAGCTTCGCGCTGCCGGAGAACTGCGGCGGAATCAGTGCCAACGTGGCGGTCAGGATCCGGCACCGGCCGAACACGTCGCCGAACTTCCCGGCCGCGATCACCAGCGCGCCGGTCACCAGGCTGAATGCGGTGTCGCCCACTGCAGCGAGCTCAGGTCGGCGTGCAGGTACCGGCGAGCGACACCCAGCGGCGTGGGATCGTGTTGTCGGACGTGTGCGTCGACATCCTGTCGGGAGCCGATGGACGCCGGACGGCTATCGCGTGTATCACGCACGCACGCGGCGGCGTCTGGTTGGCATGTCCCGCGTATTCGACGACACCGGCGCCGTGCGCCGTCCCTACCGAGCGCTCGCCGCGCCGGCCGTGTATGCCGCACTGTTCGCGGCGGCGCTGGCCACCCGGCGGCGCTGAGCGCGCGATCCCAACCGGCCGCGCGCACACTGAACGCGTGGTCGTCGATGCCGAGCTCGCGGACCTCATCCGCGGCGGCGCGTCGTTGCTGCCCAGGACCTGGCGGGCCATCGAGCGGTGCCGCACCAATCCGGCGCCGAAGCGTGATCTCGCCCGCGAGTGCGGCAGCCTGGTGCGCGAGTACACGAACTCAGCGATCGCGCGCGCTTGCTGCCGCGCACCGAACTCGGCGATCGGGTGGACCGGATGCTGACCTGCCAGCTGCACACCGTCGCGCAGGCCTCGGCGCTCGCCTTCTGAATCCATGACAGCCGCTGGCGGGGACTCGCGGCGCGGTTCGGCGACGGGCAGGGGCAGGTGTCCGACGACCTGCTCTACCTCGCCGCAGCGGTCTCCCGCGTGTGATCCAGCACGAATCCGACGGCTGCGCCGAATGCCATGTGGTCGGCCAGCTGCGGCACCAGCGGCAGTGCGGCCACCCGAGGCACGGCGCGGCAGGCGATGCCGAGGTCGAGCGCGCCGATCGCGAGTCCGGCCAGCGCCCCGGTCGCGACCCGGTGCCGCGGCGGCAACATCCGGGCCAGCACGAGCGTCCAACCGAAGGAGATCGCCGCGTGTACGAACCCGCCGACGATCAGCAGCCGGTCCGGCCGGGTCTCCCTCGGCACCAGGATCGTGGCCGCGGCCCGAGTGGACTCGAGCACGTCGCCGCGCGTCGCCACCGCGTGAGATGTCGACGGCACACCGCCGACAACCGCGCCCACGGCAGCAGCGCGAACCGTCGCGCTCAAAGCAGATGCGCGCACCGACTCGTCGGCTGCCGTCGTATTCGTGCCCGCACGTCCACGTGACCTTCTCAGCACTGTCGATCTTCCCCGGCCTGGCCCGGCACGCTACCGCGGCATCGCCGAGTGTCGCCGTGCCGACGGGGGAGGTCCAATCGTGCGCGTTCGCACCATCACGGCACTTGCCAGCGGCGCCCCGGGTCGGGACTTCATCGGAACCAAGGCGCGGGGTGGTCCCAGGCCGGCAACAGCGACCACCCCGTGAACAAGACCTCCTGGTCGGCGACGAACGTCGACTGCTGAGTACTACAGGCTGACCGCGCGGGCGTCGAGGAAGTCCTCGGCGCCCGCGATCGCGTTCAGCACCTCGGCGGGCACCGGCGCGTCGGTGGTCACGCACCATCACCGCCTCGCTCGTCTCGTCGGCGTGCGGCCGTCGGCCGACCGCGGCGGAGATGATGTTGACGCCGCGATCGCCGAGGGCGGTGCCGACCCGGCCGAGCATCCCGGGTGGTCGCGGTAGCGGAACACCGCGAGGTGCTCGTCGAGCTGCACGTTGAACCGCGAGCCCCACGCCTCGAGCAGGTGCGGGCGGTTGCGGCGGCTCGAGCACCGTCCCGACGACGCGTGAGCTCTGCCCGCCGCTGCGCAGCACGCACGCGCACGAGATCGGTGAAGTCCTGCGCCTGCGGCCGGCTCGTCTCGGTGATCCGCGATGCCCCGTTCGTGGGCCAGCGTGAACGCGTTGACGTCGTTGACCGCTTCCTCGGTGTGCCCGGCGAGCAGGCCCTTGACGACCTGGATGGTCAGCAGCCGGCTGTCGCGTTCGGCGATGCGGCCGAGGTATTCGACCTCCACGCCGTCGATGCTCTGCCGCGCGGCCAGGGCGGCGGCGATCCGGCCCAGACTGGCGCACAGCCCGAGGAACGGCCCGATCGCCTTGAGGTCTTCGGCGGCGATCGCCGGCAGGTTCACCGCGCTGGTCACCGCGCCGCCGGTGAGTGCGGCGACCACCTGCTCGGCCGCCTGGTACCCGGCGCGGTCGGTGGCCTCGGTCGTCGACGCGCCGAGGTGCGGCGTGACGATGACGTTGGAGTAGCCGAACAGCGGATGGTCGGTGACCGGCTCGGTGCGGAACACGTCGAGCGCGGCGCCGGCGACCTTGCCCGAATCGAGCGCGGCCTGCAGATCGGCGTCGACGACGAGCGGGCCGCGCGCGACGTTGAGCACCCGCACGCCGTCCTTCATTTTCGCGAAGGCAGCGGCGTCGAGCCAGTCCTCGGTCTCCGGGTTCTTCGGCAGGTGGATGGTGATGAAATCGGCCGCGGCGTAGATCTGGTCGGGCGTCGGCCGCGCGCTCGACGCCGAGCTCGCGGAAACGCTCCTCCGCCAGGTACGGATCGAAGGCGATCACCCGCATCCCGAAACCCGCGGGCCCGTTGCGGCGACCAGCTGGCCGATGCGGCCGAACCCGACGATGCCGAGCATCTTCTCGTGCAGCTCGACGCCGCTGAACCGCGAGCGTTCCCACGCGCCGGCGGTGAGCGACGCGTGCGCCTGCGGCACGTTGCGGGCCAGCGCCAGCAGCAGCGCCATCGTGTGCTCAGCGGCGGTGATGACGTTCGACTGCGGGGCGTTCGCGACCAGCACGCCGCGACGGGTAGCCGCCTCGACGTCGACGTTGTCGACGCCGACCCCGGCGCGGGCCACGGCGCGCAGCCGGTCGGCCTTCGCGATCAGATCGGCGTCGACCTGGGTGGCGGAGCGGATCACGACGGCGTCGAAGTCGGCAATGCGCGCCTCGAGGGTGGCGCGGTCCCATCCGGTGCCGAGCTCTACGTCGAGCCCGGCGGCGCGCAGCAGCTCGACGCCGGAGTCGCCGATGCGCTCGGCGACCAGAACCCGCGGCGCGCTGGTCATCCCGACTCCACGACCCATTCGATGCACGCGGTCAGCGCCTCGATGTCGGCGGTGTCGATCGCCGGGAACATGCCGATCCGCAGCTGGTTGCGGCCCAGCTTGCGGTAGGGCTCGACGTCGACGATGCCGTTGGCCCGCAACGTTTTCGCCACCGCGGCCGCGTCGACGTCGTCGTCGAAGTCGATGGTGGCGACGACGAGCGAGCGCTTCGCCGGTTCGACCACGAACGGTGTCGCGAACTGCGACGCCTGCGCCCAGCCGTACATGTGCGCCGCCGACGCGCGGGTGCGCCCGACACAGAAGTCGAGACCGCCGCCGGCCAGCATCCACTCCAGTTGGTCGGCGAGGAGCAGCAGCGTCGCGACGGCGGGCGTGTTGTAGGTCTGGTCCAGGCGGGAGTTGTCCAGCGCGGTGGACAGCGACAGCGACGCGGGGGTCCAGCGGTCACCGGCTTCGGCGAGCTCGCCGATGCGTTCCACCGCGGCCGGGCTGAGCAGCGCGAGCCACAGGCCGCCGTCGGAGCCGAACGACTTCTGCGGCGCGAAGTAGTAGACGTCGGCCTCGCGCGCGTCGAGCGGGAGCCCGCCGGCGCCGGAGGTCGCATCGACGACTACGAGCGCGTGATCGGAGTCGGCGGGACGCTGCACGTCGATCATCACGCCGGTCGAGGTCTCGTTGTGCGCCCAGGCCACGATGTCTGCCGCGCGGTCGGCGACCGGCTCCGGCGCGTCGCCGGGCTCGGCGGACACCACCAACGGGTTGGCCAGGAACGGCGCGCCCTTCGTCACCGCGGCGAACTTCTGGGAGAACTCGCCGTTGACCAAATGCAGCGCGCGGCGCCGCACCAGCCCGCACGCGGCGGCGTCCCAGAACGCCGTCGAACCGCCGTTGCCGAGCGCCACCTCGTAACCGTCGGGCAGGTCGAACAGGGCCCGCAGTCCGTCGCGGACCTGGCGCACCACACTCTTCACCGGCCCCTGCCGGTGCGAGGTGCCCATCACGTCACTGCGGGTCGCGAGCCGGGCCAACGCCTCCGGCCGCACCTTGGACGGGCCACATCCGAAGTGCCCGTCGCTGGGCTTCAGGTGGTCCGGAATCTGTCGGATCGTTTCGGTCGACGTCACGCCTCGTGCTCCCATTCGCAGGTCAACCGCGCAATCGTGTCACAGCGTGCCCGCGCCGGCCGCCGGGTTCGTGAGGCTCGGTCCGTGCCCCGGCGCCGACCGGCGCCGCAGGCCACCGCGGCGCCCGCCAACGACCGGCCGCCGGGCCTCGCGACGCCGGCGCGCTGCCCGACGTGACCGGCGGACCGTCGATGTGTGTTCGGGCTGCAGCGGGGATTCCTGTCGCTCGAAGGTCTGTGGGCGAGCGTGTCGGCGGGCAGCCACGCCGCTGCGCTGTGTCGCGCGCACGGGCGGGCAATAGGCTCTGCGGGTGACGGCGCCCGCGAAGCAGCCCCAGCTCGACGGCAAGGCCTACCTGAAACTGATCCTGCTCGGTGCCGCCGTCGGTATTCCCGCGGCATACCTGTCCGCGCTGTTCCTCGCCGCCATCCACGGGCTCCAGCACGCGCTGTGGGACCAACTGCCCAACGCGCTCGGCGCGTCTTCACCGCCCTGGTACCTCGTGATCGGGCTGCCGGTCGTCGGCGCGATCATCGTAGTGGCGGCGCGCGCGTGGCTGCCCGGCGACGGCGGCCACCACCCACTGGCCGGGATGTCCACCGAACCCACGCCGGTATCGTACGTACCGGGCGTCGTGCTCGCGGCGACCGCCACCCTGGCCTTCGGCGCCGTGTTGGGCCCGGAAGCGCCGGTCATGGCGCTGGGCTCGGCGGTGGGCATGTTCTTCGTCCGGGTCGGCAAGGTGACCGGGCGACCGTCGGCGGTCATCTCGACGGCCGGGCAGTTCTCCGCGATCTCGGCGCTGTTCGGCGGCCCGTTGGTGGCCGGCGTGCTGCTGGTCGAGGGCGGCCTCGGGATGGGCACCGCATTGCTGCCGGCGTTGGTGCCCGGCCTGGTCGCCGCCGCGGTCGGCTATGTGATCTTCGAAGGGTTCGGCCACTGGTCCGGGCTGAACGCGCCCGGCATCGAGGTGCCGGATCTGCCGACTTATCACGTCCGGTTCGGCGACCTGGCCCTCGGCCTCGCCATCGGCGTGCTCACCGCACTGCTCATCGTGGCGGTGCGCAGGCTCGCGACGCTGGTCGACGCTCGCGGCCTGCGGACGTTGAGCATGCCGGTGTTGCTGGTCCTGGGTGGGCTGGCCGTAGGTGGACTCGCGCAACTCGCCGACGCGCTGGGGGCGGACTCGCAGAACGTGCTGTTCTCCGGGCAGTCGTCGATCGGCGTGATCGTGGCGGCCGGCTCGACGTCGGTCGTGCTGGTGACAGTGGCCGCGAAGGCGATCGCCTACGCGATCTGTCTCGGCTGTGGATTCCGGGGCGGACCGATCTTCCCGGCGGTGTTTCTCGGGGTCGGGCTCGCGGCGCTGGCGGTGGTGTGGTTCGACGCTTCGCCGACGCTGGCGATCGCGGTGGGCGCCGCGGCCGGCATGGCGGCCCAGACGAGGTTGCTGATCGCGCCGCTGCTGTTCGCGTCGTTGCTCGTCGGGCACAGCGGCACCGACGCGATCTCGGCGGCGGTACTGGCGTCGGTCGCGGCCTGGCTCACCATGAGCGCCCTGGAGCGGCGCAACCAGCACCGCTGACCGCGATCAGCGGCCGGCGCCGATCGCGGCGGCGACGGCGAGATCCTGCCAACCCATGCCGACGCTCTTGAACACCGCGATGCCCCCCGTTGGCTCGTCGATCGCGGCCAGCTCGACGAGGTCGACGAGGTCGCCGGCCCGCAGCGCGCCATTGCCGATCGCGATGATCACGTCCCCGGCCTCGCGCAGCGCGGTCGGTCGGTGCTCCACCACCACTCGCGTCGCCCGGGAGAACACCGCGTCGTCCAGCTCGCGGGCGTCGGGTTCGTGCGAGCCGACGGCCACGACGCAGGCGCGCGCAGCCAATGTCCTACCGTCGAAGAGCGGGGTCCGGGCACTCGTGGCGCAGACGACGGCATCGGCATCCGCCGCGTCGGTCGCGGTGCCGGGGCGCACCGACGCGCGTGCCCCGGTCAGCGCCGCACAGAACTCCCGCGCCCGCTCGGGAGCACGGCCGACGACCGTGACCGATTCGAGCGGCTGCAAAGCGTCCAGCGCCGCGATGTGTGCTCGTGCCTGGGGGCCGGTGCCGAACACCACGAGACGATGGATGCCTTGTGGGGCAAGCAAACCGAGCGCGAGTGCCGACTGTCCGGCGGTGCGCAGTTCGGTCAGCGCCGTGCCGTCGAGGGCAAGCACCGGAACGAGAGTCACCGGATCGAGCAACAGGTACACGGCGTGGATGCTCGGCAGTCCGCGATCGGCGTTGCGCGGCGCGATACCGAGCACCTTCACGCCGAGGGCGTCGGGCGTCTCGGCCGGCATCAGCATCAGCTCGCCGTGCGCGACCGGCAGCCGGCTGCGTGGGGGCGCCCCGTCGAGCGCGAGCCCGCTCGACAGCGCCCGGTGCAGCGCGCTCACGACCTCGGGCCACGACAGCGCGGCCGTTACCTCGTCGGCAGCCAGATAGCGCAGCGCAGGCACGCCTGCGACGATCTCACAACCCGTTGCGGAGGTTCGTCACACGATCCGTCGCGACGACGCGGCCGCCGCCGTTCTCGTACGTGTACGCAACCACCTTGTTGACCGGGAAGCTGACCCGGATCGGGAACGCGCACGGGTTGCCGGCCGGGTCGTTCTCGGGCGGATACGACTGCGGTGTCGGGCGGTTCGAGGTGCACGCCCGCTGCGCTGTCGAGGATCCGAGACAGACCGGCCTGCTCGCCGAGGAGAGCCGGGTGAGCCATTCCTCGAGCACGTTCGCGACGTGCGGACCGGGCGGTTTGCCGGGCACCGGTCAGTGCGCCGGCAACAACAGCCGGCTCGGGTCGGCGACCCGCCAGGAAGTGGACGTAACCGCTCGAGCGCAGGACAGCGCCGAAGCGGATGGAGTCGTACCAGCTGGAGATCGCCGAGATCGGCACCACGGTCTCGAGCCCGTCGACGCCGGTGCCGGCGACGCCGTTCGCGATGGTGCCGTCCCAGGACTTGCCGATCATGCCGACCTTGCCGTTGGTCCAGTCGGCGGTGACCCGCTTGCCCTGCAGGTCGTAGCCGGGCAGCCGGCCGTTGAGCCAGTCGATCGCGGCCTTTGCGCCGCGCACCTCGTAGCGAGCGCCGACGTCACCGCAATCCGTGGACCGGGCGGTACCGACCAGGTCGACACCCGCGACCGCGTAGCCGCGCGGCACGAAGTAGTTGTCGTAGAACAGCGGCAGCTTGCCGATGGTGCCGTCGGACTCGTAGGTCTTCGTCTCCGACTCGTTGCCGCGCCCGCAGCACCTGAAGTAGGGCGAGGCGTCCATGATCACCGGGACCTTGACGCCGGCCGCGGCGGCCTCGGCCGGGCGGATGATGTCGACCGCGACGCGGTCGCGGACACAGTCACCGTCGCTGTCGAAGGGCGCGCGCAGGTACACCGTCTGATGGATCGCGTTGGTCGTAGGAATAGACCGGCACCGTGTGGTGGCCCTTGACGAACGGGGCGTCGGGCGCGGCCGAGGCAGCGTTCGGGACGGCAAACACGACGGCGATGAGAGCCAGCACGGTGCAGGAAACGAGCACACGACGCATACGTGCCTACCTCTGGGCGAGCGCGACGAATCTGACGAGCGCGGCGCTACTCACGGTGTTACTCGCAGTCACGGACGTCGGACCCAGACCTGGAACACCCGCGGCGAACCGAACAACGTCGTGTCGTCCGCGGCGAGCCGGGCGAGCTCGGCCAGTGCGCCGTTGATCTCGCCCTCGCTTGCGACGCCGGTTTCGATCATCGTCGCTGCGGTGGCCTCGACGGTCAGGATCGGCAGCGTCTTTCGCTCCCCGTGCAGATGGGCGAGTTGTACCACGTCGATCTCGGGTGTCGGAAGCTGCGCCTCGGCGAACAGCGCGGCGAGCTTGCGGCCCAGTTCGGGATCGCCGCCGCCGGCACGCAGGACGGCTGGATAGCGCTCGGCCCAGAACGTGAAGGCCGGGTGCGGCGGGTAACAGAATTGCGCCGTGAAGTCGCAGTCCTCGACCACCAGGGCACCCCCGGGCTCGACCGCGGCCCACATGCGGCGCAGCGCATCGACCGGCCGGGACAGATGCTGCAGCAGGAATCGGCTGTAGACGAGGTCGTGTCCGGCGCCGGCGGTGAGGTCGTAGGCGTTGCCCACCCTGAACTCGGTCGTCGCCCCGACTCCGGCGGCGTCGGCCTCTTCGCCTGCGGCTGCGAGCTTCTGCGCGTCCATGTCGATACCGGTGACGCGCCCGCCCATCCCAGCCCGCCGGGCGAGCTCGATCGCCACGTCACCTGCGCCGCAGCCGACGTCGAGGCACCGCGCGCCCGGTTCGATCCCGACCCGGTCGAACAATGCCGCTGTGGTCGGCGCCCAGTTGCGGGCGAGCACGCGTAGTCGTGCTGCGCCGGCACGGCCGCCGCGGATCACGTAGCGATCCATGCGGGCAGGCTATTCCTCGAATGGTTGCGATTTTCAAAACATCGTAGCGGGTGCTCGGTTGCGCCCTCGGGTCGCCTCTCGCGCGTGGTCGACGGGCAGGCCGCGACACATCTGATCCTCGCGCGGTGAGATGGTAGACAGGTGACGGACAGCCGACGGGAAACGATCATCGACTCGCTGCGGAGTGACCATCGGGCGATCGTCGAGCTCCTCGACTCGCCAACCATCGCCGCCGCGACGGAGCTGGCGCTGACCGAGCGCGAGCAGCTCGTGATGAACCTGATCCGGCATTTCGTGGCCGAGGAGCAGTACCTCTATCCGGCGGTGCGCGATCTCTACGAATCGGAGGAGATCGCGGTGGCCGACCGGCAGTTGGCCGCCGACCGCGAGCTCGAGAACCGGCTGCGGTCGCTGGAGACGCCCGACGTCACGCCTGCGGTCGTGGCGGAGGTGCTCGCCGCGGTTCGTACCGATTTCGATGCACATGTCGCCGCGCAGGACGAGATGTTCGACGGGCTCACCCGCCGCTGCCCGCCGGAGCGGCTGTCCGAGCTGGGCGCCGACGTGCGCGGCGCCGAACAGTTGGCGCCGACCCGGCCGCGGCGCATCGCACCCCGCGACGAGACGACCAACAAGGTCGTCAGCTACGTCGAGGGTTACCTCGACCACATCCGCGACCACTACAGCCACCGCGGCTTCGAGCGCGACGACGAGGATTGATCCGAATGAAGCGGAAAGCGCATCCTCACGCGCTAGTCTCTGCGCGTGACAGGCGATGCCGAAGGCTCCGGCGACTCTGAGAACCCGACCGATCTGGCGGCTGAGGTCGCCCGGCTGCAGGCCCGCAACGAGCAACTCGAGGAGGAGCGACAGCGCTCTCCGAAACAGAAATGGCTGCACGGTCTGCGGGCCTTCGCCGCGGTGCTGTGCATCGTGCTCGGCGTGCTGTCGCTCGTGGTGTCGGTGCCGGCGATCTGGGGCCGCAACCTGCTGCTCAACACCGACCGCTATGTCGACACCCTGAAGCCGGTCGCCAGCGATCCGGGCGTTCAGGACGTCGTCGTCACACAGGTGACCAAGCAGGTCGTCTCACACGTCGACATCTCGAAGCTGGCTGACCAGGTGCTGCCCACCCGCGCCGCGCAACTGCTCGGCGGCCCGCTGGAGAGCGCCTTCCAGGGTTTCGTGCGGACGGTGACGACCAAGTTCGTGGAGAGCGCCGCATTCGAGAAGCTGTGGGTCACGGTCAACCAGCTTGCGCATAAACAGATCGTCTTCGCACTCACCGCGGAGGTACCGAAGAACGCGGCGACCACCGTCAGCGACGACGGGCGCGTGGTACTGAACCTGGCACCGATCGTCGAACAGGTGAAGGAACGCCTGGTCGGTGCCGGGCTCACCGTGGCCAAGAACATCCCGCCGGTCGGCGCCACGATAGAGATCGCGAACGTGCACGGCCTGCAGAAGGCTCGGAAGGCCACGCACCTGCTCGACGTGGTCGCCAACTGGCTGCCCTGGCTCGGTCTGGCGTTCCTGGCCGGTGGCATCGCGCTGTCCCGCAAGCGTCGCCGTGCGGTGTTGGTCTCGGTGCTGTGCGTCGCCGGCGGTATGGTGGTGATCGGGCTCGGCATCACCATCGGCCGCAACATCTACCTGGCCAACATTCCCACCGATGTGCTGCCACGCAGTACCGCCGGCTACCTGTTCGACACGCTGGTGCGCTACCTGCGCTGGGGGCTGCGCCTGGTGCTCCTGGTCGCGGTGCTCATTGCGATCGGTGTCTGGGTCTCTGGTCCCGGTCGGGCAGCCGCGTCGTTGCGGCGGGGCGTGGACCGCGGCCCGGAATGGCTCGGCGCAAAGCTCGACTCCGGCCCGGTCGGCCCGTTCGTGGTGGCCCACACCCAGGCGCTGCGCATCGGCGCCGTCACGCTGATGGTGCTGATCCTGTTCCTGATCGACCGACCGTCGCTCGGCACCGTCATCGTGCTCGCGGTGATCCTCGCGCTCCTGTTGTTGATCATCGAGGTGTTGCGGGCTACCGCAAGGCGCGGTGCGGCCGAGGTCGCACCGCCTGCGGCACCGGCGTAGTCGCGGTCAACGCTCAAGTGCCCCGCGCAGCACGCTGCGCTGGTGCCGGTTGTCGCCGTTGTAGCGCTGCGCCGAGACGTCGACGACGTGATATGCCTGGGTGTCGATCCCGCCCGGCACGGTGAAGGAACCCTTGCCACCGGTGCCGAGCGTGCCGATGGCCACCATCGTCCCGACGCTGGGGTTGTAGAGCCAGACCTCGTAGTAGCCGTTATAGGCCGGCAGGCCATGGGTCCGCACGTCCATCGTGTACCCCGCGGTCGAGGTGTGCATCGTCGCGGTGCCGTGCACCTCGTCGGCGATGCCGAGCTGTGCCTGCAGGACGGCGTGTGCCGAGCGGTTCGCCTGTGTCGACGGGGACGAGCGCCCGACCAGCCAGCCGCCGAGTGCGGCCGCTGCCACGGCGATCACGGCCGCCGCGGCGAGCATAGCCCGGCGCCGGCGCGACGGCGGCGGCGCGCGCCGCCGGTACCGGGGCAGTTGCGATCTCGGCCTCGATGCGCTCCCACAGACCCACAGGCGGCACGTCGGCGGCGTCGTCGCGGCCGGACAGCCGCGCCAGGGCGGCGATGCGCTGGTAGTCGGCAAGCTCGGCCTGGCAGCCTTCGCAGTGCTCGATGTGCTCGGCCACCCGGGGATCGGCCGCCTCGCCGAGCGCGAGGGAGGCGAGGTCGTCGGCAGCCCGGACGTGCAGGTCGTTGTCGTCAGGCGGGGTGGACACCGTCAACCTCCAATCTGCGTCGTAGCGTGGCCAGACCGCGGCGCACGTGACTCTTCACCGTGCCGAGGGGCAGCCCGGTCACGCTGGCGATCTGACGGTGAGTCAAGTCGTCGAAGAACGCGAGTTCGAGCACCCGCCGTTGCGGCTCGACGAGATGGGCGAGGCAGTCGGTGACCAGGATCCGGTCGACGATCTGGTCGGTGTGCCCGGGCAGTACGGCGGCGCGTTCGTGGTCGGCGAGCTGCGCGGCCGCCTCGGCGGCCTTGCGTTCGCGCGCCATCACCCGCAACCGGTCGACCGTGCGCCGACGCGCGATCCCGATCAGCCACGCGGCCAGCGAGCCGCGGTCCGGGTCGAAGGTCTCGCGGCCCTGCCAGGCCGACACGAATGTCGCCTGGGTCACCTCTTCGGCGTCGGCGGCGTTGCTGAGCACGCCGCGCGCGATCCGATAGACCATCGCCCCGTAGCGGTCGTAGACGGCCCGCAACGCGCCGTCGCCGCCGTTGGCAAACGCGACGGCGAGCTTGGTGTCGGGGTGGGAATCGTCGCAGCGGGCGGCCTGACGCGGCGTCACGGCATCGCTCATCCGAGCACCGCCCGCCACTTCATGACCGAACCCTCCTCGTCCGCAACGCCGCACTGAGTACGTGCCCGGATGCGCGCGCGGATGCACGAATCCGCTCGGCCCGCAACGAACGTAGCAATGCCGAAGGAACGGGCAACCCGCCCCGTTCGACGAGCAGAGGAGAAGCGCATGAGGCGACTACGGCTGATGGCCACCGCGATCGGTGTGGGGATCGCGAGCATGATCGCCCTCGCCCCGGCGGCCGGCGCGCATCCCGGCGTCGGCTCTCGCGCGGCGACGTACAGCCGGCTCGGCGCGACCAGCGTGACCACCACACCCGGCATCGCCACGACCCTGCTGCGGGCCGGTATCGCGCCGCTGCCGGTGCTGCCGAACACCGGGATCGCGATCTCACTACGCAGCGGGTTGCAGGTGTCCTACTCCTTCCCGATCACCTCGAGCACCGCCGACCTCCCCACTGCTTCCGGCGACATCCGCCACGCGGGCGGCATCTACTTCCTCTCGCGCCGGGCGCACCTGGAGATCGGCAAGTTCGACATCGACCTCACGGCGGGCAAGGTGTATGCGACCGAGATCGACTTCGCCCCGGGCCGCATCCCGGTGCTGGACCTCGACCTGTCCGGCCTGACGGTGAGTACCCGCGCCGACGGCGCCACGGTGCTCTCGGGTATCACGGTGCGTCTCGACGCCGCCGCGGCCGGCGCACTCAACGCGACCTTCGACGTCAACCTGCCTACCGACGGCAGCCTGGTGTTCGGCACCGCCAGGGTGGTGCTGAACTGACCTGACCCCCTCCCACAACTGCGGCCTCTGCCCTGCCCTGGGTTCAAGCCGGGCATGGCAGAGGCCGCAGTTTCGAGGTACGACGGTCAGCCCCCCAACTCGACCGTGTTCCCCCCGTGATTGGTCGTCCCCCCGTTGGCGACCAATGCGTACTGCGCAGGACTCTGCCATCGCCGCGGGCTCCGTGTCAAGTTTCCGTGAAGCAAGATGATCGACACTTGGGGAACCCGGTCTGGCTTAGGATCGCCCTCGCCGCAACGTCTGCGCCGAGCCAGCTTTGGGGGTCGCTTCAGTGCCGGAGGAGTTCGGCCCGTACCGGCTCGAGGAGGAGATCGGCCGCGGCGGTATGGGGGTCGTGTACCGCGCCTACGACACCCGCCGCGATCGGCAGGTCGCGCTCAAGCGGCTCCCCCGGGATCTGTCGGCGGACGCGACGTTTCAGGCCCGCTTCCGCCGTGAGTCACGCCTCGCGGCCCGGCTCAACGAACCGCACATCATCCCCATTCACGACTTCGGGGAGATCGACGGCGTCCTCTACCTGGACATGCGCCTGGTCGACGGCACCGACCTGAGCAGCCTGATCCGGGCCGGATCGCTCACCCCGGCCCTCGCCGTCGAGATCGTCGGGCAGGTGGCCTCGGCGCTCACCTCGGCGCACGAGGCCGGCCTGGTGCACCGCGACGTCAAGCCCAGCAATGTGCTGATCAGCAGCCGGCCCGGCGAGCGCGGTTACGACGCCGACGACGTGTTCGCCTACCTCGTCGACTTCGGGATCGCGCGCGGACGCCCCGGTACCGAGGGCAGCGCGCTGACCGTCAACACCGAGACGGTCGGCACGCTCGCCTACATGGCGCCCGAGCGAATCAGCGGCGGCTCCGGGGACCACCGCTCGGACATCTACTCGCTGGCCTGCTTGCTCTTCGAGTGCCTCACCGGGCGCACGCCGTTCGCCGGCGAGCCGTTCCAGGTCATGTACGCGCATGTGCACACGGCGCCGCCGGCACCGTCGAACGCGCGGCCCGAGCTGCCCGCGGGCATCGACGCGGTGATTGTGCGCGGCATGGCGAAGAACCCCGACGAGCGCTACCCCAGCGCCCGCCAGTTCGCCGCGGCCGCCCGCTCGGCGCTGGCCACCCGGCCGGTGCCGCCGGCGCCGCCAGCCGCACCGATGGTCCCACCGCGGCCCATGGCACCGCCCGCACCACCGCCACCACCGCCGCCCCCACCGCTGTCACCGCTGTCGCCCCCGAACTGGTCGAGCGGAGCGCCACCGCACCCCTCCGGACCACTCCCCCGCCCGCCGGGACCATCGACCGGGCCGGTCCGCCGACCGCGGAGCCGTCGAACGCTCATCGCCGTGGTCATCGCCGTGGTGCTCGTGCTGACAGGGGGCATCGCCGTCGCGGTCGCGCTCGCCGGCGGCGACCCGGACCCGCAGCCCAGCTCGAGCCGGTCGCCGGTCGTGACAACCGGCTCGTCGCACGACTTCCCGACGAGCTCGCCCGCACCGACCTCGGCCTCGGCGTCGTCGGCGACGCCGGACTGGGCCGACTTCGACGACTTCACCAAACTTGTCGGCAGCTCCGACGCCGACACGACGGCGACCTTCAAGAACGCCTACTGTGCGATCCACGGCAGCGACGGCACGCCCGGCATGGTGGACCGAGTCGAGTGCACCGCGATCAAGGGCTCGCCGGTGACGTACTCCGTCGCCCGCTTCGCCAGCGGGACCGCGCTGAGTACCTACGTGCGCGGGCTGACCTCGTCGAAGGGCTACCAGGTCGGGTTCTGGAGCCTGCCGAAGATCAACAAGGAACACCGCGGCCGGCTGTACACGTCCCCGGTCACCGCGAGCTTCGTCGACGTCACGAGCTCCATCTGCGCGCTGCCGACCTACCTGGTGCAGTTCTTCGTGCCACCCGGATCGAACCTCTCGGTGCAGGACGTCGAGGACGACTACTGGGCCAAGGCGCGCTTCCCGGATTCCGTGCCGGCGCCCTGCTCGTAGCGCTCAGGCCGGGGCGAGCACGGCGTTCGCCCGGGCCAGCTGGGTTTCGGTGTGCGTGCGCAGCGTCGCGGCCTGCGTCGACGACAGGACATCGCACACCCAGTCCCAGTGCAGAGCGACGGTGTCACCGGGCGCGGGCGGCTCGGCGGCGTCGGCGAACAGGGTGGCGCTCTGCTCGAGGGGCGGGCCGAGTTCAAGCCGATCCGCCACGAACTGCAGCGGCGCGCACCGCACCCGGGCCTGCCGATCGGTCACCGCGACGACCTCGCCCCAGCGGATTCGGCACTGCTGCAAGACGTTCACCGCCGCGGCAGGAGAACCGCGACGCCTGGCGAGCAGACCCACCCACGGGTACACCGAGAACACCTGGTACCCGTGCTGGGCGGCGCCGGCCGACCAGCAGGCGCCGGGCTGCGGCGGCATCCGGGCCTGCAGTTCACCGGCGATCGCCGTGTCCGGGATCAGCTCGAGCAGGTCGTTGCCCAGCCAATACGCCTCGACCACCCGGGCGTCGAGCGGGTCAGCGATCCTCGCTGCGGTGGCGATGAGGTCGAGATAGGCCCACGCACCCTCGAAGCGCCGCGCGTGCCGCGCGATCGCGGCGTCCGCGCTCGGCCCGCGTTGCAGCAGGACCGACGCGTCCGGTGGACCGCAGTAACCGAGCTCGTTGGGCGGGTAGGCATAGCGGGCGAACAGCTGGGCGCCGGACCGGCGCATTCAGCAGATCCTCGGCAGCTGCTCGCCGATCGGCAGGTCGACGACCCGGGTGCCGCCGAGTGCGGTCCTGGCCACCAGCATCGATTCGTGCTCCCGCACGCACTCACCGATGATGCGGGCGCCGGCGCCCAGCGGATGGGCCTGCATCGCCGCGAGCACCCGGTCGGCGTCGGCCCGCGCGACGATCGCCAGCAGCTTGCCCTCGTTGGCCACGTAGAGCGGGTCGAGGCCGAGCAGCCCACAGGCGTCGCGGACCGCGGCCGGGATCGGCAGATCGCGTTCGACGATCGTGATCCCGACGCCCGCTGACCTGGCGATCTCGTTCAACGACGCGGCCACGCCGCCACGCGTCGGGTCGCGCAGGGTGTGGATGCCGGCGCCGGTCGCGATCATCTCGGCCACCAGGCCGTGCAGTGCGGCGCAGTCGCTCTCGACGGTGGTGCCGAACTCGAGACCCTCGCGGCACGAGAGCACCGCGACGCCGTGCACCCCGATGTCACCGCTGACGATCACGAGGTCACCCGGCGCGGCCCGTTCGGGCCGGATGTCCGCACCGGCGGCGACGATCCCGATCCCGGCGGTGTTCACGAAGACGCCGTCGCCGCTGCCGCGGTCGACCACCTTCGTGTCGCCGGTCACGAGCTTGACGCCGGCGGTGCGGGCGGCCGCGCCGACGGCGTCGGCCACCCGGCCGAGGTCGGAGAGCGGCGTGCCCTCCTGCGAGGATGAAGGCGGTCGAGAGCACCAGCGGCTGCGCGCCGGACATCGCGAGGTCGTTGACGGTGCCGTTCACCGCGAGGTGCCCGATCGACCCGCCGGGGAAGAACATCGGCTTCACGACGAACGAGTCGGTGGAGAACGCGAGCCGGGTGCCGGCGACCTCGACGATCGCGCTGTCGCCGAGCTTCGCATCGGCGGCGGCGCCGAATGCCGGCAGGAACAGGTGCTCGACGAGTTCCCTCGACATGGCCCCGCCGCCGCCGTGTCCCATCACCACGACCGGCGAGTCGCGCAGCGGTGCGGGACACACCCAGCCGTCGAGGTCGATCGCGGCAGGCTCGTCAGGCATGGGCGGGCACCGAGAGACGTCGGTACAGGTAGTAGGCGGCACAGGCGCCCTCGGAGGACACCATCGTCGCGCCGAGCGGGTTGCGCGGTGTGCACTCGCGACCGAACGCAGCGCATTCGTGCGGCTTGATCAGCCCCTGCAACACCTCGCCCGACCGGCAGATTTCGGATTCCGCAGTGTTGATGTCCGTCACGGCGAAGCGCTGCTCGGCGTCGTAGTCGGCGAAGGCGGCCGACAACCGCCAGCCGCTGCGCGGGATCATCCCGATGCCACGCCAGCTGCGGTCGGTGACCTCGAAGACATCCGCCAGCATCCGGCGCGCTGCCAGGTTGCCCTCCGCGATCACCGCGCGCGGATAGGCGTTGTCCAGCTCGTGCCGGCCCTGTTCGAGCTGGATGACGGTGCGCCGGATCCCTTCGAGGATGTCGAGCGGCTCGAACCCGGTGACGACGATCGGCACCTCGTACTTCGCGGCGATCGCCGGGTACTCACCGGTGCCCATCACGCTGCAGACGTGCCCCGCGGCCAGGAACGCCTGTACCCGGCAGGTTGGCGATTCCATGATCGCGCGGATGGCCGGCGGCACCAGCACGTGCGACACGAGCAGCGAGAAGTTCGCAATGCCGAGGCGTTTGGCCTGGTAGACGGTCATCGCGTTGGCGGGGGCGGTGGTCTCGAAGCCGATGCCGAAGAACACCACCTGCCGGTCCGGGTTTTCCCTGGCCAGCTTGAGCGCGTCCAGCGGCGAGTAGACGACCCGCACGTCGCCGCCCTCGCCCTTGATCCGGAACAGGTCCTTCTCGCTGCCCGGCACCCGCAACATGTCGCCGAAGGAGCAGAAGATCACGTCCGGGCGGGCGGCGATCGCGAGCGCCTTGTCGATCATCTCCAGCGGCGTGACGCAGACGGGGCAGCCCGGGCCGTGGATCATCTCGATCTCGTCGGGCAACAGCTGGTCGATGCCGTGCCTGATGATCGAATGTGTCTGCCCACCGCAGACCTCCATGATCGCCCATCGCCGGCTGGCGGTCACGCGGATCTGGTCGAGCAGCCGCCGGGCGAGGTCCGGGTCGCTGAATTCGTCGAAATACTTCATCGCGGCACCTCTGTTCCGGCCTGTCGGGCGGCGAGTTCGAACCCGTCGCCGAACTCCTCCTCCAGCACGCCGAGCCTTGCGAAATTCGCAAGCGTCTCCTGTGCCGACTGCTCGTCGAGGCGCTGGATGGCGAACCCGACGTGCACCATCACGTACTCGCCGAGCTGCACGTCGGGCAGGTATTCGAGGCAGACCTCCTTGGTGAGGCCGCCGAAGTCGACCTGGGCCATCAGGGTCTCCTCGAGTTCGACGATGCTCGTGACGCGGCCCGGTACCGCAAGACACATGGCTACTCCCTCCCGTCCGCTACTGCGCTGCGATCATGATCTGGCCGAGGGCGAGGCCGCCGTCGTTGGGCGGCAACTGCGACGGAACGAGCACGTCGAGTCCGGCCGCAGCCAGCAGGCGTCGGGCGGCACGCAACAGCAACACGTTCTGGAACACGCCACCGCCGAGCGCGACCGTCGACAGCCCAGTCCGTCGTGCGACCTGAGTGACGACGTCGGCGATCACCGTCGCCACCGCGGCGTGGAAGCGCGCGGCGACGACGTCGGCACCGACGCCGGCGGCCACGTCGGTCACCGCGGACCTGATCACCGGCGCGGCGTCGAACACCAGGCGCTCGCCGTCGTCGGTCACCGCGAACCGGTACGGCTCGTCGGTGTGCGCCGCGCGGGCCACGCCTTCCAGTTCGATCGCCGCCTGCGCCTCGTAGTCGACCACGTGACGCACGCCGGCGAGCGACGCGACGGCGTCGAAGAGCCGGCCCACGCTGGAGGTGGGCACGCAACCCAGCCCGGTGTCGAGCTGGTGCTCGAGCACCCGGCGTTCGGCTGGCGGGCAGGCAGCGACGCACGGCAGGTCATCTGTCCACAGCACGCCGGCCGCGCGCAGGTGGGCGAGCGCCATCCGGTAGGGGCGTTGCACGCTGACGTCGCCACCGGCCAGCGGCACGTAGGCGAGCTGCCCGACCCGGCGGCACTGCTTGTAGTCGGCGAGCAGGATCTCGCCGCCCCAGACCGTCTTGTCCTCGCCGTAGCCGGTGCCGTCGAACGCGACGCCGATCACCGGGGAGTTCCCGTCGTGCCCGTGTTCGGCCAGCACCGCGGCGATGTGCGCGTGATGGTGCTGCACCGACGTGACCACGCGCCCGGCCGAGTGGGCATCGGCCCAGCGCCCGGAGTGGTAGCCCGGGTGCGCGTCGGTCACGAGCCTGCGTGCACGCACGCCGGTCAGCATCGCCAGATGCTCGCTCGCCGCTCCGAATGCGGTGACCGTGGCGAGATCGTCCATGTCGCCGATGTGCTGGCTGAGCCAGGCGTAGCGGCCGTCGGCGACGCAGCACGCGCTCTTGAGATCGCCGCCGACCGCCATTGCCGGGTCGACCTGGTACGGCAGCGCTATCGGCAGCGGCGCGTAGCCGCGGGAGCGGCGCACCGCCAGCTCCGCGCCGTCGACGACGCGGACGACCGAGTCGTCGCACGGCACCTCGATCGGGCGGTCGTGGCGCAGCCAGGCATCGGCGATGCCGCCCAGCCGTTGCAGCGCCTCGGTGTCGTCGGAGACGATCGGCTCGCCGCCGAGGTTGCCCGACGTCATCACCAGTGCGGCCGGTCCGGGCCCGTCGCCGGCGAGCCCGAACAGCAGCGTGTGCAGCGGGGTGTAGGCGAGCATGATCCCGAGATCGGCGTTGCCCGGCGCGACGTCCTCGGATATCTGCGCGTCGGTCCGGCGGGGCAGCAACACGATCGGGCGGCGCGCGCCGGCGAGCAGCGCTTGTTCGGCGTCGTCCATGGTGACCAGCGCGCGGGCCGCGGCGAGATCGGCGACCATCACCGCGAACGGCTTGGTGCCGCGGGACTTGCGGCGGCGCAGTTCCGCGACCGCGGTGTCCTTCGCGGCATCGCAGGCAAGGTGATAGCCACCCAGCCCCTTCACCGCGACGATCCGGCCCGCGGCCAGCGCAGCCCGTGCCGCGGTGAGCGCGTCGGCCCCGTGCCGGCGCGGCTGGCCGGGTTCGAGGTAGTCCAGCGTCGGGCCGCAGTCGTGGCACGCGATCGGCTGTGCGTGGAACCGCCGGTCGGCCGGGTCTTCGTACTCGCGGCGGCAGGCCGGGCACATCTCGAAGCCGGCCATCGTGGTGGCCGCGCGGTCGTAGGGCAGCGCTCGGATGATCGTGAACCGGGGGCCGCAGTTGGTGCACGTGATGAACGGGTGGCGGTAGCGGCGGTTTTCTGGATCAGCGAGTTCGGCCACGCATTCGGAGCAGGTGGCCGATATCGGGCGAGGCGAGCGTCCGGGCCCGTTCGCCCGGCCGGGAACTCTCGATCACGAATCCGGTGCCACCGCGAGGCGGCCGTTCCCGCGTCTCGATCGAGGTGACCAGCGCGAGCGGTGGCGCCTGCTCACGCAGCCGCCGGCCGAACTCGTCCAATGTCGAGGGTGCACCCTCGACGTCGATCACCACGCCGTCGCAGGTGTTGGCCACCGACCCGGTCAGGCCGAGTTCGGTGGCGGTGACGTAGACGAACGGCCGGAACCCGACTCCCTGCACGACACCCCGCACGTCGAGGCGGCGCCGCGCCCGGATGTCGCGCGGGCGACCCATGAGCTCCAGGCCCTGCATCGCATGCTCGGCGCCGGCGGCGTCGACGATCTCCACGACGAAACCCATGTGGATGAGCACCCAGTCGCCCGGCGCCAAGGCGGCCTGCTGATCGTCGTCGAGCATCCCGATGTTGACCTGCCGCTGCGCGCCGGCGACGTCGGCGAGCACCAGCATGTCGCCGTAGCCGTCGACGTGGCAGATCACCCGGCCCGGGATGCCCAGACACATGTCAGCGGCCCACCCGGGCCGACGACCGCAGCCGGGCCACCAGCTCACCCACCGCGGCCGCGGCCGGTGCCACCGCCGCGCCGACGGGTGGGCTGAGCCCGATGCCGTCGTCGGTGTAGGCCGGTACGCAGCCCACGACGTAGGTCGGCGGCAGCTGTCCGCCCATCGCGCGCAGCCCGGCGAGAACGGCGAGCGGCGAGATGCTGTGGGCGTCCTGCGGTGCCGCACCGACGTCATCAGGATCGACCTGCAAGGTGAGGACCGTGCCGGGCGCGTCGGCGCCGCGCCGCGGCGGGATCGCATCGACCAGCACCAGCGCCTCGACGCCGTCGAGCAGGTCGTACTGCAGGTGTATGCCACGGATGCCGTAGTCGACGACCCGCACCCCGGCCGGCAACGTCTGCGGCCGCAGCGCTGCCACGACGGCGCAACCGAAGCCGTCGTCGCGGCACAGGATGTTGCCGATTCCGGCGATCAGGATGTCGGGCACTACATGCTGCGCATCTGCATGTACCGCTTCACATCCCCAGCGGACTTCGCGCTGACCACCGCGGCTATCGCTGCGATGATGACCAGCAGGACCACGCCCTTGTTCATCTTCGGCTCTCCTCTCGCCGTGCGTCTTCCTCGTCCACCGGCTCGATCTCCTCCGGTGCGAAGTGCAGGTAGCGGCCGTACCAGTCGTGCAGCTCCGCGGCCGGGTCGTCGAGCACCACGACCGCAATGTGCGTTGCGCCGTCGACGTCGGTGTGCACCGCGCTCACCCGGGCGAGCCGGCCGGCGTAGAAGATGTCGTGCGCGTCGGCTCGTCGGCTCGGCCGCAGCCGCACGATACTGCCCGCGCGCACGTCGACACCGTCGACGCACACCGCGTCGGTGGCCGGGTCGACAGCGGCGTCGACGGCCGGGTCCCACCAGGGCTGCTCGGCGTGCGGGCCGCGCAGCACGCCGTGGATCAGGTCCATGGCCTCGGGCGACATCGTGTCACACCGGTCGACGATCTCGGCGGCCTTGGGATCGGTGGCGCGCGCCACGGCCTTCTCCTCGTCGGTCATGGTCATGACGCGCAGCGTGAGGATCTCGTCGATCTCGGTGGCGTCGAACAGCGAACCGGCGCTCTGCTCGGCGACCTCCGGGTGGTCGTAGAGGATGATCGGCGACACCAGCAGCAGCGACGCATCGCCGGCCGGTCCGGCCAGCACCGGCCAGCAGCGGTGCTGTACGCAGCCCGCAGCCGCGGCCACGGCTTCGGGCGGCGGGTCGGTCATCGACACGAATTCCCCGCCCGTGACAGACAACAGCAGGTGCGCGCCGATCAGCGACGCGGCAATGGCATCGTTCGGGTCGGCCCCAACGCCGGCGGTGCGGTTCTCGGCGTCGATCGATACCTGGATCAGGTCGGTGCCCGCGACCGGTTCGGCCCTGGCCGAGAGCCGCGCGTGAACCGGGCGGCGGACGCGGCGCAGCCGCGCGGCCGGCTCGCCGCGATGATCACGCACGGGCTCGACGTCCTCGCCCGCAGGCAGGTCGACAGGCACGGTTCTTGAGTCGAGCGACCCAACCGTCAACGTCCACGGGTCGGGCTCGCGTTCGACCGCCTCGTCCCAGCTCAACAGCCGCCGGCCGTCGACCACGACCTCATCGGTCGGCCGGAACCCGCCGCCGGCGGACCGCTCGACCACTCGTCGCTGCAACTGCAGACACCGCAGCCGGACCGTGATCTCGGCCGTGGGACCACGCATCAGGAACTGGGTCGACATCCGGGCGTCCTCGCCCACGCCGGCGGTCGCCGCGCCGGGCGGCCCGAGCACGCCGAACTGCCAGCGCGACGTGATTCTTGCTCGACGTCGCGCGGTAGGGGTAGAGCAGATATCCCTCGTAGAGCACCGCGTCGGCCACTTGCAGCGCGCGGCCCAGCGCGGTCACGGCGCCGACCGATCGCCGTCGGGCAGCAGCGCGCGGACCGTGTCGTCCCAGCTGAGCAGGCCGCGCTCGGCCTTGTACGCAGCGAGTTCGGCGATGACGTCGTGCCCGAGCCGCAACCAGCCGGTGCCCGGATAGTGGCGCGCCATCAGCTCGCGCCAGGTGGCGACAGGCAGGTCGAACCGGGCTTCGCGGTCCCACGGCACCTGCTCGACGGAGAAGCCGCGCTCGCCGCGGGTGAACATGGTGCCGGAGAAGAGCAGGACCATGGTCAACACGCCGTCGCGCAGCGCGTGCAGGTACTTCGACGCCGCGACGTCGAAGTCGTAGCGTGCACGGCAACGCGAGGTCGACCTCGGTGAGCCCGGTGAACCCCTGCACCATGACGCTGGTCTGCATCCACAGGAACGGTTTGAGCGTGTCGTACCAGCGCTCGCGCGGGCCGAACAGGTCGCGCATGCCGCGCTCCTCTTCGGCGGTGTACGCGCGGCGCTGCGGCTCGATGCGCACCTGCGCCCGCAGCGCGATCGCGTGGATCGCGGCTGTCGTGGATTCCGAAATCCGCAGCCGCGCGGTGAGTTGCGGGGTGACCGTGTACGGGTCGGCGAAAATGTCGACCACGGTGAACGTCAAGGTCGCTCACTGTCGGCACCTGCGCCACGCGGGCGGGCCGCGCGGTTCGACGTCGGCGAAGAACGCATCGACGAGGCCGCGCGCCTCGCCGCCACCGTCGAAACCGCGCCACACCGAGCGCAGCTGCCCGACGAGCTGGTAGCAGGCGTCGATCGGGACGAGATGGCAGCTCACCCGGCCGCCACGGCTGCCGGCGCGCACCAGCAACGCCTCGACGTCGGGCACCAGCGCGTCGAGTTGCGGGTTCGCGGCCGTCACCGTTGCCCAGGCCTCCAGCGGCAGCTCCGACTCCGTCGCGCCGGCCGGGCCCGGGTAGAACGCGACGGTGCGGTCCTGGACCGAGTTGTGGAAGAAGAACGCCAGCCCGACCGGGATCTCCAGCTCGTCCCAGCGACCCGGGCCGAGTTCGAAATCCGGAAAGCTGAGATAGCGGTCGGGCACCGCGCGATACCGCTGGTGCGTATCGCGGCCCGGTGAACAGCAGGTAGCACGGGCGGCATGCGCACATCAGAGACCGGTTCGACACGTCCACCACGTGCTGGTGCGGCTCGCCGATCGGCGCCCGGCACATCTCGCAGGTCTCGCCAGCCCGCGGCGCGGGCCGCGTCGCCAGCCGGCGCAGCACGAACACCGGATGGGTCACGACGCCACCGCCGGGATCGCGACCGAAGGCACACCGCCGCGGGTGAGTACCGGCAACGGAGTCGAGATGGTCCGCGTTGCCGTCCAGCCCGGCGCCAGCATGGCGGATATCGAAATGCGCGCGGCAATGTGGGCAGCGCAGTACGAGCGTGCCAGCCGTGTCGGCGACGCGCCGCTCGACCGCCGCGCCCGCGAGGCCGTGCCCGCATGCGCCGCACTCATCCCGGAAGCAGTACACATCGGTGCCTACCCGGCAGGCGCATACCCGCGCTCCGTCGAGCGCGAAGCCCGCCACCTCGCCCGGCGTGAGACCGGCGAGGTCGGGCACTGCGACCCAGGTGCCGCTGTCCGGGCCATCCAGCCGCACCCGCAGGGAATCGAGCGAGACGAGCGGCGCGGCGGCCGCAGCACTTGCGACCTCGATCCGCGACACCTCCGGCGCCGCCGTCTGCACCGCGCTCTCGACGGCGAGTTCGAGCGTCACCGACGACGACGGGCACCCGTCGCAGCTGCCCAGCAGGCGCAGCCGCACCACCAGTCCGTCTGCGTCCTCGTCGATCCCGGCCAACTCGACGTCACCGCCGTGCGAACCCAGGTAGGGGCGCACCGAGTCGAGCGCGCGGCCGAGGCGAGTCGCACGTCGTAGGGATGGAGGTCGTGCACCAGCAAGAGCCCGGCCACCAGCTCGTCGTCGGCGATCGCGTCGAGCGTGGCCGGCGAGAGCGCGCCGGCATCGTCGAGCACCTCGAGCAGCCGGCGCAACCCGTCGCCGTACAGATTCGTGACGCACGCGACGAGATCCTCGGCACGCGCCTGCGCGCCCGGTCCACCGGCGGCACTCGCCGCGAGCAGCGACTCGATCCGAGCCGCCGCTTGGTGCAGCTGCTCACTCACTCCCCGGTGACCGACTGGGTCGGCGAGTGCACCTTTTCGAGCGTCTTGCCGCCGCCGAGGTACATGTGCACGCCGCACGGCAGGCAGGGATCGAAGCTGCGCACCGTGCGCATGATGTCGATGCCCTTGAAGTTGTCCCGGTCGTTCTCCTCGAAGATCGGCTGGCCCTGCACCGCGTCCTCGTACGGGCCGGGCGTGCCGTAGACGTCGCGCGGGTTCGCGTTCCACGGCGTCGGCGGATACGGGTGGTAGTTCGCGATCTTGCCGTCGCGGATCACCATGTGGTGGGACAGCACGCCGCGCACCGCCTCGGTGAAGCCGCAGCCGATGGCCTCGTCGGGCACCTCGAACGGCTCCCAGGTCTTGGTGCGGCCGGCCGCGGATCTCGGCGAGCGCCTTCTCGGCGAAGTGCAGCGCGCACGCCGCGGCGTAGGCCTGGAAGTAGGTGCGGGCCCGGTTGCGCTCGATGGTGTTGCTCCACTGCGGGATCTTCCACTCGAAGCTCGACCGGGCCCTTCAGCGCGGTCTTGGGCAGGTTGATCTGCACGCTGTGGCCGGTGGCCTTGACGTAGCCGATGTCGACCAGCCCGGCGAGCGCGGTCGACCAGAGCCGGGCGAGCGGGCCGCCGCCGGTGTCGAGCGCGAGGTGGTCCTTGCCGTCGAACCAGCGCGGCGACATCACCCAGCTGTACTTGTCGTCGAAGTCGCGCTTCTGCGGCCGCGGATTGGTGTGCTGGTTCCACGGGTGGCGCGCGGTCGACCGGGTTGCCGAGCGGGTCCTGCGTGACGAACATCTCCTGGCCCTCCCAGTCGTCGTAGTACGAGCTGCCGAGCAGGATGCGGATGCCGAGGTTGATGTCGACCAGGTCGGTGGTGACCAGCTTGCCGTCGACCACGACGCCCGGCGTGACGAACATCGCCCGGCCCCACTCGGTCATGTCCTGGTAGTCGAAGTTGCAGACTTCGCGGGTCCTGGAACGAGCCCCAGCAGCCGAGCAGGATGCGCCGCTGGCCGACCTGCTCGTAGCCGGGCAGCGCCTCGTAGAAGAAGTCGAAGAGGTCGTCGTGCAGCGGCACGACCTTCTTCATGAACTCGACGTAGCGCATCAGCCGCGACGAGGTAGTCGGTGAACAGCTGGATGGTCGGCGACGGTGCCGACGCCGCCCGGGTAGAGCGTCGACGGATGGACGTGGCGGCCCTCCATCAGGCAGAACATCTCGCGGGTGTAGCGGCTGACCTGCAGCGCCTCGCGGTAGAACTCGCCGGTGAACGGGTTCAGCGCACGCATGATGTCGGCGATGGTGCGGTAGCCGTGATCGCCGGCGTGCGGCGCCTCGGTGCTGTTCGCGCCTGCTCGAGCACGCCGGGGTTGGTCTCCCCGACCATCCTGCTCGCAGAAGTCGACCCCGACCAGGTTCTCCTGGAAGATGTTGTGGTCGAACATGTACTCGGCCGCCTCGCCGAGGTTGACGATCCACTCGCCGAGGTGCGGCGGCTTCACGCCGTAGGCCATGTTCTGCGCGTAGCACGAGCAGGTCGCGTGGTTGTCGCCGCAGATGCCGCAGATGCGGCTGGTGATGAAGTGCGCGTCGCGCGGGTCCTTGCCCTTCATGAAGATGCTGTAGCCGCGGAAGATCGACGAGGTGCTGTGGCACTCGGCGACGACCTTCTGCTTGCGAAGTCGATCTTGGTGTAGATGCCGAGGCTGCCGACGATGCGGGTGATCGGGTCCCAGGACATCTCGACGAGATCGCCGCTTGCCGCTCGAACCTGCTGGGTCTTGGCGGTCGGCGTTTGGCGTGCGCTGCGAGTCATCGAATGCTCCGTCTGCCGTTGAGAGCGGGGATCTACCAGGTGCGAGTAGCCGCCGGTGGTGCAGTTGCGGCCGCGGTTGTGGCGCCACTTCGGCTCCTTGTCCACGCGTCTTGAGCGTGACCTGCCGCAGCGTGCGGATCGACCTTGCCGTAGGCCTCGACGCCGGCGGTCGACAGCTTGCCGCCGGGCGGCTCGTCCATGAACGGCATGAACTTGTCGGGGAAGCCGGGCATCGTGCAGCCGATGCAGATGCCGCCGACGTTCGGGCAGCCGCCGACGCCGTTCATCCAGCCGCGCTTGGGCACGTTGCACTTCACCACCGGGCCCCAGCAGCCGAGCTTCACGATGCACTTGGGCGAGCCGTACTCGGTGGCGAAGTCGCCCTGCTCGTAGTAGCCGGCGCGGTCGCAGCCCTCGTGCACGGTCTGGCCGAAGAGCCAGGTGGGCCGCAGCGCCTCGTCGAGCGGGATCATCGGCGCCTGGCCGGTGGCCTGGTAGAGCAGGTAGAGCAACGTCTCGGAGAGGTTGTCCGGCTGGACCGGGCAGCCCGGCACGCAGACGATCGGGATGCCGGCCTTCGATTTCCAGTCCCAGCCGAGGTAGTCGGGCACGCCCATCGCGCCGGTCGGGTTGCCCGGCCATGGCGTGGATGCCGCCGTAGGTGGCGCAGGTGCCGACCGCGACCACCGCGGTCGCCTTGGGTGCGAGCCGGTCGATCCACTCGCTGGTGGTGATCGGCTGGCCGGTGTCCGGGTCGTTGCCGAACCCGCACCAGTAGCCCTCGTCTTGCAGCTTCTCGTTCGGGATCGAGCCCTCGACGACGAGCACGAACGGGTCGAGCTCGCCGCGGTCGGCCTGGAAGAACCACTCCAGGAAGTCGTCGGCGACCGCCGTTCGGTCCCGCACTCGAAGTCGATCAGCGGCCAGTGCACCGCCACCTTGCGGCAGCCCGGGGAGGGCGCCGAGGGCGATCTCCTCGATGCTGGGCTGGGTCGCCGCGGTGAGCGCGACCGAATCCCCGTCGCAGCTGAGCCCGGCGTTGATCCACAGTACGTGGATGAGGGTGTCTTCGGCCTTGATCGCTGCGTCCGTGGGCATCTGGCCCCTCCCAGCACCGCCGCGGTCACCGGGATCGCAGTCGACCCGCTTGCGTGACCTCTGTCACGTTCCTACGCCCCCAAGCGGGGCGGGTCAATGAGCGGCCGGCTGCGGGGGACGCAGCAGCCAGCGGTACCAGTCGGAGAGACCGTCACCGCGGGTCGCCGACAACACCAGACTCTGCACACTGGGTCGCACCCGCCGCGCATTGTCCATACACCGGTCGACGTCGAAGTCGACGTGCGGCAAGAGATCGGCCTTGTTGATCACGACGAGGTCGGCACCGGCGAACATGTGCGGGTACTTCAGCGGCTTGTCGTCGCCCTCGGTCACCGAGATGACCACGACCTTGACGGACTCCCCGAGATCGAACAGCGCCGGGCACACGAGATTGCCGACGTTCTCGACGAACACCAAGGTGCCGTCGGCCACCGCGAGTTCGTGCATCGCACGGGCCAACATCGCGGCGTCGAGGTGGCACGCCGAGCCGGTGTTGACCTGCACCACCGGGGCCCCGGCGGCATGGATGCGTTCGGCGTCGAGCGAGGTCTCCTGGTCACCCTCGACGACGGCCACCGGAAGCTGCGCACCCAGATCGGTGAGGGTGCGCACCAGCAGCGTGGTCTTGCCCGATCCGGGTGAGCTCATCAGGTTCACCGATGTCACCCGGTGCGCGGCCATCCATTGCCTGTTCGCGTCGGCGAGCTGGTCGTTCTTCGCGAGGATCTCGATCTCCAGCGAACGCACCCGGTCCGGATCGGCGCCCGGGTGTTCGTGCGGGTGCGGATGGTCGTGCCGGTGCGGGTGGGCCGGCGCGCCGAGCAAGGTCATCCGGGTGGCCGGCGTATCGACGCCGCAGCCGCAGGTCGCGCACATCGTCACACCACCTCGTAGGAACGAACCGAAAGCTCACGGCCGGACATGACGTCGATCTCCCCGCTCCCACAATCGCACAGCAAGATCAAATCAGCCAGGGCGACTGCCGTGCCGCACGTTCGGCACATCCCCCGCCCGGCCGGTTCGTTGATCTGCAACTCGGCGCCCTCCAAGCAGGTCCCCGACGTGACGAGGTCGAAGCAGAAGCGCATCGCGTCCGGGACGACGCCGGACAACTTGCCGACGTCGACGTGCACCGCACGCACGTGGGCCCCGGCGGCGTGTTCGGCGACGGCATCCACGACCTGTTGCGTGATGGCCAGCTCGTGCATCGGCGCACCGCCCCTCGAACCCAGGTTCACCGTAGGCGCCGATGGCCGCGGCGTCATCCCGCAATGGGGTATGCAGTTCTCGTGACCACCAAGCGGAGCGCGGGATTGCTGCTCTTTCGCCCCGCGGCGGCCGAGGCCGGGCTGGAGGTGCTGCTCGCGCACCCCGGCGGTCCGTTCTGGGCGAAACGCGACGCCGGTGCCTGGTCGATCCCGAAGGGCGAGTACGAACCCGACGAGGACCCGCTGGATGCGGCGCGGCGCGAGTTCGCGGAGGAATTCGGCGCTCCGGCCGCGGTCGACGCGGCCTCGGTGCCGCTCGGCGAGGTGCGCCAGCGCGGCGGCAAGGTCGTAACCGCGTGGGCCTTGGCTGCCGATTTTGCGGTCGACGCGCTGGTCAGCAACACCTTCGAACTCGAGTGGCCACCAAGATCTGGCCGAATGCAGTCGTTCCCGGAGATCGATCGGGCCGGCTGGTTCGACATCGCCACCGCGCGCCTGAAGATCCTGGCCGCACAGAGCGTGTTCCTCGACCGGCTGCTCGATTCGGATGTCCGGAATTAGCGTTTCCGGGAACGGGTTACGCTAGTGAAAACTTTCACAAGCTCCGGGGACGGAGGATTCGATGAGCGAGACGATGGCACGCCGACACCGGGTCGTGGTGATCGGCTCCGGGTTCGGTGGCCTGTTCGCGGCCAAGCGGCTGCGCCGCGCGAACGCGGACGTGACGTTGATCAGCCGCACGCCGCAGCACCTGTTCCAGCCGCTGCTCTACCAGGTGGCGACCGGCATCCTGTCCGAGGGCGAGATCGCCCCGGCCACCCGCGAGATCCTGCGCAACCAGGACAACATGCGGGTGTTGCTCGGTGAGGTCACCGACATCGATCTGGTCCGCCGAGTCGTCGTGTCCACGGCCGGCGAGCTCACCACCGAGACGCCCTACGACTCGTTGATCGTGGCGGCGGGCGCCGACACCGCGTACTTCGGCAACGACCAGTTCGAGAGGTATGCACCCGGGCTGAAGTCGATCGACGATGCCCTCGAGGTGCGCGGCCGGATCCTCTCGGCCTTCGAGTTCGCGGAACTCGCCACCGACGAGGCGACCCGAACCGAGTGGATGACGTTCGCGATCGTCGGCGCCGGCGCCACCGGCGTCGAGCTGGCCGGACAGGTGTCCGAGCTCGCGCACCGCACGCTGGTCAAGGAGTTTCGTTCGATCGACACCCGCAAGACCCGCATCGTGCTGGTCGACGCGCTGGACACCGTGCTGCCGGTGTTCGGCACCAAGCTGTCGGCCGGCGCCGCCCGCCAGCTCAAGGACCTCGGCGTGGAGGTGTGGTTGGGCGAGAAGGTCGTGGGCGTCAACGAGCGCGGACTCACCGTCGAGGACACGAGCGGCAACCGCACCCACGTGCCGGCCCGCACCGTGCTCTGGGCGGCCGGCGTCCAGGCGTCGTCGTTGACCAGGACACTCGCCGAGCAGAGCGGCGCCGAGCGCGATCGCGCGGGCCGGATCAAGGTGCGACCCGACGTGACGTTGCCAGGACACCCGGAGGTGTTCGTGATCGGCGACATGATGGCACTGAACGACTACCCGGGTGTGGCGCAGGTGGCCATGCAGCAGGGCGCCTACGCGGCGAAGCAGATCATTCGCCGGATCCAGGGCAAGGCCGACCAGGGTCCGTTCAAGTACTTCGACAAGGGCGACATGGCGACGATCTCGCGTTTCAAGGCCGTCGCCAGCATCGGCCCGCTGCGCTTCGGCGGCTTCATCGCCTGGGTGCTCTGGCTGTTCATCCACGTCTTCTACCTGGTCGGCTTCAAGAACCGGGTGACCACGGTGCTGCACTGGGCGGTGTCCTTCCTCGGCCGCGGCCGGGCGCAGCGCACCACCACGCACCGGCAGGTCGTTGACCGCAACGTCGTGGACGAGGCGAAGTCGCCACCGCGCAGCGGCTGAGACGGCCCTTGCCGGCGCGTTTGCCCGGCGGCGCGGCGGGGTAGCTCGACAGTGTGCTGACACTGCTGATCCCGCTCGCCTTGGGGTTTGTCACCGCGGCGGCGCTCGCGGCGGCACCGCACTGGAGCGCGGGGCAACACGAACGAGTCCCGGTCGGCGTGACGACCCAGGACGCGCGTCGCCGGCGCGCGGCTCGATGACACGGTGGTTGCCGCGCTGGCGCACGACGGACCGGCGCTGCTCGACGTCGTGACCAATCCCGGGGAAGGTTCGGTACCGGTGAAGGTGAAGGTGAAGGTCGGCCAGGCGTGGGGCTTCGCGATCGCCAAGATATGCGAGAACGTGCTCAGCCAGGGCGATTCCGGATGACCTGGTTCGGCTCTGCGGTCGAGTCGCAAGCCGACATCAGCGCCCCGCGGGCCGAAGTCTGGCGGGCGCTCACCGACCCGCACCTGCTGCCGCGGCTCACGCCGTTGCTGCGCAGGATCGACGTGGACGGCGACACCTGGCGCTGGCAGCTGAGCCGGATCGTCGCGCTCGGGGTCAGCGTGAGCCCGGTGTTCACCGAGACGATGACGTTCGCTCCTGAGCAGCGCATCGAGTTCCAGCACACTCCGCCGGCGCACGGGCCGCGCGAACGCGCGGGCGCGCAGGGCGTGTACCACCTCGCCGACATCGACGGTGGCACCCACCTGTCGATCTCGCTGGCGCTGACCATAGACGTACCGCTGCCCCGAACGGCGACCCCGGCCGTCGAGAGCGTCATCCGCATGTGGTTGCAGCGCACCGGCGACCGGTTCTCCGCGAATCTGCTGCGCCACCTCGACGCGCACGAACTGCCCGCCTCACGCGCCTGATTCCTGCTCGAAGACCTCGTCGAGGGTGCGGCCGGTGAGCACCGACTCCGGTTGGCTGCTGGTGGGGTTGCGACGGGCATCGGCGGTCTGGTCGCGTTTCTTGATCAGCAACCACTGGTCGCCGCCGCCCGTGCGGACCAGGCTGAAGCCGCCCTGCAGCTTCTCGCCGGCCAGGACGAAGGACAGATGCCCACGCTCCAGCGCCTCCGCGGCGGTGAGGTCGCGGCCCTTCTCCTTGCTCACGTTGTGGTACGTGCCGCGATCCCACACCAGCACCGTGCCGCCGCCGCGCCGCTGTACCGAGAGCACGCCCTCGTACAGCTCATAGTCCATCGAGTGGTCGTCGACCCGCTTCGCCAGCCGGCGCTCGCGCGGGTCCAGCGTCGGCCCCTTCGGCACCGCCCACGAGACGAGCACACCGTCGATCTCGAGCCGGAGGTCGTAGTGGTCGGCGGTGGCGAGGTGGTGCTGGATCACGAAGTGCGGGTCGGCCATGGCGACGTCAACGGCCGACGGCCAGTTCCAGTTCCGCCTTCGGCATCGTCGAACGCCTGGCGATGTTCTTCCTCTGGGCCGCGGCGTAGAACTGCGCCTTGGTGCGCCACGCCGTCCGCCTGCCGTTGACTGGCGACATGCGTGGGTGAGTGGCGACTATCTACTCGCCACTCGCCGCCGTTTACTCGCCACTGAACGGGGAGTGGGGGCTATGCGGCGCGGATTTGTTCGCGACACAGGTGGTGCGCGCTCACCTGATCACCCGTACCCGCCGGGCCAGCGACGGCTGCGCGGACAAGGCCACCAGCCTGGTGCATTCGTCGAGCAAGTGCCGTAGCCGGCGCGCGTCGACAGGGTCCTCGCGTTGCTGCGTGCCGATGACGACATCGAGCATGACGCGCGCATGCAGGCGGGCCTGCGAACGTTCCACTCCCACCGCAGCGATCACCTCGGCGAGGTGACGCTCGCGACGCCGGTCAACCCGTTCGACCGCGGCCGCGATATCGGGCTGGCGCCAGCCCCAGGCGCGCATCGCCGCCTCGGCCGCATGGGGCAGGTCGACCACGAGATCGACCAGCGCCACAAGCCGCCGCCGCGGATCCTGGGGCGCACGGGTGCGCCCGGCGAGGCGGCTGCTGCGCAGGCTCTCCCAATACGGCAGCAGCTCTTCGACGAATCCGGCCACGCTGCCGAAGTGGTGGTAGAAGGACCCCTTCGTCACACCGAGCGCGTCGCAGACGGCGGTGATCGTCAGCGCCTCGCTGCCCTGATCGGCAAGCACGGTCAAGGCCGCGCGGAAGTAGTCCTGCGCCACCAACCGCGCCATGGTCCTCCCGCCGGTAGACATCTCGACCTGCCACGCTGCCCGCACCGCGCGTCGTCGGTCAACACCCAGGTGATGGTGGTGGGATGAGCGGATGACCCGCGCCGCGCCAGCGCCGCCCGCGCAGATCGTTGTCGACGACCTGACCAAGGTGTTCGGTGGCACCGTGCGGGCCGTCGACCGGCTCAGCTTCAGCGTCGAACCAGGCTCGGTCACCGGGTTTCTCGGCCCGAACGGCGCCGGGAAGACCACCACGCTGCGGATGGTGCTGGGGTTGGTGCACCCGACGTCGGGACGGGCGACGATCGGCGGGCAGGACTACCGGCACCTCGCCGCCCCGGCCCGCGTGGTGGGCGCCGCGCTCGAGTCGTCGAGCGTGCATCCGGCCCGCACCGCCCGCAACCACCTGCGCATCCTGTGCACCGCCGCCGGCTTCCCGCTCGAACGAGCCGACCAGGTGCTCGCACTCGTCGGGCTGCAGGACGCCGCGCGCCGCAAGGTGCGCGCCTTCAGCCTGGGGATGCGGCAGCGACTCGCGCTGGCGGCGGCGCTGCTCGGCGACCCGCGGGTGCTCGTGCTCGACGAGCCGGCCAACGGGCTCGACCCGGACGGGATCCGCTGGTTGCGGGGGCTGTTGCGCCATCTCGCCGACGAGGGCCGCACCGTGCTCGTGTCCAGCCACCAGCTCAGTGAGGTGCAGGCGATCGCCGACCGGCTGGTGATCCTCGACCGCGGGCAACTGGTCCGGTCGGGCTCGATCGCCGAGCTGACCGCCGGCACCGACAGCGTGTTCGTCCGCACGCCCGCGGCCGGTGCCCTGCACGCCGCGCTGGCACATTCCGCCGAGGTGCACCAGGTCGGCCCCGACGCGCTGCAGGTGCGCGGGCTCACGTGCGAACAGGTGGGCCACGCGGCATTCGAGGCCGGCGTCGAGCTGCACGAGCTCAGCCCACGCCGGTTCGACCTCGAGGAGCTGTTCTTCGCCCTCACCCAGCGCGGTACGCCGTCGGGCCAGCAATCCCCACCCACGCCCCCGCCCCCGCCCCCGCCCTCGCCGCCGCCGCCGGGATGGGAGACGCGATGATCCACCTCGTCCGGGCCGAATTCCTCAAGCTGCGCACCACCCAGGTGTGGTTCTGGCTGCTGCTGGGCGTCATCGCGGTCAGCGCGCTGCTGATCGTGGCCCAACTCGCCCCGAGCGACGGGGTGAAGACAGCCTCGGACGTCCCGGACATGTTCGCGTCGTCGAGCACCGCCTATATCGTCGTGTTCACGCTCGGCGTGCTCGGCGTCACCACCGAGTTCCGCTACCAGACGATCACCGCCACGCTGTTGATCACCCCATCGCGCTGGGCGATCATCACTGCCAAGATGATCACCTACGCGATCCTCGGCGTGCTGTACGCGCTCGCCGGCGTGGTGACCCAGCTCATCGTCGCGGTGCCGTGGCTGTCGGCGAAGGGCATCGACGTCGACTACGGCAGCTCCGACGTCGTGCACGCGATCCTCGGCGTGTTCACGGTGGTAGCGCTGTTCGGGATCGTCGGCCTCGGCGTCGGGGCGCTGCTGCGCAACCAGATCGTGGCCGTCGTGGTCGGGATCATCTTCCTGCTGGTGCTGCAGAACATCCTGCTGGCGATCCCGGGCGTGCGGCAGGTGTGGCCCTACACCCCCAACGGCGCCACCCAGGCGATCCTGCACACCACCGGGTCGACGGAGGTCGTCGACGGCGTCCACCTGCTCTCGGCCGCCGGCGGGGTCGTGGTCCTGCTGCTGTGGGCATTCGTGCCGGCGATCCTGGGCGCCGCGATCACCATGAATCGCGACATCACGTGACGTGAGGGTCGCGTGGCCCACACGGCAAGGGCTCGGACGAGCTCGGGCGCGTAGCCTGGGCTGTCGAGAAAGCGACGACCGCGACCCGAGGACGGCCAGCAACCGTGGCGACGACCGAGCAGACGGCGAGCACCGAACCCACCTCCCCGCCGAGCGATTTCGGCGCGAACGAGTGGCTCGTCGAGGACATGTACGAGCGGTACCAGGCCGACCCGAACAGCGTCGACGCCGCCTGGCACGACTTCTTCGCCGACTACCGCAAGAACGCCGGCGGACCACCGAACGGCCGCGGCAGCGCCGAGGCAGAGGAGGGCGTGCCCCCGGCGACGGAGCGGCCGAGTGCGCCGGAGCAGACCGAGGCGGCCGCGCCGGCGACGGCGGGTGTGTCGAAGGGCCGGGCACCGCAGGCGACCGTCGCACAAGCGCCGGCGCCCGACGCAGCGACTCCCGAGCCGGCGACTCGCGAGCCGGCGACTCCCGAGGCAGCGACTCCCGAGGCCGGCCCGGCCAAGGCCGGCGCGAAGGGCGAGGACGCCAGCAGTGCCGGCGCGAAGCGGCCGGCCCCGGCCCGGCCGGCGCGAAGCGGCCGGCCCCGGCCGCCGACCCCGACCCCGACGCGGCGAGCGCCGAACCGCTGCGCGGGGCCGCCGCGCGGGTGGTGGCGAACATGGAGTCGTCGTTGCACGTGCCCACCGCGACAAGCGTGCGGGCGGTGCCGGCGAAGCTGCTCTTCGACAACCGGGTCGTGATCAACAACCACCTGCGCCGGGCGCGCGGCGGGAAGGTCAGCTTCACCCACCTCATCGGCTACGCCGTGGTCAAGGCGCTCGCCGTGCACCCGGAAATGAACAACGCCTTCGGCGAGGTCAAGGGCAAGCCGGCGGTGCTCACGCCTTCGCACGTGAACCTCGGCATCGCCATCGACCTGGCGGGCAAGAACGGATCGCGATCGCTGGTCGTCGCCTCGATCAAGAGGGCCGACACGCTCGACTTCGCCACGTTCTGGGGCGCCTACGAGGACATCATCCGGCGCGCTCGCAACGGCAAGCTCACCACTGAGGACTTCGCCGGCACCACGATCAGCATCACGAACCCCGGCACCATCGGCACCAACCACTCGGTGCCGCGGCTGATGCAGGGCCAGGGCACCATCATCGGCGTCGGGTCGATGGAGTACCCGGCGGAGTTCAGTGGCATGAATCCCGACCAGCTCGTCGACCGCGCCATCAGCAAGACGATGACGCTCACCTCGACCTACGACCATCGGATCATCCAGGGCGCGCAGTCCGGTGAGTTCCTGCGCACCCTGCACACGCTGCTGCTGTCCGACGACTTCATCGACGAGGTCTTCACCGCGCTGCGGATCCCGTACGAGCCGGTGCGGTGGCGGGTCGACCGCGACACCTCGCACGAGGGGCAGATCGGCAAGAACTCGCGCGTCATCGAGCTGATCAACTCCTACCGCAGCCGCGGCCACCTGATGGCCGACACCGACCCGCTCGAGTACACCGTGCGCAAGCACCCCGACCTCGACATCACCCAGCACGGGCTGACGCTGTGGGATCTCGACCGCGAATTCCCGGTTGGCGGCTTCGCCGGCGAGAAGCTGATGAAGCTGCGCGACATCCTCGGCGTCCTGCGCGACGCCTACTGCCGGCGGGTCGGCGTCGAGTACATGCACATCACCGACCCGGAGCAGCGCCGCTGGATCCAGGAGCGGATCGAGGTCAAACACGAGCAGCCGACCCGCGAGGAGCAGCTGCACGTCCTCGGCCGGCTCAACGTAGCCGAGGCGTTCGAGACGTTTCTGCAAACGAAGTACGTCGGGCAGAAACGGTTCTCGCTCGAGGGCGCCGAGACCGTCATCGCGCTGCTCGACGCGGTGCTCGCCGCGGCCGCGCACCAGCAGCTGGACGAGGTCGTCGTCGGTATGCCCCACCGCGGGCGGCTCAACGTGCTGGCCAACATCGTCGGCAAGCCGTACTCGAAGATCTTCAACGAGTTCGAGGGCAACATCGACCCCGGCACCGCGCAGGGCTCCGGCGACGTGAAATACCACCTCGGCGCCGAGGGCACCTTCCGCACCCCCGACGGCGACCAGATCGCGGTAACGCTGACCGCGAACCCGTCGCACCTGGAGGCCGTCGACCCGGTGCTGGAAGGCATCGTGCGGGCCAAGCAGGACCTGCTCGACAAGAGTGCCGACGCCGGGTTCACCGTGCTGCCGGTGCTGATGCACGGCGACGCCGCCTTCGCCGGCCAGGGCGTCGTGGCCGAGACGCTGAACCTCTCGCAGCTGCGCGGCTACCGCACCGGCGGCACCGTGCACGTGGTCGTCAACAACCAGGTCGGGTTCACCACTTCGCCCACCGCGTCGCGCTCGTCGCTGTACTGCACGGACATCGCCCGGATGATCGCGGCGCCGATCTTCCACGTGAACGGCGACGACCCGGAGGCGTGTGTGCGCGTGGCGCAGCTCGCGGTCGAGTTCCGGCGCGAGTTCGAGAAGGACGTCGTCATCGACATGGTCTGCTACCGCCGGCGCGGACACAACGAGGCGGACAACCCGTCGTTCACCCAGCCGCAGATGTACGACATCATCGACGCCAAGCGCAGCGTCCGCAAGCTGTACACCGAGGCGCTGGTCGGTCGTGGCGACATCACCCTCGAAGACGCCGAGGCGGCGCTCAAGGACTTCCAGACCCAGCTGGAGAAGGTGTTCGTCGAGACTCGCAACGCAACCGGCAAAGCAGTTCCGGAGCCGGACATCGAGCAGGAAACACCGTCGCAGCAACTCACCACCGCGATCCCCGTCGAGACCATCAAGCGCATCGCCGAGGCATACGCCAACCCGCCGGACGGCTTCACCGTGCACCCGAGGTTGAAGCCGCAGATCGACCGTCGGATCGCGATGGCCAGTTCCGGCGACGTCGACTGGGCCACCGCGGAGTTGTTCGCGTTCGGCTCGCTCGTGCTCGACGGGCGCGTGGTGCGGTTGTCCGGGCAAGACTCTCGGCGTGGCACGTTCACGCAGCGGCACGCGACGCTCGTCGACCGCAACACCGGCGCCGAGTACACGCCGCTGCGCAATCTCACGCCGGAAAAGACGCCGTTCATGGCCTACGACTCGCTGCTGTCCGAGTACGCGGCGATGGGCTTCGAGTACGGCTACTCGGTGGTGCGCGACGATGCGCTGGTGTGCTGGGAGGCGCAGTTCGGCGACTTCGCCGACGGCGCGCAGACGATCATCGACGAGTTCATCTCCTCCGGCGAGGCGAAGTGGGGGCAGCGCTCGGCGGTGACCCTGCTGCTGCCGCACGGGCAGGAGGGCCAGGGGCCCGACCACTCGTCGGGGCGTCCGGAGCGGTTCCTGCAGCTGTCGCGCCGAGAACAACATGACGATCGCGATGTGCTCGTCGCCGGCGAACTACTTCCACCTGCTGCGGCGCCAGGCGCTCTCGCCGGTGCGCCGTCCGCTGGTGGCGTTCACGCCCAAGTCGCTGCTGCGGCTGAAGTCGGCGGTCAGCCAGCTCGACGAGTTCACCAGCGGCGAGTTCCAGCCGGTGATGGGCGATTCGCGCGTCGATGCGGGCGCAGTGCGCCGGGTGCTGCTGTGCACCGGCAAGGTCTACTACGACCTGGCGGCCGAGCGCGACCGGGCCGAGCGCAGCGACGTCGCGATCGTGCGGATGGAGCAGCTGTACCCGTTGCCCAGCAACGAGATCGACGCCCGAGCTCGCCAAGTACCCCGGCGCCGAGCTGGTGTGGGTGCAGGAGGAGCCGGCCAATCAGGGCGCGTGGCCGTTCATGGCGCTCAACCTGCCCGAGCACCTGTCCGGCCGCCCGCTGCTGCGCGCCTCGCGCCGCGCCGCCGCGTCGCCCGCCGTCGGCTCGATCGCGGTGCACGAGGCGCAGCAGAAAGAGGTCGTCGCGACCGCCTTCGCCTGATCTTGCGGGACCGCTAGGGTCGGGCGGATGGAGCCGATCAGGTGGGGCGTGCTGGGCGCCGGCTCGATCGCAGCGACGGTCGGTGCCGACATCGCGGGCACCGACGGCAACGTGCTGCAGGCGGTGGGCGCGCGCGACGCCGACCGCGCGGCCGCGTTCGCGGCGCAGCACGGCGTGCGGACCTCCTACGGTTCGTATCGAGAACTGGTCGACGACGCGGACGTCGACGTCGTGTACATCGCCACCACCCACGCCCAGCACCACGACCACGCGCTGCTGGCGCTGCGGGCCGGCAAGCCGGTGCTCGTGGAGAAGGCCTTCGCGCTGACCGCGGCGCAGGCCGAGGACATCGTGGCCGAGGCGCGGGCCCGCCGATTGTTCTGCATGGAAGCGATGTGGCTGCGGCTCAATCCGCTGATCCGCGAGGCCGTCGAGCTCGTGCGCGGCGGTCGCATCGGTGGCCTGATCGGCATGCGCGCCGATCTGTCACGCCGCTTCGACTACGACCCGGCGCACCGGCTGTTCGACCTCGGCGCGGGCGGCGGCGCGTTGCTCGATCTCGGCGTCTATCCGGCCACCGCGGCCTTCATGTTCCTCGGCGCACCCGACGTCGTGCAGACGATCGGCGCGCTGGCCCCGACCGGTTCGGACCTTACCGCCGCGATGCAGTGGGGTTACGCCGACGGCAGGCTCGCGCAGATCTACTGCAGCGCCGCAGGCGGCAGCCCGTTGGCGGCTCTGGTCACCGGCACCGAAGGCTGGATCAGCATCGAGCCGCGCATCCACCGCCCGCGCGTCCTCGTCGTCCACGACGCGGACGGGGAGCAGAGGATCGAATCACCGCCGATCGCCGGCAACGGCTACCGCGGCGAGGTCGAGGAAGTGGCGCGGTGCCTGCGCGCCGGCGCGCTCGAGAGCGCGCTGGTGCCGCTCGACGACACGGTCGCCATCTTGCGCGTGCTCGACGCGGCACGCCAGCAACTCGGGGTGCGCTACCCGGCTGACAATCCAGACATCACAGCAGCGGGGTGAGCGACGTGTACTTCACCGATCGCGGTATCGAGGAGCTGATGGCCCGGCGCGGCGAGGAGCTGGTCAGCATCGAGTGGCTGGCCGGCCGGCTGCAGGGCTTCGTCGACGAGAACCCCGGCTTCGAGACCGCGATCGACCGGTTCGCCACCTGGCTCGCCCGCGACGACGAGGACGACGACACCTGACCCGCGATGATCATGCACCCACCCGCGCCATGGCGGCGGTGCGTGCATGATCATCGGGTATCTGGAAGCGGGGCAGGAACACCTGGGTGAGCGGGCCGATGGTCAGCGCGAACAGCACCGTGCCGACGCCGACGGTGCCGCCGAGCAGCCAGCCTGTGGCGAGCACGGACACCTCGATGCCGGTGCGGACCAACCGGATCGACCCGCCGGTGCGGCGCGCCAGGCCGGTCATCAGCCCGTCCCGCGGACCCGGCCCGAAGTTCGCGCCGATGTACATCCCGGTGGCGATGCCGCACAGCACGATCCCGAGCAGGAGCTCGGGGATGCGCCAGGCCAACGGACCGCCGCCGGGCAGCAACTGCAGCGAGACGTTCAACGACACCCCGACGAGCACGACGTTGCTCACCGTGCCCAGCCCGGGCCGTTGCCGCAGCGGGATCCACAACAGCAGCACGGCTGCGCCGACGACGATCACCACGGTGCCGATGGCGAGGCCCACGTGCCGGGATACGCCCTGGTGGAGGACGTCCCAGGGGTCCAACCCAAGCCCGGAGCGAACCTGCAATCCGGCAGCGAGCCCGTAGCACCACAGGCCAATGTAGAGCTGCAACAGGCGTCGACCCAGCCGTCGTCCGGACACAGCCTCCACTCTTACCGCACCAAGCAGGCCGATCAATATGCCATTTTCGATGTTTTGGCCTGGCTATCAGGCCAATCTGCTGTGAGAATGGCCCACATGGCTGCCCCGATGCGCATCGGCGGTCGCGCCTTGGCCGACCTGCTGCCCGATCTGCACGCGATACCCGGCCCGGTCTACGACGCCCTCGCCCGGACGATCTCGATGCTGGTCCTCGACGGCCGGATCACCACCGAGACCCGGCTGCCCTCCGAGCGCGAGCTCGCGGCCGCGCTGCGCCTGAGCCGGGCCACCGTCACCGCCGCCTACGACGAATTGCGTGGCACCGGCTACCTCGCCAGCCGTACCGGCGCGGGCAGCTTCGTGACCGTGCCCGCGAGTTCGCAGCCGCGCGCGACGCTGGCCCGCTGGACCAGCACCCCCGTCGGCACCGCGGCCGACGTCATCGACCTGTCCTGCGCTGCGCTGCCGGCCCCGCCCGATCTCATCCCGGCGGCGGTGAGCGAGGCGGCCGGGCAACTCGGGCCGCACCTGCACGGCTCCGGCTACGAACCGGCCGGCCTGCCAGCGCTGCGGGCGGCGGTAGCGGCGCGGTTCGCGAGCCGCGGCGTACCGACTAGGCCGGACCAGATCCTGGTGACCAACGGCTCGCTGCACGGTCTCGACCTGCTGCTGAGGTTGCTCATCGGTCCGGGGGATCGGGTCATCACCGAACTCCCGACCTATCCCGGCGCACTCGACGCGGTCCGGGCGAACGGCGGGCGCATCGTCCCGGTGCCGATGGCCACCGGCGGCGGCTGGCAGGTCGGGCACCTGGCGGCCGCGCTGCGCCAGACCAACGCCCGTATCGCCTACCTGATCCCGGACTTCCACAACCCGACCGGCGCGCTGGTGCCGGCGGCCGAACGCCGCGAGGTGCTGCGGGCCGCCCGGCAGACCGGTACCACCGTCGTGGTGGACGAGTCGTTCGTCGACCTCGGCTTTTGCGCGGGCGAGCCGGCCATGGCCGAACTCGATCCCACGGTCGTCACCGTCGGCTCGCTCTCGAAGCCGATCTGGGGCGGCCTGCGCATCGGCTGGTTGCGCGCGAGCACTGAACTGATCCATCGGCTGGCGGCACTGCGGACCTCGATCGACATGGGCGGCGCGGTGCTGGACCAGGTCGTCGCGGCCTCGCTCGTCGACCGCATCGACGAGATCGCCGCGGCCCGGATCGCCGAGTTGCGCCCGCAGCGCGATGCGCTCGTCGACGCTGTGCACGGCGAGCTGCCCGACTGGACGCTCATCGTGCCGCGGGGCGGGCTCTCGCTGTGGGCGCAACTGCCGGCGCCGCTGTCGACCTCGCTGGCGATGCTGGCCGGGCAGGCCGGCGTGATCATGGTGCCCGGCTCGCGCTTCGGTGTGGATGGCACCCTGGAACGCTTCCTGCGGTTGCCGTTCGCGCTCCCGGCGCCGCGCCTCATCGAAGCGGTGCAGCGGATCGCCGCCATCTGGCGCCGCCTCGACGACTCGGTCGCGGCGAGCGACCTGGGTGCGCGTCAGCTCGTCGTCGCCTGACGCACGGGCACGTCCAGCGCGACGTCGAGCGTCGCGACGTGCAGGGCGTCCACCACCTCGTCGCGAAAGGTCCGGATCGCCGTACCCATCGTCCGCGCCGCGCCCGGTCGGTCGCCGCGCTCGATGGCGTCGAGCAGGTCACGGTGCTCGGCGCGGGCGCGCAGTCCGTGCTCGGCGGCGCCGGATCGCAGCGCGAAGCAGCGCGCGCGTTCGCTGTCGTCGAGCAGCTTCGTCACGATCACGGCCAGGCGCCGGTTGCCGCTGGCCTCGGCGACGGCGACGTGCACCGCGCGGTTCACCTGCAGGAAGTCCGCGTCGTCGAGGTCTCGATCCGGGCGGGTGAGCCGGCGTAGTTCGGCCAGCTGCGCCACCGGCATCCGCCCGGCCGCCCACGCCGCGGCGGCCGGTTCCAGCGTCGCGCGCAGGTCGTAGATCTCGATGACGTCCCGGACGGTCAGCTGTGCCACGGTATGCCCGCGCCGCGCCTGTGCCACGACCAGCCCGTCGGCCCGCAGCCGGCCGAGCGCCGCCCGCACCGCGGCCTTGGAGATCCCGTACCGCTCGGCGAGCTGCGCCTCGGACACCGCCTCCCCCGGCGCGAGCTCGATGCGCACGACGGCCGCACGCAGCACCTCGTACGCCGCGCCGGCCGAGGTGATCGCATCCACGATTGACATGCTAAGACATCCATGCTGACATGTCAGGATGACGACCATCGACGAGTCCATGCTCATCCACTACGGCGCGCAGTTCGCGCCGTTCGTCGTGGATCGCGCCGCGGGCGCCTGGCTGTACACCGAGGACGGGCGTCGCCTCCTGGACTTCACCTCGGGTCAGATGTGCGCCACGCTCGGGCACGGCCATCCGGCGATCACCGCGGCGATCACCGCGGCCAGCGGCCGGCTCGTGCACCTGTACAGCGGCTTCCTCAGTCGCGACGTGATCGAGCTCGCCCGCGAGCTGATGGCGCTGTTGCCCGAGCCGCTCGCCCGTGCGATGTTCCTCTCGACCGGCGGCGAGGCGAATGAGGCCGCGCTGCGATTGGCGAAGTTGCACACCGGCGGCCACGAGGTGCTCGCCTTCACCGGGTCGTGGCACGGCATGACCGCCGGCGCGTCCTCGAGCACCTACAGCGCCGGGCATCGCGGCTACGGCCCGGCCGTCCCGGGCACGATGGCGCTGCCGACGCCCAACGCCTACCGCTGCCCGATCAGGCACTGCATCGACCGGTGCGATCTCACCTGCCTCGACGTCGGCTTCTCGCTCGCCGATGCACAGTCCGTCGGCGCCCCCGCGGCCGTGATCGTCGAGCCGATCCTCAGTGTCGGAGGCATCGTGGTGCTGCCCGACGGGTATCTCGCGCAACTCAAGACGCGGTGCGCCGAGCGCGGCATGTTGCTGATCGTCGACGAGGCGCAGACCGCCCTGGGCCGGGTCGGGTCGATGTTCGCGTTCGAGGAGAGCAACGTCGTGCCCGACGTGCTCACTCTGTCCAAGACGCTCGGCGGCGGAATCCCGCTGTCGGCGACCGTCACCTCGGCGGCGATCGAGCAGGACGCGGCCGACAAGGGCTTCCTGCACTTCACCTCGCACGTGTCCGACCCGCTGCCCGCCGCGGTCGGCCGGGCCGTGCTCGACGTCGTCGTCACCGAGAACCTCGCGCAGCGGGCCGCCGACCTCGGCGACCGACTGCGCGCCGGCCTGCTCGAGCTGCAGCAGCGGCACGAGGCGATCGGCGACGTGCGCGGCCGTGGGCTGATGCTCGGTCTCGACCTCGTGCGCGACCGGGACACCCGCGAACCCGACGATCGCTACGGAACCGCAGTCACCGAGCGCTGCCTGGAACTCGGGCTGAGTCTCAACATCGTCAAGTTCCGCGGCCTGGGCAGCGTCCTTCGCATCGCGCCGCCGCTGACCGTCGGCGCCGACGACATCGACCTCGGCGTGGAGATCCTGGACAAGGCGCTGACCGACTGTCGTTGACGGCTCACCGCGCGAGCGCGCGCACCACCACCACGGGGCAGGGCCGTTGCGCACGCAGTACTCCGGCCACCGAGCCCACGGTCTCAACATGCCGGTCGGTAGGTTCAGGGTGCGCCGCCCGCACCCGGTTCGACTATCTCGCGCAACGTGCGTTCGGTGTCTGCCTGCGGGTCGGCGACCGGCCGCACCGGGAGCAGTTGTGGTCGGTCGCGATCAGGTACACGTAGCTGTGCTGTTTACCGCCTCGATGTCACACGCGCCGATTGGACCGTCATAGCGATGGTCTCCCTCGAGGACGGCGACGTCATGGTCGACCTCGAAGAGTCGCTGTCCATGGCGTAACAGGGGACATGAACGGTCACGCGATGCGATCGACCTGCGGCATGGTCGGTAAGCGGCGGCGATGCTCTGGTGTAACGACGCCCTCCGGGTTCGCCGCTAGTGGCGGCGTGGTCGTGCGATGGTGTGTAGGTGATCGCGGTGACCGAGACGGAGCGTGCTGATCGTCGGTGCCGGCCCATGCGGTCTGGTGGCTGGGATCACCGCTGCCCCGTACAGGGTCAAAGTGCTCGTCGCGGAGCAACGTGGGGGGCGGGTCGAGCCTGTCCAGGGCGCTGGTCGTCAGTACACGCGGAATGGAGTTGACAGATGCGTCGATTGGGTTTGGAGGGGAAGGTCCGTGCCGGCGCCGCCGATGTCGAGCCGACGAGCGCTAAACACGAACGTTTGCTGCCCAGCAGGGCACGATCATGCCGCTTGGCTATCCATCCGACGCGGAAGCAGCGCAAGTGAGTCCCAGAGTCGGCCGGCGTGGACACCCCAATCGCATTACGAACCGTTCCTGCTCGACCTGCTGTGTGCGGCTTCGTCTGCAACGGTGCAGTTCGGAACGCGCCTCCTGAGCCTTCGAGGAACGCGTTGGCCGCTACCGTGCGACGCTTTGCGACGTGGCGTCGGCCGAGACTGTCCATGTCGACGCCCCGGTTCGTCATCGGTGGCGATGGGGCGCACAGCACGGTGCGGCGCCAGATCGGCGTCGCGATGGAAGGCCCCGAGGATCTCGCAGATTACGAACGGGTCGAGTTCGTTGCCTCGCTCGACGGTGTCATGCACGGTCGTGCGCACGCGCTTTACGTCCTCAAGCATCCCGATGTCGGTGGCGCCGTGCTGGCGCGCCGCGGTCACGAAGATCGATGGAGTCTGTCACGGGAACGACCTCGCGGCGCGCCCGGGTCTGGAGGATCTCTCTCAACATCAGCTTGCCGTGTTCGATACGCACGGCCACGGGCATCACCCGATCTCCATCTCGCTCGTGGAACGAGTCAGCCGCTTCAGCTTCGCTGCCCAGTATCGCCGAGCGGTACCGCAAGGGCGGTGTGTTCCTGATTGGGACGCGGCGCACCGGATGACGCCCCGAGGCGGCACCGGCATGAATACTCAGGACGCCTTCGACATCGCCTGGAAGGTGGCCTGGGTGTCTACGCGGCTGGGCCTCTTGGCAGCTGCTCGACACCTACGAACCTGAGCGACGACCCATCGCACTGCACAACGTCGGTCGCGCGGCGCAGCCCGGGGGTGCTCGGCGATCTACGAACGAGGCCCTGTCCTGGAACCTCGACGGCCGGCTGATGCACGCTCGTCTCGATCGTGGCACCGGCGCGTCTCCACGATCGATCTGATAACCGACGGGCTCACGCTGTTCACCGCGACGCCACGACCCGAATGGCCCAACGTCGCCGATGTGACCGGATGGACGGCACCCTTCGCCGCAGTAGCCGTCGACGCCCAGCCTGCCAGGCCCTCGACCTTTTCCCGTCCGGCGCGATCCTCGTCCGGCCCGACGGGCACGAGATCGCCCCGCTGGTCGAGCGCACAGGCGCCGCCACACCCAGAGCCAGCTTGGCCCTGGACGGGCTGACCTGACTCCGAGCACTAAGCCTGAATCCGTGGGCCACCATACATACAAGCACGACCGTGACAAGCAGACCGCACTACGGCAAGGCCCAGCCGGAACAAGGAAGATCATCCGTAACGCCTGATCATCGGCATGACCGGTAAACGAGCTGGCGCATACGGTCTGATCTGCGCGCGGCGCACGTAGATCAACTCGGCAGCGTGGCCGCGCAGATCGACGGCAATGCGCGCGGGTTCAGTGGTAGCGAGGTTCCACACTCAAGATCGCCGGCTACGAGCGCCTGCTCGTGATTCGCCGCTTGCGGTCGGCGCAATTGATTGCCGTGACGAACCCTTGAATCGGTCTCGTGGATGTGCCGCCAGATCTTGGCGCGTTGCTAGCGGCTGGCACCATATCGAAGTGGTCGCAACCTCGGCCAGGGTGAGCGAGTCGCCGCGGCAGATGTGTCTTTCCAGTCGACGTCGGTCGGGTCGTTGTCGCCGAAGGCATGCCGGGAAACTGCCGTACGGTAGTTCATCGAACGCGAACGCTGCGGGCAGATAGTCGACACCGGTGCGGGCGGCAGCGCATTGAGTGGTTCGGCTTCCGGCTTCCCAGGCGTCGCTCGAAGGGATGAAGTAGGTGTAGTCGAGTGGCCCGGTGAGCTGGTCGTCGAGAGCGGCGAACCGGTCGCCGCAGGTGTGGTCGGCTGATGCGTCGACTGCGTCATCGCCTGGGTAGGCTCCGGCGGCCATGGTGAAGACGAAGAACACTTGGGCGTCGTGTGGGTGCTGGCAGGGCACTTCGGGCAGTGTGTCTGGCGAGTCAGTTGGCGGGTTGTTGTAGCAGTCGCCCGCTTTCACCTGGTCGAAGTCGACATCGATGGTCGACGTGATCGCTGCCGTGCCACGACTGGCGGCGGTGGGTCCCCGGGTCGGGTTGGTCGCACCGAGCCGGGCCCCGGTAAGCAGGGCGAGTGTGACCAACCCGGTCACGGCGGCGGCGGTTGCGGTCAGCCAGCCTGCCGGGCCGTAGATCCACTGTCGTCTGGACAGGGCAGGCTCTATGTGGGCGGGCGCGGTGGCGGCCGTGAGCAGAGCGAAGCCGGCGCACACCAACACGATGAGGTTGGCGGCGAACTGGTCGTGGAGCAGCGTCATCGTCTCGTGCAGCGGTAAGAACAGCGGCGCGTCGCTCAGGCCGCTGAAGTGCCGGGCGATGACGTATTGGGACAGCAGCAGACCGACCAGGGTTAGGACCAGGCTCAGCGCCTGCATCCAGCCCGCCCGGATCGCCGGCCGGGCAACGCCGACGGCGACGGCGACGATGAGCCCCAGCAGGGCATACGTCACGCCTGTGTCGTAAGCCCCGGTCCCAATGACCAGGGCGGCGCTGGCGGCGGCGCCGAGCAGCGCTGCGGAGATCCCGAAGGCCCCCGCGCGCACTACGGAGCGGGTCCGGTCGAGACGGGTCATCGGTCCAACCATCGCCTCGTGTGCGTGGCGGACGGGGTCAGTCGGCAGCACAGCAGGACTGCCGACCGCGGACGTGGCCTTGCCTATTGCCGTCGGCGTCGGCCGGGTCGGCTGCAGCTCGGCCGCTGCCGGTGTGTCACCACTGGGCGTGGTCGCTCGCGACTTGCGGAGGCCTTGACGACGCACCCGCGGGTCTGACCTGCGAGCCCGCACCAGGAACAGCTGCCCGGCGTGGACCCGCGCTGCTCCGAGCGGAGTTGGGTCCGGCTGCGCGATGCTTGACCTCGCGCCCGGACCCGGTCGCCACCGTGCGCCGGGCGTGGTCCAGCCCAGCGGCACGGCCCCGGCCTATCTCGACGGGCGGGGCCCACTCACGCCCGGTCGGGATGTCCCACAACTGCAACGTGCCGCGGCGCGTCCTGATCAGCGCCAGTAGCCCGTCCAAGCTGAAGGTGACAGCCTGCGTGTCCGCGGGCGCAGCGAGCTGGCCGGTTGCCACCCCCGTGCGGGCGTCCCAGCCACGCACCGTGTGATCCCGGTCGGCAGCGATCACGATGTGCCCGCAACGGCTGAAGCGCAGGGTCGCGACTGTCGCTGGAGTCGGCAGCCACTGGCCGGGGTGACCGGTGGCGGCATCCCACAGGTAGACCCCCTCGTCAGCAGCGGTCGCCATGCACGTGCCATCCGGGCTGAACGCGATGCCGTAGCACCAGCTCAGACCGTGGTCGATCTCCACGGTCGGGTCCCCGGAATCGACGTCGTGGATGCGCAGGGTGCTCCCCGTCGCCAGCGCCAGCCGTGCACCATCTGGAGTAATGCACGCGTGCGTAAACTTGTCGTGTCCATGCGCCCGAAGGTGCACTCGCCGCAGCACTCGGCCGTCGTCGGCGGCCAGCACCGTAGCGCTGTTCACGTTGCTGCCCATAGCCAATAGTCGGCCATCTCCGGAGAATGTCACTTCCCCGAACTCGTGGGCATATCCGCTGTGTTTCCACATTCGGGTTCGCGTCGTAATGTCGAACAACTCGAGGATCGCACCGACACGTGATGACCTGACGGCCAGTGACCGACCGTCCGGAGAGAAAGCGACATCAACGACTGTGCGCGCAGCGCGGATAGCCATTGCCGGGCTCATCTCGCACCGCCAACAGATCGCCGTCGAACGTGTGCGGCGTCAGCCCCCCTCCAGGTGTGACTGCACGCGTTCTCGCTCTCGCAGCGCAGGTATCTAGCGCGCTCGCCGGTCTGGGCTGGGACCCAGCGGTGCACGTGCGCTCGGCACAACAGCATCGGGTGCGGAGTCTGCTCGGCCCTTACGACCTCGCTAGCTCGGCGCCGTGCCTGCTGTAACCGAACCCTTTCCACGGCAACCTTTTGTCCTCGGGTTGCCGGAATCAATCTCGGACTTGTCTCTCCCGCTATGTTCGCAGCGCGTGTACTGACCGCCGCCCTCGGTGTGGGCCGGAATCGTGTGGTGCAGATGCCTCGACATAGCAATCTGGGGTGCGGCGTCGGCTTGGCCACGATGACCTCCCTCGCTCGGAACGGCCCCATCTCCCGTGTCAGTCAGTGCCCGGATCGCGCGATGACCGGATAGCCGTGTGATCGCGTGTGCTGCCCTGTGCCGTGTTCTCGCTAACCGCCGCGGCCGCAGATCATGCTCATCTCGGCGCCAACCGCGGGCGACATGGGCTCGCGGGGCCAAATCGGTGTCGGTCTTGTCGGTCCCGCAGTGCGCACAGCGCAGGTGTTGACGCCATCCTCGGCCTGAGCCTCAACCCGCTCGTGGTGTAGGCGCGCTCATACAACCACGTCGGCTGCGGCGTCGGCTCGGCCACGATGACCTCCCTGATTCCGCACCGACGCGGGTGGCGTACCAGCCAACGCAGCCCGGTGGTAGTCGGAATGTAAGGCCTGCATCGTTCAGGGATGCCGCGCCAGGCGAATGCTGGCACGGAAACGACAACACCCCGCCGGGATTTACGCGGTCTAGCCAGCTTCAGCGGCTGGATGACACCGGTCCCGACGGCTCCATGATCAAGAACGACCTCAATGGTGCGGTTACCAAACCGACCACGGGAGCAGTCGAACTCCCGCTCAACGCTCCCGACAGCATTGCCATCACCGCAAGAATGTTTCATATGCGCGCCGCAACCACGCGTTCCACTTGCTCGATATTGACGGGAGTGCGCGCGCTGTCCTGTTTGCTGACCAAGATCATTTGCGCCAGGCCGCTTGGCGATTGACTCGGCGGTGATTGCTGTACCGGTCTACAGTGCCGTCGCCATCGCGCCCATGCCACCGTGGAATCGCGTGACTCCCGTTAGCAGCCATACGACGCCCTCAAGACGAACTCCTCCGGGATATCCACGACAATCTCGCGCAGGTAAACCCGTTCACGAAGCGCCCGGCCCTTGGGACATTGTCCCGGTTTACCGGCGTAGGCGAGTTCGGCACGGGACGTCCCGTCCGAGCCCGCTCAGGGCGGTGGCGGGGCCGCCGTGGGCGGCGGCGAGGACGACGCAGGCCGGCCGGACCCGACGGCGATGATCACCCGCGGACGGCGGTCCGTGCGACCCGGACGGGTCGCCGCCGACACCCGCGCGGGCCGGGCCCTGCACCACCCGGACGAAGACGACGCTCGCGAGTGTCGGCACGGCCAGCGGCGACACGACGCGCGGATGTCGCCGGGGCGCACTGTGGTGGCGCCCGCAACGCCGCGGGTTCCGCCGGCGGCCGATCAGGGATGCAGGTGCGCGCCCTTGAGAACCTTGTCGACGGCATTTTTGGGAGCGTGCAGCGCGATGCCGACCAGATCCAGTTGCGCGCCGGGTACGGCGGCGACGGCCGCTCGGTTGGCGGCGTCGTACCCGGTAGCGAACATGTCCCGGGTGTAGACGGCGAGCGGGAGCGCGCGGCGCACCGTGCGTTCGTGCGCGTTGCGCAGGTCGGTCGCCGAGCCCTCGAACACCAGGATCGGCATGCCCAGCAGGGGCAGGTACTGCTGCTCGTCGGCGTCGGCGTATGCGGCACCGACGAGTGTCGGGTTCGCCGCGGTGATGCCGCTGACGAGAAACGCCGTCACGTTGAGCCGCTGCCAGGATTCGAGGTCGTCGCGCACCAGCACGGCGACCTTGGTGGCGAACGGCGGCGTCAGCGGGTCGTCCATCCGCCCATTGTCACGGTGCAGCCAAGCGGCTATCTGAACGGCCGGGCGTCCGACGTCACCCGGATCGCGGTGATCTTGCCCCGTTTCGAGAGTCGGTGCGCAGCGCCCGCGCGGCCTGCACGGTCCGGCCGAGGGCGTCGTCGGACTGCGCCCGGCCGTCGACCCGCTCCTGCAGTCCGGACCGAGATTTCCGCAATCGAAATGCGCAGCCAGCTCATCGCGACTCGACCCGCTGGCTGCGCAGGATCTTCGCGAGGCGACGCAACCCGCGCAGCGATGCGACCCACACCGCTCAGGCCCTCTTGTCCAGGATCTCGCCGGGTCGGGACGCGGTCGGCAGTTGGGCGGCCGGACGCCGCGCGCCGGCGAGCGGCCGGTCCATCGCCCGGTTGCGCACGATGCGCGCCGACCAGCCGCGGAAGCCGTCGAGATCGACCATGCTCCTCGCGCAGCTCAGCAACCGCCGGTGCACATCCCGGTAAAGCACCGCGAACGCCGCCTGGTCGCTCGCCACAGCGCGCGTTAGCAGATCGTCGACGGCACAGACGAGCACCGCACGCCACGCGAACACGGAGCCGGTGACGAACCAGCGGCCTGACAGCAACGCAGGGGCCGCAGCCAGCGCCCGCCCGGACACCGTCGAGGGCCCCGACAACCGTCGAGGGCCCCGACCGGGCACCGAGCGACGGGCGTTACCGCCCGGCGCGAGCGCCGGGCACCCGGTCGCCGCGCTGTGGGGTGCCGACCCTGCAGCGCTACCGCGGTTTCCTCGACCGGTTGCTCGGGATGTGGGAGCGGACATGCCATAGGAACCAGAGCCCGGCGTCGTCCCTCGTCGACGCGGTACGGCGCCGGTTCGCATCATCGCGGTCCTGCTCGTGGTGTGGCTCGCGATCGGCGTGATCGCGGCCGCGCAAACGCAAGTAATTCAGCGGGTCGCCGGCCAGCTGCGCGCAGGTGGCCACGATCACGTCGACGATCCTCGCCTGCCGGCTGAACGACGTCGGCGTCAACCCGAAGATCAAGTGTTCGGTGCCCGGCCGAGCGACTGAGACCGGTCCAGCACATACCGGATGCACAGTGACCAAGCTGGCAGCCGGGTATGTCCGCGCCCGCGTGCCGCAGGCCGTCTCCGTAGAGTCGAGGACTGGCGTCGCGGCGGACCGGCGCGATGGTGCGCGGGATCGGCGGGGAGTGGCATGACCGACAGGTCGGGTCCGGATACCGACCCGCCGACTCAGGCGATGCCCGCCGACGCGGCGGCGCCGACCAGCCCACAGGCCGAGCAGCCGGCCGGGGAGCGCAGCTGGATGCTGTCCGGTCGCTACCGGGTCTTCGAGCGGCTCGGCTCCGGCGGCATGGCCGAGGTGTTCCGCGCGCGCGACGAGTTGCTCAATCGCGACGTCGCGGTGAAGGTGTTCCGCACCCCCGTCGACGAGCCCGGCAACGCGACGTCGGTCGAGCGGCGCGACACCGAGCTGCAGGCCCTGGCCCGGCTCAGCCACCCCAACCTGACCGCGCTCTACGACGGCTCGCTGTCCGACGACGGCCCCGCGTATCTGGTCATGGAGTTCGTCGACGGGCCGGATCTGGCCACGCTGTTGCGCGAGCAGCCGCTCACCTACACCGAGACCCGGTTGCTCGGCGCGCAGATCGCCGGCGCGCTCGCCTACGTGCACCAGCGCGGCATGGTGCACCGCGACGTCAAGCCGGCGAACATCCTGCTCGGCCGCGACGGCGACGACGCGGTCGCCGGCGGGTTGCGCGCGCGCCTGTCGGACTTCGGCATCGTGCGCATCGCCGACACCCCGCACCTCACGCACGCAGCGTTCACGCTGGGCAGCGCGTCCTATCTCGCGCCGGAGCAGACGCGCGGCAGTGATGTCGGGCCGGCGGCCGATGTGTACGCGCTCGGGCTGGTGCTGCTCGAAGCGCTTACCGGTGTACGCGCGTTCGACGGGCCGGTCCACGAGGCCGTCGCCGCCCGGCTGGTGCGGGCGCCGGACATCCCGCGCACCCTGCCGCCGCCGTGGCCGGGCCTGCTCGCCGCGATGACGGCGATGGACCCCGCGGCCCGGCCGGGCGCGGCCGCGGTGGCCCGGGTGCTGGCCGCGCCGGGCCCGATCGCCTATGTGCCGCCGCCGGGAGCAAGCGGACCCACGGCCCTCGTGGGCACCGGGAGCCGGCCGCCCGTGGTGCCGCCACCGGCCGAGCCAGACGAGCACAAGCGCAACTGGCTGCCGATCGCGATCATCGCCACCCTCGCGGCCATCCTGCTGATCGTCGGCGGCTACCTGCTGTTCGGGCCGAGCTCGGACGATCCGGCGCCGGCGACGACGGTGCCCAGCGCGCCGACCCAGTCGACACCCAACCCGACGCCGACGGCCGCACCGACGACGCACACGTCCTCAGCCCCCACGACCGCCGACCGATCGAGCGCCGCCGCCACATCGAAGCCGCCCACGTCGAGCACGTCGCCGTCGTCCGCGCCGTCGAGCCCCTCGACCTCGAGCTCATCGAGCTCGCCCTCGTCGTCGCCGCCGAGCACACCCACGACAGCGAGCAGCAGTTCGGCGCCAGGCGGCGCCGCGGGTCGCCAGCCGACGCCGGTCGTGCCGTCGTCGAGCCCGACGACGTCGAAGTCGTCGTCGGCCAGTGCGCCCTGATCAGTTGGGTGGATAATCGTCAGGTGCGTGGACAGGGCCACGAGAACGTGGCGACGGTGCTGGTGGACCCCGCCGTCCTGCACGATTTCGAGCTCGATCTCATGGCGCACGACTTCCGGGTGTGGCCCGTGGCCAGCACACCGACGTTCCCGGACGCGCCGCGGCTGGCCTTCCAGATCCGGCGCTCGCTGATCGAGTGGAGCAACGGCCGCTGGGCCGAGGCCACCGACTGGACGCCGGTCTGGATCACCTTCGGGGAGAGCTGGCTCGACGGCGACGAGCCGCTACCCTGGCCCGCGCACGCCGCGCTGTGGGACAAGCTGGCCGAGTACGCCCAGAGTGTGCGCTACAACGTCGGCCTGGGCGGCGTACCGCGGCTGTCCGTCCCGCGCGAGCAGGCCTAGGCGGATCAGGTGGAAACGGGTGCCGGGCCAGGGCGGCGGGCGGTGATCGCGGCCGGGCTCGCGGCCGCAGCGGGTGTGACGGCCGCCGGTGTCAACGCCTCTCCCGCGGCAGCGAAGTCGCGCGCGAGCCGCATCCCGACCGGCTACGAGCAGGTCGACCCGCGCACCGCGATCCGCGTCCCGTTGACGATGTCGCTGCGCGACGGCGTGCCGCTCTACCCCGGCGATCCACCGTTTCGGTGGCGGGTCGCCACGGACACCCGCACCCCGGCCCACGACGACGGCGGCTACCTGCTCGAGCGCATCACCAGCCTGGGCACCCACACCGCAAGCCACATCTCCGCGCCGGTGCACTTCATCATCGGCGGCCGCCCGCTGAGCCAGCTCGACGAGGACTTCACCCTCATGCCGCTCGCGGCGATCGACGTGCGGGACCGGATCCGGCACGGCGGCCCGGACTTCCTCGTCACCGCCGCCGACCTGCGGGCCTGGGAACGTCGCCACGGCCGCATCCCCGCGCGCGGCTGCGTGCTGCTGCTCACCGGCTACGCGCCGCTGTTCTACGAGGGCTCGGGCGCCGACTCCCCCTACGTCACCACCTCGGCCCCGGGCTTCGCCGGCGCCGCCGTCGACTGGCTGTTCGACGCGCGCCGGATCATCGCCACCGGGTCCGACACGCTCGGCCCGGACGCCTCGATGGACGCCGCGTTGCAGGCCACCACCCGCACCCTGTTCCACGGCGGCATCACGCTGGAGAACGTCGGACCGCTGCTGCCGCGGATGCGTCCGCACGGCGACTGGATCGCCGTCAACGGCAACCGACCCGAGTTCAGCGGCTTCCAGATGGGCTTCACCGGTTTCACGCTGGCCGGCCGCTAGCCGGTGCTGGTCACCTCGCGCTCGTTCGCGGAGTACATCGCGTTCTTCGACCTCGACCAGTGCCGTGCCGCCGCATCGTCCTACGACCGTGTGCAGAGTTCTCGAGACGTCGCTGCGCGACGCCGCCGATGCGGTCGTCGAGCGGTACCGCCTCGCCTGGCGCACCGAGCCGAGCGCCGCCGACCTGTTGGGCGCCCTGACCCGGCTGGCGCTCGACGCCCGGAGTCGCGGGCTGGTGCTCTGCGTCGATGCGACCCCGATTCCGCTCGCCGAACTCGTCGAGGCCTGCGGGCTCACCGAGGAGGTCCGGGCGCAATGGACACAACCCTAGGATCGGCACCCGTGGAATCAACTGCGCCGCTGGTCGAGCAGGCCGCCGCATACCGCGGCGAACTGGTCGCCTTCAGCTACCGGATGCTCGGGTCGAGCGCCGAGGCCGAGGACGCCGTGCAGGAGGTGCTCGTCCGCGCCTGGCGCAAGGGCGAGGCGTTCGAGGGCCGTTCCTCCCTCCGCTCGTGGCTGTATCGCATTGCCACCAACGTGTGCATCGACATGCGGCGCGCGCCGCAGCGGCGCGCGCTGCCGATCGACCTCGAGGGCCCGTCGACGGTTGGTACGCATCTCGATCTCGGCGCTCCGCTCGCCGAGACGGTGTGGATCGAGCCGATCCACGACTCCCGGGTGCTGCCCGATTCCGGCGATCCCGCCGACACCGTCGTGCTGCGCGACTCGGTGCGGCTGGCCTTCGTGGCGGCGTTGCAGCATCTGTCACCGCGACAACGCGCGGTGCTCGTGCTGCGCGACGTGCTCGGCTGGTCAGCGGCCGAGGTCGCCGAGTTGTTCGACACGACCGTCGACGCGGTGACCAGCGCGCTGGCGCGCGCCCGCGTGACGCTGCGGCACCTCGACGAGTCGCGCCCGGGGCGTCCGCTCGACGACGACGATCGGAGCATGCTCGAGCGCTACGTCGCCGCGTTCGAGCAGTACGACGTCTCGGCGCTGGTCTCGCTGGTGCACGAGGACGCGACGTTCATGATGCCGCCGTTCGCCTTCTGGGTGCGCGGCCGCGCCGAGATCGAACGCTGGTACGAGGGGCCGGGCCGGGTGTGCACCAACGCGCGGCTGCTCACGACGCGCGCCAATGGCGGTCCGGCGGTGGCCGTCTACCACCCGGCCGGCGACGACCGATGGGAGCCATTCGCGATCCATCTGCTCGAGGCCCGCGACGACCGGCTCGGCGCGATCCTGCAGTTCATCGACGGATCGCTGTTCGCCGGCTTCGGGCTGCCCGCGGCGATCAGTTCCGATCGCCGCCCGGCGTGACGATCCCGGACTCCGCCTCCCCCGCTGCGACGGTGCGGATCGCGTGCGGCAGGTGCGCGGGTGGCGCGTCTTTCAGGAGGAACCCGCTGGCGCGGCCCGCAGGCCGGCATAAACGTAGTCGTCGAGATCGAACGTGGTCAGCAGCACCACCCTGGCGCCGGGCTGCGCGGCCGTGATGCGCGACGTGATGCGCGACGTGATGCGCGACGTGGCCTCGATGCCGTCGCCGTCCGGCTCCCGCACCGAGCCCGGCCGGGCTCACGTTCGACCCGGACTGCAGACACGACGCGACGACCTAGCCACGTCACATCTGCGCGGCGCGCTTCGTCAGATCGGTATGACGACCTCATCGACTACGCCGCAGACGATTCGCTTTCAAGTGTTGGCGAATCTCCTCGTACGTGCGGTGTTGCGTACGCCGCTGCTGTGCCGCGTGGCCGGCCGCCGGTTGATCACGCTGTAACTGGTGGGTCACACGACCGGCAATCGGTACACCGTCCCGGTGGCCTACACGAACGACCACGGGACAGTGGTGTTCGGCACCCCGTTCGGTTGGGGCCGCAACCTGCGCACCGGCACGCCGGTGCAGATCCGCTACCGCGGCAAGCCCCGACGCTGACCGGCATGTACTCGATGCAGGTGACCGGTCACGTGGCGGCGCCGCGCGCCGCGGTCTACCGCGTGTCGCTGACCTAGTGTCGCGCGCCAGAGATTGTGCGAATAAGTCCGGCGTTCAGGCGTGGGCTGGTAAGGCGGAGGAGGAGAGCTGTACTTGCCGTCCTGGCGACGACGACAACGCAGCCAGCGCGCGCCTGGGCGTCGGAATTATCGTGCGAATCTCTGGCGCGCGACACTAGGACCGGCCGCAGGAAGGCGCGAAGACGTCGGCGCACACCGACACCTATCACGGCCGGTTCGCGACCCTGGTGCCCGACGAACAGGTCGTCGAGCTCAGCGAGTTCGAGACCGGCACCCGGATGGCACTGGCCAACCTGGCGCGACTCCTCGAGGCGGGCGGGTGACCGGCCGCTATCGCAGCGCCGGCTTGCGAGCGATCACCACGTAGAGCGGGATCGATGCGACGTAGCGGGTGTCGGATGCCTCGATGCGCTGCAGCGCCGCGGACCAGCGGGCGATGTCCTGATCGGTGGCCAGACCCGCGTCCTGCAGCGCCGCGCGAGCGGCCCACGCGGGCGGACGCACGCCGTTGCCGATCGGCAGCGTGGCGCTCACCCGGTGCTCGACCTCGACCTGCAGGCCCGCGCGCCGCAGCAGCTCGGCGAGTCGCCGGCCGGCCTGCAGGTCGTTGCCGCACGAGTCGTGCCAGCGCAGATACCGCGCGCCGAGGTCGAGCACATCGGCATCGGCTGGTTCGAGCGTGCCCGCCGTCGCGTCGATGTCAACGAGGTAGGCGGCGCCGCCCGGGGCGAGCAGCGTCGCCAGGTGGGCGACAATCAGGTCCTCGCGACCGCCGTTGTGGGCCAGCACGTGCCGCATCATCGCGACGTCCAGGGAACCCTCGGGCAGCCCGGTGTCGTCAGCGCTCGCCTGACGCACGTCGACGTCGCCGAAATCGCACAGCGCGACGGTGCTGCGCGCGGCCGACACCGCGTCCGGATCGGCGTCGACGCCGACCACGGCGCCGCGCGGCCCGACGGCAGCCGCGAGGGTGGGCAACATCGCACCCGGTCCGCACCCGATGTCGGCCACCCGGGCGCCCGGCCGGATCCCCGCGTGTTGCCACAGGTGCGCCTCCTCGATGCTCGCGCGTTCGGCCAGCAGCCGGTACCGGGCGCGTTCGGCGTCGCTGAGCAACAGGGCGTGCGTGTGGGCCACAGTCATGATCGGTTTCTCTTTCCGAATGCCCTCGGGCGCGCCGCCGGCCGACGACATGATCAGCTTCGCGCGTCGACGGCCTGGACACATCCGGGGCGGCTACCTAGATCAACTGCGGGTGGTACTCAGATAACGATCACAGGCCGAGCTCCCGGGCCCGGGCGACCGCCTCGCCTCGCGAGTTCACGCCGAGCTTCGCGAGGACCGCCGCCACGTGGTTGTCCACGGTGCGCACCGAGAGCACAAGCCGTTGCGCGATCTGGGCGTTGGTGCGGCCTTCGACCAGCTGGGACAGCACGTCGAGCTGGCGGGCGGTGAGGCCTTTCGGGTTGGCGCGGGTGCTGGCCTGCGGGCCACGCGGGATCCGCTCGACGCCGAGTCCGCGCAGTCGCTGCCGCACCAGGTCCGCGGCGGCCCGCGCCCCGAGGTCGTCGAGCAGGCGCACGGCGCGACCGGTGGGCTCGGGCTGCCCGGAATCGGCCAGTTCGAGCGCTGCCTCGTACCGGTCGCCGACCTGCTGCCACGCCTGCGCGGCCGCCTGCCAGTTTCCGGACAGGCCGGCGCGGTGTCCCGGCAGCATCCCGTCCGTGCCGCCGCCGACCGCACGGCCCAGCCGCGCGAGGTAGCGCTGGAACTCCCCCCGCAGCGCCGCCGCGCCGGGTGCGCGGGTGCGGGCGAGCACCACGTCGTTCACCTCGTCGATGCGGGCGGTACCGGCGCGGCTGAGCCAGGCCCACTCGACGTAGGCGATCCCCGCGTAGGTGACGCCCAGCAGCGACTGCTGCGACAGCGCGCGCTGCCACGCCGTGGTCACCAACGCCTCGGCGTCGGCATTCCCCCGCCGGGCGAGCAACCGGGCCAACGGCGGCACGCTGTAGACGTAGAGCATGCCGGGCTCAACGACCCCTTCGACGAGGGCTCGCAGCCCGGCCTCGGCGTCCTCCCACCGGCTGGTGCGCAACAGCAGCAGGCAGCGGTGCAGCTCGAGGTTGTAGGCGTGGGACCAGAAACCGCGTTCGCGGGTAAAGGTCAGCCCCTCGGCGACGCATTCGGCGAGCTCGTCGTAGTGGCCGAAGCGAAACAGCAGCTCGGCGAGATTGGTGTACCCGCGGGCGACGTACTCGTGCCACCCCTGGCGTTGGGCCAGTCCGAGGCTGACCCGCATCGCAGTCAGCCCCACCGGACCGGACTGGTCGGCCTGCACCAGCCCGAGGTAGTTTCAGGCACAGCGCGTCGAGGTCGGGGCGCTGCGTCTGCGCGGCGAGGGCCCGGGCGCGGTCGAGCGTCGCAGTTGCCTCGTCGAGACGTCCGGTGAGCGCGAGGATCGCTCCGGCGTAGGTGAGCCCGTAGGCGAGCGCCGGGGGCGAGCCGGCGTGCTCGAGCACCAGCACGGCACGCTGCACCGCTTGCTCGGCCTGCGCGGTGCGGCCGGTCATGTAGATGTGCCGCGACTGGCGGACCAGGGCCTCGCCGAGCATCACGTCCTCGCCCAACCGCTCGTACCGCCCGACGGCGTCCTGCGCCGCGGCGACGGCGTCCTCGAAGCGGTGCGCGTTGTACAGCTCCCAGGCGTAGTCGTCGGACAGCCTCGCGCGTTCGAGGTCGCTGAGCCGGTCGGCGTACGGCAGCACGGCCGCGAGCAGGGTCAGCGCCTGCCGGTGCGAGCCGGCCTCGGTTGCCTCGCGCGCGGCGGCCGGTGCGTACCTGGCGACCGTCTCGCCGTCACCGGCGGCCACGGCGTGGTGCACGATCCGGGGCCGGTCGATCCGCCACGCGGTGCCCAACGCATTGACCACCGTGGCGTTCGCCGCGCGCCGGCGCAGCACCGGCAGGCTGTCCGCTATCGCCCGCCGCGCCAACTCGTGACGGAACGCGATGGCGGTGCCACGCACTTCGACCAGCCCGGCGGACTCCGCCTCGGTCAGCGACGCCGTTGGTGAGTCGAGCAATGCCCCCGCGAGATCCAGCGTCACCTGCGTCGGGATGACCGACAGCTGCTCCAGCGCGGCCCGCGCCGAAGGGCTGAGCTGGTGCAGGCGCGAGAGCACCAGGTCGGCCACCCGGGTCGGCACCTCGTCCGGGCCGGCCGCCAGCGCCTCACTGACGAAGAACGGGTTGCCGCCCGTGATCTCGTGCAGCGCCCCGGGCGGGCGGCCGGTCCCGGCCGCGAGCGACGACACCGCGTGCGGGCTCAGGGGCCGCAGCGCGATCCGGTGAGTAGGCACGGTCGCCGTCGCGGCCAGCAACCGCTGCACCGGATCCGTCCCGGAGCGGGTGTCGTCGCGGAAGGAGAGCAGCAGCAGGGCCGGCCAGTCGGCGATCCGGCGCACCAGGTAGCTCAACAGGTCGAGCGTCGCGTCGTCGGCCCAGTGCACGTCCTCGACCACCAGCACCGTCGGCGGTCGGCGCGAGAGCGCTTCGGTCATGGCGGCGAACACGACGTCGGCCGCGCCGTCGTCGAGGGCCCGCTCGAGGTCACCGCCGCTGCCGCGCACGGCGTCGCGCAGCGGACCGAGAGTGCGGGGTGCGAGCAGGTCGTCGCAGCCACCGGCCAGTACCTGCACCAGCGGGTCGACGGTGGCGAGACATGCCAGGACGACGCTCGTCTTGCCGATGCCGGCCTCGCCGGTGACGAGCACGGTCGCGCCCTGCCCGCCGATCGCTCGGGTCAATGCCGTGGTGAAGGTGGCGATCGCGTCGTCACGCTCCAGCAACCGGCCCGCCATGGATCCATCGTGCCCGGCCCGGCCGGGTGTACGGGCCGTCTTGTCGCGGCCGACACCGCCTGAGATGTTTGACCGACCGGACATGGCGCACAGTGGAGGAGATCCAGATGGGCGAGCAGGCGCTGAGTGGGCGGGTAGCGGTCGTGACCGGCGGGGCCCGTGGCATCGGCCGGGCGATCGTCGACCGGCTCGCCGCGGCCGGCGCCCAGGTGGTAGTCGCGGCGCGCGACCGCAGCGCCGCCGACGCCGTCGCCGGGGAGGTCGGCGAGGCCGGCGGCCGCGCGTTCGGCGCGGTGTGCGATGTCGCCGACGAGGAATCCGTGCGGGAGTTCGCCGAACAGGTGCGGAGCGAGATCGGGGTGGCAGACGTCGTGGTCGCCAACTCGGGCATCGCCGGGCCGACCGCGCCGCTGGTAGACATCAGCCTCACCGACTGGCGCGAGTGCATCGCCGTCGACCTCGACGGCGTCTTCCTCACCTTCCGCGCCTTTCTGCCGCCGATGATCGAACGTGGCGTCGGCGGCTCGTTGATCGCGATCTCCTCGGTCACCGGCAAACGACCGCTGCCGAACCGCACGCCCTACGCCGCGGCGAAGCTGGGTGTCGTCGGGCTGGTCCGCACGCTCGCGCACGAGGTGGGCCCGCACGGCATCCGGGTCAACGCGGTCTCGCCGGGTGCCACCGACGGGCCCCGGCTGCGTGACGTGATCGCCGGGCAGGCCGCATCGCTCGGCATCTCGAACGACGCTGCGCTCGCCAGGTTCGTCGAGCCGTCGGCCTTGCGCCGCGTGGTCACGGACACAAACATCGGCGACGCCTGCGTGTTCCTCGGCTCGGACGCCGCGGCGTCGATCACCGGCGAAGACATGAACGTGTCAGCCGGTTTGATCATGTACTGATTTCGAAAACAGAATCTCAGACCGGTACCGGATCGAGCGCGACGCCGTCGGCGACCGCCTGCGCGGCCACCGCGGCGGCCACCGCGGGCGCCACTCGCGGGTCGAACGGGGTCGGCACGATGTACGACGCCTGCAGCGCGTCGGCCACCACATCGCTCAGCGCGGTCGCGGCGGCGAGCTTCATGTTCTCGGTGATCGCCCGCGCACCGACGTCGAACGCCCCGGCGAAGATGCCCGGGAAGGCCAGCACGTTGTTGATCTGGTTCGGGAAATCGCTGCGGCCGGTCGCGACCACCGCCGCGTAGCGGTGCGCGAGCTCGGGATGCACCTCGGGATTCGGGTTGGCGAGCGCGAAGACGATCCCGCCGGGCGCCATCCGGCTGATCGCCTGTTCGCCGACCGCGCCGGCGCTCAGGCCCAGGAACACATCGGCGCCAACGAGCGCGTCGCCGACCGAGCCGGTGAGGCCACTGTGGTTGGTGGTCGCTGCGAGTTCGGCCTTGGCGCCGGTGAGGTTGGCCCGGACGGCGTGCAGAATGCCCTTCGAGTCCGCGACCGCGATGTCGCCGATGCCGGCCTGCAGCAGGATCTTGGTGCACGCGACGCCGGCCGCGCCCGCGCCGGAGACCACGACGCGCAACTGACTGAGGGTGCGGCCGGTCACCGTCGCGGCGTTGCGCAGCGCGGCGAGCACCACGATGGCGGTGCCGTGCTGGTCGTCGTGGAACACCGGGATGTCCAACCGGTCGCGCAGCCGGTTCTCGATGTCGAAGCAACGTGGCGCGGAGATGTCCTCGAGGTTGATGCCGCCGAACGACGGCGCAATCCGCACGACCGTTTCGACGATCTCGTCGGCGTCGCGCGTCGAGAGCACGATCGGCACCGAGTTCAGGCCGGCGAACTCGCGGAACAGTGCGGCCTTGCCCTCCATCACCGGCAGCGCCGCGGCCGGTCCGATGTTGCCCAGCCCCAGCACAGCGGTGCCGTCGCTGACCACCGCGACGAGCCGCGAGCGCCACGTGTACGTGCGCGCCAGCGCCTCGTCCCCGGCGATGGCGGTGCATACCTCCGCAACCCCCGGCGTGTAGGCCAGTGACAACGCCGCCCGGTCGGTGAGCGGCAGCTTGCTGCGCAGATCGAGCTTGCCGCCCTCGTGCACACGGAACACGTCGCTGTCCGCGTCGAACCCCACTGCCTGCCCCATCTCGCGAGTTTCGGACCTGCCCGGGTCTCGGTTCAGGAGTCGGTTCCGGGGTTCGCCCGTGGCGTCGAGTCTGTCACGTCCGTCGGCCGGGCGCGCACCCGCCGGGGCACTCCCCTGCGCAGCCGCAACACCACTGTGCCCACGACGTCGGCGACTCCGTGGGCGGCGCTGTCGCCGCCGGCGAAGGCGTTGTCCGAGACCAGCCACCATCCGCCGTCGTGCGGGCGAGCCGCCCGCTTGAGCACCAATCGGTCGGGCAGCTCACGGAACCGGGCGAGCACCACGTCGCCGGGTCGTGTCGGCGCGGCGGTGCGCACCACCACGGCGTCGCCGTGGCGCAGCGTGGGCACCATCGACGGCCCGGACACCGCGACCCACATCAACCCGCATCTCGAGCCGCAGACCTTGATAGCCAGCGCCTCCAACCGGGCATCGCAGCGGTAGTAGGGTCGATTTCGGTTCGCACCCTGACGCCCATCCGTCACAGGAGGTCAACAATATGCGTCTGTTCCGCTCCTCGCACCGTCGCCTACGCGCACTGCGACCTGCCCTGCGGCGTGTACGACCCGGCCCAGGCCCGCATCGAGGCCGAGTCGGTCAAAGCGATCATGGAGAAGTACCAGGGCAACGAAGACCCGGTCTTCCGCACCCGGGCCCTGATCATCAAGGAGCAGCGGGCCGAGCTGGTCAAGCACCACCTCTGGGTGCTGTGGACCGACTACTTCAAGCCGCCGCACTTCGAGAAGTACCCGCAGCTGCACGAGCTGTTCAACAAGGCCACCAAGCCGGCCGGCGCAGCGGGCGCGCAAGGGCGAGGTCGACCCGGCCGAAGGGCCAGGAGCTGCTCGACCAGATCGCCGAGATCGACAAGATCTTCTGGGAGACGAAGAAGGCCGTGACCCGCCGCGCCGATGTCCGAGCCGCAGGACGGCCCCGGCGTTCACCGCGCCCGATCTCGCCGACGGGGTCGAATTGTGGTTGTTGCGCCACGGCGAGACCGAGTGGAGCCGCTCCGGCCAGCACACTGGCGTCACCGACCTGCCGCTCACCGAGAACGGTGAGCGGCAGGCCCGCGCCATGGCGAGCTCTGCTCGCCGGGTTGCGGCCGGTGCTGGTGCTGTGCAGCCCGCGGCGCCGCGCGCCGGACACCGCACGGCTGGCCGGGTTCACCGTCGAGGCGATCGACGACGACCTGGTCGAGTGGGACTACGGCGACTACGAGGGCATCACCAGCGCCGAGATCCGCAAGTCGGTGCCCGGCTGGACGACTGTTCACCCACGGCGTCCCGAACGGCGAGGCGGCCGCCGAGGTCGGCCGCCGCGCCGACCGGGTGCTCACCCGCGCGGCGCAGACCCTGCCGCGCGGGCCGGTCGTGCTGATCGGGCACGGGCACTTCAGCCGAGTGCTCGGCGCCCGCTGGATCGGCTTGCCGGTCAGTGGCGGCGCGAACCTGCTGCTGGGCACCGCCGCCCCGTCGCTGCTCGCCGCCGCAGCACGGCGCGCCGGTCATCGCACACTGGAACATCACGAACCCCGCTGCCGAGAGGACGTCATGACCGAGACCGAACAGGCCGGCACCGCGGGGCGAGGACCTCGTCGAGATGCGGGTGCCCGCCGACGTCGCATACGTCTCTACGCTGCGGCTCACGACCGCGAGCCTGGGCGCGCGCTGCGAGCTGACGATCGACGACATCGAGGACCTGCGGCTCGCGGTCGATGAGGCGTGCGCGTTGCTGCTGCCGCTCGCCGATGCCGACTCGGCGCTGGAACTGCGCTTCCGGCTCGGCGCCGGCCAACTCGCCGTCGAGACCTCGGTGCGCAGCGCCGGATCCGACGAGCCGGACCGGGGCGGGTTCGCCTGGACGGTGCTCGGCGCGCTCGCGAGCAGCGTCGACGTCGCGCGCGAGGACTCCCGCCTGTCCATCACCGTCACCAAGACTCGTGAGGCAGCGTCGCGTTGACGATCCCAGACCGCCCCTCGCGCGAGGCGCGGGCGCAGGCCGGGGATCTGCTCGTCGAGCTGCACGAACTCCCGGACGACGACCCGCGTCGGAGGGCTTTGCGCGATCAGCTCGTCGAGCTGCACATGCCGCTCGTCGTCTATCTGGCGCGCCGGTTCTCCGGCCGCAACGAGCCGATGACCGATCTCGTCCAGGTCGGCGCGATCGGGCTGATCAAGGCCATCGACCGCTTCGATCCCGATCGCGAGCTCGAGTTCTCCACCTACGCGACGCCGACCATCCTGGGTGAGATCAAGCGGCACTTTCGCGACACCGGCTGGCTGGTCCACGTGCCGCGCCGCGCTCAGGAGCTGCAGACCACCCTCAACGCCGCGCGCGCCGACCTCAACCAGGAGCTCGGCCGGGCGCCGACCGTCGCCGAACTCGCCGCGCGCATCCAGATTCGACGAGGAAGCTGTGCTGGAGGCCCTCGATGCCGCCCGCGCCTACTCCGGGGTGCCGCTCGACGTGCTCGCGCGCGCCCGGCGAGACGGTGCCCGAGCACCCGATGCTCGGCGTGGTCGACGAGGGCTTCGAGCAGGTCGAGCAGCGCGCCATGTTGCGCGAGGTGATCGCCGAGCTGCCCGAGGCCGAGCGCGAGATCCTGCTGCTGCGCTTCGTCGCCAACAAGACCCAGACCGAGATCGCCGCGATCGTCGGCGTCTCGCAGATGCAGGTGTCGCGGCTGGTGGCCCGCGGCCTCAAAAGGTTGCGGACCAGCCTCGGCGCCCCCGAACCCGACGTCGAACAGCGCCGCCGCCGCAGCTGACCTCTCGAGTTGTCCGCGCTGCGCGTAGCGATCGCTACGCGCAGCGGACGACTCGTAAAGTGGGTGAGGGCGTCAGCCGGGGGGTTCGCGGTCGAGCGCGGCGCGCGCGGGCGGGGTGAACAGCAGGTAGAGCACGGCCAGCGCAACGAGCAGGATCGGGCCGCCGTAGCCGGGCCGGTCGGCCTGGAACGCAAGGCTGTAGGACACCGGGATCGCCAGCAGCTGCAGCACCACGATCGGGGTGCGCGCGGCCGGGCGCAGCCGCACCAGCCCGCGCGCGCCGAAGGCGAGCAGCGCCGCGGCGAGCACCGCGAGCGCCGCCGCGAACAGGGCCCGGCCGAGGTCGGCGGGGTGCCCGCCGATCGTCTTCGCGATCAGCACGCCGGCCGCGCCGAGCAGCGCGACCGCCTCGAGCAGGACGAGCACGCTCGCCGCGACCAGCGGGCGCGGGGCGGCCTCGTGCCGGCCCTGCGCGTCGCCGTCCGCACCCATCGACCCAGGGTATCCGCGGCCGCGGCGGGGCTTACGGCGTCACAACGCTGTCAGCACGTACCATGCCGAACGTGCGAGTGTTGGCGGTGGTGAACCCCCGGGCTTCGGCGATCAGCCGCCGGGAGCGCGACGTCCTGGCCAACGCGCTCGGCGGTCTGGCCGAGCTGCGAAATCGCCGAGACGGCCAACCGCGGGCACGCGGCCGCGCTGGCCTGCCGGGCGATGCGGGCCGGTACCGACGTCGTCGTCGCACTCGGCGGCGACGGCACCGTGAACGAGGTCATCAACGGGCTGCTCACCGACGGCGTGCACCCGAACGTCCCGGCCCTGGGCATCGTGCCGGCCGGCTCCACGAATGTCTTCGTCCGGGCGCTGGGCCTGGCCAACGACCCGATCGAGGCCACCGGCCAGCTGCTCGAGGGGCTGCGCACGGGCCGTCGGCGGCGGGTCAGCATGGGCCAGGCCGACGACCGGTACTTCTGCTTCGCCGCGGGATTCGGCTTCGACGCGGCGATCGTGGCGGCCGTCGAACGCCACCGCCGGCGCGGCAAGCGCTCGACCCACAAGCTCTACGCGCGGGTCGGGGTGCGCGAGTTCTTCCGCGCCGACCGGCGCCATCCCAAACTGCACGTCGAGCTCAGCGACGGCACCCGCCTCGACGACATCTACTTCGCGATCATCGCCAACGCCGACCCCTGGACCTACGTCGGCAACCGCCCGCTGCACCCGACCCCCGAGGTCACCTTCGAATCCGGCCTCGGGGTCTACGCCCGGCGCCGGATGGGCACCCCGGGCATGCTGTGGAGCATGGCCCGGCTGTCCGGCAACCGACCCCGGGTCGGCCGGCGGGGCGCCTTCGTCGTGCACGACGAGGAGCACGTGACCGTGATCGCCGACGAGCCGCTGCCGTTCCAGGTCGACGGTGACGCCCTCGACCTCAGGGACAAGGTGAGCTTCCGTTCGGTCCCCGACGCCCTGCAGATCGTGGTCGGGACCGACGACACGACCTGAAGCGTTTGCAGCTGACCCTCTCGACCACACCTCGGATGTCGCGTACCGTCGCCCGGAGTCGGTCAAAAACCCATCCCGGAGCGCGTCATAAACCGGTGATAAGAAACGCAGTCGGGGGAATGCTTGAAAGTGCACCGAAGCTCGTGAAAGAATTCACAAGCACGGGACGAGCGGCAAAATGGCCGCTCTCCTTCGCTGATGAGGAGAGATTTGCCGATGGACTGGCGGCACCGCGCGATATGCCGTGACGAGGATCCGGAGTTGTTCTTCCCGGTGGGGAACACCGGACCCGCGCTGCTGCAGATCGAGCAGGCCAAAGCGGTCTGCCGACGTTGCCCCGTCATCCAGGAGTGCCTGACGTGGGCGCTGGAGTCCGGCCAGGACGCGGGCGTTTGGGGTGGTTTGTCCGAAGACGAACGGCGCGCGCTCAAGCGCCGTAACGCCCGCGCCCGCGCCCGGATGGCTTAGTCGCCAAGGCGCCTGGACCTCTGTGTCGCCAAGGCGCCTGGCGCCGGTCAGCCCACGGTGCGCTCGCCGCGCAGGCGGCGGGCTAACGGCATGACAACCTCGGCGATCGCACCGCCGGTCACGTCGTCGCTGCGGAAGCTGACTCGGCCGCCGAGTTCGGCGGCGACGAGGGTGTTGACGATCTGCAACCCGAGTCGGTCCGACCCGTCGGGACTGAACGCCTCCGGAAGCCCGACGCCGTCGTCGCGGACCAGCACCCGCAGCTCGCCGCGGGCGCGCTCGGCGATGACTGTCACAGTGCCGCGCTGATCGTCGGGAAACGCATGCTCGATGGCGTTTTGCACCAGTTCGGTGAGCACCAGGACCAGCGCCGTCGCCTGTTCGGCCGCGACGTCGCCGAGACTGCCCTTGCGGGCCACGCTCACCCGGTTCGCGGTCCCCATCACGTCGCTGAGCATGGCCAGCAGCCGGTCGACGACCTCGTCGAAGTCGACGGTCTCGTCGATCGACACCGACAAGGTCTCGTGCACCAGCGCGATCGACTGCACACGGCGCATCGACTCCTCGAGCGCGATCCGCGCGCCGGGCACCGACACCCGCCGAGCCTGCAGCCGCAGCAGCGCGGCGACCGTCTGCAGGTTGTTCTTGACCCGATGGTGGATCTCGCGAATGGTGGCGTCCTTGCTCAGGATCTGCCGGTCCCGGCGACGCAGTTCGGTGACGTCGTGCATCAGGAGCAGCGCGCCGAGCGTCTCACCGCGAGGACGCAGCGGCAGCGCGCGGAAGGAGATGATCGCCCCGCCGCCCTCGATCTCGATCGTGGCGGGATGCCCACCGTCGACGGCGTCGGCCACGGCGCCGGCCAGATCGCTGGCGTCGAACGGGTCGTCGGCGACGGTGCTGGTCAGCGCGTCGATCGGCTCGGACAGCACCGGGCCGGTGACCCCGAGCCGGTTGAAGGCCGACAGCGCGTTCGGGCTGGCGTAGATGATCGTGCCGTCCGGTTCGAGGCGCACCAGGCCGTCGCCGACCCGCGGCCCGGTGGTCTCCTCGAGGACCGGATCGGCCGACGGGAAGGTGCCGTCCGCAACCATGCCGGCCAGGTCGGCGGCGCTTTGCAGGTAGACGAGTTCGAGCTGGCTGGGAGTACGCACACTCGCCAGGTTGGCGTCTCGGCCGAGCACCGCGATCACCTCGTCGTCGAAGCGCACCGGGACGGCCTCGCGCCGGATCGGCAGATCGCCCTCCCAGTCGGTGTCGGTCTCGCGGAAGATCCGACCCTCGGCGTAGGCGACGCGCAACGGCGCGATGCGGTTGCCGCGCAGCAACACCCCGACCTGGTCGCTCTGATACGCGGTCGGCCCGGTCGTCGGCCGGCACTGCGCGACGCACAGGAAACCCGGCACGCTGCCCGCCTCGGCCGCGGGGATCGCCACCGGGACCCACAGCAACAGATCGGCGAAGGCGAGATCGGACAGCAACTGCCATTCCCCGACCAGGCGCGCGAGGTGATCGACCTGGGCCTCGGTGAGCGGCGTACGGGCGGCCAGCGTTTCGGTCAGCGCGGACATCAGGGCTTGACTCTCCCACTGCCGGTTCAGTGACGCAGCATCGGGTGCCCGGAGCGGGGTGCGCGTCGCACCCGCCTAGCCTGGGACGTGTTTCACATCGTGTTCGTGCAGCCACGAATCCCGCCCAATACGGGCAATGCGATCCGATTGGCGGCCGTTACCGGCGCACAGCTGCACCTCGTCGAACCGCTCGGGTTCCTGATGGACGACGCCCATCTGCGTCGGGCGGGCCTCGACTACCACGATCTCGCGGTCGTGACGGTCCATCCTTCGCTGGCCGCGTTGTGGCCGGCGGTGTTGCCGGCGCGGGTCTTCGCGTTCACCGCGAGCGCGACTGCGAACTTCGCCGACATCGAGTACCGCCGCGGCGACGTGCTGATGTTCGGGCCGGAGCCGGGCGATCTTCCCGACGAGGTGTTGCACGACGCGAACGTGACGGATCGGCTGCGCATCCCGATGCTGCCCGGACGCCGGTCGCTGAACCTGTCGAATGCCGCGGCGATCGCGTCCTACGAGGCCTGGCGCCAGTTGGGCTACGCGGGCGCTATTCCGGCCGGTACTCCAGGTGGATCGTCTCCACCGTCAGCTCGCTGATCCGTACCCGGATGCGCTGGTGCAGACTCGCCGGCGCTCGGTCGCCGCCGCAGCAGCGGGCGATCAGCGAGCGGACGTCCTGTTCGAGGCCGAACTGGCGAAGGCACGGCGAACACTCGTCCAGGTGCTGGCGGATGCGGTTGCGCAGCGTCGGGTCGGTCTCGTCGTCGAGGTAGAGGTAGACGTCGCGCAGCACGTCGCCACAGTCGAGACCGCCCGGCCCGAAGCCGAGCAGCCCGTCGAGGTCGCCGCCGGTCATTGCTCGCTCCCGGCGCCGCTGCGAATCAGCCCGCGGTCCCGCGCGTAGTCCGCGAGCAGGCTCTGCAACTGCTTGCGGCCGCGGTGCAGGCGTGACATGACCGTGCCGATCGGAGTGCCCATGATCTCCGCGATCTCCTTGTAGGCGAAGCCTTCGACGTCAGCGAGGTAGACGGCGAGCCGGAAGTCCTCCGGCAGCGCCTGCAGCGCATCCTTGACGTCGGAGTCCGGCAGGTGGTCGAGCGCTTCCATCTCCGCCGACCGCAAGCCGGTGGAGGTGTGCGACTCGGCGCGGGCGAGCTGCCAGTCCTCGACGTCCTCGTTGCCGGACTCCTGCGGCTGGCGCTGCTTCTTGCGGTAGTTGTTGATGAACGTGTTCGTCAGGATGCGGTACAGCCACGCCTTGAGGTTGGTGCCCTCGGTGAACTGGTGGAACGCCGCGAACGCCTTGACGTAGGTCTCCTGGACGAGGTCCTCGGCGTCGGCCGGGTTGCGCGTCATGCGCATCGCCGCCGCGTAGAGCTGGTCCAGGAACGGCAACGCGTCCCGCTCGAACCTCGCCCGGCGGGCCTCCACCGTCTCCTCGGCCACTCTGCTCCCCTCGGGATCCCCAACGGATCGTGGCACCGAGACTATCGCGCCGGGCGCAAGAGGCCGGATCGCGTCAGCGAGCGCGCGGGGCGCGGCCGGGGCGGACACGGGCATGGATCGTCAACTCCAAGGTGGGCTGCTCGTGGGTTGGAACGGCTCCGGTCGCCGGCGCATTCCGCGCGCGGGCCGATACGGTGACGCGTGTGGCCACCGGCACCCCCGCGACCGCACGGCTCGCGAAGCTGCAGGTCGCCCACTCGCTGCACCCCTACGAGCACGATCCGCGCGCCGAGGCCTACGGCGAGGAGGCCGCGGCGGCCCTCGGCGTCGACTCGGCGCAGATGTTCAAGACGTTGATCGCGAAGGTCGACGGAAAGCTGGCCTGCGCCGTCGTGCCGGTCGCCGCCCGCCTCGACCTCAAACGGTTCGCCGCGGCGTTGGGCGGCAAGCGGGCCGAACTCGCCGAACCCGCCGCGGCGGCCCGGGCCACCGGCTACGTGGTCGGCGGCATCTCGCCGATCGGGCAGAAGTCGCGGCTGCGGGTCGTGGTCGACGAGTCGGCGCTGGCGTTCTCGACCGTGTACGTGTCGGCGGGCAGACGAGGCTTGCAGGTCCAACTCGCCCCGGCCGACCTGGTGCGCGCCGCCGATGCGTCTCTGGCGCCCATCGCGGCCTGATCTTCGGAAGGGCCGTCAGCTCGCCGCGAAGTCCTCCTCGCGGTACTCGCCCGCGGGACGGTTGCCGCCCTGCGCGTCCTCGGCCTGACGCAGTTCCACGCGCCGGATCTTCCCGCTGATCGTCTTCGGGAGATCGGCGAACTCGAGGCGGCGGATGCGTTTGTACGGCGCGAGATTCGCCCGGCAGAAGGCGAGGATCTCGCCGGCCAGTTCCTTGCTCGGCTGCTGCCCGGCGACCAGCACGACGTAGGCCTTGGGCACCGCCAGACGCAGTTCGTCCGGTGCCGGCACGACCGCGGCCTCGGCCACCGCCGAATGCTCGATCAGCACGCTCTCGAGCTCGAACGGGCTGATGCGGTAGTCGCTGGCCTTGAACACGTCGTCGGCGCGCCCGACGTAAGTGATGTAGCCCTCTGCGTCGCGGCTCGCGATGTCACCGGTGTGATAGCGGCCGCCGGCGAACGCGGCGTCGTTGCGGTCGTCGTCGCGGCGGTAACCGACCATCAGACCGACCGGCCGCTGCGGCTCGATGACGACGCAGATCTCGCCGCTGGGATCGTCGCCGTCCTGCACCTCGTCGGTGACCGGGTCGACCAGCGCGATTTCGAAACCAGGCATGGGCCGGCCCATCGAGCCGATCTTGAGCGGTTGTCCGGGCGAATTGCCGACCTGCAGCGACGACTCGGTCTGCCCGAACCCGTCGCGGATCGTGAGTCCCCACGCCCGTTGGACGGTCTCGATTACCTCGGGGTTGAGCGGCTCACCGGCGCCGACGACCTCGCGCAACAAGAGGCCGTCGCGCCATGCGGCGAGGTCCTGCTGGATCAGCATCCGCCACACGGTCGGCGGCGCGCAGAACGTGGTGATCTTCGCATCGCGCAGGGTGTCGAGCATCGCCTTGGCATCGAAGCGTTCGTAGTTGTAGAGGCAGATCGTGGCGCCGGCGAGCCAGGGCGCGAACACGCACGACCATGCATGCTTGGCCCAGCCCGGACTCGAAACGTTCAGGTGGTGATCGCCGGGCTGCAGGCCGATCCAGTACATCGTCGACAGGTGCCCGATCGGATAGCTCACGTGGGTGTGCTCGACGAGCTTGGGCAACGCCGTGGTACCGGAGGTGAAGTACAGCAGCAGCGGGTCGTCGGCGCTCGTCGGTTCGTCCGGCTCGAACGGCGCCAGACTCTTTGCGCTGTCGTCGTATCGCAGCCAGCCCGGCGACGGTGTCTCCGACGGCGACGCGCAGGTAGCCGCCGTGCACGTGCTCGAAACGCGGCGCCAGCTCGGACCGGGCGATCACCGCGCCGACGTCGCCGCGGTCGATACGGTCGCGCAGGTCGGCCTCGGCGAGCAGCGTCGTGGCCGGGATGATCACCGCGCCGATCTTCATCGCCGCGAGCGTCGTTTCCCACAGCTCGACCTGGTTGCCCAGCAGCACCAGCAGCCGGGTGCCGCGGCGCACGCCCTCGGACCGCAACCAGCCGGCCACCTGGTCCGAGCGCGCCGAGAGGTCGCCGAAGGTGTAGACCCCCTCAGTGCCGTCGGCCTCGATCAGCCGCAACGCCGGATGGTGCGGATGCTCGGCGGCGAGCACACCGTCGAACCAGTCGATGGCGAAGTTGAAGTGGGTCGGCCGCGGCCATCCGAATCGCTCGCGCGCCGCCGCGTAGTCGGTGCGCAGGTCGAGCAGCAGGTCGCGCGCTTCGCGCAGGGTGGGCCCGGAGGTCATGGTGCGACTTTTGCATGCCCGATCTGCGAAGTCACGAAGCGGGTCACGGCGGCGGCAATCGCCGCGGTGTCGCGCTTGAGCCCGTGGTCGGCGCCGGGGATCACCACCAGCTCGCGATCCGGGCCGGCCGGCGGCATGCCGAAGGGGTCGCGCTCGCCCTGCACGACGAGCACGGGCACCCCGGCGGCCTCGAGCTCGGGCAGCCGGGTGTTGTCGGGCCGGCCCGGCGGGTGCAGCGGGAACGCGAGGGCGACGACGGCCCGCGCGCCGCTCGCGTGCGCGGTGCGGCAGGCCACCCGCGCGCCGTTGGACCGGCCGCCGACGACCAGCGGCAGCCCGGCCAGCGTGCGGCGACGGCGCAGCGCGGCGACGATCGCGAGCCACGCCTCGTCCTGCTTCACCGGCACCGGCGGGGTGCGCCGGCCGGCCACCACGTAGGGCTGGGTGACCCGGGCGGTGGCGATGTCGGCCGCGAGCGCTGCGCGACACACCGCCCGCACGTCGGCGGTGTCGACCCCGCCGCCGGCCCCGTGGGTGAGCACCAGCAGTCCGCTCGGCTGCTTTCGGGCGATCGAGGTCGACCCGTGCCGGGCCGCCCGGCGTGGCGATTTCGGTGCGCATTTCTAAAACAGCACCTGCGGTGCAGGCTGTGGGTCGGCGCGTTCGATCAGCGCCGGGCCGTTGTTGTCGACCTTGTTGACGAGCGTGGCGACCGGGCGCATGTCGAGGTGCTCGCCGCGGGCCTCGTCCCACGGCCGGAGCAGGTCGGCCGGGTTCTCGACGTCCGGATCGAGCCACCTCCTCCACGACTCGTCGGCCAGCACGAGGGGCATGCGGTCGTGGATGTCGTGCAGTGCACCGGCCGACGGCACCGTGATGATGGTGCACGACGTGATCGTCACACCGTTGTCGCCCCAGAACTCGTAGAGGCCGGCGAACGCGAGCGCGCGGCCGTCGGCGCGGGTCATGTACATCGGCTGCTTGGTCGCCCCGTCGGTGACCTGCCACTCGTACCAGCCGTCGGCGGGGACGAGGCAGCGTCGCTTCGCGTAGGCGCGGCGAAACGCGTTCGTGCTCGCCACACCCTCGGCGCGGGCGTTGAACATCCGTCCCTGGGTCTTGCGGTCCTTGGCCCACGACGGGATGAGGCCCCAGGTGGCCACGCGCAGTTGCCGGGTGGGGGTCTTCGCCGCGTTGCCGTCGGCGTCGCGCAGCGGCCGGTTGACCACGATGCGGGCGGGATCGGTGGGAGCGACGTTGTAACTGCCCTCGGGCCACGCGTCGTTGGTCGCGTCGATCGCGTCGAATTCCTCGGTGAGGTCCTCATCGGCCTTCACCGACACGTAGCGCCCGCACATGACCTCACGGTACTGACCCGGCCTGGGGCACACTGGGCGCCATGAGTGCGCTCGAGCGGTTGGCCGGCTGACGTTGGCCCGCGACGTCGGCTCGTTCGACCGCTACGACGAGGACGACGTGCGTTCGCGCGCGAACCCGCGCGGCACCCGGCCACGCTCCAAGCAGCGCCCGGCCCACGCCGATGCCGCCGACGGCACGGTCTTCGCCGTCGACCGGGGCCGGTACGGCGTGCTCGTCGGCGACACCGAGGTGACCGCGATGAGTGCCCGCGAGTTGGGCCGTGCGGCGATGGTCGTCGGCGACCGGGTCGGGGTGGTCGGCGACCTGTCCGGGGCTCCGGACGCGTTGGCGCGCATCGTGCGCCTCGATGAGCGGGCGACCGTGCTGCGCCGCACCGCAGACGACAACGACCCGCACGAGCGGGTGATCGTGGCCAACGCGGACCAGTTGGTCATCGTGTCCGCGCTGGCCGATCCCGAGCCGTCGTTCGGGCTGATCGACCGGTGCCTGATCGCGGCGCTGACCGAGGGCATCGAGCCGATACTGTGCTTGACGAAGTCCGATCTCGCGGCGCCGGACCCGGTGATCGGCCACTACGCGCCGCTCGACGTCCCGGCGTTGGTGACCCGACGCGGCGGCTCGCTCGACGAGTTGCGTTCCTATCTGGCCGGACACGATTCGGTGTTCGTCGGTCACTCCGGCGTCGGGAAGTCGACGTTGATCAACGCGCTGGTGCCCTCGGCGGAGCGGGCCACCGGGTCGGTGAGCGCGATCGGGAAGGGGCGGCACACGTCCTCGTCGGCGGTCGCGCTGCGACTGCCCGGCGGCGGCTGGGTCATCGACACGCCCGGGGTGCGGTCCTTCGGCCTGGCACACGTCACCGCCGACGATCTGCTGTGGGCCTTCCCGGACCTCGAGGACGGCGCCGTCCAGTGTCTGTCCGGGCTGTGAGCACCTGTCCGCGGAGGCGGGCTGTCATCTCGACGCGTGGGTGGCCGAGGGCCACTCCACCCCGGCCCGCCTGGCCGCCTTCCGACAACTTCTGGTCAGCCGCTGACCCCTCCTCACTCCCCTCCCCCGCAAGTTGTCGGCGCTCGGCGCACACTCATGCCGTCCAGCGCTGACAACTCACAGCGGCGTGGCGTTCAGTAGCGGGGCGGCGGGTCCGGCACGCCGGCGACGTGCACCGGACCGCCGCGGTCGCGCAGGGCGCCGCCGAACGAACCGGCGCGGGCGGCGAGGATCTCGGCGACGATCGACACCGCGATCTCGGCCGGAGTGTGCGCGTCGATGTCGAGGCCGGCCGGTCCGTGGATGCGGGCCTGCTCGTCATCGGCAACGCCGTGCTCGGTGAGCCATCTCGCCCGCGAGTCCTGCGTGTGCCGCGCGCCCATCCCGCCGACGTAGCCCGCGTCGCCGCCGAGGGCCGCGGTGAGCGCCGGGCCGTCGACGTCGCGGTCGTGGCTGAGCACCACCACTGCGTCGCTTCGGCGCAGTTGCCCGGCGGCGGCGACCGCGGCATCGACCTCGGGCGCGAGCTGCGACTGCCAGCCCAGCAGCGTGGCCTGGTCGCGCAGGGCGGCCGCGATGAGCCCGTCGCCCACCACGAGGAGCGTGGGCACGGGCCACAGTGCCACCGCGACCCGAGTCGGCTCGCCCTCGACGACCGCCGCCGCGGACACGCCGCGCCCGAACAGCCGGGGCACCTGGTCGGCGCGCCGGTGCGCGTCGCGGATGGTCTCGGTGGTGAACACCTCGATGTTCTCCACGGTGGTGCCCGCCGTGGTGGCCACCACGCACACCGGCTCACGCGCGGCGAGCCGCGGCCACAGTTGGGCCGGGTAGGCCGATGCGGGTTGCACGAGCAGCGTCGCCACGCCGCCGCAGGCGAGTCCGGCCTGCGCCGCCTGCGCGTCGCTGACGCTCACCTGCACCATGCCGCCGCCGAGGATTTCCGGGTCGAGCCCGGCCAGCGGGCGACCCGCGGACGGGCCGCCGGGCAGATAGGCCCAGGCGGTCGCGGGCGTGCCGGCGCTCAGCCCCCGCACGTTCACCACGAGTGCGACGGTCGGGTCCTGTCCGTCGTCGAGCCAGCGCGCGACGTCATCGGCGATGTCGTACATGACGGTGATTGTGCGCTCACCGGCGCGGCGGCGTCAGATCCCGCAACGTCATGCCGAACCCGATCAGGGCGGCGACGAGCGCGAGACCCAGCACGATCCCGCGCACCAAGGTCGACGGATGGGTCCACGCGGTGACGGCCGTACCGGCGAGCATGGCCACGACGATGAGCAGCGCGCCGTAGAACGGCGTGCGCATCGGGTGCTCGCCACGCGCCATGTACCCAAGGTGCCCATTTAGGCTGGGCGGATGCCGATGACCCTGCAGGCGATCAACCGGTTCCCGGTGAAGTCGTGCCGCGGCGAGGCCCGCGAATCGGCCGTGGTCGAGCGCTGGGGGCTGGCCGGCGACCGCCGGTGGATGGTCGTCGACGACGACGGCGTGCAGCTGACCGCCCGCGAGCACCCGCGGATGATCCTGGTGCGGCCGAGCCTGCGGGCCGGCGGCGGGCTCGCCCTGTCCGCGCCGGAGCTGCCCGACCTGCGGATCGACGTACCGACCGGCGCGTCGGTGCCGGTCAGCGTCTGGAAGAGCTCGATCGTCGCCACCCCGGCCGACGACGAGGCGCACCAGTGGTTCACCAAGATCATCGGCAGACCGGCACGGCTGGTGTACCTCGACGACCCGACCCGGCGCGTCCCGAACCAGGCCTTCGCCGCCGCCGGCGACCTGGTGTCCTTCGCCGACGGCTACCCGCTGCTGCTGGCGAGCACGTCTTCGATGGATGCCCTGAACGACTACATCGCCGAGGGCACCCACCCCGACGAGGGGCCGCTGCCCATCATCCGGTTCCGGCCCAACGTCGTGGTGCGCGGCGCGCAGCCGTGGGAGGAGGACGGCTGGCGGCGCATCCGCATCGGCGCAGCCGTGTTCCGGGCCGTCAAGGGCTGCGACCGGTGCGTACTCACGCTCGTCGACCCGGAGTCCGCGACGAAGGGCAAGGAACCGATCGCGACGCTCGCCCGGCACCGCCGCTGGGACGGCGCCACCTGGTTCGGCATGAACATGATCCCGGACACCCCGGCCGTGACCATCCGGGTCGGCGACGAGGTGGAGATCCTGGAATCGGTGCCCGCACCCGACGGTCCACCGCGTTAGCGCGCGAGCCACTCCCCCAGCACCTTGACGCCGCGTTCGAGTTCGTCACCGTCGCCGGCGAAGCACATCCGGATGTACCGGCCGCCGTCGACCGGGTCGAAGTCGATGCCCGGTGCCACCGCGACACCCGTCTCGGCCAGCATGCGTCCCGCGAACTGCAGCGAGTCGTCGGTCCACCGCGACACGTCGGCGTAGATGTAGAACGCGCCGTCGGCCGGGGCGAGCCGATCGAGGCCGATGTCGGGCAGCAGGTCGAGCAGCATCGCCCGGTTGGCGGCGTAGCGGGCGACGTTGTCGTCGAGCTCGGCATACGCGTCGAACGCGGCGACCGCGGCCTGCTGGGACAGCGCGGGCGGGCAGATCGTGAAGTTGCCGGCCAATCGGTCGACGGAATCGAGCAACTCGTCGGGCACAAGCAGCCAGCCGATCCGCCACCCGGTCATCGAGAAGTACTTCGAGAACGAGTTGACGACGACCGCATTGCGCCCGATCCGGTCGACCAGGCGCTGGTGGCCGGCCGGCCGAAGGTGATGCCGTGGTAGATCTCGTCGCTGACCAGCCGGGTGCCGTGCGCGTCGCACCACGCGATCAAGGCGGCCAGCTCGGCGGGCGCGACCATCGTGCCGGTGGGGTTGGCCGGGCTGGCTATCACCAGGCCGGCGGGCGGCTCGGGCAACGCGTCGAGCTGCTCGACGGTGGGCTGGAAGCGCGTCTCGGGACCGCACGCCAGCTCCACCACCTCGCAGCCCAGCGCAGCGAGCATGTTGCGGTAGGCGGGGTAGCCGGGCCGGGCGAGCGCGACGGTGTCGCCGGCGTCGAAGGCGGCGAGGAACGACAGCGAGAAGCCACCGGACGAGCCGGTGGTCACCACCACGTTGGCGGGATGGACCGGCACGCCCGCCCGATCGCGGTAATGGCCGGCGATCGCCTCGCGCAACGGCCGGATGCCGAGCGCGTTCGTGTAGCCGAGCTTGTCCGCGTCGAGCGCGGCTCGCGCGGCGGCCCGCACCGGCGCCGGCGCGGGGGTCGACGGCTGGCCCGCGGACATGTCGTACACCGGCAGTCCCTGGTGCCGGCGCGCCACCACCGCATCGATGACCCGCATGACGTAGAACGGCGGCACGCCGCCGCGTAACGAGATCACCCGCCGACGCTACTGCTCACACCTCGACCGGCCCGCCGATGCGCCAGTAGACGCCCTCGGACCGGCCGAGCAGCGCGGCGTCGACGAGATAGCGGCGCAGCGCCGCGACGTCGGGCCAGATCTCGCGCAGCGCGGCGTTCACCTCGTCCTCGCGGTAGCGACAGCCTGGCTCGAAACGCACGACGACATGCTCGAGGACGATCTGCCGCTTGCGCCCGGCCCGCGGCATCGAGGCGAGGCAGCCGTCGCGGAAGTAGGTGCGCAGCACGCGTTCGATCTCCGTGCTCGACGGCGGCTCGACCACGGTGCGACGGTAGCCTGCCGACGTGCCGGACTACGCCGCCGACCTCGCGCTCGCCCGCTCGCTCGCCGACGCCGCGGACGAGATCACCATGGCCCGTTACGGCGCGGCGGATCTGGTCGTGGAGTCGAAACCGGACCTGACACCGGTGAGCGACGCCGACCGCCGCGTCGAGGAGGCCATCCGCGCGGTGCTCGCCCGCGAGCGACCCGACGACGCGTTCTCGGGTGAGGAGTTCGGCTCGGCCGGCACCGGATCCCGGCGTTGGGTGGTCGACCCGATCGACGGCACCAAGAACTTCGTGCGCCGGGTGCCGGCCTGGGCGACGCTGATCGCGCTGCTCCACGACGACGACAGCGCGGTCGGCGTGGTGTCCGCGCCGGCGCTCGGACGCCGCTGGTGGGCCAGCCGCGGCGGCGGGGCGTGGGTGACTGAACTCGGCGCCGAACCCCGCCGACTGTCGGTGTCACAGGTGGCCCGGCTCGCCGACGCGAGCTTGTCCTACGCATCGCTCGGCGGATGGGGCGAACGCGGGTTGCTCGACGCGTTCCTCGCGCTGACGAAGCAGGTGTGGCGCACCCGGGCCTACGGTGACTTCTGGTCCTACATGCTGGTCGCCGAAGGCGCGGTCGACGTCGCCGCCGAGCCGGAGCTGTCGCTGTGGGACATGGCCGCGCTGGCGCCGATCGTCACCGAGGCGGGCGGCCGGTTCAGCGGCCTGGACGGTGTCGGCGGCGTGCATCAGGGCAACGCGGCGGCCAGCAACGGGCTGTTGCACGACGAGTTCGTTGCAGCCTTGCGCCGTTAGGGCAGCAACAAGCAGCTGTCGCCGAACTCGTGCCACAGATACCGGTTGGCGAGCGCGGCGTCGTAGGCGCGGTCGACGAGTTGCCGGCCGGCGACGGCGCGCAGCAGGTCCAGGTGCGACACACCGGGTGCGTGCCAGCCGGTGATCAGACCACCCACCACCCGAGCGGGGCGCTGCGGACCGAGCACGAGGTCGGTCCAGCCGGCGCGGTCGCGAACCACCCCGTCGGCGTCGGCGGCCGACTCGAGCGCCCGCGTCACGGTGGTGCCCACCGCCACCACGCGCGACCCCCAGGCCCGGGCGATGTTCACGTCGCGCGCGGTCGCTGCGGGCACCCGATAGCGCTCGGGCTGCGGCGGTTCGCCGGGTTCCTGCGACGAGACGCCGGTGTGCAGCGTGATGGGCGCGACGCCGATGCCGCGGGTGACGAGTTCGGTGACCAGCCCGGCGGTGAACGGTCGGCCCGCGCTCGGCATCTCCGCGCTGCCGGGCTCGCGGCCGAACACGGTCTGGTAGTCCGCGAGCGGGTGGGCCCGCGGCACGTAGGCGTAGCGGATCGGACGGCCGTGCCGGGCCAGGTAGGCGGTGAGCGCGCCGTCCAGGCCGACCCGGGCGCGCCACAACCGACGCTGGCCCGGCGGCTGGGCCGCGACGAGGCGCACGGCCACGTGGTCGGGCAGCACGAAGTCGTCGCCGTGGCGTGTGTCCGGCAGCGGCCCGTCGGCGTGCTCGCGAGGGCGCACCTCGACCACCCATGTGTCGTCGTTGAGCGCGGTGGCGAAGTGGAGCGTGACCGGCGTGCCGTCGGCGCGGGTGGCGTCCACCGCGGCGGCGAGCGTGGCGGAGGTGTTGACCACGACGAGGTCGCCCGGTTCGAGGAAGTCGGCCAGCCGATCGAAGCGGGCGTGCCGGATACCGCCCGGTTCGGCGACGAGCAGGCGCACGTGGTCGCGGCGGACCGGCGGCGCGGACGCCGACAGCGCCTCGGGCACGACGAACGTGGTCACGACGCCGCCGCCAGTGCGGCGGCCCGGATCCGGCCGGACTCGGGCCGCACGTCGATCAGGCGGAGCAGGGCGGGCACGACGGTCTCCGGCTCGGGGCGGTCGCTGATGTCCTCGCCCGGGAACGCCGCCTGGTGCATGTCCGTGCGCATGTCGCCCGGGTCGACGGCATAGACGCGCACATCAGTCTCCTCGGCGGCGAGCACGGCGCTGAGCTGGTCGAGCGCGGCCTTGGCCGATCCGTAGCCTCCCCAGCCCTCGTACGCCTCGACCGCGGCATCCGAGGAGATGTTCACGATCGCGCCGCGGCCCGCGCGCAGGTCGGGCAAGAACTGCTGGATCAACGCGAGCGGTGCGAGGACGTCGGCTTCGTAGAGGCCGCGCAGCGCATCGAGCGGGTAGTCGGCCAGCGGCGGCAGCGGGCTCGGGCCGAGGTCGCTCGCGTTGTTGACGAGCAGGTCGAGCCGGTCGACGGCGGCGCGCAGCCGTGCCCTGTGGGCGCCGTCGGTGACGTCGCCGACGATGGCGACGGCGTCCGGCAGCTGCACGGCGACGCGTTCGAGGTCCGCGGCGCCGCGGGCGTCGAGCACGAGCCGCCAGCCGCGGGCGGCCAGGGCGAGGGCGAGCGCGCGGCCGAGGCCGCGGGACGCGCCGGTGATCAGCGCGGTGGGTTGCGATGAGGTTGTCATGCAGTCCATGCTGATAGTTGAAGTTGACTTTAAGTCAAGCGTTGGAGGACGACATGCGGACGACGGATCTGCTCACCGTCGGCGAGGTGTCGCGGCGCAGCGGTTTCGCGCCGTCCGCATTGCGGTTCTACGAGCGCGAGGGGCTCATCGCGGCCACTCGCACCAGCGGAAACCAGCGGCGCTACCAGCGCAACGTGCTGCGCCGGCTGGCGTTCATCAGGGCCGCGCGCAACGTCGGCCTGAGCCTCGAGGAGGTCGCTGCGGCGCTGGCGGCCCTGCCGGCCGGCCGCAACCCGACCCGCGCCGACTGGACCCGCCTGTCGCGCTCGTGGCGGCATCGCCTCGACGAGCAGATCGCCGCACTCGAGAAGCTGCGCGACGGCCTGGACTCGTGCATCGGCTGCGGCTGCCTGTCACTGCAGAAGTGCGCGTTCTCGAACCCCGACGACCTCGCCGCCGGCGCCGGCCCGGGCGCCGTGTACCTCCCCGCTCCCCTCCGACAGCGCGCGAGCTGACCAACTGCCGGCGACGAGCAGGCCTCCGTCCACCCCAGACCCGGGAGCAGGCCGAGCGGGATCAGGACGCCAGCCCGTCGATCGCCTCGGCGCCGGGCAGCTCGGCGAGCAACCCCGGGGCCAGCGCGATCTTCGACCTGCGCAACCCGCTGCCGATGACCACCATCGGACGGTCGAGCACCGCGCGATCGACGAGGACCGGCCAGCCGGCGGGCAGGCCGATGGGCGTGATGCCGCCGTACTCCATCCCGGTCAACGACACCGCGGTGTCCATCGGGGCGAACGACGCGCGGCGCGCGTCGAGACGCCGGCGCACGACGTTGTTCACGTCGGCTCGCGTCGTCGCGAGCACGACGCAGGCGGCGTAGCGGGTCTCGCCACCGCGCTTACCCGCGATCACCACACAGTTCGCGGAGTCCTCCAGTGATACCGCGTACTGCTCGCAGAACGCCGCGGTGTCGGCGAGATCCGCATCGATCGGCGCCACCAGCACGTCCCGGGGCCGCGCCGCGAGCGCCGCCGCGACCGGCGCCGCGACGAGGGCGCCGATGTCGGTCGTCCACTCCAACGTGCCCGGTCCGCGCATGTGGGCGAACGTATCGTTAAGCGTATGGACACCGACGCCACGGTCGAGCAGATCCTGCGCACCTACGACTCGATCACCGTGGTCGGTGCCAGCGATGCGTCACACAAGGCCGCGCACTACGTGCCCGAGCACATGCGCAACCACGGCTGGCGCATCATCGCGGTCAATCCGCGCGGTGGCGCGATCCTCGGCGAGCAGACCTATGCCACGCTCGCCGACGTACCACCGCCGACCGGACTGGTGAACGTGTTCCGGCCCTCGGACCAGACACCCGACATCGCCCGGCAGGCGGTCGACGCCGGCGCCACCGCACTGTGGCTACAGCTGGGCATCGCCTCGCCGGAAGCGCGCAAGATCGCCGAGGACGCCGGCCTGCTCTACGTCGAGGACCGCTGTCTGATCATCGAGCAGCGCCGTACCCGCCTGCACGCCCCGACGCACTAGCCCGCCACCCGGCGAATTCGACCAGCTGCTCGGCGAGTATCGCCAGCGCGCCGTCGACCACCGCGCCGAAGTTGCCGTCTGCGTCCGGCCGCTGCTCAGCGGTGTTCACTGTGACGCCGAACGGCGTCGGCCAGCCGCGCAGCGCGTGGACCGCCGACCGTACCGACACCAACGTCGTGCCGCAGGACTGCCACCCGGACGCACCGACGATGACGCCGACCGCGCGCCCGTCGAGATACGGGCGCGGATCGTCGCGCAAGGCCTCCAGGTGATCGAGCGCGTTCTTCACCAGCCCGGACATGCCACCGTGGTAGCCGGGCGTGGCGATGACGACGCAGTCGGCCGCGCGGATCTCGTCGACGAACGGCGGGGCGGTCAGCGGTGCGTCCTCGACCGCGTAGATCGGCAGCGCAGCGAGTTGAGCCGGCGTGATCGCCGCGGTGCCCGCGCCCAACCCCTCGGCGTGTTCCAGACAACGGCGCAGCAGCCGGGTGGTCACCGAGGTCGCGCCGGTCGAGCCCCCGATCCCGACGATCATCGGCTGGTCCATGCACGCTCCCTCGGTTGCCGCCCTTGCCTCTCACCATAGGGTCGACACCATGGATGCTGCCCAGGCCCGCGACTTCATCCGCGCCAACCACAACGCCGTGATGGCCACGTTCCGCGCGGACGGTCGACCCGCGCTGTCACCGATCACCGCCGCGGTCGACGACGCCGGCCGGATCGTGGTGAGCACCCGGCAGACCGCGATGAAGGTCAAGCACCTGCGTCGCGATCCCCGCGTGGCGATCACCGCGTTCACCGACCGTTTCTACGGCGAGTGGGTGCAGGTGGAGGGCAACGCGGAGATCGTCGAGTTGCCCGAGGCGTTGGAACTGCTCGTCGACTACTACCGCAGCGTGAGCGGCGAACATCCCGACTGGACCGACTACCGGTCGGCGATGGTCGACCAGCAGCGGGTGGTGGTCCGCTTCGAGATCGAGCGGGCCGGGCCGAACGTGCAGGGCTAACCGGCTCGGAAATCCGACAGGCCCTGCTGCGGCGCCCAGGCCACCGCGACGTCGCGCACCGAACCCGGCGCCGCGGCGCCGCGCAGCATCTGCAGCAGCGTCTCGCAGTCCGCGCGCTCGCCCTCGGCGACGATCTGCACCCGGCCGTCGGGCAGGTTGCGCGCAGCGCCGGCCAGCGCGAGCACCCGGGCCTGTTGCTGCACCCAGTACCGAAAGCCGACGCCTTGCACGTAGCCGCTGACGAGGACCTCGAGTCGAGCCGTGCTCACCGGTCCACTATGCCCAGGGCCGCACCCGACAGTCACCACTCGCAGGTGGCTGCGGTACAGCTGTCCAAACGCGATGCGTCGGAGCTCGACTGTTTGTAGATCACGTAACGACCTGGCCGCAGGTGCGACGCGATAGGGGCCCCGGCGCGATCTTGTTCGAGCCGGCCACCGGGTTCTAGCCCTCACGGCGGACGAACACCGCCCGCCACAGCGGCACGCCCCCGTCCGCGTCCAGCATGTCGACCGCCGCGGGCTCGACGCCGTCGACCGCGAAGGCGTCGAGCTCGTCGCGGGTGAGCGGCCAGGGCGGCCCGTCGGCGGCACCGTCGCCCGCCGCGCCGGAGACGAACAGCGTGCCGCCCGGCGCGACGAGTGACGACACCGCGGCGGCGGCCTGGGCGTGCAACGTCGGCGGCAGCGCCTGCACGTTGCGGATCTCGACCACGAGGTCGAACGCACCGTGCCACCGCGCGGGCAGCGCGAGCAGGTCCGCCGCCGCGTAGTGCACCGCGGAGTCCGGGTGCCGGGCCCGGGCGGCCTCGATCGCGGTGGGTGAGATGTCGAAGGCGGTGGTCTCGTAGCCGAGGCGGCTCAGGTGCTCGGAATCGCGCCCGTAGCCGCAGCCGACGACGATCGCGTTCCCGGCCGGACGACGCCCGCGCAGCCACTCGACGAGCATCGGATTCGGATCGTCGCGATCCCACGGCACCGCGGTGGCGCCGCGATCGGCTGCCGCGTACAACTGCTCGAACCAGGCGGTGGGCGCGCCCTCGGACAGCGCCCGCGTGGCGAGTCGATGGGTGTACGCCTCCGGCTCTTCACTCACCCGACCATGATCGCTGACGCGCCACTAGTGTCCCGCGGCAGAGATTGTGCGAACAAGTCCGGCGTTCAGGCGTGGGCTGGTAAGGCGGAGGAGGAGAGCTGTACTTGCCGTCCTGGCGACGACGACAACGCAGCCAGCGCGCGCCTGGGCGTCGGAATTATCGTGCGAATCTCTGGCGCGGGACACTAGCCGGCCGCGCGCCGCTCCAGCACGCGTGGGTGCAGCCGGTCCTGTGAGCGCCATCCGCGCGAGGAGCGCGGCCAGCGGACGAGCTCGTCGTGGCGAGGCAGGCCAGGGCGCTCGAACTCATCGGCCACGACGTCGACGACATCGCGGCGGCCGGCGGTTCGCAGCCAGGTGACGGTGCTGACGTAGTCGACGTCGGGGGTGGTTATCCCGATTCGCTCGCTCATGATCACCATGATCGTGGCCTGCGGTTTCCGAAACGTTTCGGGCCGGCGAAGGCCGTGCTAACTGCCGCCGGCGAACGGCGGCAGCACGTCGATCTCGGCGCCGTCGACGAGCACGGCGTCGTCGTCGGCGCGCCGGCCGTCGACCAGGAAGGACGCGACCGCGGCAACTGCGGCGAAACCGGGCCGCGCGGCGAGTCGCTCGCGCAGTTCGCCGACCGTGTCCGCCGTCATCGACTCCGCCTCACGACCGGCGGCCCGGGCCGCGCCCGCCCAGTACCGAACGGTGATCGCGGCGGGCATGTCGTCAGCCTGCCAGAGGCGGCGGATACACCGTGACGTCAGTGGCCTTGGCCGACAGCCACACCTGCGTCCCGGGTGCGAGGCCGAGCTCGGCGACCGCCGCAGCGGTCACGTCCACGGTCGCCGCCGGCCGGCCTTCGACGCTCACCCGGATCCGGTCACCGAGTGGCGCCATCGCCCGCACCGTGCCCGGCCAGATGTTGCGCGCGCTGGACGCATGCGGTTGCTCGGTGTGCACGGTGATCGCCGACGGGCGAACCACCGCGAGCGCGGGTCCCGGCGGAACCTGCGCGGCTGTCAACGAGCCGCCGTCGTCGAGTCGCACCACTCCGTCGGCGGCCGTGCCGACGTAGAGGTTCATCCCGACCAGACGCGCGACGTACGGCGTCAGCGGCCGGCTCGTGATCTCCGCGGGCGTGCCGGCCTGCACCACCCCGCCGCGTTCGAGCACGACGATGCGGTGTGCCAGCAACAGCGCCTCGATCGGATCGTGCGTCACGAGCAGCGTCGGACCGGCGAACTCGGCGAGGTGTTGGCGCAACTCGCCCTGGATCTCGGCGCGGGTCTGGACGTCAAGGGCGGCCAACGGCTCGTCGAGCAACAGTGCGGCGGGTTCGCAGACCAGCGCCCGGGCCAGCGCCACGCGTTGCGCCTGCCCACCGGACAGCTGCCGGGGGTAGCGGCGGGCGAGATCGGCGAGCCCGAGCCGGTGCAGCCACGTGCCCGCCGTGGCTCGCGCGGGGTGCCGCGACATCCCGCGCGAGCGCAGCCCGAATGCGACGTTGTCAAGCACCCGCATGTTGGCGAAGAGGCGATGGTCCTGGAACACCACCCCCAGGCGGCGTTGCTGCGGCGCCACGTATACAGCGTGGGCGATGTCGTCGAGCAGGGTCTCGCCCAGCCGGATGGTGCCCGAATCCAGGGCGATCAGCCCGGCAACCGCACGCAGCAGCGTCGACTTGCCGGCACCGTTGGGACCGAGCACGGCGAGCACCTCGCCCGGTGCGGCGCTGATGGCGATGTCCAGCCGGAACGCCCCGCGCTGCACCTGGCCCGCGACGTCGAGGCTCATCGGCCGGCACTCACGACGACGCGATCGGGCGCAGCCACTTGTCCCGCAGCGCCCCGAGGACGAGGAGCGCAACGGCCATGAGCGGCAGGCTCAACGCGGGCGCGTCGGCCGGTTCGGCGCTGAACACGGTGAGTACCGCGGTCGGTAGGGTCTGCGTGGTGCCGGGGTTGTTGCCGCCGAACAACAGCGTGGCGCCGAACTCCCCGAGTGCGCGGGCCCAGCACAGCACACTGCCCGCGATGATCGCGGGGAACACGAGCGGCAGGGTCACCCGCGCGAAGATACGGGTGCGCGACGCGCCGAGCGTCGCCGCCGCCTCCTCCACGCCACGGTCCGAAATCCGAAGTGCACCTTCCACGGTGATCACCAGGAAGGGCATCGCGACGAACGTTTGGGCCACGACGATCGCCGGGAAGGTGAACGGCAGGTCGTGACCGAACACCGCGTGGATCGGGTCGCCGAGCATGCCGTTGCGGCCAAGGGCGTTGAACAGCGCGACGCCGCCGATGACCGGTGGCAGTACCAGCGGGATGGTCACCACGGCTCGGGCGATGCCGATCCCGGGCAGCCGCAACCGGGCGAGCACCCACGCCAGCGGCACGCCGAGGATCAGCGATACCGCCGTGGCCTCGAGGGAGGAGATGATCGACAGGCGCAGCGCCGTCCAGACCTGCTCCTCGCGATAGATGCGGCCCAGGTCGCGCCACGGGGTACGCGCGATCAACCCGACGGTGGGCAGGGCGAGGAACAGCACCCCGACCAACGCCGGCGGCACGATGGCGAGCGGAGTGCCGAGTCCCGTCGCGCGGCGCGCGCGGGACCGGCCCACCGTCACGGCTTGTTGAAGCCGGCCGCCGTGAGCACCTTCGTGCCGTCCGCGGCCAGCACGTAGTCGACCCACGCCTTGGCCAGCGTCGGGTTCTTCGACTTGGTGAGCGCGGCGATCGGGTACTCGGTGCTGGCATTCACGTCGTCAGGGATGACCACACCGTGCACCTTCGTGCCGGCCGCCTTCACGTCGGTCACGTACACCACCCCGGCGTCGACCTCGCCGGATTCGACGAGCGCCAGCGTCGCCTTCACGTTCTCCGCAGTCGCGGTCGGCTTAACGGTGATGTTCGCGTTCTTGAACACCTCGGTCGCCACGACCCCACACGGTACCTTCGGCGCGCACACGGCCACCTTGACACCGGACTTGGCGAGGTCCTCGACCCTGGTGATGTTGGCCGGGTTCTTCGGTGGGGTGGCGATCTCGGCGGTGTTCGAGGCGAAGTTCGTCGGGTAGCCGGCGAGCCCGGCCTTGACGACGGTGTCCATGTTCGCCGGCGCCGCCGACGCGAACACGTCGACGCTGTCGCCCTGGGTGATCTGGGTGGCGAGGTCTGAGCTCGCACCGAAGTTGAACTTCACCGTGGTCCCGGCGTGCGCCTTCTCGAACTGGGCGCCCAAGGCGGTGAACGCCTCGGTGAGCGAGGCGGCGGCATCGACCTTGACGGTGCCGCTGAGCGCCGCGCCGCCGGCGGAACCGCTCGCTGCCGGGCTCGGTGAAGCGGCCGGCCCGCTCGTCTTCGCACCGCCGCCGGACGACGAGCAACCGGCAAGCACGAGCACAACCGAGGCGAGGGCGACAAGAAGGGCATAGAGACGCTTCACGGACAGTTCCTTCCGGGAGCCGAGAATCCGGTGACCGAACCTGCGGCAGATCCTAGCTACCGGGCCCGCCCCTGCGGTCTCAAAATGGTTCCTGCGTACGTACCCGCGTCGCTAGCTCCGCACGCTTTTTGAAACCCGGTCAGATGCCGGGTAAGGTGGTCGTACCGACGCGGGGTGGAGCAGCTCGGTAGCTCGCTGGGCTCATAACCCAGAGGTCGCAGGTTCAAATCCTGCCCCCGCTACAACAACGAAGGCCCCGGATTCCGGGGCCTTCGTCTATCTCGGAAGATCGTCGTAGTCGATCTTGAAACGCCGAATGACCGTCCGCCTCGCGCCCGTTCAGGCCCGCTCGGGGCGTCGGCAACGCTCCCGCGCAGTCCAGCGGGGACGACTTCTACCGAGATCCATTGACCAGGTCAGCAATCTCGTCGGCGATCGCCTCGATGTCGGTGTCCGCGGTGGTGCGCGCGAACTTGTCCGCCAGACTGGGGCTTTTCGCCATAACCTCTGCATGGCCGAGGTCGTGCCAGATGGGCAGCAAGTTCTGCTTGCCCGCGACGCTGAGCGTGACGATGCCGTCGAGCTCGACGTCGACGGTCGCAAGTGTCCGGCGCAGCGGCACAGGTCCAACGAGAGCGAGACTGTGCAGTCCAGCCCGGACAGGCGACGTGAGCGCACGTTCCCCGTGCCGACGAACGTCGATCCCTCTGGGGAGATCTTCATGACGACGCACTTTGCGCCCACCCACCGTGACCAGAATGCGCCGCGCATGTACTACTACTCCGATGTGGTGAACACGGGGAAGGTCTACATCGGGTACATCGGACCGCATCTGACGAACCTGCACACGAACTGAGGAATTGGCGCCACGCGCTGCTACCGGCCCCGGCCAGCACAACCACCGGACCACCCCTACCTCCTTCTCGCCTTGTCCCGAAGGACACACCTGGTGCATTTCGAGCCGTCGCAAGATCATCTTGCAGCCGAGATGGCATAGGGGCGTGTCACGGTCGGCCGGTGATGAGCCTGCACAAGCTCTCGGCCGGCGACGGGTACACGTACCTGACCCGGCAGGTGGCGGCCGCCGACGACACGCATCGCGGGCGCGGGTCGCTCGGCGAGTACTACGAGCAGAAGGGTGAGTCACCCGGCGTCTGGCTCGGCTCCGGACTCGGCTCACTGGCCGGCGAGCTGCCCGATACGGTCGTGGCCGGCACGGTGACCGAGGAGCAGATGTGCGCTCTGTTCGGGCTCGGGCGGCACCCGAACGACCGGGCGATCATTCGGCAGTTGGCCCGCGACGGTGCATCGCGGCGCGTCCAGGACGCGGCGACCAAGCTCGGCCACGCGTACCACCTGTACGAGCCGAGCGAGTTCCACACCGCGCTGGCCGCGCGGTACCGCGAGCTCAACACGGCCCGCGGTGCGCGAGGAGACTCGGCGATCCCGGACACCGTCCGGGCGCGGATCCGCAGCGAACTGGCGCGCGAGTGGTTCCGCGCCGCGCACCACCGCGACCCGCTAGACGCCCGTGAGTTCACCGGCTACCTGGCCCGGATCTCCCGGCCGGCGCCGACGCCGGTCGCGGGATACGACCTGACGTTCTCACCTGTCAAGAGCGTGTCGGCCGTGTGGGCGATCGCGCCGCGCGAGCTGGCCAAGACCATCGCCGCGTGCCACGACGAGGCGGTGCGCGACACGATCGGCTGGCTGGAGAAGCACGCCGCCTACACCCGACGCGGTACCGACGGCGTCGCCCAGGTCGACACGACGGGCCTGATCGCGGCCGCGTTCACCCACCGCGATTCGCGCGCCGGCGACCCCGACTTGCACACCCACGTCGCGGTCAGCAACAAGGTCTGCACCCCGGACGGGCGGTGACTCTCGCTCGACGGACGGGCCCTGTACCGGAACAAGGTCGCCGCGTCCGAGCACTACAACACCCGCGTGGAAGCCCTGCTGATCGAGCGGGTCGGGGTGCGGTTCGCCGAGCGCGGCGATGCGGGCGAGGGCAGGCGCGAGGTCCGCGAGATCGCCGGACTCCCACCCGAGCTGCTGCACGCCTGGTCGTCGCGCCGGGCCGACATCGAGGCCGAACTCACGAATCTGGCTCGTAGGTTCCAGGAGGAACACGGGCGCCCGGCGACCACGGTTGAGCGGGCCGAGCTGGCACAGCAAGCGACGCTCTCGACGCGGGACCCGAAGCACGAACCGCGGTCGGAGGCCGAGCAGAGGCACACCTGGCGAGCCGAAGCGGCCGAGATCCTCCACGGCGCAGACCAGGTCGACGCTCTCGTACGGCGGGTCACCGGCCAGAGGCGTATGGCCCCGACTGCCGTCGACGTGGAGCGGCTCGCCGGGACGGTGATCGGGACGGTGCAGGCGTCGCGGGCGACGTGGCAGGAGCACCACATCCGCGCAGAAGCCGAGCGGGTGTGTCGCCGCCTTGCCACCGTGCCGGACTTTCTCGTCGATCAGGTGACCGATCGCGCGCTGTCGCCCGACTGCTCGGAGCTGCTCACCGCCCCGCCGAACATCGAGGAGCCGCCCCAGCTGCGCCGCCACGACGGCTCGTCGGTGTACGAGGTGGCGGGGTCCCGCCGATATACCTCCACAGCCGTCCTGGACGCCGAGCACATAGTCCTGGAGGAGGCAGCGTGCTGGAATTTCTGCAAGATCGCCCCCGAGACCGTCGACCTGGCGTTGCTCGAGGCCGTCGCCAACGGCGTCCGTCTCGGCCCGGACCAGGCCGCGATGGTCCGGCAGCTCGCCACCTCTGGCGCGCGGGTGCAGCTGGCCCTCGCCCCCGCGGGCAGCGGCAAGACCGTCACGCTCGCTACCCTCGCGGCCGCCTGGGCGGCCGACGGCAACACCGTCGTCGGCCTCGCCCCGACCGCTGCGGCGGCCCGCGTCCTGCGTGAGGAGCTCGGCGACGGCGTCGCCGCAACAGACACGCTCGCCAAGCTCGTCCACGCGATCCGGACCGGGACGGCCGTGCCCGACTGGGTCGACGCGATCAGGCCGGGCAGTCTGCTGATCGTCGACGAGGCGGGCATGGCAGGCACGCTGGACCTCGCCGCGGTCGTCGCCTACGCCGGCGAGCGCGGCGCGTGTGTACGGCTCGTCGGCGACGACCGGCAGCTCGCCGCTGTCGGCGCCGGCGGGGTGCTCCGTGACATCGAGCGCACCCACGGTGCCGTCACCCTCGCCGAGGTGCGTCGTTTCAGCCGCGCAGACGGCAGCCCGAACCGCGCCGAAGCCGCCGCCTCCCTGGCCCCTGCGCCGTGGCGACCCGACCGGCCTCGGCTACTACCTCGACCACGGCCGGATCCATGTCGGCGACGTCACGACGACCGCCGACCAGGCGTTCGCGGCATGGGTCGCCGACCGCGCAGCGGGGCTGGACACGCTGCTGATCGCATCCACCAACGCCCAGGTTCGGGAGCTGAACCTCCGCGCCCAAGCCGCTCGGCTGGCCGCAGCCGCAGTACCGGCCGAGCGCCGGGTCACGCTCGCCGACGGCACGACGGTCAGCGAGGGTGACGTGATCATTACCCGCCGCAACGACCGTCGCCTTGCGCTCTCGTCACCGACTTCGTCGCCAACGGCGACCGGTGGACCGTTACCTCTGTCCGGCCCGACGGTGCGCTGGACGTGAGGCATTCCCGCTCGCACCGGCGGGTCACGCTGCCGGCCGACTACGCCGCCGAACACGTCCAGCTCGGCTACGCCACCACGGTGCACGGCGCGCAGGGGCAGACCGTCGACACCAGCCACGCCGACCTGACCGGAACCGAATCCCGGCAACTGCTCTACGTGGCGCTCACCCGCGGCCGGCTGGAGAACCACCTCTACCTCGACCTCACCGTCCCGGGTGGGGACGCGGTCATGACCATCGAGGGACAACGGCCATCCACGGCGGTCGAGGTGCTCACGAGGGTGATCGAGCGAGACGACTCGGCCGTCTCGGCTACCACCGCCCGACGTCAGGAGCGCGACCCGGTCCCGCTGCTGCGCAAGGCGTGTGCGGAGTACCTCGACGCGCTCACTGTGGCAGGCGAATCCATCCTCGGCGCAGCCGGCGTGGCTGCAGTTACCGCGCAGGCGGAAGCGGCCATCCCCGGCATCGGCGACTGGCCGGCATGGCCCGTCCTGCGCGCCCAGCTGCAGTGGATCGCGCTCAACGGTGACGCGCCGGGCCAGGTGCTGCGAGACGAGGCGATGCTCGTCCGCCGCGACCAGTCGCGCGACCTTGCCGCGGTCCTGGCCAACCGGATCGAGGTCCGCGACCGCGGGAGCGGGCCTCTGCCCTGGCTGCCCCCGGTGCCGCGCCAGCTCACCGAGGACGACTTCTGGCACCGCTACTTCGACCGGCGCGCCGAACTCATCGAAGGCCACGCAGCCGCCATCAGTGCGAACGCCAGCACGTGGACCGAACAGAGGGCGCCCGCCTGGGCCATCCCCACGCTGCACAAGCCGGACCTGACCCGTGACCTGGCGATCTGGCGCGCCGCCCACGAGGTCGCTGACACCGATCTGCGACCGACCGGCCCGCCCAGGTCGGGGGTCAGGACCGGCTACCCGCAGCACCGGCTGGACCGCCGCGTCAGCGACGCCGGGGCGATGCCCGCGAAGGCCGACGCTCGGATCGCCCAACTCGGGGAGGCCCTCCATCCCGGCATCACCGCCGACCCGCACTGGCCGGCCCTGGCCCAGCAGCTCTACGTCGCCGACCGCGAGGGCTTGCCCGCCGCCGACCTGCACCGGATCGCCACCGCGCGGCCGCTGCCGATCGATCAACCCGCCGCCGCGTTGGTGTACAGGCTCGTCGACGCTCTCGGCGAGCGCCCGACAGAGTCGCGCGCACGCCCGCCGAAGCCCATCGCACCGCGCCCGTACGAACCGCCGCAGGTGCCTACACGGCTGCCGGACTACGCCCGCACGGTCGGACTGACGACGATCGTCTATCACGGTCCGCGTCGGTGAGCAGGGGTGTCGTCGGTGCTATCTCCTGCCACATCTTCTGTTCGGTCGGCTCCGCGCCTCTGGAGTCTCCCGCTGGTTTCAGCACTCGGACCGGCACTGCGCAGCACGAGGCGTCACCGGGTCCCACGCATGGGCCAGGGCCGTGGCATAGGCACTTGTTCTACTGGGCTGCACCCGCCGGGATGCACCGAACATTTCCCGCCGCCGGTCCGACAAGGAGTGCTGGGATGACGACCGTCGAGAACCGCACGCTGGCCGCCGACGCCGCCGAGAAGCTGCTCACCGTGGACGACCTGTGCGAGTACCTCGTCGTGTCCAAAGACTTCGTCTACGACGAGGTACGGCACGGCCGGTTGCGCGCGTCGCGGATCGCGCGCCAGCTGCGCTTCCGCCCGGCCGACGTAGATGCGTTCGTCGAGGCCAACGCCGTAACCGGCGGCGACATGTGACCACGTTCATCAGGGCAGGCCGGCGCGGTCGAACTCCTGCTGCAGCCGCGGCCGCCGGCGATTGGTTTCGCGCAGCTCGGCGATGAACCAGTCGACCTCAGCTTCGTGTCCTGATCCCGCGGCGAGCTTGCGCATCTTCTTCAGCCTGCGTGCGGCGATCTGGTAGTGCTGCGCACCGGTCTCAACGAGCTCGCGCAGGACGAGGCGATTCAGGACCGGTAGCACGGCGATCGGGTCGACCTTCTCGTATACCTTGACCAGATCACTCCACGTTCGATCGTCGTCTAACGTCAGCGAGTGGGCTAGCTTCCACGCACGCTGCACGTCCTTGAGCGACAGCAACGCGAACAACACCGCATCACGCGGGCTGGCCGCGAGCCGCTGCATGACCTCATCGCGGTGCCGCGGCCACGCCTGGCCCGCATCGCGATACAGGTTCGCGGCGGTGCTGGAGGAGGGCCAACGTCGGAACAGATCCAGCCGTGCCGCGAGCAGCTCGGCCGGACGGTGCTCGGCGAGCAACTCGCACCAGTACTCGCCGGCCTTCAGTGACTGGTGACCCGGGCCGACGTCGAGCGCTTGCCTGGCCCAATCGATCGCAAGGTCGAACTCACCGATCTCGGCCAGCGCCTCGGCGGTGTCCTGCAGCCACGCGGCCACCCCCCGGTCGCGGGCGTGGGTGCGGATGATCGCCTCGACATCGCGGTCCAGCACCGCTAGCCGCTGGGCGTTCCAGTCCAGCGTGAACCACTCGTGGCTGTGCGGTGCCGTCCACCGCTGCGCCTCCGACGGCCGGGGGCCGAGACGCGTTTCGCGCTCGGCGAGCTTGGCCCGGTAAGCCTCCATTCCCTTGACGTCGAGCGCGGGCGCATAAGCGACGGGGTCGAGTTGGAAGAAGTCGCACTCGTCGTCAAACTGGAACTTGATCATCCAGTCAACCAATTTCGCGACCGGCGCCTTGGCCTGCGCCGCGGCTTGGGGGTGCAGGTCCAGCAGCGCTCGACACGCATCGCCGATGATCCCGCTGGAGTCGTCGGCGCGCATGATCACCTTCAGCGCCGAGGCGATCGCCTTTTGCGTCACCGCAAACACGACCGCCGGGTCTTCGGTCATTCCTGCCTGTTGGAGGATCTCCACCGCTTCGTGCATCTGCCGGCCGTGCTCATTGGACGCTGGCCAACGCCACAAGTCCGCACGGGTACGGATCAGCGGCAGCACCGCTTCGGCAAGATCACTCACTCCGGTCACGATCCCATGTCAAGAAGTGGTCGCCGCGTCAGGTCGCGGCGTCGATCCGACTGACGAAGTCGTTAGCCCAGTCCACTGCGGCGGCCACGTTGGCCCGGACTTCGAGGCCGGTAGCCGCCTCGTCGTAAATGCCAGACCACGTCGGTCCTGCAACGACTGTCGGCGGCCAGGGCTGGGCCTGCCGATAGTTGAACAGCCGCACCGAGGTCGCGCGAACCTGAACCAGATCCAGTTCCTCGGCTGCCACGAGCAGCTGGAGATCGACGAGGTCGTGCGCCCGCTCGTTCCCGGGGTCAGTGCAGGCATGCAGTTTCTGCGCGATCTGATGGTCGGCACGCATCAATGGAATCGGCGCGGGATCGGGAAGACCGACGTCGGCGAACAGCTGTGCGATGTCGTCCGCGAGAAGGTAGACGGGATCGTCGGCGTCGCCGATCTCGTTGTGCCCGAGTTCGAGTTTCACGGTGTGCCACGACTTGCCGTGGAAGGCGAGCTTCACGTCGTAGGGCTGCATGACGTACGGACGCGGCACTCCGGCCGGCGTCGGAGCCGGCCGCACGATCAAGCGCCCGGTGAAGCCGCGCCAGCCCGCGGCGAGGGAATCCTCGAAGGCTTCGATGAACTGCGCTTGCGACTCCCTGCGCGCCGTGTCCAGATCAGGGGTGAACCTGCTGCCACTCTCGCCCAGACGGATCTTCATCGCCGTGCCGCCCTTCACCGCGCCCGGCGGAAGCATCTGCCCAACGATCACGTTCGCGACGGTCAGGCGCAGCCGATACGCGAGTGTCTGGTCCTTGCCCGCGACGTTCTGCAACCGCTGGTCGAGCGCTCTGACGCTGAGCGACTCCTTCATGCCACCTGCGTCTCTCGGGTCAGGGCGCGGCGCACCCGGATGTACTCGCGACCGGTCAGCAAACCTTCGGCCTTCGCCTGCTTCGCCGCGTCCAGCAGCCGCTCGGTCATCACCTGACCGCGGCAATCGAGCAGCGCTTTGGCAACGGTCGTGCTGCGGAGACCCTCATAGATCGTCAAGTCTGCCTCGGGCATTTCTTCCTCGCGCAGGTCGATGAACTCCGGCAGGGCAGCCCGCACCCGCCGGGGAACGCCGACGCGAATCCGGCGGGGATTGACCAGCGCCAGCTGGTGAAGGGCGAGTACCGCGTCGCCACGCAGGTAGGCGCCGTCACCGACCCGCAGCAGAGCCTCGGCGAACTGGTCGTACTCCGTCGGCCGGGCATCGGCCAGACGGTAGAGGCCGTAGGCCACGTTCGTCAGCGCGCCGCGGGCTGCCAGCTTCCGGAGCTCGACCGCGGGTATTTCAGCATCGGCCGCATCACGCGTCGTGACGTAGCCGTACTGGTCGAGCGCGATCTCGCGTACGATCTGGCGGTAGTTCATGAGTTCTCGCCTCCGGCACGACAGTACCGAAAACGGTACGGTTACGCCACTCTCCGGCGATCGGCAGTGTCCAATCAGACGGGCATCCGAAGGAACTCCGCGTTCGGACGCTAGCAGTGAAGACCTTGCTCAACTATCATTAGTTTTATCTTTTTCTGGTCACAAGAAGGAATTGATCATGGCACGTACGCCCGGGGCGACGAACCTGACCGTGAGAGAACACGGCATGCAGATCACGATCGCGGCACTGAAGAGGACGATCGCGGCACTCAGGCAAGACAACAAAGCGCTGAAGGAAGCGTTGAAAGCCGCGCAGAAGGCTGCGCAGAAGAAGTAGGGCGCTGCCCGCCAATCCACGGCAAACCCAGTACACGTCCATGAGGTGGCGCAAGCATGGGAAAGCTGACAACGCACGATGACGGCAAGACGCCCTGGTTGAAAGACCCAGACAAGCGATGGCACACGAAGATCGTGTCGGAAGAGAACGATCTTGGACCCGGCTTCCCCGCCGTAGATCGCGAGGTCCCATGCAACTGTCAATACTTTGACGAAGGCGAAACTCACTACGACTTCGACGGGATGTAGGACGCCGGGCGGCGTTCGTAGCGCCTCTCGCGTCTCATTGACGGTCATCGCGAAGCTCGAAATGCCTCGGCTTCTCGGGTCGGCGCGCTGTCTCGCGGGCCGGCGTCCACTGCGGTCGCCGGCTACCCCGTCGAGGTCTACGACTAGGAGGCCGTGGAGAGTTGAGCGCCATGGTCATGGGCTCCCAACTCCTGGCTGGGATCGCCTGATTTCGTTCGAGTGAGCTACCGCCGGCGACGCACGGACTCGAAGGCTGCCAGCGCTCGGTCGTCGGCGTCGGGGAGCCTGCCGAGGTACTGCTGGGTGGTCTGGATCTGCTTGTGACCGAGGCGATCCATCACTGCCTTGAGGTCTGCGCCGCCGGCGAGCAGCCACGAGGCATGCGCGCCACGCAAGTCGTGGAAGCGCACTCGCTGACGGAGCGCGGCGCGCTCGATCGCGGGTAGCCAGACCCGGGTGCGGAACACGTTGCGCGAGACGGGCGAGCCCGCGCTCATGGCGAACAGCAGGTCCTCACCGCGCTTGCCGGTGGCCAGCAGGTACTCGCAGATGTCCCGGCAGAGCGGGTCGCCGATCCGAATCGTGGGGTGCTCGTTGTCCTTGGGTAGCCACGGATGCTCCACACCTTGTCGGCACCGGTGATCTTCTTCGACACCTCGAGCACGACCCGGCGAACGTGGATCTCGCCCGTGCCCAGATCGATGTCAACAGGGCGCAGCGCCGCAAGCTCACCCCAACGGACGCCGGTCTCGATCGCCACCAGCACGAGGATGCGATACCGCTGCGGGACCTCGGCCAGCATCGTCTCGAACTGCTCCGCCGTGATCGCCTTCTTCGGCTGCTTGACCACCTTCGGCAACACCGTGCGCGCGCACGGGTTGATGGACGACCTGGTCGATGATCGCCCGCTCGAAGATCGCATCCAGGAACGTGTGGTACTTGCGTACCGATCGTGGACTCAACTGCGGCTTGCGGCGGCCCTCGTAGTCCTCGACTTCGGCCGACACCTCGTTGACCCAGGCCTGCACCGACGAGGCGACGATCTTGCTCATCCGCACCCGCCCGAACTGCGGCAGGAAGTGGCTGTCCAGGTTCGAGCGGTACGCGGCCAGCGTGGTCGGCTCGAGGTGCTGCGCCGCCGGCCAGTAGTACTTCTCCACGTACGCGGCGAAGGTCAGCTTGCCGCGCGAGGCATCGGCGAGCGTGCCCGCGGCAGCCTGCTGTTCGAGCTTGATCGCGGCGCGCTCGGCGTCACGCCGAGCCGAGAATCCACCACCGCTGCGCTGTTGCCCGTCCGGGGTGAAGTAGATCGCGTACCACCGCGACGTGCCAGAACTGGTGATGCGTTGCTGCGCATAAGCCATGGGACGGACCTCTGGGTCTTGCGGAGCGACGGGGGTGTTCGTTGGGTCGTTTTGGGTTCGAGAAAATGACCGTCAAATGACGGTCATCCTCGCGCCCACTCAGGCCTGCTCGGGCCGGTTCGAGCCGGCCCGCGACGTGCCTACATCCCATATATTACAAGGCATTCAGCCGTTCGGACAGCCAAAGATCCCGCGATCGCGACAGGCCCCAAAACACCGTGTTTGAAGTTCTCATAACCCAGAGGTCGCAGGTTCAAATCCTGCCCCCGCTACAACAACGAAGGCCCCGGATTCCGGGGCCTTCGTTCATTTGCACGTCCGCTCCCGTTGATCTTGAAACGTCGAACGACGGTGAAGTGCCGGTCACCCTCGCGCCCACTCAGGCACGCTCAGGCCGGTATAGGTGACCGGCACAGCCGCCCGGACAGCAAGAACGACGGGTTCTGGGGCGAACCTAGATCCAGACCAGAGATCGAGGCGCACGTAGCCGTCGGTGCCGCTCGATCGCCAGCTTTCACGCGTTGTGGATCGCGCAGTTCCGGACTGTAGGTCGACGATGATCAATCCGAGCCGGCGCGATCAGCGCGGCCTCGATTCTTCGGGTTGACCCGTGCCGGCAGGCAGATGTGGTGATCTTTGCCCGCCCGAACGGGCGCTGCCGATTCGAACACTGCGTGCCCGATTTCGCGCGACGCCGTCGCGGGCGGTGGTGTGGGTAGGTCGCCGCGTGTCGCGGGCGACGTCCGCGCCGCAGCTGCGCCGGTCTGGTACACGTCGGGTGTGACGGTCTCCTCGACGCTTGATGACAGCCTGTTGAACCGCGTGCGGGAGTTGCGCGCGGCGGGGCTGTCCCCGAAGCACATCGCCCGGACGCTCGGCGTGCGACCGGCGGTTGTCAGCCCGCTCGTGCGCGCCGCGGCGCAGACCGCCGCGAGAGACGCAGCGCCGGAGCTCGTCGGCTGCTGGGTGAGCCCAGGCTGGAGCGGCGGGCTGAGCGTGCCGAGCGATCGGGACTGGCCCGAGGTCGCGGCCGGCGCCGAGGGGGTGGCCGGAATGGCCGCCGTGGTGGTCGTGCGCCGGCAACGGCCGCACCGAGTCTCCGCGTGCGGGTACTTGGTCGACACCCATTGTCTTGGCGTCAAGAACACGCTTGGGCCCAGGTCGATGGGCGACCGCGAACTGCCGGGGTTCGTGCGCATGTTCTTCGCCGCGTTCGAGCAGGCCGGTCCGCCGCTGGAAGCACCGCTGGAGCTGGCCCGCCATCTGGTCTGGGGTGCTGTCGACGCGGCGCGGCGACTCGGTTTCGAACCGGCGCCGGACTTCGCGTCCACGGCCGAGCACCTCGGAGCGTGGGCGCAGGACAGCGCCATTGAATTCGGTCGCGACGGTGTGCCGTCCTATGTGGAAGGTCCCTACGATAACGCCGCGGCGGTGATCCGAACGCTCACCACGACCGTGGGTGCGGGCAACTTCGAGTTCCTCCTGTCGGCGGATACCGCGCTGACCCGATGACGTGGCACGAATCCGAGCGCAAGCCGTCGACCGGGCGCGGTGAAGGCGCTGACGGTCCTCCTCGACTACCTCGACAGCCACGCCGATCCCATCTTCTGGGGCTAGCCCGAGGATCGCCGCAGCGATTGTTCAGGCGCGGCGTCCCGCCACCGTCTCGCTTCAGGATTCGTCACGAGACGTCCCGAAGCGCTCGAATGGCCTCAGCGGTCGTGCGCTCGTCCGGTTCGGGCACCTTCTCGGCGAGATCCGGACGGTCGGCGAATCGAAGCAGCCGCCGCAGCCGCGCACGGACAGCGCCCGACTCGGTCTTCGCGGCACGCGCGACGCGATCCGCGCGAACCTGCCCGGAGACCAGAAGGTCGTGCAGCCGACTCCACGCTTCGGCGGGTGGAACCTCGACAGCCCGCTCCCAGGATTCGAGAACCTCGAGCCTCGCCCGTGAGTGTCAGCAGTCCCAAATGTTTGCGCCGCGGTCACCGGCGATGGAGGTCGTTTAGCCGAGCATGTGCTCCCAGCAGTCGCGGTCTTTAGATCGGGGCGTGAGATTCGGGTACTCGGCCTCGAACCAATCGGCGAAGTCCATGTCGTCCTCGGACGCGAGCACGTCTTGCAGGTACTCGACTACCTCCACGCCGACACCCACGGGCCGCTTGTTCCGAGTTCGGGTAGTAGACCACTACCGAGCCCGTCATCGTTCGGTAACGATGTGTATCACTGCATCACAGCCAGCATCTCAGCGAGGGGTAGCATGACCGAGCAGTTGAACGAGTTGGGTTTCTACACCCTCGCGGGGGGCGCCGAATCGCCCGCCATCATGCTGAGCCAGCTGCCCGAGGCGGAGGCACTCGAGCTCGGCAGCGCGTTCATCGGCGAACGGTTCGACGTCAAAGAGGCGTTGACCTTGAGCGGTGCGGCCGCGGCCGCCACCAAGCAGCTCGGCATCGCCACCGCCGCCACGAGTCACAACACGCGGCACCCGATCTCGACGGCGGCCCATGCGACGACGATGCATCGCCTGTCCGGCGGGCGTTACACCCTCGGCCTGGGTCGCGGCGTCGGCCTGCTGTGGGACCGACTCGGCGTCCCTCGCGTCACCTCGGCGCAGCTCGAGGATTTCGTCGGGCTCATGCGCAGGCTGTGGCACGGGGAGACCGTCATCGGGCACGACGGGCCGGCGGGCAAGTTCCCGGTGCTCCACCTGGATTCCTCGTTCGACGAGGACATCCCGATCGGCTACGCCGCCTTCGGCCCCAAGTCGATGGCGTTGGGCGGCCGGGCGATGGACATGGTCGTGCTGCACACCTTCTTCACCGACGAGGCGGTCGAGCGGTGCGTCCGGGTAGTTCGCGAGGAGGCCGACAAGGCCGGCCGTGACCCCGCGGCCGTGCGGATCTGGTCCTGCTACGCCACCGTTCCGGACGGCCTGCCCGAGGCGGTGCGCCTGAAGAAGACCGTCGGCCGGCTCTCGACCTATCTCCGCGGTTACGGCGATCTGATCGTCAAGGCCAACAACTGGGACCCGGCGGCGCTGACCCGCTTCCTCACCGACCCTGAGGTGGCCGCGTTCAAGGGCACGATCGACCGGACCGCCGATCCTGCCCTCCTGGCGCACATCGCCGAGTTGCTCCCGTCCGAGTGGTTCGAGCCGATGGCCACCGGCTCGCCCCACGAGTGCGCCGAGCGGGTGCTGCGCCAGTTCGACCTCGGCGTCGACGGCGTGATTATGCACGGGGCGACGCCGGCCGAATTGGCGCCTGTCGTCGAGGCGTACCGCACGATCCGGCCCGCTGCACGGTTCGACCACGCGCAGGCCAACCCGGGTCGGTCCGTGACGATCTGAGGTCGGCATGGGGTCAGGGTGCGCCGTCGTCCCATCCCTTGAAGTACTGCGGGTGGGGCCCGATGTTCATGACCTCGAGCAGACCCCAGCCCTCGCCGTCGCGCTGATTGGTCGTGAAGCGACCCAGATTGTCCACGATCGCGCCCGGGTACGGCGTGATGCCCGGATCGGTGAGGTCGAAGACCTTGCGCTGCACGACAAGTTCCTCGCCGTGGTACATCCCGTGCTTCCAGTCCGCGTCGCGGCCGTAACCGCTGCCTCGCGACAGGTGGACCGGGCGGACGGCCTCACCCTCGAGCACCAGACCGTCGCGGAACCGGATCGTCGCCCCCGTGACGAGGCGGGTGCCCGGGGTGAACCGCATTTCGTGCTCAGGTCGACCCAGATACTCGACGCGGCCGTCGGGGAACAGCCGGACAGCCTCCTCGAGGGTCCGGCGGCCCGTGCCGTCCTCCTGACACATATAGGCGATGGAGCTGCCTGCGAAGCGCACGACGAAGTAGTTCCAGAACAGGCCATTCATGAGCGCGGCCGGCTTGCCGCCGGACTCCGGCTCACCCACCGGGCGAACACCCCACGAGCGGTCCCGGTTGCCCCCGAAACGGTCGGGGGTCACCTCGACGCTGCGCCCCTCGAGCATCAGCGAGCCGGTCCAGGTGCCGGTCTGCAGGAACCGCATCGTGTTCAGGGTCTGCCGGCCGAAGCTGGATTCCATGATCATCCGCGGCTCCTCGAACGCCGGGACGGTGCCCTCCCAGATCGCGTCCAGCGCGAAGCCGTCGGTCTCCTCGCAGACGAACCGGACGCGCTTGAGGCCTTCGATGACCTCGACCCGCAGCGGGCCGACCTGCATGTCCAGGCGATCGAGCCCGAGCGGACGGGAGGCCCGGATGACAGTTTGCGTGTCGCGGTAGGAGACGGAGACGAAGGCGTCGGTCACGTCGAGATTGGGGTACTGCCCGAGACCCATGGCCATGAAGAAGTCGTCGGTCGACCCGTGCAACGAGAAGTAGCAGCGGTCGTAGAAGTTGCGGTCGGTCGTGCCGACCGTCGCCATCGTCTCGGCGACCTGGTGGATGGGCAGATCATCCAGCGGTGACAGCATCAGGGAGCGCCGATCTCGTCGAGGATGGTGGCGGTGACCCGGGTAACCGCGTTCTGATGGGCCATTGGGCTGTCGGGCGGGACCATTCCCCACTCCTTGAAGATGACGGCCAGGCGACCCATGATCACTGAATGCCGGAAGCCGGCGAAGACCTCGTAGTAGTCGAACGCCGCCGCGCTGCGCCCGCTGCGCTCCTCGAAGCGCGCGATGGTGGCCTGCTTCGACGGGAAACCGGGCAGGCGCTCCAGACCCGGACCGTCGTACTGCTTGCGGTCGAGGAACCACGCCCAGGCCAGGTCCTCACTCGGCGAACCGAGACAAGCCATCTCCCAGTCGACAACCGCCAGTCGCTCTCCAGCCGGCGAAACCATGACGTTGCCCAGCCGCGCATCGCCCCAGCAGAACACCACCTCGTCGTCCTGCGGCTTGTTCGCCGTCAACCACGCGAACGCGCGACGGGCCACCACAAGTTCCTCGTCCTTCTCGACGTCGACCATGAACGCCTCGTAGTAGTCCAGTTGCGCGTCCAGCCCGTCGAGCAGCCCGGGCAGGTCAAGCGACGCGGGGTCGAGCGCCGCCACTTCGGCGATGGTGTCGACGGTCGACCACCAGACCCGCTCCTGCACCTCCGGCGACGCATCCTTCAACCAACCCTGCACCGAGTATGGCGGGTTGTCCGGCGGGGCGATCCCGTCGACGAAGCCCATCACGAAGAACGGCGCCCCGAGCACCGACGCATCGCTCTCGTGCCAGCGCACCGTCGGGACCGGGATCGCGGTCTGCGCAGCCAACATGACCAACAGGTCGTGCTGCACCTGGAACGCAGCGTCCGGGAACAGCGTGTAGCCGGTGGGCGCCACCCGCACGACCAGACGGTCCACCCGACCGTCGTAAGACGCGTCGACGATGATCGTCTCGTTCGAGAACCCCGTCGCGTCGCTACCGGCGAAGTCGCCGAGCGCGACACTGTGCCCTACCTTCTTCGACAACCACGCAGCCAGCTGCTCCGACGATCTTTGGACGTCGCGCTGCGCGGGGATGGCCATCGGGGCTCCTACCTTTAGGTACGGCGGCAGGGTCGTGTGCGGACGGGCCCGCTCAGCCGAACGGCTGGAGGCTGGTCGCGACGATCCACATCGAGAAGTACTGGTTGGGCGAGCCGTAGGCCATGGCGAGCGCGACCTTCGCACCGTCGACCTGGTGCTCCCCCGCCGCGCCGCGGACCTGGTTGGCTGCCTCGGCGAGGCGAAGCAGGCCGGAGGCGCCGATCGGGTTGGACGACAGGACGCCGCCGGAGGCGTTCAGCGGGAACGAGCCGCCCATCTCCGTCGAGCCGTCGTCAACCATCTTCCAGCCCTCGCCCTCCTCGGCGATGTGATGCGCCTCGAGCCACAGCGGCTCGTGCCACGAGAATGGGACGTACAGCTCGGCTGTGTCGATCTGCTTGCGCGGATCGGTGATGCCGGCCTGGTTGTAGACGTCCTCGCTGCACATCAAGCACGCCTGCGGCCGCACCGGGTCGCGGCCGGCGAAGCTCAGCGGTTCGCTGCGGGAGGACGTGCCGAGGATCCACGCCGGCGGTCGGCCGTCGGCGGCCGCAGCCTTCGCGCCGTCCTCGTCGGTGATCACGACGGCGCACGCACCGTCGGACGACGGGCACGACTCGAGGTAGCGGATCGGGTCCCACATCATCGGCGAGGCCTTCACCTTCTCGATCGAGATGTCCTCGATCTTCAGGTGCGCGTAGGGGTTCTTGAGCGCGTTGAGCCGGTCCTTGACCGCCACCTTCCACCCGATGTGCTCGGGTGCGCCGCTGCGCTGGATGTAGGCGCGCACGAACGGCGCGAAGGCGCCGCCGGCGCCGAGGGCCGCCCCGCGACCGGCGCCGAGCGCGAACTGGGCGTTGCCCTCGGACTGCTTCTGGAACGCCACCGCCAGCACGGTCTTGTGCTTGCCCGCCTGCACGTGCGACGCCGCGACCACACCCGTGGTGGCGCCGACCGAGCCGGCCGTGTGCACCCGGAACATCGGCTTGCCGGTGGCCCCCAGCGCGTCGGAAAGATAGAGCTCGGGCTTCATCACGCCCTCGAACAGGTCTGGGGCCTTGCCCAGGACGACGGCTTCGATGTCGGCCATCGTCATGTGGGCGTCGTCGAGCGCGCGGAAGACGGCCTCGCGGACCAACCCGCCGAAGGACACGTCCTGGCGACGGGACTTGTGGTGCGTCTGACCGACGCCGACCACGGCAGCGGGAATCACGACCGCCCCTCCAGGACGCAGATGAGGTTCTGTTGCATGCACGGTCCACTGGTCGAATGGCCCAGGGCACGGGTGCCGCCGGCGAAGATGTGGTCGGCCGCGTAGCCGATGCGGCACAGGCCGGTGGCCATGATCGGGTTGGCCTTCAGTGCGCCCCCGGACGGGTTGACCTGTACGTCGTCGCCGAGTTCGAGCACGTGCCGCAACAGGAGTTCCTCGTGGGTGAAGGACGCCTGCAGTTCAGCCACCTCGATCGGGCCCTCGCCGACGCCCGCCTCCCGCGCCGCGATCCGGGTGGACGGCGAGTCGTCGAGGCGCCGGAACGCCGGGTTGTGGCATTCGGTGCGGTGGTCGAAGCCGGTGATGTAGGCCGGCCGCTCGACCAATTGCCGGGCCCGCGCGCCGGTGGCAAGCACCATCGCCGCTGCACCGTCGGTGATGGGCGGCAGGTCGTGCCGCCGCAGCGGCTGACGGACGTACTCGCCGATGAGCAGTTCGTCGACGGTCCCGCGTCCGCGCGAACGGACGGAGACCTCGGCCATCGAGCGCTCATCGGCCAGACCTGCCGAGATGAGGGCCCGGGCCTGGAGCGCCGCGAAGGTGACGAGGTCGGCGCCCAACGGCGCGAGCACGTAGGGATCCATCTCCATCGGGTAGATCAGGGTCGGGTCGCCGGTCGACGAACGACCCGAACCCGTGACCACCGCGATGTCGATGTCGCCCTCCTGCAGGCGCAGCCACGCTTCGTACAGGGCCCAGGCGCCGTCCATCTCGACGTGCGAGTCCTGCTTCGGCGGCCAGGCCCCGATGGCGTCGACGTTCATGACGAACGAGAACGCCTCACCGGTGATGTAGTCACACGAACCCAGACAGGTGAAATCGACATCGGCGCGGGTCAGCCCCAGCGGCGTCAGCGCGTCGGTGATCACCGCCATCAGCATTTGCGCCTCGGTGAGATCGGTCTGACGCACCATCGGCGTCTGCGCCCAACCGATCACGGCAATGTCCGTGCTGTGCTTTCGCGTCGTGGTCGCAGTCATCAGTAGATCCGGTTCACTAGTTCGGGATTGTCGACGTCGGGTTCGCCGGTCGGGCTCCAACCCAGCAGTCCCCGCACTGCACGGTCACCGCCGCCCCTGAAGTCCGGTGAACCCCAGACGGCCCGCACGCGCTTGCCGATCTTCACTTCCGGGACCGGCAGATCCACCACCCCTTGGTACCCGAGCACCACGTCGAACCCGTCGAGGAGCACGAACACGCGGGCGAACGTCTCGGTCTCGGTCTGACCGGGGTACTGGGTCGGCGAGACGACGGCAAAGTTGGTGATCGTCCCGATCTGGCTCAACTCGACCTCGTGCTCGGGTCCCAGGACGAGCGAGTCGATCGGGCACTGCGCCCGGTCGCCGGCGGCCACGTACACACGGTCACAGACCGGGCAGCGCACCCCGAGCAGACGGTGCTCGAGGGCCGCGGCGTTGGCCCGTTCGGCCATCAGCGTCACCGGGTTGGAGTACGTGATCGAGGCGACGTAATCCATCATCGTCACCGGCTGCTCAGCCGGACCGCCGTCGACGCCGTTCGTCTCGGGCGTCTCACCCGGCACGAAGCACTCGATGTCGGTGATGTGGCCGACCCGCTCGGCGCGCCACCGCGGCGCCACCCGCATGCCGTCGGACATCGCGTCGGGTGAGCCCGCATCGACGGCGTGCAGCAACGGGTTCGTCGCCCCGTCGAGACGGAGGTAGGCGAACGCGAACGGTCGATCAAGCGGGTGCTGGACGGACGGCACCGGCACCCACGTCCACGACTCGACCGTCGCTGCCGGCCCGACCTCGACCAGGTCGCGCGGCAGCTCGGCACCGTTCGCCGGGTCCCATTCCATAGGCGGGACGAAGACGGTGTCCCCGTTGCGGGTCCCGAGGATCCGCTTCTCCGTGAGCGACGACAGGAACGCCCCGGTCACCGGGCCGACCGAGCGCTTGTACGGGAAGGTGATGGTGCTCTGCGCGTAGGTGGTCAAAAGACGCTCCCGAGATCTCGGCGACACTGCTTCAGGGCGGCACGGCCGACGTTCGCACCATAGCCACACCGTTTGTGCGCCGTCGCACTGCCTGCACGCGCAGTGGTGGCCGTCCAGACCGGTGCGGTGGGCCGTGAGGTCTATTGACGTTTGGCGACCGATCGGTTTTTATCTGAGCATGGTCCTCAGCGCACCGCCCGTCGCGCTGACGCGCCGGACGCAGCAGCAACGGCGGGAGGCCACGATCGCCCGGCTGGTCGACGCGACGATCGAGGCGATCGCGGAGGTGGGCTACGCGCGCTGTTCACTCGGTGAGATCTGCGAGCGCTCTGGCGTGTCCCGCGGCGGACTGTTCCGCCACTTCGACTCCCGTCTGGACCTCGTCGTTGCCGCCGCGGAGGAGGTCGGCCGGCGCCAGCTGAGACAGGCCGAGGAGCGCTTCGCCGACGTGGACATCGACCCGGTCGAGGTACTGCGCTATACGCGTGACCAGGCTCGTCAACCCATCCGCGCGGTGTGGTTCGAACTGCTGGTCGCGGCGCGCACCGACGATGAGCTGCGACAACGACTGCACGCCGTAACTGCCGCAACGCTTAACGCGGTCGAGACGTCCTCGGCGCCCCTGGGGCAGGTGCTCGGGCTCAGCCCGGACAACATGCACGTGGTGGTGACGTCGGTCGTGCACATGTTCGAGGCCGAGGCGATCTTCAGCGCGACCTATCCGCGGCCGGGCCTGGAGGAACAGCGCCTCGAACTGCTGGCCGACGCTCTCCGGAGCCTCGCCAAGGACACACATTGAGCAGCGGGACAAGCACACCAGGAGTCGATGAGGAAGTCATGACGATCAGCAGCCCGCCGGTTGACATCTATTCGCGCCAGACCTACATCGACGGCGCGCCCCACGAGGTGTTCACCGAGCTCCGCGCGACCGACCCGGTGCACTGGGTCGACATCCCCGGTCAGCCCGGGTACTGGGCGGTCCTCAAGCATGCGGACGTCGACATGGCCTCCCGCCGTCACGACGTCTTCTCCTCCGAGATCGGCGGCATCATGGCCGAGGACCTCAACGAGGAACGCATGGAGAAGATGAGGTTGATGCTGCTCGGCATGGACCCGCCGCGGCACCGGGCGATGCGCAAACCCCTGACTCAGAGCTTCACGCGTCGTGCGATCGACGGTCTGGACGCACGCATCCGGGTGATCACCAACGAGATCCTGACCGCAGTGCCCGACGGTGAGGTCGACTTCGTCGCCGACGTGGCCGACCACCTGCCGGCGCGCATCATCGGCGAACTCCTCGGCCTGCCGCGAGAAGACTGGGAGCGGCTGCACAAGCTGGCCGCCCTCGCAGGCCGCGGTGAAGAGGACGGCGACTCCCAGATCCGTGCCGTCAGCGACCTGGGCGTCTACGCGTTCGAACTCGCCACGGCGCGGCGAGCCGAGGAGGACCCGCCGGCCGACCTCACCACGCTGATCCTCGAAGCGGACTTCGGCGGCGGGCGGATCAGCGAGCTGGATTTCGCGATGCTCTTCGTACAGATCTTCACCGCCGCCAACGACACGACCGTCGGCATGCTGGCAGGCGGACTGCTCGCGCTGCTCGAGAACCCCGACGAGTTTGCGGCGGTTCGCGCGGACCGGTCGCTCGTGCCGTCGACGGTCGAGGAGATCCTGCGGTACGCCAACCCGCTGCACTACTTCCGCCGGACCGCGACGCACGACATCGAGCTGCGCGGCAAGCAGATCCGTGCCGGCGACAAGGTGGTCATGTACTACACGTCGGCCAACCGGGACGAGGAGGTCTTCACCGACCCGCAGCGTTTCGACATCCGGCGATCGCCCAACAAGCACATCGCCTTCGGCATCGGTGAGCACTACTGCCTAGGCGTACACCTGGCCCGGCTCGAGGGTCAGATCTTCTTCCAGAGCCTGCTGGAACAATTTCCTGTCATAGGGCAGGCTGGGCCCGCCGTCCGCAAGGTCTCCAACTTCAACAACGGCCTGCACAACCTGCCGGTGTCGATGTCGAGGACGCCGCGGCGCTGATCGCGTCGGCCGGGTACCAGCACCAGGAAAGGCACGGATGCGCATCGCCTATTCACCGGAGCAAGAACGTCTTCGGGACGAACTTCGGTCCTACTTCGCCGCACTGATGACGCCGGACCGCTTCGAGGCCCTGGCTGCGAGCGAGGGCGATCACGGAGACGTCGAGGTCTACAAGGACACGGTGCGGCAACTGGGCAAGGACGGTTGGCTCACGCTCAACTGGCCGGTCGAGTACGGCGGTCGCGGCGCGACACCGCTCGAGCACCTGATCTTCACCGACGAGGTGGCCGCCTCCGGCGTCCCGTTCCCGGTGCTGACGGTCAACACCGTCGGCCCGACGCTGATGCAGTTCGGCACCGACGAGCAGAAGTCGTACTTCCTGCCCAGGATCGCCAGCGGCGATGTGCACTTCTCGATCGGTTACAGCGAACCTGACGCCGGGACCGACCTGGCCGCCCTGCGCACGACCGCGGTCCGCGACGGCGACGACTTCGTCATCAACGGCCACAAGATGTGGACGTCGCTGATCAAGTACGCCGACTACGTCTGGTTGGCGTGCCGCACGAACCCTGACGTCCCCAAACACCGAGGCCTGTCGATCTTCGTCGTGCCCACCGACGCGCCCGGGTTCTCCTGGACGGCGGTGCCCACACTGTCCGGTGAGACGACCAGTGCGACCTACTACTCCGACGTCCGCGTCCCGGCGTCCTCCCTCGTCGGCGAGATCGACAAGGGCTGGCCGCTGATCACCAACCAGCTCAACCGCGAACGGGTCGCCCTCACGCCCTCGGCGTCCGTGGCCAGGACCCTGAACGACGTCCGCGACTGGGCGCAGCAGACTCACCTGCCCGACGGCCGACGCGTGATCGACCAGGAGTGGGTGCGACTGCACCTGGCGCGGGCGCATGCCAAGTTGCAGTTCATCAGGCTGAAGAACTGGCAAATCGCGTCCGGCGCCGCGGTAAGCCCCGCCGATTCGTCGGCGACCAAGGTGTTCGGCACCGAGTTCGTCCTGGAGGCCTACCGCGGGTTCATGGAGATCCTGGGTGCGAACGGGACGCTGCGCGCCGGCTCGCCCGCGGCGGTCCTGCACGGGCGCGTCGAGCGGTCGTTCCGCGTGGCCCTCGTCATGACCTTCGGCGCGGGGACCAACGAGGTCCAGCGCGACATCATCGCCGGGGCCGGCCTGGGTCTGCCCGCGAGCCGAAGGTGAGCACCATGGACTTCACGTTCGACGAGACACAGCTCCAATTGGCCGCCCTGGTCCGGGAGATCGTGACCACGCAGCTGACCACGCAACGGCGCAAGGCCGTCGAGGCCACCCAGCCGCACTTCGACCGGGCGCTGTGGAAGGCCCTTGCCGATGTCGACGTCGTGTCTGCCGCTCTGCCTTCGTCGGTGGGCGGCACGGACTTCGACTTCATCGAACAGTGCCTCATCCTCGTCGAGCTCGGTCGAGCGGTCGCACCAGTCCCCTACCTGACGAGCGTCGTGTCCGCCGCGGCGATCGCGCACTTCGGTACCGACGCGCAGCGCACGGACTGGGCGACGCCGGCGGCAGCCGGCTCGCTGGTGCTGACCGCGGCGCTGACCGAACAGTTGGGTGGGATCGAGGAGTTCTCGACGGTCGCCGAGCCCGACGGACCCGACTGGGTGCTGACCGGCGCCAAGGCCGTGGTGCCGTTCGGCACGATCGCGGACGCCTTCCTCGTCCCGGCCACCACGCCCGACGGTCCCGCGCTGTTCCTGGTGCTGCCGGCCGACGAAGGCGTTTCGATCGTCGCCGAGCGCAGCCTGGACGACGACGAGGTGGCCTCCCTGACGTTCGGGCGGGTGGCTCTGCCCGCTGACCGGTTCGTCGCGGGCGGCGACGTCGTCCACTGGCTTGTCGCGCGGACGACGATCGCGGCCTGTGCCTACCAACTCGGTGTGCTCGAACGTGCGCTGGAACTGACCGCCGACTACGCGAAAACGCGTGAGCAGTTCGGCCGCCCGATCGGTTCCTTCCAGGCCGTCGCCCAACGCCTCGCTGATGCCTACATCGACGTCGAAGGTGTGCGGCTGACCATGTGGGAGGCCGCCTGGCGCATCGCGTCCGCGCTGTCGTCGCCCGCCGAGATCGCGACCGCGAAGTTCTGGGCGGCCGAGGCCGGCCACCGGGTGGCTCATACAGCGGTGCACATCCACGGCGGTACCGGCATCGATCTCGACGCCGAGACGCCGCGCTACTTCGCCGCCGCGAAGCGAACGGAGTTCCTGCTCGGCGGGGCCACCGCCCAGCTGCTGCGCCTCGGTGAGCACCTCGACGCCAGAACCGGGGACCTCTGAACCCGGCCACCCACATTGCTGGCGCAACCCCACCCACTATTGCTGCCGCAAATCGCACCGTCGTATTGTGCGTGGACCACGAAGAGGGGACCCAACACATGGGCAAGTTCAACGACGCAACGCCGTTCGGCGAGATTCTGGCCGACCCCGACGCACTGGCCATCCTGACCAAATTCTCGCCGTCGATCGCCAACCACCCGATGCTGGAGATGGCGAAGGGCATGCCGTACGGCACCGTCTTGGGGATGGCCGGCGGGCAGCTGCCCGCCGAGGATCTCGCGGCCGTGAAGTCGGAGATCGCCGCACTCTGACGCGATCGGGCCGTCTTTCCAGCACCACTAATCCGCGTCGCCCACGGGCGGCGCCGGTCAGGCCGTCGAGGGGACGATTGCCACCCGGTCGACGGCGGGCCCCAGGAAGTCACGCAGGAACGCCCGCAGCATCACACTGCTGCGCGGCGGTTGGCCGGGGTCGACGAGGAACGACGTGACGATCCGCAGCATGAACTCGGCCAGATCCTCCAGCTGCGACTCGTGCCACTGCACGCCGGACGTCCGCAGTATCTCGGCGCCGAACGCGCGGGACTGCGGCGAGGTGACCCCTCGCTGACGAGGCCCGGCGTCGGCGAGGAACAGCCCGAGATAGGTGTGCTCGCGCAGGTGCTCGATGGTGAAGGCGAGAGCTTCGACCACGAGCTCGATCGGGTCCTGGATGTCGTCGACGTGGCCGTGCAGCAGGGCGATGAAGTCGTCGGCCACGGCGCGCCCCGCCGCGACCAGTAGCGCCTCGGTGCTGGGGAACAGCCGGTACACCGTCTGCCGGGTGACGCCGATGTCCGCGGCGACGTCGGCAAGGGTGGTGCGGTCGACGCCGAACCGCTGCACGCAACGCACGGCGGACGCCACGATCCGCGCCCGCGCCTCGACGTCGTCCGACGGCGGGTTCCCCTGCCAACCGCGAGTAGCCACTGATCTCCGCTTCACACACTCATACGACAGATGTATGATTGCACACATGACCCTCGCCGACGAAGCCATCGACAATGGAACGCTGCGCGACTACCCCGCTCCTGGGGCCCCGGCTCGGTCGTACGACACGCTGTTCCCGCGGGTGAAGGCACTCGTGGAAGCCCGCAAGGGTGAGTACGCCGACACCACGATGCGCATCCCGATGAGCCGCTACCGCGATCGCGAGGTCTATACGACGGAACAGGTGAAGGTCTTCGACGCGACCCCACTGCCCATCGCGCCCACCGGAGCGTTGCCCGAGCCGGGTGACTACATCACCCGCAAGCTGGCCAGCGGTCGCCCCGTCATCATCAGTCGCGACGAGCACGGGGTGGCCCATGTCCTGCTGAACGTGTGCCGGCATCGCGGCGCCACCGTCGCGACAGGTAGCGGCTGTGCCACGAAGTTCGCCTGCCCGTACCACGGCTGGACCTACGGCAACGACGGTCACCTCACCTCCTTGCCGGGCCGGCCGGGCTTCGACGACGTCGACACCGGTGAGCTCGGCCTGTTCGAACTCTCGTGCGCCGAAGGCTCGGGGTTCATCTGGTGTCGCCAGAATCCCGCCGACGCGAACACCCCCATCGACGTGGCCGCCCACCTCGGGCCGATGGCCGCCCTGCTCGAGGAATACGTCGACCCGAACAACCGCGCCGCCGGCGTCATCGAGGTGCCGGTCGAGGCGAACTGGAAGTGCCTCATGGAGGCCTTCTACGAGACGTACCACTTCCCCTTCGTCCACTCCGACTCCATGGTCGGTCGCGGTTCGATCGCCAACATCGTGAGCTATGACGAGTTGGGTCGACACGCCCGGCTGGGTGTCCCCCGGACCATGATGCGGCTCGACCCGCCGCCGCCGGGGATCGAGCTCGTGACGCAGCTGTTCTATGTCTATCCGAACCTCGTCATCGCGACCAGCCCGTTCGGTGTGGAACTGATCGAGGGCCTGCCCGCGGGGACGCCGGACCGCTCGTTCCTGCGGCACACCGTCTACCTGAACGACATGCTGCAGGACGTGGGCCGCGAGGAATACATCAAGGGCATCCAGACCGTCATCCGTGACGAGGACGGACCTGTCATGCAGGCGAGCGGGCACGGCATCGCCGCGGCGGCGCATGACGAGGTAATCCTCGGGCGCAACGAGATCGGCTGCCAGCACATCCATCGTCACATCCTCGAGGCGTGCGAGTGACGCAGTCCCCTCCGGCCACTGTCGAGTACGAGGTGGTCGGCAAGGTCGCAGTGATCACCATCAACCGACCGTCCGCACGAAATGCCGTCGACGGCGACGTCGCTCGTGGCATCGAGGCGTCCCTCGACCCGCTCGAGGCCGACGACGACGTGCTGGTCGCGCGTCCTGGCCGGGGTGGGTCCGGTGTTCTGCGCCGGCGCGGATCTGAAGGCGGTCGCCCGCGGCGAGGGCCTGCAGGTGACCACCGAGCGCGGCGGCTTCGCCGGGTTCGTCGAACGTGAGCGCACCAAGACGGTCATCGCTGCCATCGACGGTCCGGCCGCGGCCGGCGGGGCCGAGATCGCCACGGCGTGCGACCTGGTGGTCGCGTCGACCGCAGCTTCCCTCGCCATTACCGAGGTCAAGCGGGCGCTCATCGCCTCTGGTGGTTCGCTGTTCCGGTTGCTCCATCTCGGTTTCGTGAACGACCTCGTCGAGCCCGGCCAGGCCGTCACGGCCGCGATCGCGCTCGGGAGTCGCCTTGCCGTGAATGCCCCGATCGCCGTACGCGAGTCGCGCCCCGTGGTCCTGGCGGCGCAGAGTGCGCACGACGAGGAGTTGTGGACGCTCACGCGGCAGGGTCAATCGGCCGCGGTAGCGTCAGAGGACATCCACGAGGGTCCCCGGGCCTTCATCGAGGAGCGGGCCCCTCGCTGGACGGGCCGCCGAGGACCACCAGCACGTAGGCGGACGCGCTGTTCCAGCGCGTCCGCTCGGCACCGCCAGCCAGGCCACCACGAGCCAGGAGACCCAGCCTGCCCATGACCGCCACAGTCGAAAGCACCATCACCTTTCCGTACAAGCGCTCGTTGGGGCCGGTGATCGGTGCGTTCATGACGGCGCTCACCGAGCAGCGCATCATCGGGATCCGGTCCGGGGACGACGTTCTCTGCCCGCCGCTGGAATGGGATCCGCGCACCAGCGTCGAACTGGCGCACGACTTCGTCGACGTCGGGCCCGCGGGCACCGTCGAGAGCTGGTCGTGGGTCGTCGGTACCGAGCGTGCAGCATCCGCTCGACCACCCGTTCGCGTTCGCGACCATCCGGCTCGACGGAGCCACCAACGCCCTCGTCCACGTCGTCGATGCCGGCTCCGCGGACGCCATGTCCGTCGGCCTACGGGTGGCCCCGCGCTGGCGGGCCGAACGCGTCGGCCACATCACCGACATCGAAGCGTTCGTACCGGGTGAGCAGGCCTCCGGTGGTGGCGGCGACGGCGCGGCCCAGCCGGTCACGATGATGGACTACGCCGCCTCGATCACCTACGTGACGCCGGTACTGGCCAACGCGGTGCGGGCTGCCCGGGCCACCCGCGAAGGACGCTTCCTCGGGCTGAAATGCCCTGAATGCGGACGCACCTACACCGGCGGCCGCGAGATCTGCCCGATCGACTCCCTGGTGCTGGACGCCGAGCACGAGATCGACCTGCCGCAGAGCGGCGTCCTCACGAACTACACGATCGTGAGGCCGACGCAGTATCCCGGCCAGACCGAGACCGAGCCGTTCTCCCGCGTCCACGTCCTGCTCGACGGCACCGACGTGATCCTCGGCTACCAGGTCCTGCTCGAGGTGCCGCCCCCGGACATCCGGATCGGGATGCGGGTCAAGGCGAAGTGGGCCGGCGACGAGGCCGACGACGGCAAGGAACAACGCGAACCGGGTCTCGTGGGCTGGGCCCCGACCGGCGAGCCCGATGTCGATGACCCCAACCTCGTGAACAGGATCTGCTGATGACCCGTGGTGACAACCCCGACGACATCGCCGTCATCGGGTGGGCGATCTCCCCGCTCGTGCGCCGGACGGACCAGACCGAGGCGCGGATGCTGCTGGACGTTGTCTCGCAGTCGTGCGAGCGGCTCGGCCTGACCCGCGCCGACCTCGACTTCACCTGCACCGGCAGCGTCGACTACGTGGCCGGTGCGGCGTTCTCCTTCGTCCAGCACACCGACGTCTTCGGTGCTTGGCCGCCCAAGCGCGACTCCCACGTCGAGATGGACGGCGCCTGGGCGCTCTACGAGGCCTACGTCCGCCTGCAGGAGGGCGACATCGACATCGCGATGGCGATGGGTTGCGGCCGCTCGTCCACCGGTGACCCGGAGCTGATCTACCCGATGGAGATGGATCCGTACTACCTCGCACCGCTGGGGGCCGACGCGCTGAGCCTCGCCGCCCTCCAGGCCCAGGCCCTGCTGGCGGCCGGCAAGGTCACCGAACGGCAACTGGCCGAGATCGCCGCCCGCACCCGCCGGGACGCCATCGACAACCCGGACGCCCAGGTGACGGGCGACTTCGACGTCGAGGAACTGCTCGCCGAGGCGACCGTCCGGGCCCCGCTGCGGCGCCACGACCTGCCGCCGATCACCGACGGGGCCTGCGCGGTCGTGCTCGCCCGCGCCGAGCGGGCCAAGGAACTGTGCGCCCGTCCGGCCTGGATCAGCGGCATCGCGCACTACACCGACCTGCACTACCCCGGCACGCGCGACCTGCTCGTGTCCGAGTCGACCCGGTTGGCCGGCAAGGCCGCCCACGTCGACGAGGCACCGATCCAGGTCGCCGAGCTGCAGTCGTCGTTCACGCACGAGGAACCGGTGCTGGTCGAGGCGCTCGGGTTGGGCCCGGACGTCGTGATCAACCCGTCCGGCGGGCCGTTGGCCGCCAACCCGATCATGGCCACCGGCCTGGTCCGCATCGCCGAGGCAGCCCGCCAGATCCGCGACGAGGGACGCACCCGCACCCTCGGGCACGCGTCGTCCGGCCCGTGCCTGCAGCAGAATCTCGTCTGCGTGTTGGAAGGAAACCAGTAATGGCTCGTCAGCCCGCGGCGATCGTCGGCATCGGCCAGACGCAGCACAAGTCCAAGCGCTGGGACGTCTCGCTCGGTGGGCTCGTGCGCGAAGCGGCCAGCCGCGCGCTCGGGGACGCCGAGATGGACTGGGCCGATATCGACGCCGTCGTCATCGGCAAGGCTCCGGACCTGTTCGAGGGCGTCATGAAGCCCGAGCTCTACCTCGCCGATGCCCTCGGCGCCACCAACAAGCCGATGTTCCGCGTGCACACCGCCGGCTCGGTCGGCGGTACCACCGGGATCGTCGCCAGCCACCTCGTCGAGGCGGGCCGGCACAAGCGCGTCCTCGCCGTCGGGTACCAGAAGCAGTCCGAGGGCAACGCGCAGTTCGCCCTTGGCCAGGGCAAGGGCGCGGCGCTCGGCGCCGGCGGGTCCTTCGCGCCCTTCATGCGGGCCTACATCCAGCGCCACGGCGCCCCACCGGACGTCGGGCCGATGGTCGCGGTCAAGGACCGCCTCAACGCCCTGAAGAACCCTTACGCCCACCTGAAACTGCCCGACATCACGATCGAGTCGGTGAAGGCGTCGCCGATGATGTGGGACCCGGTGCACTACCTGGAGTCCTGCCCGTCCTCCGACGGCGCGTGCGCCGTCGTGCTCACCGACCAGGCCGGTGGCGAGGCGGCTGCGCGGGCCGGCCGCCCACCGGCGTGGGTGCTGGGCACTGCCGTCCGGTCCGAGCCGGGCATGTTTCCCGGTCGCGACCCGGTGCGGCCGCAGGGTGCCGGCGACGCCGCCGCCGAGGCCTACGCGCACGCGGGCGTCACCCGGCCGCGCGAGCAGATCGACTGCGCCGAGCTGTACGTGCCGTTCTCCTGGTACGAGCCCATCTGGCTCGAGGCGCACCACCTGGCCGAGCCGGGCGACGGTTGGAAGATGGTCGAGCGCGGCACTACGCAGATCGGCGGCTCGTTCCCGGTCAACGCCTCCGGCGGCGTGCTGTCATCTAACCCGATCGGCGCGTCCGGGCTGCTGCGCTTTGCCGAGGCCGCCATGCAGGTGCGGGGCACCGCCGGCGAGCACCAGGTCGACGGTGCGCGGGTTGCCGTGGCGCAGGCCTACGGTGCCCTGGCGCAGTATCACAGCGTGTGGGTCGTGGGGAGCAGCCTCGATCCGTGGGGCAAATGATGACCGGCTACAACATCGCCGATCTTTTCGAGTCCGTCGCGGATCAGGTGTCCGATCGCGAGGCGATCGTCGCGGCCGAGAAGCGACTCACGTTCGGCGAACTCGATGAACGCTCGACCCGCGCGGCCAACCACCTGATTGCCGCCGGCCTCCAGCCCGGCGCGCGCGTGGGCATCTACGCCTGGAACCGCGCTGAATGGGTCGAGGCGCTGCTGGGTGCATTGAAGGCCCGGCTCGTGCCGATCAACATCAACTACCGGTACGTGGCCACCGAGCTCGCCTACGTCTTCGACAACGCCGATCTCGAGGCGCTGGTGTTCGAGCGCAGTTTCGCCCCACTGGTCGCCGAGGTGATGCCCAGGGCCCCGAAGCTTGGCTCGTTCGTGGTGATCGAGGACGGCAGCAGCGCGGACGCCGACTTCGCCACTGCCTACGAGGATGCGCTAGCGTCCGTGTCGGCCGACCGGCCGGCACTCGAGCGCTCTTCCGACGATCACTACGTCGTCTACACCGGTGGGACGACCGGGATGCCGAAGGGCGTCATCTGGCGGCACGAGGACCTGTTCTTCGCCGCGCTCGGCGGTGACCGGTTCGGCCACGGCCGGGTCGAATCGCCGGCCGACCTGCTGAACTTCATCACCCCGCAGGAGCGGCTCACGGTCAGCATGGCGATCGCGCCGATCATGCACGGCGCCGCCCAGTGGACGATGTTCTTCCACCTGCTCAGCGGGAACAAGATCGTCGTCTACACCTGCCACTCGTTCGACCCGGAGGTCGTGTGCGGCCTGGTCGAGTCCGAGCGATGCACCAACATCGGGCTCATCGGCGACGCCATGGCTCGCCCCCTCGCCGACATGTTGGACCGAGATCCGACGCGTTATGACCTGGCCTCGTTGACCACGATCAGCTCGGCCGGCGCAATCTTCTCCAAGGCGGTCAAGGACCAGCTCAAGGCGCACCTGCCGACGGTGACCCTGATCGACGCGTTCGGGTCGTCCGAGACGGGTGGCAACTCCGTCCAGATCGACCCGACCAAGGGCCCGCGCTTCCCCCGCAACGACTGGACCGACGTGCTCGGCGACGACCTGCGCCCGGTGGAAGCGGGATCTGGGGTCATCGGTCGTTTCGCGCGCCGCGGCCACATCCCGCTCGGCTACTACAAGGACGAGGCCAAGACCGCCGCGGCGTTCGTCCTCGACCCGGACGGTGTCCGTTGGGCGATACCGGGTGACCACGCCACCGCCGACGCCGACGGCATGATCACGCTGCTCGGTCGGGGCTCGTTCAGCATCAACACCGGCGGTGAGAAGGTGTACCCCGAAGAGGTCGAGGCGGCGTTGAAGTCACACCCCGACGTGTTCGACGCCCTGGTGGTCGGCATGCCCGACGAGCGGTTCGGTGAGAAGGTGGCTGCCGTGGTCGCCCCGCGCGAGGGCCGGGGACCGACGCTCGAGGAGCTCGCCACCCACTGCCGGGCGTCGATCGCGGGTTACAAGGTGCCGCGACATCTGGTCCTGGTCGACGCCGTCGGCCGTAGTGCAAGTGGCAAGGGCGACTACGCCTGGGCAAAGAGATTGGTGAACTGACATGACCGCGACAACACCGCACAACCAGTCGATCGCCGACCTGCCGTTCACGCTGGCCGACGACCTGATGCGGGCCCCGATGCATGCCGGCCATGTGCTCGCGGCCGCCCTGCACCAGCACCGTGATGATCCGGTGCTGCACCTGGACGACATCACCCTCACCGGGGCCGAACTCGCCGCGCGCACGAGCCAGTACGCCCAGGCGCTCGAGGCGTTGAACGCCGGCACGCAGACCGCCACGGCGATGCTTGCCCAGAACCGGCCCGAGGTCCTGATCCTCATGTGTGCGGGCAGCCTGCACGGTTACCGGCGCATCGCCCTGCACCCGCTGGGTTCGGCCGATGACCAGGCCTACGTGATCGACGACGCCGGTATCTCGACGCTCATCATCGACCCCTACTACGCCGACCGGGCGCTCGAGCTGATGTCGAAGTGCTCCGGCCTGAAGGGCGTCCTCACCCTCGGCCCGGTGCCGGAATCGCTGGCCGGGGTCGGCAGCGATCTGGTCGCCGCGGCCGCCGGATTCGAGCCGCAGCCGCTGGCTGCCTCGCCGCTGCCCGCCGACCACATGAGCTCGCTGAGCTACACCGGCGGCACGACCGGCCGTCCCAAGGGCGTGATGAGCAGCCCCGCCGTGGTGCAGAACATGCTGTCCGTCCAGCTCGCCGAGTGGGAGTGGCCGGAGAACCCCCGCTTCCTGCTGTGCACCCCGCTGTCGCACGCCGGCGGCGCGTTCTTCCTGCCCACCCTGGTCAAGGGCGGCACGCTCTACGTCATCCCCCGCTTCGACCCGGCCGAGGTGCTGCGCGCGATCGAGGAACACAAGATCAGCGCGACGATGCTCGTGCCGACGATGCTGTACGCGCTGCTCGACCACCCGGACATCCACACGCGGGACGTCTCCTCGATCGAGACCATTTACTACGGCGCCTCGGCCATCAACCCGGCGCGGCTTGAAGGAGGCGATCGCCATCTTCGGCCCGGTCTTCGCCCAGTTCTACGGCCAGACCGAGGCCCCGATGGTCGTCACCTATCTGAGCCGGGCCGACCACGTCAGCGGCGACGACCGGCGACTGACGTCGTGCGGTCGGCCCTCGCCGCTGGTGCGGTCGGCGCTGCTGGACGCGGACGGCAACCCGGTGCCCCAAGGCGAGCCGGGCGAGATCTGCGTCAGCGGACCGCTGCTGACCAAGGGGTACTGGCAGCGCCCGGAGGAGACCGCCGAGGCGTTCCGCGACGGCTGGCTGCACACCGGTGACGTCGCCCGGGAGGACGAGCACGGCTACTGGTACATCGTCGACCGGACCAAGGACATGATCGTCACCGGCGGCTACAACGTGTACCCGCGCGAGGTCGAGGACGTCATCTCGGAGAACCCGTCCGTCGCACAGGTCGCCGTCATCGGCACACCGCACGAGAAGTTCGGCGAGGCGGTGACCGCGGTCGTGGTGCTGCGGTCGGACGCACCGAACGACGAGGACTCGATCGCCCGGCTGCAGGCCGAGATCCAGGAAGCCGTCAAGGCCCGCAAGGGGTCCGCGCACGCCCCCAAGCAGGTCATCGTCGCCGACTCGATCCCGGTGACGCCGCTCGGCAAGCCGGACAAGAAGGCGTTGCGCGCGCCGTTCTGGACCGGCGACCGCGCCATCGGCTGAGCAGCACCGATCGGCGGGAACGCACCGTTGCCGATCGGCACGCCAGGGGTCATAATCGAGATAGAAACCGATCGGTCGCAAAAACTGGATTCTCCGTGCAACCTGGCGGAGCAGCGATTCTCGAGCAGGCCCCTGACGACAGACTGGGACGGATCCATGACCTTCACCGCAGACATCTCCGCCGCTACCCACATCGGCGCCGACGAACTGCCCTTCGTCGACATCGGCGGCGGCAACCTCCTCAAGGTGCTCCAGGTCCGTGAGGACGAGGGCCTGTGGATCATCGAGAACGTGTTCCAGAAGGGCTATGTGCTCAACGCCCATCGCCACACCGGCCCGGTCTTCGGCTACACCGTCTCGGGCGCCTGGAAGTACAAGGAGTACGACTACGTCAACCGTGCCGGGTCCTTCCTGTACGAGCCCGCCGGCTCGATCCACACCCTCGAGTGCATCGAGGACAACACCCGCGTGTGGTTCCAGATGTACGGCGTGAACCTCGACCTCGACGAGGCCGGCAACGTCGTCAAGGTCAGCGACGGTGCAGCTGCGCTCGCCGGCTACTACGCACTGTGCGCCGTCGCCGGACTGCCGAAGCCCGACGTCCTGCTCGGCTGACTGGGCCTCTGCACACCGCGAGAGAACGGGCCCACCTGAGCTGCCCCGAGTGGACACCGCCGAAGGGTGAGTAGATGGCGCACGACGCCGCAGAGCTTCTGACCGCGACCGACGCGGAGACTGACGACGCGATGGCGTTCGCCGATCCGCTGCTGCTTCGGGGGTTGCCGCACCAGATGACGGGCGACGAGAGCCTTGTCGACGTCGAGCTGATGAGCGTGATCGTGGCCGGGTCCCGCACGATGTACCTCGTCATGAACCCGACGACGTCGCTCGCACCCGGGTGGCCGGGGCGGCCTTCCTGAAGGCGCACCGCCACTCGGGCCGGCGGTCAATCGCCCATCGGGCCGACGACGCGGCTGCAGCGCAGTCTCGGCCTGGCGGCCGGCAGCGACGTGGACCCGCTCGATCTCGAGGTGTCCCTGGAGGAGCTCGCCGTCGACCCGTAGGCCCGCGGGGTGCGGTGGTCCGGCGATGAAGCGCCGGAGGACGCGGGCGAGTTCTCGGTCGTCGTCATCGGCGCGGGCATGGGCGGGGCTCCGCCCACGAAGTTGTGGTGTTCGCCGCACAATTAACGCAACGCAACACTTTTCAGTCAGGCACAGGCTACCTCACAAAGTGTTGCGTTCGGCGCGAACTAAATACAACACAACACTTTCGGGATCGCTACGAACGGCGGCGGCGGACGGACTCGAACGCGGCGAGGCTGGTGCGTCCCGGACCGTTCGATCGATGGCCGGCAGCCAAACCCGGGTGCGGAACACGTTGCGCGAGACGGGCGAGCCCGCGCTCATGGCGAACAGCAGGTGCCCACCGCGCTTGCCGGTGGCCAGCAGGTACTCGCAGATGTCCCGGCAGAGCGGGTCGCCGATCCGAATCGTGGGGTGCTCGTTGTCCTTGGGTAGTCACGGATGCTCCACACCTTGTCGGCACCGGTGATCTTCTTCGACACCTCGAGCACGACCCGGCGAACGTGGATCTCGCCCGTGCCCAGATCGATGTCAACAGGGCGCAGCGCCGCAAGCTCACCCCACCGGACGCCGGTCTCGATCGCCACCAGCACGAGGATGCGATACCGCTGCGGGACCTCAGCCAGCATCGTCTCGAACTGCTCCGCCGTGATCGCCTTCTTCGGCTGCTTGACCACCTTCGGCAACACCGTGCGCGCGCACGGGTTGATGGACGACCTGGTCGATGATCGCCCGCTCGAAGATCGCATCCAGGAACGTGTGGTACTTGCGCACCGATCGTGGACTCAACTGCGGCTTGCGCGGCCCTCGTAGTCCTCGACTTCGGCCGACACCTCGTTGACCCAGGCCTGCACCGACGAGGCGACGATCTTGCTCATCCGCACCCGCCCGAACTGCGGCAGGAAGTGGCTGTCCAGGTTCGAGCGGTACGCGGCCAGCGTGGTCGGCTCGAGGTGTTGCGCCGCCGGCCAGTAGTACTTTTCCACGGCCGCGGCGAAGGTCAGCTTTCCGCGCGAGGCATCGGCGAGTGCGCCTGCCGCCGCCCGCTGCTCGAGTTTGATCGCCGCGCGTTCGGCATCCCGTTTGGTGGAGAACCCGCCGCCACTGCGCTGCCGGGTTCAAATCCTGCTCCCGCTACGAGAAGGATCTTTCGGGCCCAAGGGCTCCGGTGCCGTCACATCGGAGCCCTTGATCATTCAGCGCTGAATGGTTCGCGAGTTGACTTTGCGACAGCTGCGATGGTGGCCCCGTAGCGGGTTTGTCGGACGAGCAGGCGCACGAGTTCGCGGCCTCGATCCGGGCGTTCCTGGAATTGGAGATCGTCGAGCGCACCGACGGCGGCGGGCTCGGTTCACTCCCACCACCGGGCCGCGGCGACCCCGCCCGGATCAGCCACCTCCCGATGCACTCGCACCGCCGTCACCGCGGGTGACCCCACGCACCGCCACGCCGGTCGCCCGTTCCAGCTCGGCCAGCGCGGCGTCCTGATCGGTCACCTTGATCGTCGTCATGCCGAGCGCGCGGGCCGGCTTGAGGTTGATGCCCAGGTCGTCGAGGTAGACGCACTCCTCGGCCGGCACGGCGAGGCGCTCGAGCACCGCGTCGAAGAGCGCGCGCTCGGGCTTGCGGACTCCCTCGACCGACGACTCCACCACGACCTCGAACAGGTCGAGCACATCGCCCAGGTCGGCCCGGGTGTCGGCGAGCGGCTCCATGTTGTTGGTGATCGCCGCGAGGCGCAGGCCGGCGTCACGCAGCGCCTGCAGTGCCCGCACCATCGCCGGGTACACCCGACCGTGCAGCGCGTCGAGGATCGGCTGGGCGTCGACGGTGAAGCCGAGCGCGGCGGCCTCGGCCGCAAACGTTGCCCGGAACTGGTCGGGGGTGAGTTCGCCGCGTTCGGCGCGCGCCCAGGCGTTCGTGTCCGGATCGGTGGAATTGATCCGGCGGATCAGCCCGGGGGCAGCCCGGCGGCCTCCTCGTAGGCCGTGAAGGCGTTCATGGGGCTCTCGAACACCACCCCGCCGAGGTCGAACAGGACGGCGGCGACCCGATTTGTCACGCGAAGACGACGCGGATGACGAACTCCGCGACGCACACCGGCCGGTCGCCGGCGTCGGACTCGACCGCGGCGCCGAGCGTGACCTGCGCGCCCTTGCCGTCGTCGCCGACGGGCTCGACGCCATTCATCGCGATCCGCGCGCGCAGCTGCGTGCCGGAGCGGGCCGGCGCGGGGAAACGCACCTTGTTCAGGCCGTAGTTGATGGTCATCACGATGTTGTCGAAATCGAACACTTCCGACATCAGCATCGGCAGCAGCGACAGGGTCAGATAGCCGTGCGCGATGGTGGCGCCGAACGGCCCTCCGGCCGCGCGTTGCGGGTCGATGTGGATCCACTGGAAGTCGCCGGTGGCCTTCGCGAACAGGTCGATGCGGTCCTGTTCGAGAGCGTGCCACTCGCCGACACCGATGTCCTCGCCGACGGTTGCCTGCAACTGCGCGACACTTGTGAATACTGTCGTCGGAGGGCGCTTCATTTCTGGATAGGTTTCGGTCATGGGCGTGCTCTCCTCCACGTAAGTGGGTCAGCGTGAACCGACTGGTCGGTTTCGGACTTCGGAGTACATTTCAGCAGTAGGCACAAGGAGCGCGAACACCGAGGGGGCCATGGCCAAGACGACGACGAAGGCGGGCCGCAAAGGCGCGTCTGACGAGGCTCCCGGCGAAAACGCGGCGGCCGAGCCGAAGCCGCGTTCGGTGACGTCCCGCATCCTCGCCGAGGCGACTCGACTCTTTGCAGAGAAAGGGTTTCTCGGCACCTCCGTGCAGGAGATCGTCGATGCCGCCAATGTCACGAAAGGCGCGCTCTACTATTATTACTCGTCCAAGGACGACCTCCTCTACGAGATCTACCACCGGGTGATCCAGAAGGAGCTCGCCACGCTGGACCGGGTGCTTGCGATGAACCTGTCGCCCGCCGACACCGTGGACGCGCTGATGACCGACATCGTGATCACCACGGCGGCATACCGCGACGACGTCACCATCTTCCAGCGCGAGATGCACCGGCTGTCCCCGGAGAAACTGCGGGCCGTGCGCAGCGATCGCCGGCGCTATCACGTCGCGTTTCGCGGCGTCATCGAGAAGGGCCAGCGCGACGGGTCGTTCCGCTCCGACCTGTCGCCTGAACTCGTCACGATCGGGTTCTTCGGTCTGGTCCACCACTACTACACGTGGTACCGCGACGACGCCCGCTTCAGCGCGCAGTACATGGCGCGCGAGTCGTCGCACTGGTTCCTCGAGTCGCTGCAGCCCCCACCCGGTGCCGCTCCGAAGCGCCGCGGCCGGGCGACCGCCAACGGCGCGACGCCGTCCGCGCGGCGCGGCCGGAGCGTGTCGAAGACCTGACAGATGCGTGGCCCCGCCGTGCGGCGGCGCCACGACTGCCATTCGCTACTTGATCGCCTGCGGATTCACCGGTGAGCCGACCGAGCCGGTCACCGTGAGCGGCGGTGCGATCAGCATGAACTCGTACACGCCGTCCTCGGCGCAGTCGGCGGCGAGTTCCTCCATGTCCCACATCTCACCGAGGTAGATACCGGCATTGACCAGCATGATGATGTGCAGCGGCTGCCAGACGTCCGGCGTCTCGTTGGGCAGCATCTCGGTGCCCCAGGTGTCGGTGGCCACCGCCGCGACGCGCCGCGGGCAGAAGAAGTCCGAGGCGCTGATCGCCGAGGCCCGGCGCCGGGCCACCGGCGAAGTCTCCCCACGCCCCGGCCTTGCGGCGTTCCTCCAACTGGCCGGTGCGCACCAGCACGATGTCACCCTCGCGAACCTCGACACCCTGCTTATCGGCACACCCGGCGAGATCCTCGTCGCTGATGCCGTAGCTGGTCTCGAGTGCTTCGACGCCCTGGTAGCGGGGCATGTCCAGCAGGACGCCACGGCCGACGGCCTTGTCCTTGATCACCGTGATGCTGTTCTTCAGCGCGCCCTGGCTGCTGTTGACCTCTTTCGTGCCGTAGCCGTTCCACATCTTGCCTTCGTGGTAGATGTGCGAGAGCGCGTCCCACTGGGTCGAGGACTGGAGCACGAGGTACACGGCGTCGTCGGTGTAGCGCAGGGTCGGCAGGTGGTCCTGCGCGCCGCTGTCGATGTCGCCGCCGTCCTGGAGCATGAGGTGCACGCAGTTGATGCGGCCGAGGTCACCGGTCATCGGGCCCTTCGAATCCAACGGCAGTGCGAGCGAGAACACCTTGCCCTTCTTGACCAGCTTGCTCGCCGCGGCGACGATCTCGGGCGTGATGTAGTTCATCGAGCCGAGCTCGTTGTCCTCGCCCCACTTGCCCCAGTTGCGGTACTTGGCGGACTGCTCGAGGACGATGTTGATGTCCAACGTGCCTGGCGTTGCCATCCATACCTCCGTAGTGGTTTGGAGAACCGGTCCGGTCAGACCGACTGTTGTTGTCTGGCCGCGAGCACCGCCGCGATGATCGCGACGGCGTAGACGATCTGCTTGACCGCTTCGGGCAACGAGGTGCCGGACAGCGTCGTCGAGATGGTGGTCAGGATGATCGCGCCGCCCACCACTCCGACGTAGAGACCTCGACCGCCGAGGATGTTGACGCCGCCGAGCACCACGGCGGCCAACGTGAGCACCACGTGCCGATCGCCGCGATCTTTGACCGATGGCTCGTTCATCAGCGCCACGAACACGGTGATCGACCCGATCGCGAAGGTCACGCCGTATTTCTCGATCAGCTCGAGGATCACCGCAGCGTCGAACCGGTAGCCGAGCACCAGCGGCGCCGGCGTGAGCAGGCACAACGCCATGTGTCCGATGAATCCGGTGATGTGGAACAGCGGCGCCACCCCGAGCACGACGTCGTCGGGCGTGATCTCGATCCAGTCGCCGTAGGCCTGGGCGGTGAACACGACGTTGCCGTGCGTGTTCGTCGCACCCTTCGACGGCCCGGTGGTGCCCGACGTGTAGGTCATGAACGCAACGTCGTCGAGGCCGAGCTCGATGGGCGGGGGCTGCTGGCCGTCGTGTTGTTCGGTCAGCTCGAGGAAGTCGAGCGTTCCCTCGTGACGCTGTCGGGTGACCTCGGCGAACAGGCCGCGATGCGGGTTCTGCTGGAAGTCCAGCTCCGAGGTGGTGATGACCAGGCGTAGCAGTGTCGCGTCCTTGACCTTGGAGATGACCTCGCCGTACAGGCTCTCCAGGCAGATCGTGGCGACTGCGGCCGAGTCGTTGAGCAGCCCGGTGACCTCTCGCGCGCGATACATCGGGTTGATCGACACCATGACGGCGTCAGCCTTCCAGATACCCACCATGGCGATCACGAACTGCGGGATGTTCTGCAGGTAGCCAGGCTACCCGGTCACCGGCCCGCACGCCGTTCTCGAGCAGACCGACCGCGAGGGCGTCGCTGCGCCGGTCGACCTCGGCGACGGTGAGAGTCGAGTCGAGATATTGGATGAGCGGCGAGTGCGGCGAGCGCTGCACCGACGCCGTGAACATGTCGAGTGCGTTGCTGTACTCGAACTCGATCTCGGCCGGCTTGCCTTGGTCGTACAGGGCCAACCAGGGCTTGTCCGCAGATGACATGTGACGCTCCCCATCTCGATCCGTGCCCACGCTGGCAGAGAGCGTACCGACTAGTCGGTACCTGGCCTAACCCCAAGTTGACCGGCGCAGGACCTCCCGGGCCGCACCCTCGCCTTCCTCGACGAACACGTCCTGCCCGCCGAGCCGGTGTATCAGCGGCAGCGCAAGGAGACCGCGCCGTGGGGCGCCCCCGAGGTGATGGAGACCCTGAAGGCCGAGGCCCGTTCGCGCGGGCTGTGAAACCTGTTCCTGCCGAATTCCGAGCACGGCGCCGGCCTCACCAACCTGCAGTACGCCCCGATCGCCGAGCTGACGGGTCGCAGTCCGTGGATCGCGCCGGAGGCGCTGAACTGCTCGGCCCCGGACACCGGCAACATGGAGGTGCTCGCCCACTTCGCCCGGCCCGCGATCAAGGACCGGTGACTCACGCCGCTGCTGGCCGGCGAGATCCGCGCCTCCTACTCGATGACCGAGCCCGCGGTGGCCAGTTCGGACGCCTCCAACATCGCGACGGAGATCCGCGAGGAAAGCGAACGGCACCGCACGCACACGATGATCGCCGTGCCGCTCGACACCCCGGGCGTGAACATCCTTCGTTCGACCAGTGTCTTCGGCTTCAGCGACGGCTCCCACGGCGGCCACGCCGAGATCGGCTACCACGAAGTGTGGGTGCCGCGCGAGAACCTGCTCGGCGAGCCGCACGGCGGCTTCGCCATCGCCCAGGCCCGGCTCGGTCCAGGGCGCATCCATCACGCCATGCGGCTGATCGGCATGGCCGAGCGCGCGTTCGACCTTGTGTGCGAGCGCGCCAAGGTGCGCTTCCCGTTCGGCAAACCGATCGCCGAGCAGGGGGTGTTCCAGATTGGGTCGCCGAGGCGCGCATCCGCATCGAGCAGGTCCGGCTGCTGGTGCTCAAGACGGCGTGGCTGATGGACACCGTCGGCAACCGCGGCGCAGCCATCGAGACCGCGGCGATCAAGGTGGCCGCCCCGCAGATGGCCACCTGGGTCATCGACCATGCGATCCAGGCGCACGGGGGCGGCGGCGTGAGCCAGGACTCTCCATTGGCCGCGCTCTATGCGCAGGCCCGTATGCTGCGCATCGCCGACGGCGCCGACGAGGTACCCAAGATGACGCTCGCTCGGCGGGAGCTGCGTCGGTATGGTGCGGCATCCGCCTGACGGAAAGGACGATCCGTGGACTTCGAGCTCTCACCCGCAGCGCAGGGCACGTGTGACCGGATGTGGGACTTCATGCGCGAGCATGTCTTCCCCGCCGAAAGGGTCTACGACGAGTGGCGCGCCGCCAACGGCCCGCACGCCTACCCGCCGGTGCTCGAGGAGCTGAAGGCCGAGGCGCGCCGCCGCGAGCTGTGGAATCTGTTCCTGCCCAGCCTGTCCGGCCTGTCCAACGTCGAGTACGCCGTCGGTCGCCGAGATCTCCGGCTGGTCGCCGGTGATCGCGCCCGAGGCGATCAACTGCCAGGCACCGGACACCGGCAACATGGAGACGCTGCACCTGTTCGCCACCGACGAGCAGAAGAAGCAGTGGCTCGAGCCCCTGCTCGACGGCGCGATCCGCTCGGCGTTCGCCATGACCGAGCCCGCCGTCGCGAGCTCGGACGCCACCAACATCGGCACCAGCATCCGCCGCGACGGCGACGACTACGTCATCAACGGCCGCAAGTGGTGGATCTCCGGTACGGCCGACGAACGCTGCCAGGTGTTCATCGTCATGGGCAAGACCGACCCGGACGCTGCCCCGCACCGTCAGCAGTCGATGGTCCTGGTGCCGCGCGACGCCCAGGGGATGACGATCGAGCGGCACCTGCCGATCTTCGGCTACCAGGACCAGCACGGTCACTCCGAGATCGCGTTCGACAACGTGCGGGTGCCGGCGAGCAACCGGCTCGCCGAGGAAGGCGACGGGTTCATGATCGCCCAGGCCCGGCTCGGGCCGGGCCGCATCCACCACGCGATGCGCGCGATCGGGATGTCCGAGCGCGCGCTGGAGATGATGGTGCGCCGCGCCGACGAGCGCAGCGCGTTCGGCGGCCCGCTCGCCGACCAGGGGGTCGTGCAGGAGCTGGTCGCCCGCTCGCGGATCGAGATCGAGCAGGCCCGCCTGCTGGTGCTCAAGACCGCGTGGCTGATCGACCGGCACGGGTCCAAGGGCGCCCGGACCGAGATCGCCGCGATCAAGGTCGCGGCGCCCGAGGTGGCGTGCGCGGTCATCGACCGCGCCATCGAGGTGTTCGGCGCGGCCGGCGTCAGCGACGACTTCCCGCTCGCGTACTTCTACGCCTGGGCCCGCGCGCTGCGCATCGTCGACGGCCCGGACGCGGTGCACCGCCGCTCGGTCGCGCGTGAGGAGTTCAAGCGGGTGCGCAGGGGCAGCTGAGCCGTCCGCGGGCGGGCTCGCGCAGGGCGATACGTTTGTCGTAAGCCCGGCGAAAAGGGAGCTGCGATGACCGGCACGAACGCCCGCCTCGAGCCGTCGGCCGTCACGGCCGCACTGGAGGTGGCGGTCCGCGCGCCGTCGATCCACAACACCCAGCCGTGGCGCTGGCGCCTCGACCCGGACGGGCTCGTGCTGCTCGCAGACCGGGAGCGGCAGCTGCGCGTCGCCGACCCGGACGGGCACTCGATGCTGCTCAGCTGCGGCGCCGCCCTGTGCCTCACCGAGGTCGGGTTGCGCGCGGCCGGCCTGGAGATCGAGACGGCCGTGCTGCCCGATCCGGACGACACCGACCTCCTAGCGCGATTTCGCGCGGTCGGCGCCGGCGAGCCCGACGCCGACGCCGACGCCGTCAATCTGGCCGACGCGGCGCTGCGACGCCGCAGCGACCGCCGCCCGTTCTCCCGCGACGACGTCACGGCCGACGAGATCGACATCGTGCAGCGCGCCGGGAGCGACGAGCACGCCTGGATCGACTTCCCCAGCAGCGAGGACCAGCGCATCAACCTCGCTGTCGCGGTGAGCTGGGCCGACCAGATCCAGAAGCACGACGAGGAACTGCGCGCCGAGATGGGCAGGTGGATTCGCGACCCTGAGGTGCACAACGTGCCCGACGGCGTCCCGGCCGAGGCGTTCCCGCACGCCGACCCCGACGAGCCGCGGCGCACCGACATCCCGTTGCGCGACTTCGAGGAGGGCGTCACCGGCCAGCAACTGATCGAGCGCGACGTCGACGAGAAGCCGCTCATCGCCGTGACACTCACCGAGTTCGACAACCCCGCCGACCACCTCGCCGCCGGGCACGCGATGATGCGGCTGATGCTGCGCGCCGAGCTACTCGGCCTTTCCACCTGCCCGCTGAGCCAGGCCGTCGACTTCGCCGCGTTCCGCACCCGGGTGCAGGGCTTGATGGGTTGGGTCGGCTACCCGCAGATGATGTTGCGGGTCGGCCACCCGATCGCGCCGGGGTCCGCACTCCCGCCGACCCCGCGGCGTCCGGTGTCCACGGTGTTCGAGGTCGCCTGACCCCGCCGAGTTGTCCGTGCTCCACGCACGGATAGGACGTCCTCGCACGGAATAGTCGGGATGGTTGGCTTCACGCGCGTATCACGCCGGGCCGTTCGGTGCTCTGCAACGGTATGAACCGGATGGCGGAGGTGCGCGCGGTCGGGTCGGCGGCCCGGCAGTTGCCGGGCGCGCTGCTGCGCCGCGGCTGCCACACCCGGTTGGCCACCGCCGAGCGCAACACCCGCTACCCGGTCGTGCTGGTCCACGGCTACGTCGGCAGCGAGGCCGTGTGGGCGCCACTGCGCGTGGCCCTGTCGGCGGCCGGCTTCGGCTACCTGGTCAGTCTCGACTACAGCTGCTTCGACACCGATGCCGCGGAGGTCTCCGCGGAGCTCGTGCGCCAGGTCCGGCGTGCGTTGGCGCGCACCGGCGCGCGGCGGGTGCACCTGGTCGGGCACAGCATGGGCGGGCTGATCGTGCGGCGCACCGTGACCGGCGGGCTCGCCGACGTCACCGGCACCGCCGTGACGATCGCGACGCCGCACCACGGGGCGCCGCTCGGGCGGATCGCGCCGGGCCGCTGCGCCCGCATCATGCACCGGCCCGAGCCCACGACGCCGCTGCGCGGGCGGCCCCAGCGATGGCTGGCGTACTACTCCGACCGCGACCGGCTCGTCCCGGCCGCGTCGGCGCGACTGGACGACGTCGGCTACGGCGCGACCAACCTGCTCATCCCCGACTGCGGGCACCTGACGATCTGCCGCGACGAGCGGCTGATCCGCTCGCTGGTCACCGAGCTGACCCGCACCGAGACCGACGACGCGCCCGAATGCGCGGCCGACGCGGGCCTCGCACTCGCCGCCTGATTCCTCACCTCCACCTGATCAAGAGCGCGTTCTGGTCGAAGGCGACCGATCGCGCGCGTGATCACCGACCCCCGCGTCGGCGGGATCAGCGGTAGGTCAGCTCGGACCGGTCGCGCTCGAAGTGGGCGTGGTCGTTGAAGGTCAACAGATGGGTGCCCAGCCGACCGCTGATCAACTTCGTGATGCTGCCGTTGACCACGACCCGGGCGAGCGCCGGCCACCGGTCCGCTGCCAGTCCGAGCACCTGTGCGCAGGCCAGGGCGATCACCCCGCTCGACGTGGACACCACGGTCGCCCCGCGACCGGTGGTCAGTTCGTCGATCGCCGCGATGATGCGGCCCACGAACGCGTCGTGCGGCTCCGCGTACTCGCCGTCGCCGTCGATCCAGCGCACGATCGCGCGGTCGAGTGAGGCTTGGAGCTCACGCGGTGTCACCTCGCCGCGAGCCGTCTCGAACGTGACGCCGGACGAGTGCGCGGCGAAAACGCCCTCGTGGTCGTACTCGTCGAGCCGGGCGTCGACCTCGAGCCGGTCACCGGGCATCCCGATCGCGGACATGATCGCCAACGCCGTGTCGCGCTGGCGGGTCAGCGATCCGCACACGACCCGGCCGATCTCGAGGTCGGTGTCGGCCAGCCGGGCGCCGACCGCCGCCGCCTGCCGCTGCCCCAGTTCGGACAACGCGTCGTAATTGCCGGTGCCAAGCGTCGCCTGACCGTGTCGCACCATCACCAGAACGCCCACGGCAGCACCGTATCGGCACCCGCACATTGCGTGACAGCGCCGGGTGACGCACGTCGCGCGTTGAACACAGACCCGGCGGTGCCCGTGGTGAGGGTTGTCGATGCAAGCAGAAAGGGGGCATTGTGCGTTCAGTCAGCTGGCGGCACGGCGCCGCAGTCGGGATCAGTGCTGCGGCGGCGGCCGTGCTGGCGGTGGCCGGTCCGGCCGCCGCCGGCCCGGCCGGCAACACCGCATTCGTCAAGACCGTCGTCGTGGCCGATCAGCCGGGCATCGCGCCGGTGACCGACCCCGACCTCGTGAACCCGTGGGGTATCGCGTTCGGCCCGACAGCGACACCCACCCCGTTGTGGACGGCGAACAACGGCACCGCGACGAGCACCCTCTACAGCACCAATCCCGCGCCCGCCAAGCTCGGCCTGACCGTGACCACGCCGCAGGCCCCGACCGGCGTCGTGTTCAACGACACCGACCAGTTCACCCTGCCCGACGGCAGCGCGAGCCGGTTCCTGTTCGACACCCTGGGCGGGCAACTCGCGGCGTGGCCGGCACCGGTGCCCGGCCGGCCGCCGGCCACCGCCGCCATTCCGGTCGTGAGCGTCGACGGCGCGGTGTTCACCGGCCTCGCGCTCGCCCACACGCCGCGCGGCCCGCGCCTGTACGCCGCGGACGCGACCTCGACGGTGCGTGTGTACAACGGCCGCTGGCGCCAGATCGCAACGCTGTCCGACCCGAAGCTGCCCGCCGGCCTGACGCCCTACAACGTCGCGGTCTTGGCCGGCAAGGTGTACGTGAGCTACGCACCGCCGCCGCCGCTGGAGGACACCGCCAAGGTGCACGGCGCGATCGACGTCTACGACCTGCACCACAAGCTGATCAAACGTCTGGTCACCGGCCGGGTGCTCAACGGCCCGTGGGGCATGGCCATCGCGCCCGCGAACTGGGGCAGCTTCGGCGGCGCGCTGCTGGTCGGCAACGAGGACGGCGGCCAGATCCACGCCTACGACCCGAAGACCGGCGCCCTGCTCGGCATGGTGCGCGACGGCAAGGGGAACTCGGTCGGCTCCGACGGGCTGTGGGGCATCGCCTTCGGCAACGGCGTGATCGGGACCCCGAACGACCTGGTGATCGTCGCAGGCACCGATGAATACCGGCACGGTGTGGTCGCCCTGGTGCGGCCCGCGCAGTGAGCTGAGCCCGAGGATTCGCACTACTCGCCGGTACGACGGATAGTAGGACGTCCGAGCAATTCGGCGAGAGGGCGTACATGGTCAGGGTGACACCGAACTCGCCGCCGGGATCGCGATTGATCGCGATCGCGGCGGCGCGGCCGGCCGGGTCGGTCAGCGGCACCGAGCTCGGCGCGCCGTTCGCGAAGGACGCCGAGTGGATCGAGGCGCGCACCGGCATCCGCGAGGTCGGGCGGCTCGCGCCGACCGAGGACATCGCCGATCTGGCCGTCGAGGCCGCCCGTTTGGCGCTGCACCGCGCCGAGGTCGCCGCGCCGGTCGACCTGGTGATCACGGCCAGTTGCAGCACCCCGACCGGGACGAGCCGCGGGCGGGAGATCGCCGCGCGGGTCGCGCCGCACGCACCGTGGTTCGAGATCAACTCGGCGTGCAGCGGGTTCAGCTACGCACTCGCGGCGGCCGATGCGCATATCCGGGTGGGCGACGCCGAACGGGTGCTCATCATCGCCTCCGAGCACATGAGCCGGCTGCTCGACCCGGCCGATCTCGGCACGTCGATCATCTTCGGCGACGGCGCCGGCGCCGCGGTCGTCACCGCGTCGAGCAGCGGCACCGGCATCGGTCCGGTTGTGTGGGGCAGCGACGGCGCGCACTGCGCGATGATCTCCTGCGACGAGGTCGACGGCCGGCTGCAGATGGACGGCCCACAGGTCTTTCGCTGGGCCGTCGAATCGGTACCGGCGCTGGCCCGCGAGGCCTGTCGGCGCGCCGGCGTCCGCCTGCACGAGATCGACGTGTTCGTACCGCACCAGGCCAACGTGCGCATCATTGACTCGATCGCCGGCAAGCTCGGCCTGCACCGGGCAGTGGTGGCCACCGACATCAGGACCACCGGCAACACCTCGGCCGCGTCGATCCCGCTGGCGCTCACCCGCCTCGCCGAACGCGGCCTGACCCGCGCCGGGCAGCTCGCGCTACTCGTCGGCTTCGGCGCGGGGCTCGCCTACGCCGGCCAGGTCATCGAGCTGCCCGCGCTGTGACGCGTCAGGCCAGCGCGACCGCAGCCACGCCGCGCCGCTCGCGGCGCGCCGCGAAGTAGGCCAGCAGGCTGCCCACCACGACCACGATCGAGCCGACGAACAACACCAGCAGCCCGGCGCCGAAATGCGTTCCCGCGCCGCTGTCGGTCAATCCGGGAACGTCGCGCTTTTCCTGATCCATCACATCTGAGACATTCGACATGTTTGCCAGGCAGATCACGAGCGCGAGAACGCCGAGAACGAGCGAAACGATATTCGACCAACGCCCGATGATGCCGCCGAGAAACAGTCCGCCGAGCGCAATGACACCGAGCCCGAGCACGATCGACACCTGACCGCCACCGGCGGAGGTGCCCTGCACGGTCACGCTCCCGAACCCATTGCTCTGTGTCGCCCAGGGCAGCACGCAGCCGATGATCATCAAGGCGGCGCCGGCAATCATGAGCAACACGCGATTGCGCACCCGCGCCGAGGGTTTGCCGGCGCCGGTGGCCGACGCAGGCGGCACGGGCACCGGACCGCGGGCGCCGATCGGCGTCGTGTCGACCCAGGCCGATCCGTCCCACATCCGCGCGCCCGCCCACGACGCGCCGGTCCAATAACGCACAATGCCGGAATTGTTGGGATCTGGATACCAACCCGGTCCGGACATGATTGGGCCTGACATGCATTCCCCCCGCATTCGGATATCACCGATGTCCGGCTCGAGAAGGCAGACGATAACGCCGGCCGCGGTGCCCGACAACTCGTGCACCATCGGCGCAGGCGGATCAGATCACTTCGCGGTGACCGTCACCGACGCCCACGACATCACGCTCGCCACCGCAGCGCTGTACGGCGACCCGTTGACCCCGGGGACCGGCAACGGCGTCGCGTGCTGTTTCCGCTTCGAGGTCGCCGGCGTCGTGGACGGCCGCCGGTACTACCGACTGGTGATCGGCGGGCGGCGGGTCGAGCAGCGCCGAGGCGCACCGGCCGCTCTCGCTCACCTGGTACGCGCAGTGAGCCGCAGGTCGAGGGCGTACAGCAACTTGTCGTAGCGGCGCTCACCCACCGCGACGAATCGCTCGATGCACCCGTAGCGGCGAAATCCCAGCGACTCGTACAACCCGATCGCCGGCGCGTTGTCGGCGCGCAGGTCGAGGGTCAGGACCTCGATCTCGGCATCGCGCGCGGCGCCGATCAAGGCGGTCATCAGGGCCCGCCCGACACCGCGGCCGCGGGCCGACGCGTCGACCGCGATCTTCGACAGGTCCGCGTTCACCCGGTGCGTTGGACGCTGGTAACGGCGCCAGTAACCGATGCCGACGAGATCGGCGCCGGAGTGGGCCAGTACCAGCGCCGCGTTTCGGGCCGCCACCTGGGCGGCGATCTCGCGCAACAGGGCCGCGACCTCGTCCGCACTCGGCGGGTCGACCCAGCCGAGCGCGGCGCCGCCGGCGACCGCGCGTCCGAACAGCCCCGCCGCGGCGGCCACGACGGCGTCGCAAGGCGCGGACGTGACGAGCTCGTAATCCATGCCCACAGTCTCCGCCCACGAATTCGGGAGGACACCGGCCGACCCATCGGCGAGAGTCGCCGATGGTGCTGCTGACGATCACCACCATGCGCGAACCTGCCACCGACCTCGGGTACCTGCTGCACAAGAACCCGGCTCGGGCGCGGACCTTCGCGACGAGAGTCGGCACCGCACGCGTCTTCCCCTCCGTTGCCGACGCGCAGCGACGCGCGGCGGCCCTGGAGCTCGAGGTCGACTCGATCGCACTGGTGCGCGGGCGCCCAGGCACGCGCGGGCGCGGGCCGCGTGAGGCGTTCTCGCTTGGGGCACTACGTCAACGACCGTCCGAACGCGGCGTCGAGCGGGGCCATTGACCGCGCTTTCGATATCCGCAACGCACGGTCGTGCCGGTGGCCGCCGAACCGGTCGATCCGCGGTTGTAGGGTCGGCGCGATGATCACAAGCCGGGACGTCGAGGTCGGCGACGGCCGCACCGTGCGTGCCCACGACTCGGGCGCACCGGAGAACACGACCGGCGAGCTGGTGGTCATGTGGCATCACGGCACACCGCAGACCGGGTCGTTGTTGTCGCCCCTGCTCGATGCCGCCGGCCGGCGCGGCATTCGGCTGCTGTCCTACGGCCGGCCCTCCTACGGCGGCTCCAGCCCGGCGCCCGGGCGCAGCGTGGCCGCTGCCGCCGGCCACGCCGCGCAGGTCGCCGACGCCTTCGGCGTGGACCGTTTCGCGGTCATGGGCGCGTCGGGCGGTGGGACACACGCGCTCGCCTGCGCGGCCGTGCTCGCAGACCGGGTGAGCGCCGTGGTCGCGCTGGCCGCGGTCGCCCCGTACACCGAGGAGTACGACTGGTTCGGCGGCATGCACGCGCCCGGCGGGCTGCGGGTGTCACTCGTCGGCCGGGCGGCCCGGGCCCGCTACGCCGAGACCGCCGAGTTCGACCCGTCGTCGTTCACCGACGCGGACCTCGCGGCGTTGGACGGATCGTGGGAGGCACTGGGCGCAGATGCCGCGCACGCCTCGCTCGAGGGACCCGACGGCGCGATCGACGACGACGTCGCCTACGTCAGCCCGTGGGGCTGCACACCCGCGCAGATCAGCGCGCCGGTGCTCCTGGTCCAGGGCGGCGAGGACCGCGTCGTACCTCCACGGCACGCCGACTGGCTGCTCGGCCGGTGCCCGCGCGCGGAACTGTGGCTGCGCCCGCGTGACGGTCACATCTCCGTGCTCGAGGCGAGCCCGGTCGCGCTGGACTGGTTGGTGGCGAACGCCTGACGCTCAGCGCCCCGTCTTCGACGGCGACGACTTCGGCGACGCGCTCGCCGACGACGACGCTTGCAGCTGCTGCAACTGGTTGGCGAGCTTCAACACCTTCGCCTGGGCCTCGCTGATCTTCTGCGGATCCTTCGTCTCGTAGGCCGCGTTCAGCTCGGTCACGGCCGCGCTCAGGTCGTTGATCACCTGCTGCTCGGTGGTCGCGGGCTGTGTCTTCGACGGCGCCGGCGAGGACTTGCTCGGAGCCGGCGACGAACTGCTCGGGGTCGGTGACTGGTCCGACGCGGAGTCGATCGTCTGCCCCGTCACGTGCCCGGGTTGCAGGTCGGACAGCGCGCCTTCCAGTGTCTCCCCGAAGCCGATCTTGCCGCCGTAGTACACCATGATCCGGCGCAGCAACGGGAAGCCGTTCGTCTGCGCCTGCACGTAGAGCGGCTCGACGTACAGGAACGAGTTCCCGATCGGGCAGCGTCAGCAGGTTGCCGTGGATGACCGTCGACCCGTTGCGGCCCTGAGCAGCGTGATGTCAGGAGGAGATCGACGTCGGTGCTGTTGAACTGTTGGATGACCTGCTCCGGGCCGTGGATCACCGATCCGGTCGGCACTTCGAGCACGGTCATCTTGCCGTAGTCCGGCCCGGGATCGCTGTCGACGGTGATGTAGGACGCCAGGTTCGGCTGGTTGTTCACCTTCATCGGCGAGGTCAGCTGGAACTGCGACTTCGCCGTCGGCTCGTTCGTGCGGCGTCGGCGAGCACGTAGTAGGGCGGCTGGTTCGCCGGCGGCGTCCGGCGATCGGGTCGCTCGGCACCGTCCACTTGTCACCGACGTTGTAGAACGGTCACCGGGTCGTCGACGTGGTACTGCGCGAGCAGCGCGCGCTGGACCTCGAACAGGTCCTCCGGGTAGCGCACGTGCGCCAGCATCGTCTGCCGGCATCGTCGGACTTCGGCTGGACGAGGTTGGGGAAGACCTTCATCCACGCCTTCAGCACCGGATCCGTCGGTGTCCCAGTCGTAGAGCGTGCACCGTGCCGTCGTAGGCGTCGACCGTCGCCTTCACCGAGTTGCGGATGTAGTTGATCTGGTCTGTTCGGGCTGGCCCGCCGTGCGTCTTGCTCGTCGGTCAGCGAGTCCGTCGGTCAGGTCGGACAGCGACTGCCGCTCGGAGTACGGGTAGTTCGCCATCGTCGTGTAGGCGTCGACCATCCACACGATGTGCCCGCTCGTCTGGTCCACGATCGGATACGGGTCGCCGTCGACCTTGAGGAACGGCGCGACCTTCTGCGACCCGTTGGCGCGGGTCGCGGTTGATGATGATCCTGGCGCCCTTGGCGCTCACCGCGTCGTTGAGCAGGAAGTTCGTCTGCTTGTACTCGGTCGCGAACGCCAGCCGGGTGAGGAAGCTGCTCAGCGAGACGCCGCCGGTGCCGGTGTAGGTGGACTTCGTGTCGAGCCGTTGCCGTCGAACTCGCGCGGCGCGCCTTCGGCGCCGACGATCGAGTAGTCGGCTGACCAGTTCGCCGTAGTAGACCCGCGGTTGGGACACTTGACCGCGTCGTTGAGCGGATCCGGTCTGCGGGATGTTGCCGTCGGCGTAGTCGCTGGCTGGTGGTGACGTCCTCGTTGGCCTGCGCCGGCGACGAATCCGTAGCCGTGCGTGTAGACGGTGTGCTGGTTGATCCAGTTCGTCTGTCTGCCCGCTCAGCTTCGCTGCCGACAAGCTCGCGCACGCCGACGACGTAGTCGTTCGTCACGTCCGTCGACGTCGTAGCGGTCGATGTCGAGCTTCGCCGGGAAACCGTAGAAGTTCTTCTGCTGCGCCTGCTGCTGCGTGAACGTCGGTGACAGCACGTTCGGATCGAGGATGCGGATGTTGCGACACGGTCGCGTCGCTCGCCTTGAGAGCGCTGATCGACGGGTCGGTGCTCGACGCGTTGTAGGTCGTTGTAATCCACCGTGCCGCTGGGAGTCTTCTCGTCGTTGGTGACGATCCCGTACGCCTGCCGGGTGGCCTGGATGTTGCGCTCGATGTAGGGCGCTTCCTTGGTGCTGGCGTTCGGCTTGACGGTGACCTGCTGCACGATCGCCGGGTAGATGCCGCCGATCAGGATGCTCAGCACGAGCAGCACGACGAAGCCGATCGCCGGCAGCAGCGCGCTGCGCAGCCAGATGCTGCCGAGCACCGCGAGCGCGAGCACGATCGCGATCCAGAACAGGATCGTCTTGGCCGGCAGCGCCGCATGCACGTCGGTGTAGGACGCGCCGGTGAACTTGCTGCCGCGGTCGGAGAACACCAGTCCATAGCGATCCAGCCAGTACGCGACGGCCTTGAGCACCATGAACACGAACACCAGCACGGTGAGGTGCCGGCGCGCCGACAGGGTGATCTTCGGGACCTGGGGTCTGCAGCCGGATCGCGCCGGACAGGTAGTGCATCGCCACCGACAGGATCAGCGAGAAGATGATCGCGGTGAAGCCGAAGCCGAGCAGCAGTGCGGTAGACCGGGTAGTCCCACGCGAAGAACGAGATGTCGCTTGCCGAACTGCGGATCCTTCACGCCGAACGTGCCACCGTTGCAGCCACAGCTGCCAGGTCCGCCAGTCGCCCTGCGCCGACAGCGCCGGCGGCCAGCAACGAGATGACCATCGCGACCGCGAGGACGAGCCGGTCGCGCGCGGCTCGACCATCAGCACGGTAGCGCTCGCAGGTTCTGCTGCTCGGCCGACATCGGCCGGAACGGTGGCCGCGAGCAGGTAGGCGATGACCATGTTGCCGCCGATGATCAGGCGCCATCAGCAGGCCGAAGACGAAGAACAGCGTGACCCGGGTCCAGAACGTGGTGGCGTACACCCCGCGGTAGTGGACCTCGCCGAACCAGAGCCAGTTGATGTAGACGCCGACAGTGAATTGACGACAGGATCAGGAGCACGATCAGGCCGCCGACCACCGACAGCACGATCTTCACCCGCCGCGACAGGATCACGGACGGCATGGACGGCCGCATCGACACCAAAGTCTCCTTGCAGCTGCGGGTACGTCGCAGTCAACGTACCGGCCCGGCGTGAGGTTCCTCCGCGCATCGGTGAGGATCTAGGCAGACCGTCAGCTCGCGGAGGGAGACACGGTGCTCGAGACCGTGCTCGCCGAGATCGAGGCGCACGTCGCACGCCGCGGGCTGGGACCGCGCCGCCGGCCCTGTTCGCGCTGGTCCGGGCCGGCCGGGTCGGTCGCCGACGACCCGGCCACCGCCGCCGAGCTGGGTCTGGACGGGGTACCGGCCGACGTCCTCACCCCGGTCGAGCAGGACGACCTCCCCGACGACCCGCTCGACGAGGTGCTCGCCCGCATCGGCTGGCCGGAGTCGGTCCTCGGCTGCGCGCTGTGCCAGGAGATCCTGGTGCTGCCTCCGTCCGCCGGCCGATCTCCCCGCCGAGGCCGATCTCCCCGCCCAGGCCGACCTCGCGCGGCCGTGAGCGACGCATCCCGAGCGGCGCGAGGCCCGGCTGGTGGTCGCCGTCCTGCGCGACGGCACGGCCGCGACGCTGCTGCGCCTGCGGGCCGCCGAAGAGGGCGACACGCTCGACGACGTGCTGACCGGCCCGGATCTGGCGCCGAACCTGACCGCCGCGCTGCGCGCCACGTTCGACGACTAGGGTCCCGCGGGACCCTCAGCAGCCCGGGACGCTCTGGCCCTTCTCGATCCGTACGAGGTCCTGCGCGGCCTCGTGCAGCGTGGCGACCTTGACCACCTTCAGGCCGTCCGGGCATCGCGCCCCGAACGTCGTCGCAGTTGGCGGCCGGGGCCAGGAACACCGTTGCGCCCTTGTCCCGCGCGGCGATCATCTTCAGCGCGATGCCGCCGATCGCGCCGACCTTGCCGGCGGAAGTGATCGTGCCGGTGCCGGCGATGAATCGGCCCTTGGTCAGGTCGACGGGGCCGACCTTGTCCATGATGCCGAGCGCGAACATCAGTCCGGCCGACGGGCCGCCGATCTGGTTGGCGAGCCCCAGGTCGACGGTGAACGGTGTCGCGCACACGGTGCCGACCGTGATCCCCAGGGTGCCGTCGGTCTTGCCGGGCTGCGGGCGTCCCAGCGTGATCTCGACCGTCTTCCTCTTCCCGGCCCGGGTCACCTCGACGTCGACCTTGGTGTTCGGCGGCTTGCCGGAAAGCGCGTCGTGCAGGGTGTCGGCGTTGGTCACCGGGTGCCCGTCGACGCTGACCAGCACGTCGCCGGGTGCGAGCTTGTCGTTCGAGGCTCCCGTGCTCGAACACGGTGATCACCCCGAACTTGTGGGGATAGCCGAGCTCGCACGAGGCGGCCGCGATCGCCGAGTCCTGGGAGTCGACGAAGTCGGCGGTGTTCTGCTGGTCGACGTCTGCTCGCTCTTGCCCGGCGGATAGACCGACGACGTCGGCACCACGACCTCGTCGCTCGAGAGCCACCCGACTGATCGCCTCGAACGCGGTGACCGACTCCCCGCTGACGCTGACCGTGGTGAGGTTGAGGTTGCCCGTCGCGCTTGGCGTCGCGTGCCGTGGATGACGATGATCGTGTCGCCGTTGTCGTCGGTGCCCAGCGTGTTGTAGGTCGGTCCGGGCGAGAGCAGCACGTAGGGCACCGGCATGGTCAGGGCCAGGATGAACAACACCAGGAACAACACGCCCGCGACGATCAGGGTCCGGACCCGGCGGCTGAGGGCAGCGAACGCTCGTCCCCCGGGGACCTTCTCGAGGGGAACACCGCGCCATCTCGCCACCCGCGCAGCGTAACCGGCACGGCTGCGCGGCTCGGTCAGTCGCGGGGGGCGGCGAACGGGCCGCGGTCCTTGGACCGCGGCGACTGTGCGAGGGCGTCCAGGTAGTCGCCGTGTGCGCGCATGGCCTGGCGGGTGGTGAGCTCGCGCGGCGGGCGCCCCCGCAGCCAGCTGAGCGCCGCGACGAGAAGGGTCACGGCGAGCGGGAGCGCCAGCCACAGCGCCCAGGTCACGGCTGCGGACGCTACCCGGTGCGCGGCGTTCGCCGTGGGCGCAACGCGGGCGATCGGCGGAACCGCGGCGCCGCCGCGACTCGTCACTACTACCGTGGGACATATGCGTTCGAAGCGTCGACAGGCGGTGTGACCATGACCGGATTCCCGTTCGGCTTCGGGCAAGGTGACAACCAGCCGAAGGACCCGAACGACCCCACGGCGCAGATCCCGCTCTTCGCCGAGCTGCAGAAGCTGATGTCGTGGACCGGCGGCCCGGTGAACTGGGATCTCGCCAAGCAGATCGCCGTCCCAGGGCCTCGCCGGGCACAGCAACGCCGGTCAGCCCGGGCGAGCGCACGGCGGTGGCCGAGGCCATCCGGTTGGCCGACCTGTGGCTCGACGACGTCACCGACCTGCCCTCCGGCGTTCAGACCGTCGAGGCGTGGACCCGGATGGAGTGGCTCGAGCGCACCCTGCCGATCTGGTCGGCGCTGTGCGACCCGGTCGCCGCGCGGGTCGTCGGCGCGATGTCCAATGCCATTCCGGCCGAGCAGCTGCAGGCGCTCGGCGCCGGGAACCCGCTGGCCGGCATCATGAACCAGGTCGGCGGGCTGATGTTCGGCGCGCAGGTCGGGCAGGGGCTCGGCGGACTCGCCCAGGAGGTCGTGAGCGCCACCGACGTCGGCCTTCCGCTCGGCCCGGGCGGCATTGCGGCGCTGGTGCCGGAGAACGTCGCCGCGTTCGGCGAGGGCCTCGAGCGTCCGGCCGACGAGGTGCGGCTGTATCTCGCGCTGCGCGAGGCCGCGCACCAGCGGCTGTTCGCCCACGTGCCGTGGCTGCGCCAGCGCCTGCTCGACGCCGTCGAGGCCTACGCGCGCGGCATCAGCATCGACCTGCCGGCGATCGAGTCGGCGATGCAGGGCGTCGATCCGATGAACCCGGAGAGCGTCCAGGAGGCGCTGGCGGGCGGGCTGTTCACCCCCGAACAGACCCCGGAGCAGGACGCCGCGCTGCGCCGCCTCGAGACGCTGCTGGCCCTCGTCGAGGGCTGGGTCGACGCGGTCGTGGCGGCCGCGGCCGGCTCTCGGATGCCCGGCGCCGAGGCGCTGCGCGAGGCGTCGCGGCGCCGGCGGGCCACCGGCGGGCCGGCCGAGCAGACCTTCGCCACCCTGGTCGGGCTGGAGCTGCGCCCGCGGCGGCTGCGCGAGGCGGCGGCCCTGTGGTGGAGCGTCACCGAGAAGCGCGGCGTCAGCGGCCGCGACGCGATCTGGGCCCACCCGGACCTGCTGCCGACCGCCGACGACCTCGACGATCCCGCTCGGGCTTCGGCGAGCGGGTGGAGGGTTTCAGCGCACCGGACGATCTGAGCGGCCTGACCGATCTGCCCGACCCGCCGGACAAGCCCGAATCGGGCGGCGCGGGCGAGCGCCCCGCCAGCTGATACTCACCCCGCGTACAGGGGCCGAGAGGGGGTTGTGCACAGCGTCGTCCACAGGTGTGGACATTCACTTTACGGTTACCGTCTTGTTACACGAATACTTCATCGGGATGGACTGGGCGCCACCTCTGTGGATAACCCGGGCCGGCCTCCTGGGTGTGCGAGCGTGGCCCGATGCGCGAGAACGATGCACCGGAGCTGATGCTCGGGCCGGCCACCCGGCTGCTGTGGCGCACGCCCGACGAGGTGCATCTCGAACTGGGCGACCGCGCGGTCGTCGTCGAGGGCCTGCCGGTGCCGTTGGTGCGTCGCATCGTCGCCCGAGTGCCGGTGGGTGCCGCGGCACCGGTGGACGGCCAGTTCCGGCACGTGCTCGGCCGCCTGGCCGAGGCAGGTTACCTCTGGTCGCGCGATCCGGACGGTCCGGCCGGCGACGACCTGCGGGTGGCCCCGCCCGCGCCGCGGCTGGCGGGTGAGCTCACCGCGCTGACCGCGCAGCACGGTCCGGACGCCGCGCAGATCCTCAACGCCCGCCGGCATGCCTCGGTGCAGGTCTGCGGCTCGGGCCGGGTGGCCGCACCGCTCGCCGCGCTGCTGGCCGCGGCCGGGGTGGGCCGGGTGCACTGCAGCGCCGCCGGGGCAGCGCGGCTGCAGCACGCCGCACCGGGCGGGATCCTGCCCGGCGACGAGGGCCGCGAGTACGGCGCGGCGGCCGAGGCGGCGGTGCTGCGAACCGCTCCGGGCACCGACACCGCGGCCGGGCCCGGCCGGCGAGCGACCCGATCTCACGATCCTCGCTCACCACACCCCACTGGCCGACGAGCGCCGCCAGGCGCTGCACGCCGACGCGGCCCCGCACCTGGCGGTGGACCTACGGGTCGACTCGGGCGTGGTCGGGCCGCTGGTGCTGCCCGGCTTCACCAGTTGCCTGCGCTGCGCCGACCTGCATCGCCGCGATCGAGACCCGGCGTGGCCGGCGCTGTCGGTGCAGTTGCGCATCGGCACCCGCTACGGCGCCGCGTCGGCGGTCGCAGTTGCGGGCGTCGTCGCCGGGGTGGCCGCGCTGCAGGCGCTGGCCTTCCTCGACGGCACCGAGACGGCCGTCATCGACGCCACCGTCGAGCTGCATCCGCCCGACTGGCGGCTGCGCCGGCGCACCTGGCCACCGCACCCGGAGTGCGACTGCATGGCCGATTGACGACTCTCGCTCACCGGCTGTAACCGTTGTAAACACAGGGTTTTCGCCACACCGGAGGTTTCCTGAATCGGAATGTTCAGTCCGGCTCGGCGTCCTGGTCAGCGGCGCGCGCTGGCCTACTGTCGCGCTCATGGCCGAACGCAGGCGCACGACCGTCGACGCCGTTGGCGCCGAGGCCGAGCGCCGTCAGGGCGGGATCGCCCGGCTGTTCTACCCGGGTCGCCACGCCCGCCGCGCCAGCACGCCCCCGACGCCCGGCGAGGAGGTCTACCGGTTGGTGGGCGAGATCGTCGACCCGGACGACGTCGTGTTCTTCGACTGGTCGCCCTCGGCCGACCACGTGCGCCCCGGTCCCGCCGGCGAGATCGTGCTGATGACCGCGCGCTCGCTGACCCACGTCACCTACCGGCCCGCCCTCGAGCCCGGCGCCGGCGTCGTTGCGGTGGCCACCGACGTGGCGGTGCACCGGCTCGAACGGGTGCGTTCACTGCGCTGGTCGGCCGCCGAGCCCGACGTGGTCGCGGCCAACGGGCACCGCAAAGGCGTGGTCATCGTCGGCGACGAGCTGGGAGGTCACGGTGTCTACGGCCGACGCCGCGGCGCACCTGCCCTACCTGTCCCGGCTGCTCGAGCTGACCTGACCGAGCCCGGCGAGACGCTGCCTTGCCGGGCCGGCGTGCTGGGGGTCAGTCCTGATCGACGTTCGCGCAGCCGAAAGTGAGTCCGGCTGCACCTACGCGAACTGGATGCGGCCGTAGTCGATGCCGTCGTCGCCGTTGCCGGCCTGTCGGTCGTCGTCGCCCGCGGGCTCACCGGCGCGCAGATGGCGCAACGATCGCAGCTGCGCCCGGCCACCGTGTCCAGACACCTGCATCGCCGATCCCCACGGTTGGGGTCGCCAAGCGCGCCGAGCCGCGCCGCGCCGCAGGCCCGGGCGACCGGCCGCGCGGCCGGCCGAACTGGTGTGAGCACAATGGCGGCTGTGGCCAGTGGTGACGAGAGCGATCGCGTCGAGATCCCGCAGCGTCGCGTCGCCCGCACCGCCAAGCTCGCGTCCCTGCCGCTCGGGGTAGCCGGGCGCGCGACCCTGGGTCTGGGTCGCCGGATGGCCGGGCGCTCCGCCGACGAGGTCACCGCCGACCTGCAGGCCCGCACCGCCGAGCAGTTGTTCACCGTGCTCGGCGAGCTCAAGGGCGGCGCGATGAAGTTCGGTCAGGCACTGTCGGTGTTCGAGGCCGCGCTGCCCGAGGACACCGCCGCGCCGTACCGCGAGGCGTTGACCAAGCTGCAGGAGGCCGCGCCGCCGATGCCCGCAGCCACCGTGCGCAAGGTGCTCGACGAGCAGTTCGGCCGCCGCTGGCCCGAACGGTTTCGCGAGTTCGACGAGACCCCGGCGGCCGCCGCCAGCATCGGCCAGGTGCACCGGGCGGTGTGGGCCGACGGCCGGGTGGTCGCGGTCAAGCTGCAGTACCCGGGCGCCGACGTCGCGTTGATGTCCGACCTGAGCCAGTTGTCGAAGCTGGCGTGGCTGTTCGCGCGCATCTCCCCCGGCCTGGACGTCAAACCATTGCTGACCGAGATCCGCGAGCGGCTACTCGAGGAGTTCGACTACACCAAGGAGGCCGACGCGCAACGGGCGTTCGCCGCAGGGTTCGCCGGGAACGACCGCATCGCGATCCCGCGGGTGGTGGCGAGCGCCCCGAAGGTGATCGTCAGCGAGTGGATGCCCGGCACCCCGCTGTCGTCGATCATCGCCGGCGGCGCCGAGGACGAGCGCGACCACGCGGGCTCGCTGCTCGCGCTGCTGCACTACAGCGCGCCGCAGGTCTGCGGGCTGCTGCACGCCGATCCGCACCCTGGCAACTTCCGGATCATGGCCGACGGCCGTCTCGGCGTCGTCGACTTCGGCGCCGTGGCCCGGCTGCCGGAGGGCTATCCGCGCAGCCTGGGCCGGCTGACCCGGCTCACCGTCGACAACAACGCCGACGCCGCCCTCGCGCTGATGCGCGAGCTCGGCTTCGTGCGACCGGGCATCGCCCTCGGCGGCGAGGAGTTGATGGACTTTCTCGGCACCATGGTGGAGCCGCTGCGCGCCGAGACGTTCACCTTCAGCCGGGCGTGGATGCGCGCGCAGGCGGCGCGGCTGACCGATCCGCGCCGGGTGGAGACGAAGGCCGCGCGGCGGCTGAACCTCCCGCCGTCGTATCTGCTGATCCACCGGGTGACCCTCGGGACGATCGGTGTGCTGTGCCAACTCGAGGCCACAGCGCCGTTTCGCGCCATCGCCGAGGAGTGGCAACCGGGATTCGCCGATGGCTGAACGCTTTGCCAACGCGCTACGGACGCGGTGAAATTGGGCATGTCCGCGGTGTGCGCGCTGTGCGGCCGGACGTCCGAGCCGGAGGTCGACGGGGATCCGCCGCTGATCTGGTGTGCCGACATCATCGAGACGAGCGAGGGCCCGCGCAAACGGTGGGTGTGCACCGAGTGCACGCGTCGCTACGTGCGGTCGATCGAGGCCAAGCTCGACCAGCAGTGGTGGTGAGATGACGAACGGCCGCCGGATCGCGATGATCCGGCGGCCGTCCGGTTTCGGTGTGCAACTGTCTGACCGACGTCCGCCTCGGCCGATGGGCGTGCCCGGTCGGCCGTTCCTAGCGGGCCTGCAGCTGCTCCACCCGGCGGGCATGCCGCTTGTGCGCGGCGGTTGCCCGCAGCGAAACACGGTGCCAGCGCCGCTGGGCCGCGAGTTCCCTCGCCAGCTGCGCGTCGTGCGATCGCTGCTGTTGTTCGCGCATTCGGTCACGCGCGAGTGCTTCGTGCATGGTGTACATGTCGATACTCCTGATGTAGTTGCCACCGGCTTTCGGTGTCAGGTTCATGCCGCGACCTCGGTACGGTCGGCCTTGCGGGGCCGGCCCCGGGGCCGCTTACGGGCCACGATCGCGCCGCGCTCGAAGATCTCGCCGCCCCAGACGCCCCAGGGCTCACGCCGCTCGATCGCGCCGGTGAGGCAGGCCCGACGTGCCGGGCAGTCGGCGCAGAACGCCTTGGCCTGCTCCAGGTCTGCCGGGGTTTCGGCGAACCACAGTTCGCTGTCCTGTACCCGGCAGGGCAAATCGTCGGGACACTGCTTGGAGAGCGGATCCAGCGGGTCGAGCCCGAGCGGGTCGAGTTCGAGCACGATCTCGGGGAGCTTGGTCATCACATCGGTCAACACGTCGGGTCACCTCCTTCTCGTAGTAGTTGTGATGGGAATCGCGCCGGAAAACAATGAGGCCGCGGTTCCCAAGTCGGGAGCCGCGGCCTCGAGGAGCCGTCGCTGACGGGGTCAGCAAAGGAGTCCTCGAGGTGGTGCGGCCTGGTTGGCGGCGGTTGCGGTGTCGACGCCGAACGGGGTCGGGCCAACGCCGGTCGATCCGATGGAGTTGTCATAGATGTAGACGGAGCTGTTGGCGCAAACGTGACGCTGGCCGGCCATTTCGATGCCGCTGGGCATCGGCGCGGCGGCGCTGAGCGGACGGAGATCACGCAGACGCGTGTCGGCAGCCGGGATCGACCAGCCACTGCCTCGGTTCGTCATGATCACTGTCGGCCACCTCCTCTCGGATCGCGCGGGCGCGCGAGTGCGTCTCGTCTGTGAGAGGCACGGTAGTCCGGCGCCGAAGAGGGTCGCAACCGAATTAGCGCGATCATTCGCTGCGAGACTGATCCGGTGACTCGCGCATCGCAGCGCGCCGCGCTCGGCGCCGTGCTCGGGGTGCTGTTCCTGACCTTCCTGGACACGACGATCGTCAGCGTCACGCTCGGCGATCTGGAGACCGACGTCGCCGCAGGGGTGATCCCGCTGCAGTGGGTGATCAACGCCTACGCGCTGTCGTTCGCGAGCCTGATGCTCGTCGGCGGTTCGCTCGGCGACCGGTTCGGCCGGCGCCGGCTGATGATCATCGGCATCGCGGTGTTCTGCGCGGGATCGCTGCTGTGCGCGCTGTCGAGCGACGTCACCGCGATCATCATCGGCCGCGCGGTGATGGGCGCCGGCGCCGCGGCATCCGAACCCGGCACGTTGTCGGTGATTCGCCAGCTCTATCCCGGCCACCGTGACCGAGCGCGGGCACTCGGCGCGTGGTCGGCGATCTCCGGTCTGGCGCTCGCACTCGGGCCGGTGATCGGTGGGCTGCTGGTGGGTGCCGGCGATTGGCGCTCGGTGTTCTGGTTCAACCTGGCACTCGGTGTCGTACTGCTGACCGCGGTCGCGCGGTATGTGCCGGAGAGCCGCGATCCCGCAGCCGGGCGGCTCGACCTCGCCGGGTTCGTGCTGGCCACCGCGGGCGTCGGCTGCCTCGTGTACGCCGCGATCAGCGGTGAGTTCCGCGGCTTCGGCGACCCGTTGGTCGTCGCGCTGTTCGTGGTGGGTGTCGCCTGCCTGATCGCGTTCTGGCCCGTCGAGTCGCGGGTGGCCGCGCCGATGATCGAACCGGCGTACGTACGGCCGCCGATCGTGCGCGCGGCGCTGTTCGCCGGGTTCGCCGTCTACTTCGGGGTCTTCGCGATCTTCTTCCTCACCGCGCTGTACCTCGACGTCGGGTTGCACTACTCGGGGTGGCGGCTGGCCGGGATGTTCACGCCGATGGCCGCGACCATCGTGCTGGGCGGGTTGGGCGCGGGACCGTGGGTGGCGCGCAGGGGTTCGCGGGTGCCGTTGCTGACCGGTTGCGGGCTTGCCGCGGCCGGCATGCTGCTCGCCGGTGTGCTGGTCGGCGACGGCGCACGGCTCGACTTCTGGCTGCTGGCACTCGCGCTGGCGTTGGCCGGGCTCGGCTTCGGCGTCACCGTCGTGCCGTTGACCTCGGCGGTGCTCTCCCACGTGCCGGCCCGGCACTCCGGGGTGGCCGCATCGATCACCAACACCGCGCGCCAACTCGGCGCAGTGGTCGGCGTGGCCGCGCTCGGGGCGGTGGTCAACGCCCATCTCAAGGACGGTGTCACCGACTATCTGTCCGGCAATCCGCTCGGTGCGCTGCTCAAGGGCGGCGTGATCGACATCCTCGAGAACGGCGGCACTGCGGGCGGTTTCAGTCTGGCGGACGTCCCGGCGCCGTTCGTGTCGGCGTTCGTCGACGGCTTGCAGGTGGCGCTGTTCGTGGCCGCTGGGCTCACCGCGCTGGCCGGGATCGCCACGGCGCTCGTGCGCGAGCCGCAGCCACTCGAAACCTAGGGTGCCGGCGCGCGGAGATGGGGGCGCTGCACCGATGCCCCGCGGCGGGCGTGCTCCCTTCCTTCTCGACGTCGAAATCATCGTCTTCGAGGAGCAAGTCATGCCGTTGTACACGGACGTGCACACGAACGACGGCGGGCTCGCCGTCGACGACGTCGCCAAGGCCCACGAGGCGGATCTGCAGACGCCTCCTGATCGCCGCGGCCTGCGCCGCGCTCAGCGGCGCCGGCTCTTGACCTCCGCAAGCTCGCCGGGAAACCGAACTGGCGCCAGCCCAGGCAGTCGGCGCGGTCGAACACGAGCGCGGCATGGGTGCTGCCGTCGCGGACCCGTTGCGCCTTCTCGGCCCGATTCTGCGCCGCCGTGCGGTCCTTGCCCGGCTTGACGTGGAGCCCGGGCACCAACAACCGCCCCACAGGCCGTTGTGCGCCTCGGCCAACCGGGCGAACGCGGGCCAGGTGTCGAGGTCCAACGGCCGCGCCGTCACGCTGTCCTGGAGCGATGCAATCGCAGCCGCGGCAGGTGCCGCCCCGGTGCCGCCTGGCGCCGAGTCCGGCAATCAGTCGACCACCGTCGAGCCCGCGTTGTGGCCAACTCGTGGCAAGCGTCGGCTCCGAGTGGGCCGCCGACGCGAGTCGATCACCTTCGCGCGCGAAATGACCGCTGCGCCGCCGCGAACCGCCCACCTCACGGCAGGACGTGATCGGGTTGTCCACCCGAGCGCACCCTTGGCAGGCTCCGAGGGATTTCGCGCGCGACGTCGGTCGCTGCCTGCAAGGTCGCAGTCCACGGGCGCGGCCGAGGCGTGACCGTTCGGGCCGAGACGGCGCACCTTCGCGGCCGGTTCAGCCGATCTCGACCGGTGCGACGTCTGCCGGGTCGGCGCCGCCGAGGACGTCGAGAAGCGGGTCGGCATAGCGCGAGAGCTTGGTGGGGCCGACGCCGGAGATCTGGGCCAGCCCGTCGCGGCTGCTCGGGCGGGCGTCGGCGATGGCCACCAACGTGGCGTCGCTGAACACGACGTAGGGCGGCACCTGTTGCGCTTCGGCCTGGGCCTTGCGCCAGACCCGAAGGCGGCCGAACAGTTCGGCGTCGGCGGCCTCGGCGCCTTTGGCCGGCTTCGATCGCGACCGCGGCGCGGCCTCACGAGTGCCGGCCGGGCGCAGCCCGTCGAGGAAGCGGCTGGGCCGGCGAGCGCGGCGCTGACCCGGGCTGCGGGCGAGTGCCCACGACAGCGCGAGGTGCTCACGCGCGCGGGTGATGCCGACATAGAGCAGCCGCCGCTCCTCGTCCACCTGCGCCGGCGTGGTGGCGTGCTGGATCGGCAAGGTGGTGTCGGTGAGCCCGACCACGAACACGGCATCCCACTCGAGACCCTTCGCCGAGTGCAGTGACGCCAGCGTGACCCCTTGCACGGTCGGGGCGTGTTGGGCGTTGGCACGCTGGTCGAGCTCGGCGACGAGCTCGGGGAGGTGCGCCTGTGGGAGCCGGGCGAGCAGATCGTCGGCGAGCGTGACGATCGCGGCCAACGACTCCCATCGCTCGCGTGCCGCGCCGCCGGGCGGCGCGTTGTCCGGATACCAACCCAGGCTGGACAGCACACCGCGAACCGCGTCGGCGAGGGCGGCGTCGGTGTCCTGACCGGCCCGGGCAGCGCCGCGCAGCAGCAACCGGGCCTCGCGGATCTCGGGCCGGTCGAAAAACCGCTCGCCGCCGCGCAGCACATAGGGGACGCCGGCCTCGGCCAGCGCCTGCTCGTAGACCTCCGACTGCGCATTCACCCGGAACAGCACCGCGATCTCGGCCGCCGTGGTGCCGGCGTCGACCAGCTTGCGGCAGCGTGCTGCGACGCTGGCCGCCTCGGCCGGTTCGTCATCGAACTCGGTGAAGGTCGGCCGCGGCCCGTCGGCGCGCTGGCCGATGAGCGTCACCCCCGACTCGCCGCCGCGCACGAGGGAGTTGGCGAGCGCGACGACCTGCGGCGTGGAGCGGTAGTCGCGGCGCAGCCGCACGAGCACCGCCTCCGGGAAGCGGCGACGAAAGCCCAGCAGGTGCTCGGGGGTGGCGCCGGCGAAGGAGTAGATGGTCTGGTTGGCGTCGCCGACCACGCACAGGTCGTCGCGTTCGCCGAGCCATACGTCGAGCAGACGTTGCTGCAGCGGCGAGACGTCCTGGTACTCGTCGACGACGAAGTGGCGGTACCGGCTGCGCACCTCCTCGGCGACGTCGGGCAACTCCTCCATCGCGCCGGCCATGATCAGCAACAGGTCGGCGAAGTCCAGTTGCCCCGACCGCTGCTTGGTCTGCTCGTACTCGGTGTAGACCGCGGCGACGGTGTCCGGGGTGGTGACGGTATCCCGGCCGGCCTCGGCCGCACGTCGGACATAGGCCTCGGGCGTGGCAAGCACCGACTTCGCCCAGTCGATCTCCGCGGCGAGGTCGCGCAGCTCGGCGCGGTCGACGCGCAGCCGCTGTCGGGCGGCCGCGTTGCCGACCGTGCGCAACGGGTTGTCGAGCAGGTCGGGCAGCGGGCCGCCGAGGATGCGCGGCGCGAAGTACTGCAGCTGCCGCAGCGCCGCCGCGTGGAAGGTGCGCGCCTGCACGTTCGGCGCGCCGAGACGGCGCAGCCGATCGCGCAGCTCACCGGCCGCCCGGGCGGTGAAGGTGACGGCCAGCAGCTGGCCGGCCGGCACCGCGCCGCTGCGCACCGCGTAGGCGATGCGGTGGGTGATCGCCCGGGTCTTGCCGGTGCCCGCGCCGGCGAGGATGCAGACGGGCCCACGCACCGCCTCGGCGGCCGCGCGCTGCTCCGGGTCGAGCCCGGCCAGCACCGCTGCCGCGTTCGATCGGTCGCCCTCGTGCACGGCAAACCATCCTGCCAGCGGCCCCAGACAGTTCCGCGCGGCGGCTCGCCAGACCCGCCACCCCCTCCTGTGCCTGGTGCCCGGTTCCCTGTGCCCGGTCCGTTGATCAAGAGCGCAAATGGGGCGGGAATCCGGCAGCGGCGGGTGCGGTTGTGTGCGTCGAGGAGAGGACGCACATGCTGACGATGTACACGACCGGGTGGTGCGGGTTCTGCGCCCGGCTGAAGGCGGGCCTGCGCGGGGCCGGGATCGCCTTCGACGAGGTCGACATCGAGAGCGTCCCCGATGCCGCGGAGTTCGTGATGTCGGTCAACCGCGGCAACCGCACCGTGCCCACCGTCGTCTTCCCGGACGGCTCGGCGCTGACCAACCCCAGCGTGGCGCAGGTCGCCGAGAAGCTCGCCGCTTGAGTGCGGACTGGACGCCGGTCGCACCGCAGGCACTGCCCGACCGTCTCGCGGACTGGATCGCCGCGGCCGACGGGATCACCCGGGTACTGCTCGACGGGGCCGAGTGCGCCGAGCCGGACTCCGTCGCGGCGACCCTGATCGAGCCGCTGCGAGCGCGGGGCCGGCCGGCCGTGCACGTGCGCGGCACCGACTTCTGGCGCGACGCCTCGCTGCGCCTCGAGTTCGGCCACGAGGACGTCGAGTCCTTCCCGACCTGGGTCGACGCCGACGGGTTGCGCCGCGAGGTCCTCGAACCGGCGGTGAACGTCCGGCAGTACCTGCCGACCCTGCGGGACCGGCAGTCGAACCGCTCGACGCGGGCCGCGGCGCGCGGGCTGGATCCCGGCTCGGTGTTGATCGTCAGCGGCACGCTGCTGCTCGGCCGCGAGCTGCCCGCCGAGCGGACCGTGCACCTCGCGCTGTCGCCCGCGGCCCGGGCGCGCCGCACCCCGCCGGAACGGCAGTGGACGCTGCCCGCCTATGTCGAGTACGACCGCACCGTGCGCCCGGCCGAGACGGCCGACATCGTCGTGACGCTGAACGATCCCCGGCATCCCGCCGTGCGGTGTCGGCACCCGTCGGTACCGTGAAGCAACGATGACGGACAAACAGCAGGGCTGGGTGCGCCGGCTGTGGGCATTCCTCATGCGGCACCGTCGCAACGTCATCCTCTCGATGCTCGCCGCGATCCTCGGCAGTGCCGCCCAGACCCTGGTGCCGCTGGTCGCGCGGCAGATCGTCGACAACGTCGTGGTGTCGCAGCAGGACGCGCTGTGGCCGTGGCTGATCGTGCTGTTCGCCGTCGCCACGTGTCGTTCGTGCTGGCCTACGTGCGCCGCTACCGCGGCGGCCAGGTCGCTCTCGGCGTCCAGTTCGACCTGCGCAACGCCATCCACGACCACCTGCAGGCGCTCGACCTCACCGACGCTGTCGCGACTGCCGACCGGCCAGCTCGTCTCGCGGGCGAACTCCGACACCGCGCTGGTCCAGGGGCTGCTGAACTTCCTGCCGCTGATGACCGGCAACGTGCTGATGATGCTGCTCTCGCTGGTGGTCATGTTCGTCCTGTCGCCGCCGCTGGCGCTGCTCGCGCTCGTGATGGTGCCGGCCCTGTTCGTGGTGTCCTACCGGATGCGGCGGCGGATCTTCCCGGCCACCTGGGACGGCCAGCAGCGCGAGGGCGACGTCGCCCAGATCGTCGACGAGGACGTCAACGGCGTCCGCGTCGTCAAGGCGTTCGGCCAGGAGGACCGCGAGCTGCGCGCACTCGGCGCGGCGGCCCAGACGGCTCTACGGCTCGCGGATGCGCGCGGCCCGGCTGCAGGCGCGCTACCAGCCGCTGCTCGAGGCGATCCCGTCGTTCGCGCCAGGTCGCGGTGCTCGCCCTCGGCGGCTGGCTGGCGCTGCAGGACCAGATCACCCTCGGCACGTTCCTGGCCTTCTCGACCTACGTCGCGCAGTTCTCGCGCCGGCCCGCCAGCTCGCCGGCGTGCTGACCATCGGCCAGCAGGCCCGCGCCGGCGTCGAGCGGATCTTCCAGCTGCTCGACCTCGAGCCCGGCGATCGCCGACGCGCGCGGACGCGATCGAGCTGCCAGACGTGCGCGGCGAGATCACCTTCGACGACGTGCACTTCGGCTACGACGACGCACGCCGGTGCTCACCGGCTCGACCTGCGCATCGCGGCCGGCGAGCGGGTCGCGCTCGTCGGGCCGAGCGGCAGCGGCAAGTCCACCGCCGACGATGCTCGTTTCCCGCTTCCACGACCCCACCTCGGGCCGGGTGACCGGTCGACGGCCACGACGTGCGCGACCTGCGGCTGCACTCGCTGCGCCGCCAGGTCGGCGTCGTCTTCGAGGAGAGCTTCCTGTTCTCCGACACGGTCGCGGCCAACATCGCCTACGGCGACCCCGACGCGACCCGCGCGCAGATCAGCGGCCGCGGCACGTACCGCGCAGGCGCACGAGTTCATCCTCGCGCTTGCCCGACGGCTACGACACCGTGGTCGGCGAGCGCGGGCTCACCCTGTCCGGCGGCCAGCGGCAGCGGATCGCCCTGGCCCGCGCGGTGCTGGCCGACCCGCGGATCCTGATCCTCGACGACGCCACCAGCGCCGTCGACGCCCGCACCGAGGAGGCGATCCACGACGGGCTGCGCGAGGTGCTACCCGGGCGCACCACGCTGCTCGTCGCCCACCGCGTGCTCGACGCTGCACCTGGCCGACCGCGTCGTCGTCCTCGACGAGGGCCGGGTCGTCGACCAGGGCACGCACGAGGAGCTGCTCGCCCGCAGTCGCGTTCTACCGCGCCCTGCTGACCGGTCTGGAGGTCGAGCCGCTGCGCCGTGCCGGCGACCGCATCGAGGCGCTCGCCGACCTCACCGCCGACAGCGGCACCGCCGACAGCGGCACGCCGGCGAGCGGCGCCGCCGACAGTGTCACCGCCGACAGTGTCACCGCGTCGGCGTGGCAGGTTGGCGACCGCAACCGGACACCGCACGGCCCGCGACCATCAGCTGCCTCGCTCGGCGCCGGGCTCGCCCGCAGCGCCGGGAGCTCCAACGTGCTGGCCGGCGTGCCCGCCACCCCGGAACTGCTTGCCAGCGTCGAGGCGCTGCCGCCGGTGCGCGACACCGCGCACGTCGACCTCGCCGCCGAGAGCGCCCACCAGCGCGAGTTCGGCCTGTTGCGGCTGCTGAGCCAGTTCCGGCGCCCGCTGCTGCTCGGCCTCGTCTTCGTGGTCCTCGACGCGCTCGCCGGCCTGGCCGGGCCGTTCCTGGTCAAGACCGGCGTCGACAACGGCGTGGTCGCGGACTCCCAGACGCGTGCTCTTCGGTGCCGCCTCCGCGTTCCTGCTGGTGACGCTCGCCGGATCTGGTCGTCGAGCCGGGTCGAGACGTTCGTCACCGGCCGCACCGCCGAGCGGATCATGCTCTCGCTGCGGATCCGGATCTGGGCGCAGCTGCAGCGGCTGTCGCTCGACTACTACGAGCGCGAGATGGCCGGCCGGATCATGACCCGGATGACCACCGACGTCGACCAGTTCGAGTCGCTGATCGAGAACGGCCTGCTGTCCGCGCTGGTCTCGTTCGTCACGTTCGTCGGCGTCGGCGTCGCGCTGCTGTTCATCAATGTCGAGCTGGCGCTCGCCACGCTCAGCGTGATCGTGCCGCTCGCCGTCGCGACCGTGTTCTTCCGCAGATCCGCGGCCCGGCTCTACGACCTGTCCCGCGAGCGCATCGCCATCGTCAACGCCGACTTCCAGGAGAGCCTGTCCGGCGTGCGCGAGTCGCAGGCGTTCGTGCACGAGGGCGCGACGATCGCGCGGTTCCACGCGCTCGGATCGTCGCTACTTGGAGTCTCGGGTAGCGGCCCAGCGACTGGTCGCGACGTACTTCCCGTTCGTCCAGTTCCTCTCCGCGGTCGCCGATGCGCTCGTGCTCGGCGTCGGCGCGAGCCTGATCCGCGACGGCTCGCTCACCGCCGGCGCCCTGATCGCCTTCCTCCTCTACATCGACATGTTCTTCTCGCCGATCCAGCAGCTGTCGCAGGTGTTCGACTCCTGGCAGCAGACCCGGGTGTCGGTCAGCCGGATCGCCGAGCTGATGGCGCTCGACTCGCTGACCCCGCAACCCACCGACCCGGTCGTGCTGACCGCGCCGCGCGCCGCCGTCGACCTCGCCGACGTGCGGTTCAGCTATCCCGGCGCCAGGGCGGTCAGCGAGGCGCTGCGCGGCATCGACCTGCAGCTGCGGCCGGGCGAGACCGTCGCGCTGGTCGGCGAGACCGGCGCCGGCAAGTCGACGGTGCTCAAGCTGCTCGCCCGCTTCTACGACCCCACCTCGGGTGAGGTCGACCTCGACGGCCACGACCTGCGCACGCTCGACCTCGGCTCCTTCCGCCGGCACCTCGGCTACGTGCCGCAGGAGGCCTTCCTGTTCACCGGCACGGTGCGCGACAACATCGCCTACGGCCGGCCGGAGGCAAGCGACGCGGAAGTCGAGGCGCGGCCCGTGCGGTCGGCGCGCACGACTTCGTCGCCGCGCTGCCGGGCGGCTATCTCACCGAGCTCGCCGAGCGCGGCGGCTCGCTGTCGGCGGGCCAGCGGCAGCTGATCGCGCTGGCCCGCGCCGAGCTCGTCGACCCGGCGCTGCTGCTGCTCGACGAGGCGACGTCCAACCTCGACCTCGCCACCGAGGCCCGCGTCAACGACGCCATGCGCGCAGTTGCCCGCGACCGCACCACCATCGTGATCGCGCACCGGTTGCAGACCGCGCGTCACGCCGACCGCATCGCGATGCTCGAACACGGCCGGGTCGCCGAGATCGGCTCGCACGAGCAGCTGCTCGCCGCCGACGGCGCGTACGCGCGGATGTGGCGCGCCTTCGACACGGCGTCGGCCGCGTGACCCCATCCGCGAGTCGTCCGTGCTGCATGGCGATATCCGTGCGCGCAGCGCGGACAACCTGCAGTATTTGGTTGACCTGAACCGGGCTTCACGTTATTCAATGACGGAATGGCAAGCCTTACGCACGCCCAGATCAGCTACCTCAGCGGACAGCGCCTCGCGCGGTTCGCCACTGCCGCAGCGAACGGCCGCCCGCATGTCGTGCCGGTGTCGTTCCGGTACAACGCCGAGCTCGGCACGATCGACTGCGGCGGCATGCACGTGGCGACGACCAAGCGCTGCCGTGATGTACAGGCCAACCCGCACGCTGCGATCGTCGTCGACGACCTCGCGTCGACGGATCCGTGGACGCCGCGGATGGTGGAGATCCGCGGCCGCGCCGAGGTCGTCGAGTCCGGCGGCGAGTCGTTCGGCCCGGGCTTCGGCGCGACGTTCATCCGGGTCCATCCGGAGCGGGTCAACAGCTACGGCGTTGACTGACGCGTGGCGAATCAGATGTTGCCGGCGAGCCATTCGTCGATGAGGTGACGCGAGATCGAGAAGTGCGGCGGGATCGCGCGCAGCCGGTGCTCAGGATCGGGGGTCACGTCGAGATCGTCGGTCCAGTCGGCGGCCGCGCGCAGCTCCGCGCGGGTGAACCAGCCGGCCTCGGCCATCTCCACCGGGTCCAGGTGCAACGACGGGTCGCCGTCGAGGCGCGCGACGAAGCCGAGCATCAGCGACGCCGGGAACGGCCAAGGCTGAGACGCGAGGTAGCGCACGTCGCGAACGCCGACGCCTACCTCCTCGTAGACCTCGCGGGCGACGGCCGCCTCGAGCGATTCACCGGGTTCGACGAAGCCGGCCAGCGTGGAGAACCGGCCCGGCTCCCATTGATGCCCGCGGCCGAGCAAGGCGAGATCGTCGCCGTCGTGGATCAGCATGATCACCGCGGGATCGGTGCGTGGGAAGTGATCGCTGCCGTCTTTCGGGCAGGTGCGGGTCCACCCGGCCCGGGTCTCGGCCGTCGGCGTGCCGCACATCGAGCAGTGGGTGTGCCGCCGGTGCCACTCCTCCAACGCGACGGCGCTGACGGCCAGCCCGGCCTGCAGCTCGTCGACCCGCGGTCCGTACTGGCGCAACGTCTGCCAGCCGTCGGCGGACGGCGTGTCGACGGTCACCGAGAAGTACGGCAGGTCGTCGGCTACGCCGAGGAAGCGACGCGTCCCGGGCGGCGCCGCGGCAGCAGCGACGAAGCCGATCGCGCCGTCGTGGCCGACCGGCGTCGCTGATTTCTGATCCAGCAGTACGACCCGGGCGTTGTCCCACGCCGGCCGCGATCCAGGCGTCGTCCTCCCGGCGCAACGCCGCGCGGTCGTACCGGACCGTCGACAACGGCACCGCGCGGTGGGCCATGCCGGGTGCGCTCACCGGTCGACCGCGCCCAGGCCGGCGAGCGGTCCGGCGATCGTGTTGGCGTCGCCGACCGCCACCGACGCGAACCGAACTCGGCGCGAAGAAGCGGCTGCGGCGCCGCTGACCTGCTCGACGCTGGTGGCCAGCAGCCGGCGCGGGTGGCTCGGCGATCCACTCCAGGCCCGAGATCGAAGGCGGCAAGCCCGGCGAGGGTCGACGCCAGGCCGGCCGAGGTGGCGGTGGACAGGGCGAGCGTGCCGATCGCGTACTGCCGCACCGAGTCGACCTCCGCCGGCGGTCACCGGCAGCGAGGCGATCTTGCCGAGCTCGTACCAGGTCTCGAGCAGCGCGGGCGCGGTGACCTCGGTGGCGACCTCGACGTCGAGGCCGAGCGCCGAACCGAGCACGTGGTGATCGATGCGGCTGTGCGGGCCGTACGTGTAGCCCTTGTCCTCACGGATGTTCTCCGTCCACCGCGAGGAGAAGTAACCGCCGAAGATCAGGTTCGCCAACTGCAGCGCCGGGTAGTCGCGGATCGGTGCGCGGTATCGCCGCGCCGCCGTAACCGGAGCGAGGTCTGCACCGAGCCGGGACGGTCGACGCACGAGCAGCGGGCCGCCGCGAGCGCTGCGGCAGCGCCGGGATCCGCGCTTTCGCCGCGGCGCCGGTCCACGATGCGAACGCCTGTCGGGCCTGCTCGACCATGCGGTTCGGCGGCACGTCTCCCACCAGCACGAGCACCGCGCCGGCCGGGCGCACCAGCGCGCGGTGCAGCGCCTTCAGCTGCGCGGGTGTCACGGCCGCCACAGCGTCGGGCGTCGGGCAGATCGAGCGCGTACGGGTGATCGCCCCACATCCGGCGCCCGAGCGCCTCGCTGGCCACCACGCCGGCTCGGGCCCGGGCGATCGTGAGCTTCTCGACCAGCCGCGAGCGTTCGGTGCGCGACCTCGTCGCGGTCGTACGCCGGTTCGGTGAGCACCGCGGCCACGATGTCGAGCAGGCGGGCCAGATTGGTGCCGAGCACGTTGCCGCTCAGGATCAGCCGGTCGGCGTCGACGCCGACGGACAGATCGGCGCCCAATGCTTGGATCGCCGCCGCTATCCGGATGCGATCGAGATCGCCGGCGCCGGTGGCGACGGTCTCGGCCAGCAGCGCCGCGCGGGCGGGGTGTGTGGGCTTGGCCGACAGGAACGGCACGCGGAGCCGGATCTCGACGATCGGCAACGCCCGGCTTGCGCACGGCCACGACGCGCAGTCCGTTGTCGAGCACGGCTTCGGCGCTGCGCAGCCGCCGCGGGGCGCGCGGCGCGGTGAGGGCGGGGACATGCGGCGTGCTTGCTGATGCTTGTTCGTCATCGCGCACCCCCGGCCACCAGCTCGAGCGACGGCGCGCCGGTCCGGCGCCATGGCCGCGGCGGCCGCCCGCACGTCTGCGTCGGTCACCGCGGCGAGCCGGCCGGGCAGTTCGGCGATCAGTTCGGCGCGGCCGTAGATCAGCTCGAACTTGGCGAGTTCGAGAGTGCGGGAGATGACGGCGTCCAGATCACGCAACAGCACGCTCACCAGCCGGGTGCGCACCCGGTCGAGCTCGCCGGGTTCGAGGCCGTCGTCGGCGATGCCGAGCGAGTTCCTCGTCGACCGCGCGCAGGATCGAGTCCAGGGCACCGGCATCCGGATAGTGCGCGGTGATGGTGAAGGTCGTCGGGTCGCGCTCGTCGAACGGGTCGCCGAACTCGCCGACGTACGCGGCGATGTCCGTGACCAGATGATCGCGCTGGACCAGGCGGCGCTGCAGCCGGGAGGCGTCGCCGTCGCTGAGCACCTCGGCCAGCAGGAGGTTCGCCAGCAATGCATCCAACGACGCCGACCGGGTCGGGCACGCGGTAGCCGATCGCGACCGCCGGGATCGGCGCGTGCGGGTCGTGATGCGTGTCGCGCCGCTCGGCGCGTCAGCGGCGGCTCGGCGAAGCTCGGCCGCCGCGGCGCCTTGCGCTTCTTGATCCCGCCGAAGTGCTTCTCGATCATGCCGATCGCCTCGTCGACGTCGAAGTCGCCGGCCACGGCCAGCACCGCGTTGGCCGGCGCGTAGTAGCGGTGGAAGAAGTCCGTCGCGTCGTCGGTCGTCGCGCTCTCGAGGTCCTCGAAGCCGCCGTACCCGTTGTGCGAGTTGGCGAAGGTGTCGAACAGGACGGCCGGCAGGTAGATCCACGGGAACCCGCCGTACGGGCGGTTGAGCACGTTGACCCGGATCTCGTTCTTGACGACGTCGAGTCTGGTTGGCGAGGTTCTCCTCGGTGATGCGCGGGCTGAGCATGCGGTCGGCCTCGAGGAACAGCCCGCGTTCGAGCGCGTTGGACGGCAGCGCCTCGAAATAGTTGGTGTAGTCGAAGTGCGTGCTGCCGTTGAAGGTGCCGCCGGTGGACTGCACGTAGCGGAAGTGCTCGAGCTTCTCCAGCGTTGGCCGAGCCCTGGAACATCAGGTGCTCGAACAGGTGGGCGAAGCCGGTCCGGCCCTCCGGCTCGGAGCGGATGCCGACGTCGTAGAGCACCGCCACGCCGACCACCGGTGCGCGAACGGTCGGGCGCGAGCACGACCCGCAGGCCGTTGTCCAAGGTGTGGTGCGTGATGTCGAACGTGGGGGCGGGCAGGGTCGGCTGGCGCGGCACCGTTTCACCCTAGTCAGACAGTGCGGCACGGATTCCCGTGTGCCGGAAGTCCGCTCCTTTGTACAGGAGAGGCTCGCCGGTCGATATCGCCAGCGCATAGGAGAACGAGTCACCGAAGTCCAACCGGGCGCGATGCCCCGAACCTCTTCCGAAGTCGCGATACGCCTGCCGCGCCAACCGCGCATGCTCGGCGGTGACGGGAACGACCACGATGCCGACCTCGGTGACGAGCCGATCGAACCGGGCGGCGTCAGCGGTGTCCGGGCTGCGATCGACGACGATCGCGGACTCGACATGGGTCGCTGCTGACATCGAGGCCGTCTCGGCTTCGACGAGGACCTGCCAGAAGTCGTTCCAGTCCGGCTCCTCGCGCACCACTGCGATAAGCGCAGAGGTGTCGACGATCATGCCGGCAGCCCGCGCTCGTCGTACAGGAAGTCGGTGTCCGCCGGAATCCGCTCCGCAATCCCGCTGCGGTGGATCTCGGCAATGAGCGCGTCGAGCCGCTCACGTCGCTCGGAGCGCTGCAATTCGTCCAGATAGCGCTGCAGCGCGATCTCGATCGCGCTGGTCTGGCTGCGCCCGGTGCGGGCCGCCACCTCGCGGGCCAGTGCGTGCACTCGCTCGTTCTTGATGTTGAGGCTCACGGCACCATTCTACCGTGTGAGGGCACCTTTCTACCCTACCTTGATCGAGCTGATGACGCCCGGCACCTTCGGCCACAGGTTCTTGACGAGATCGGGCACCGACACGTGCCATGCGGTGACGTCGTCGGTGCCGACCTGGATCGCCACGATCCACAGCTGTTCCTGGCGCACCTTGGTGCCGCGCTTGGCCGCTTGCGCGGTGTTGAGCGTCAACATCGTCTGCAGCAGGTGAGCCGGTGCGCCGTCGATCTTGGTGGCCTTGTTGCTGATGGTCGCGACCTTGGGGTCGGGCAGGTAGGCGCCGCCCTCGACCATCTTGGCGCGGAAGGCCGTGGCGAGTTGCGCCAGGGATGTCCCCGCCGGCGAACCGACGTGCGCCAGCCCCTCCTCCAGCGCCCAGCCCGTCGACTCCACCTGTTTGATCATCTGTACCGGCCAGAGCACGCTCGCGTCGCTCGTCATGGCGTTGTCGATGCAGGTGAAGGTCAGCCGCGCGGCCGGGACCGAGATGGTCGGACATCGCAGCGCCGCCGGCGGCGTGCTGGACTCGGCGGCCGGCGAACCGGGCGTGGCGGTGTTCGGCGCCGGAGTCGACGCGGCTGCGCTCGGTGCCGGGAAGTCGTGGGTTCCACCCGCGGACGGCACCGCCGAATCCGTTGTGCCGCCCTTGCCGTCGACGACCGAGGAGCACGCGCACAGCAGCGCGAGGCCGACGATCACCACTCCCAGGCGTCTGGCGATCACGTCGGCGCCTGCAGCCCGGCCGCGCCGATGTTCGCCAACCCGCGCCACAGGTGCGCCGCGGCCTCCGCGCCCTTGAGCAGCATGGTGATCGACACCTTCTCGTTGGGCGCGTGGATCTGGTCGTCGGGCAGGCCGACGCCGAGGAACACCAGCGGTCTGTCGAGTGCTTGTTGCAGCCCCGCCTCCGGACCGCTGCCGCCCTCGCGGGTGGGCAGCACCTCGGCGCCGTCGAATGCGGCGCTCAACGCCTCGGCCACCGCCTCGTAGGCCGCGGTGCCGACCGGCACCACGCACGGCCGCACGCCGGCGCCCTCCCAGTCCAACGTCGCGGTGACGCCGGCCGGCGTGTGCGCCGCGACGAATTCGTCGACCGCCTTCATGATCTTGGCCGGGTCCTGGTCGGCGACCAGCCGGAAGGACAGCTTGGCGAACGCGTCGCTGGGCACGATCGTCTTGCTCCCGGCGCCCTGGTAGCCGCCGCCGAGGCCGTTCACCTCCGCGGTCGGCCGCGCGCCGAGGCGTTCGAGAGTGGAATACCCGGCCTCACCGGTCAGCGCGCGCGACTGCGCGACCTGCAGGAACTCCTGCTCGTCGTAGGGCACCCGGGCGAACAACTCGCGTTCGGCCCGAGTCAGTTCCAGCACGTCGTCGTAGAAGCCGGGTACTTGCACGCGGCCGTCTGCATCGTGCAAGGCGGCGACGATCCGCGCCACCGCGGTAGCGGGGTTGGGTACCGCGCCGCCGAACATGCCCGAGTGCAGGTCCAGGTCGGGACCGTGCACCGCCAGCGTCGCAGTGACCATGCCGCGCATCCCGGTGAGGATGCTGGGCACGTCGGCAGCGATGATCCCGGTGTCGGTGACCACGACGAGGTCGCAGTCGAGGCGCTCGCGGTGCACGCGTAGCAGCTCCTCGAAGTGGGGCGAGCCCGACTCCTCCTCGCCCTCGATCAGGTACTTCAAGGTCACCGCGGGCGCGGCGGCGCCGGAGGCGGCAAGGTGGGCGCGCAGCGCGAGCAGGTGGAACAGCAGCTGGCCCTTGTCGTCGGACGCGCCGCGGGCACGCAGCACGTCGCCCTCGACGGTGGGCTCGAACGGCGGATGCTCCCACAGCTCGAGCGGGTCGACGGGCTGTACGTCGTGATGGCCGTAGACCAGTACGGTCGGCGCATCCGGGTCGGCGGCCGGCCACTCGGCGAACACCGCGGGCAGCCACGGGCCGTCGGCCCACACCTCGACGGTGGGGAACCCGACCTGGCGGGCCGCGCCGGCGAACCATCGGGCGCTGGCGGCGACGTCGTCGTGGTGTTCGGGCATCGCGCTGATGCCGGGAATGCGTAGCCATTCGTCGAGGTCGGCGAGCAGCTCGTCGCGATGGTCGGTAATGAACGCGCGTTCGATCGTCACCGCCCGACGATAACCTGCCGGGATGAGCGAGAACGCGCCCGTGGTGATCGTCGGTGCGGGCTTGACCGGGGCCGCCGCGGCGTGGTCGCTCACTCGCCGCGGCGTGCCGGTGACGGTGCTGGAGCAGTTCGGGGTGGGCCACGATCGGGGCAGCTCGCACGGCAGCTCGCGCATCGTGCGGCGCGCCTACGGCGATGCGCTGTACGTCTCGCTCACCGGCCGGGCCTTCGAGCTGTGGCGCGAGGTGGAGCTCACCGGCGACCGGCAGCTTCTGCGGATGTTGGGCAGTCTCGACCTCGGCCCGGAAAGCGTCGTCAGCCAGATCGCCGGCCATCTCGCCGACGCCGGCGTGGAGCACGAGGTGCTCCCGTCCGCGCAGGCGCAGCAGCGGTGGCCGGGGATGCGCTTTCCGGGCGACGTCGTCTTCCATCCGCAGGGCGGCACGATGGACGCCGCACTCGCGGTGCACACGATGCTGGATCTGGCCGCCGCTGCCGGCGCGGACATCCGCTCGGACACCGCGGCGCGGGCGATCCGCCTACCCGGGTCGGTCGAGCTGGTTGACGGGTCGCGCTTGTCGGGCCGCGGCGTGATTGTCGCGGCGGGTGGTTGGGCCGGGCCGCTCGTCGGTGACGTGGTCGCCCTGCCGCGGATGCGAGTGACCCAGCAGGCGGTGTGGCACCTCCCGCGCCGAGATCCCGACGCACCGCCGTGGCCCAGCGTCATCCACCGCGGCGAGCGAGACATCTACCACCTGGCCGGCGGCCGCGACGGCGGCCCGGCCGACGACCGCAAGATCGGCGATCACGGCAGCAACCAGGACACCACCGCAGCCGGCCGCGACGGGGTGGTCGCCCCCGCCGGGCAGGCGCGCATCATCGACTACGTGCAGCGCTGGCTGCCCGGGCTGGACCCGACACCTCGCAACGCCACGACCTGCCTGTACACCCGCACGCCGAGCGAGGACTTCATCCTGGACCGGGTCGAGGGTCTGGTGATCGCGTCACCGTGCTCGGGGCACGGCGCGAAGTTCGCACCGTTGATCGGTGAATACCTCGCCGACCTGGTCACCGGCGCCGACACCGCCGGGCCGGTGCCCGACAGGTTCCGGCTCGCCGCACACGCCGCCGGCCGTGCCGGGGCCGTGTCATTGTGAGACCGGGGTCGTTGTGGGGTCGGGGTCGTTGCGGGGTCGGGGTCGTTGCGGGGTCGGGGTCGTTGCGGGGTCGGGGTCGTTGCGGGGTTGGGGTCGTTGTGAGGTCGGGCGTTCTCACCCTTCGATGAGCCGGCGCAGTCCGTCGGCGTCGAGCAGCGACGTGGGCTCGACGGTGTCGTCGGTACGGACGTAATGAAAGGCGGCGCGCACCAGGTGCAGCTGGTCGTCGGGCACTGCGCACAGCCGGGCCCAGGCGAGCCGGTACGCGGCGAGTTGCACGGCCGCGGCGTGGGCGGCGGCGCCGGCCGGACGGCGGCCGGTCTTCCAGTCGACGACCAGCCACCCGCCAGGAGTGTCTGGGTCGTTGAACACGGCGTCCATCCGGCCGCGCAGCACAGTGCCGCGCAGGGTCATCTCGAAGGGCACTTCGATCTCCACCGGCGTGCGGTGCGCCCAATTGCTCTTTTCGAAAGCAGCGCGCAGGTCGTCGAAGTCCTGTGAGTCAGGGTCATCGGCATCGGCATCGGCGGCACCGGGCAACTCGTCGACGTCGAGCAATGCCTGGTGCTGCCAACGCTGCTCCAGCCAGGTGTGGAATGCAGTCCCGCGCCGCGCCCATGGCGTAGGAGGGCGCGGCACGGGGCGGTGCAGGGCGCGCGCGAGCTCGTGCGGATCACGGTCGAGTTCGACCAGCTGGGAAACGGACAACTGGGCGGGCAGCTCGACGTCGGTGACCGTGCCGCGCGCCAGCCGGGCACGCTCGGCGAGTAACCGGTCGACATCGGCGCGCCACTGCTGCGCCGGCTCCGACGTGGCATCGGCCGGGTGCGAAGCCGCGGCCCGCACCAGCGCGGCGCCGCGTTCGACCGCGGCGCGGCGGCCCGGCCCGCGATCGCCGGGGTAGGGCCCGAACGGGTCGAGCGGCCACTCGGCGGCGCGGGGCTGGGCGGTGAGCGGGTTGGCGGCCTCGGGCTCCGGTTCGTACCACTGGTCGGCGACGGCGTGCTCGCGGACCTCGGTGAGGAACGGCGAGGGAACCCGCGGGTGCTGGGTGGTGTCCCAGACGTAGCCACTGCACACCAGCACGTGCCGGGCGCGGGTGAGCGCGACGTAGGCCAGCCGACGTTCCTCGCGGGCGTGACGCTCGCGCAGTCCGGCGTTGTGCGCGGTGACGAGGTCGCGCACCTGCTTGCGGTCGGTGGCCTCGTGCAGCGCGAGCGAGGGGAGGTCGGTGCGGTCGCCACGCAGCGGGATCGGCAGCTCCTGGCGCGTCCGGGTCCAGTCGATCGCCTTCGGGTCGGCCGGGAACACCGACTGCACCAGGCCGGGCACCGCGACGATGTCCCACTCGAGACCCTTCGCGCCGTGCACGGTGAGGATCTGTACGCGTTCGGGCTCGACGGTCACCTCGCCGGCCTCGAGCCCGTTCTCCTCGTCCTCGGCGGCGGCCAGGAAGGCGAGGAACGCCGGCAGCGACGCTTCGTCCGCCTCGTTGGCGAAATCGGCCGCCTCATCGAGGAAGCGGTCGAGGTGCGCCCGCCCGACTCGCTCGCGGTCGGCGCGCGCAGCGACCTCGAGGTCGACGCTGATCGCGTGCTCGACCTCGGCGACGAGGTCGGGCAGCGGCCCCGCGACCCGGCGACGCAGCCGGCGCAGCTCATCGGCCAGCGCGTGCATCCGGCGGTAGCCGTCGGGTGAATAGCGCTCGGGCGTCCCGAGATCGTCGAGGGCTTCGATGATCCCGACCGGCACGGCGGCGGTGGCGGCGGCCGGCACCGGCGCGGGCGGCGCTTCGGCGGTGAGCAGGTCAGTCTGCACCGGCGTGGCGCGCGGGGTCGCGAGCTCGCGGCCGAGCGTGCGCGCGCGGTCGCCGAGGGCGGCGAGGTCGCGAGGGCCGATACGCCAGCGCGCGCCGGTCAGCAGCCGGGCCAGCGCGGTGCCGGCGTCGGGCTCGATCAACGCCCGCAGGGTAGCCACGACGTCGGCGACCTCGGGGGTGGTGAGCAGGCCGCCCAACCCGACGATCTCGACCGGCAGGCCGGCCGCCTGCGCCGCATCGGCCAGCAGCGGGATCTGCGAGCGCCGGCGCACGAGGACCGCAGCGCTGCGGTTGCCGGGGGGCACGGCGGTCCACGCACGGCTCAGCTGCTCGGCGACCCAGCTGGCTTCGTCCTCGACCGTCTCGGTGCGCGCCAGCACGACCTCGCCCGCGGCGGCGGCCGGGCCGGGCCGCAGCTCGACGGCGGTGGTTCCGGTGCGCAGCGGCACGGCCACCGCGTTCGCGGCGGTCAGGATCGCGCGGTCGTTGCGGAAGCTGGTGGCCAGCGGATAGGTGACTGCAGCCTCGCCGGCGGCGTCGCGGAAGGTGTGGCAGTAGGCGGCCATGTTGCCCGAGCTGGCGCCGCGCCAGCCGTAGATCGACTGCAACGGGTCGCCGACCGCGATCACCGGGTGCCCGGCGCCGAACAGGCCGCGCAGGGTCTCGACCTGCGCGTGACCGGTGTCCTGGTACTCGTCGAGCAGCACCGCGGCGTAGCGGGCCCGCTCGATCGCCTGCACCTCGGCCAGCCCGGCCACCCGGGCGGCGACGGTCATCTGGTCGGCGAAGTCGACGGCCGGCAACGCCGCCTTGGCGGCCGCGAACTCGCGGATCAGCGGCAGCAGCGCGAGCCGGTGCCGTAGCGCGCCGATGAACTCCTTCGTGTCGCCCGGGTAGTCCGTCCGGATCCGGGGGCCGAGCGGCAGCGCGTCGAACCAGGCGATCGTCTCGGCACAGAACCGCTGCACGGTGTCGGGCTCGACGAGGTGGTCGGCCAGCTGGCCGGCCAGCTGCAGGATGTAGCGCGGGATGCTCGACGGGGCGCCGATGTCCGGCGGCAGGGAGGGATGGCGCCGCGACGATCGCGTCGGCGAGCTGCCAGCCGACCGCCGGCGACATGCAGCCGCGCGCCGGGCTCGACGCCGACCCGCAGTGCGTGCTCGGCTACCAGCCGGCCGGCGTAGGCGGCGTAGGTGAGCACCGTCGGCTCGCCGGCCAGCAGCTCGGACAGGTGCGCCCGCGCGGCGTCGTCGCCTTCGGCGTCGCGCTCGACCACCCGGCGCCATTGCGCGAGGCGCTGCCGCACGCGCTTGCCCAGCTCGGCCGCGGCCTTGCGGGTGAACGTGAGCCCGAGCACCGCATCCGGGGCGACCACTCGGTTGGCGACCAGCCACACCACCCGCGCCGCCATCGTCTCGGTCTTGCCCGACCCGGCGCCGGCGACGACGACGGCGGGGGTGCAGCGGCGACTCGATGACGGCGGCCTGCTCGTCGGTCGGCGGATGCGCGGAGGCGAGCAGCCGGCTCAGTTCCACGGCACCGATGCGGCGCGGCGGCCCGCTGGTCACGATGTCACCTGCCGGCCGGCGTACAGCGGGCAGCACTTTTGCAGATCGCAGTTGCCGCAGTAGGAGTTCTCGTTGCGCAGTGAACCGGCCGCCGCGCATCCGGGCTGCGATCGCAGCGACCTGTTCGCGGATCGGCGGGGGTCGGCGGCGTCACCGAGCGGCGGCTGCCGCTGCTCGGGGTTCTTGCCCGCGGCGGCGAGCTGCACGAGCAGAGCGCCGCCGGGCCGCTCGCCCTGGGCCGAAGGCGCCGGCCTCGACCGCGAGCTGGTAGGCGCCGAGTTGCGGGTGTAGCGGCAGCTCGTCGGCCTTGACCTTCGACTTGCCGGTCTTCAGGTCGACGACGACGAGCCGGCCGTCGTGATCGCGTTCGAGCCGGTCGACCCGGCCGGTCAGCCGCGCGTCGCCGACCACTGCCGCGAACGGTTCCTCGATTGCGACCAGGGACAGTTCGGCACGGCTGGCGTGCAACCATTCGACGAGCCGTACCAGGATGTCGCGGGCCCGCAGCCGCTCGTTGTCGGCGAACCACGCGGCGCCGAAGTCCAGCGACTTCCACTGCTCGTCGAGCATCGCCTCGAGGGTGGCCAGGCCGGCGTCGGGCGCGGCGGCGGCGGCGACCTCGTGGACCAGCGTGCCCAGCGACGCGGACAGCTGCTGGCCGTCCTGGGCGCCGAGGTCCTGCAGCAGCGTCCGCAGCTCGCAGCGCAGGAAGGAGTCGATGCGCGACGGGCTCACCGGCACCGGCCGCTTCGGATCGGCCACCGGCCCGTCGTCGGACAGCGCCGCCGTCCCCCACCACTGCTCGGGGTCGGCGCCGCGGACCCCGGCCACGGCCAGCCGGGCCAGTTCGGTGGCAGCGGACGCGGCGAGTTCGGGCTCGGCGGCCGGGTCGCAGACGGCTGCGCGCAGGTCGGCGACGAGCCCGCCGAGATGGGCCGGGCGCCGGCGGGCGGCGAGCGGCCGCTCGTCGTCGACCGGGTCGAGCTCGTCGAGGAACCGCGACGGCTGCTCGTCCTCGCCGCGCACGGCGGTGACGACCAGTCGCTGCCGGGCCCGGGTGATCGCGACGTAGAACAGCCGTCGTTCCTCGGCGAGCCGGCCGGCCGCGTTGCCGGCCGCGGGATGGTCGGGCAGCTCGACGCCGGCCACGGTGTCGACGAGGCGCTCGACACCGAGCAGGGACCCCCGCCGGCGCAGGTCGGGCCAACTGCCCTCCTGCACGTGCGCCACGCACACCAGGTCCCATTCCAGGCCCTTGCCGGCGTGCGCGGTGAGAATGGTGACCGCGTCCGGCTCCCCCGCGCGCTGCGTCGCCGCGCCCGGGACCTGCTGGGCAGCGAGATGCTCGGTGAACTGCTCGATGCCGGCCCGGGGCAACCGGTCGGCGAACCGGGCCGCGGTGTCGAACAGCTCCACGACGGCGTCGAGGTCACGATCGGCAGCGGCGCCGGCGGTACCGCCGGCCGCGCTCGCCGCGGCCCAGCGGCGGCCGAGCGTGGTGGCGTCCCAGATGTCCCACAGCACGGTCTCCGGGCCGGCGTTGGCCGCCACCGCGGCGTGCCCGGCCGCGAGTGCGCGCTGCACGCGTTGCAGCGGCCACCGCAACGGCTCGGGCAGCATCGCGACCTCGCGCGGGTCGCCGAGCAACGGAGCGAGCAGCGGCAGCTCGTCGAGGTCGGCCCGCTGGTGCAGCACTCGCCGCAGCCGTTGCAGGTAGACGATGTCCGCGCCGCCGATCGGCCCGATCAGCAGCGTCTGCGCGGCGTCCTCGGTCAACGGGGCGATCACGCAACGCACGACGTCGAGCAGCACCGCCACCGCAGGCTGCTCGGCCAACGGCAGATCCTCGCCACGCACCGCCACCGGCACGCCGGCGGTGATCAGCGCGCGGCGCAGGGTGCCGAGTACAGCGGCGGTGGACCGCACCAGCACCGCCATCCGCGACCACGCCAGGCCGTCGAGGTGGGCGCGGCGCAGCACCCCGGCGAGGTAGTCGGCCTCGGCACTCGCGGTCGGGAACAGCGCGACCTCGACCGGCGGCTCGGCGCCCTCCGCCGTCTCGGCGGTGGTGAGCCCGCGCTGCTCGCCGCGGCCGGGCAGCCGCGCCGCGACCCGCCGCGAGGCGGCGAGCAGCTGTGGCCCGCACCGGCGCGATACCTGCAGCGCGATCGTCGCGACGCCCGCACCACCGTGGTAGTGAAGGTCGACGTCGCGGATGGCCGTTTCCGCGGCGCCGCGGAAGGCGTAGATCGACTGATCCGGGTCGCCGACCAGGACGAGCTCGTCGGCGCCGTCGGCAAGCAGCTGCAGCAGGGTGATCTGCGCCGGGTCGGTGTCCTGGTACTCGTCGACGAAGATGCGCCGACGTCGACTGCGTTCGGCGGCGAGCAGCCCCGGGTCGGCGAGCAGCGCGTCGACGGCGGCGCGGATCAGCTCGCCCGGGTCGTAGGCTCCGGGTTTCGCGAGCGACGTGACGTTCTGGTACTCGGTGAGGAAGTCTCCGGCCGCGGCCCAGTCGGGCCGCCCACCCGCGCTACCCAGCCGGGCGAGGTCGGGGCCGGTCAGCCCCCGCTCGACTGCCCGCAGCAGGAAGTCGCGCAGCTCGGCGGCGAAGGCCTGCGCGCGCAATGCCGGGCGCAGCTCCGCCGGCCAGCGGTCCGGGTCGCGCCCGGCCAGCAGTTCCCGAACGATGATGTCCTGCTCCGCGCCGGCCAGCAGCCGGGGCGGCGGGAGCGGTTCGGACAGGTCGTCGGCACCGCGCTGGTTGGCGAGCCGCAGCACGCCGAACGCGTAGGAGTGCAGGGTGCGCGCGATCGGCTCGCGCACGGTGCCGCCGAGCCGGGCCGACACCCGGGTGCGCATCTCGTTTGCGGCCCGGCGGCTGAAGGTGACCATCAGCATCTGGTCGACCGGCACGCCGCGCGCGGCCCGGGCGACCACTGCCTCGACCAGCGTGGTGGTCTTGCCCGTGCCGGGGCCGGCCAGCACCAGCAGCGGGCCGCCGGGATGGTCGACCACCGCGCGCTGGGCGGCGTCGAGCACGGGCGCGGCCGCGGGCGGCCGGGCCGGGCGCACCAGGCGGTAGGCCGGTTCGGTCACGGCGCCCATCTCCTCACCCGGCCATCAGAACACGCGACACCGACGATTCGCAGACCGCGTCGCCGACGGCCAGGAAAGTGCGTCCTTCCCGCTGCGACGGGTCGGGAGATCGGTGAACGTCGACCGGTCTGTGCGGGAAGGCGCCGCCGCGTTGTGTGTCCGGCCTCGGGCGCTGGGCGACCGCCCGGACCAGACTCTTGCAACGAGATGACCGGATCCGGGCCTGCTGCTCGGTCATCTCGTTGCAACAGTCGCAGTTGGGGCCGACTGGGATCTCGCGTTCTGTCACGAAGCGCTGGCCCGCGCGGCCGCGGTCGCCGGCGACGACGCGGCCGCGCATGCAGCGGCCGAGCGAGCGGTGGCGGTCGAGATCGCCGACGCCGAGGACCGTGCGCTGCTCCTCGGCGACCTCGCGACGATGCGCGGTCTGGCAACCTTCTGGGCGTGATCACCGTTGGGGTAGATCTCGCCGCGGAGCCGAAGACCACTGCCGTCGCGGTGCTCGACTGGTCGGCCGGGCCGACGGTCAGTGCGCTGCGGTGCCCAGCCGACGACGCCATGATCGTCACGCTCGCGGCCGGCGCGAGGAAGATCGGGCTGGACTGTCCGCTCGGCTGGCCCGAGCCGTTCGTCGAATTCGTGCTGGCACATCGCGCGGGGCGGGCAACGGCGCCGGCCGACTCGGTGACGGCACGGCGGCCACTGGCATACCGCGCCACCGACGTCTACTGCCAGCAGCAGGGCCTGCGGCCGCTGAGTGTGAGCGCCGACCGCATCGCGCACGCCGCGTTCCGCGCAGTGGCGCTGTTGCCGAAACTCGGCGCCGGGGCGGATCGCAGCGGCGCCGGGTTGGTCGTCGAGACCTACCCGGCCGGGTCTCTGCGCCGCTGGGGTTTGAGCTCGCGCGGCTACAAGCAAACGGCCGGGCGGGCACTGCTGTCGGAAACCGCAGCGAGACTCTGCGATGCCACCGGAGTTCGCTTTTCGAGATCGGTAGAACAGGACCTGTTCACGACGTCCGACCACGCCTTCGACGCCGTAGTCGCCGCGCTCACGGCCCGGGTGGCGACGATTCCCGGCGGCGTCGACCCGATCCCGGCTGAGCACGCCGACCTCGCGCGCGTCGAGGGCTGGATCGCGCTACCCGCGGCGGGTAGCCTGCGTTGGCTGCGTTGACAGCCGTCATCTTCGCGCGAGTTGCCCGCCGACGTAGGCGCTGACGCAGCCGATCATCACCACCATCGCCCCGACCGCCACCGTGCTCTGGTGCACGCGCACGTGAACGAAGATCAGGAACCCGACGGTCAGCAACAGCCCGAGCAGAGCGCACTGGCGAGTGAGCCGCCCCTGCGTCCCGAGCCGGCCCCAGATGGCCAGCGCCCCAAGCAGAATGATCACTGCGCCGGCGCAGGCCAGCTTGGCCACTGCGGAGTTCAGCTTCGGGCCGGTGCTGTCGAACAGACTCGTCAGAGCCGGGATCGTCCACTGCACCCCGCTGTGCGCAACCGGATCGCTCGTCCACGGCAGGAACGCGCCGAGGATCATGGCCAGGCCGCCGGCCACCGTGAACAGCGTGCGCAGCATCGGCCGCCGATCCGAGGCGGTCTGCGCAAAGGTGCCGTCGGCGGTGATCTCGTGCTGGCCGTCGGTGCCGGTGACGGTGATCGTGCGGCTGTGCTCGGTGCCGTCGGGTGGCCGGGGCGCCCGGACCTCGGCATCGACCGCGGCCTGCTGACCGGGGTAGACGTCCACGTACGGCGCTGCGAAGGTGATCGCCGCCGTGCCCTCGCTGTCCTTGCCGGTCAACCACATCCGCGCCGCCACGACACCCGACCGGTTGTCGGCAATGACCCGGATCCGGCCACGGGCGCCGTCGCGCACCCGCACCACCGGAGGCTCGACGCGCAACCGGACCGCGTCGATCGCGGCCGCGGTGGTGCGCTGTCGGAACGTGCCGCCTGCGTCGATGGTGTGCGCGGCGTAGCGCGCCGAAACGGTGAACGGCCGCGCGGTCTCCACGCCGGCCTCGGGTTGCGCGGCCGTGACCCGCACGGTCACCGAGGTCGTCGCGCCCGGGGCGACATCGACGGTCGGCGCGGAGAAGTCGAACCGCACGCTGGCTTCGGGGTCGTAACCGCCGAGCGTCACCTGCGCGCCGTCGCGGCCGCTGGAGTTGTCGATGTCCAGGCGCAACTCGGCGCTGGCGGCGTCGAGCGCGCTCACCACACTGGGGTGCAGCCGCAGCGTCATCGGCGGATCGGCCACCGGCCGCGAGGACCGCTGCGCGAAGGTGACCACCGCCTGCGACGTCCGGCTGCCGTCGAACGCCGTGATCGTCAACTGCCGGCTGGTCTCCTCGCCGGCATCGGGCAACGGAGCCTCGAGCCGGGCGTGGACCGTCGCGATCTCGCCGGCCGCCAGGTCGAGCGAGGGCGTCGTGAACGTGACGGCCATCACCCGCTCCGCGTCGTGAGCGGCCAACTGCAGGTGCGCTGCCCGGTTGCTGGCGCTGTTGTCCACGACGAGCGCGAACTCACCGCTCGGCTCGTCCTTCACCCGGATGACGCTGGGCTCGACGCGCAGCGCGACCGGGCGGTCGATCGCCGCGACCTCCACGGCCAGCGTGAGCACGGCCGCGACGTGGTCGTCGACCTCCGAGCGCACTCGCACTCCGACCTCCAGGCGCTGCGCGACGGGCAGCACGCCGTCGCCGACCCGCAGGTTCAGGGTGAGGGAGCCACTGGTGCCGGGCATCAGGCGCACCCGGCTGCCGGTCACGTCCAGCCACGGCGGCGCGTCCGGGACGTCGACGAGGTATGCGTCGACGATGTCCGACTGGTTGTTCACGGCGATCTCGACGTCGGCCGGTTCGCCGCGGGGCGTGACCGTGACCTCATTGACCGCGAGCAGGGCGCGCAGCGCCTCGGCGGAGGCCGGCGCCACGAGCGTCGGCGTGGACCATCCGTTGCCGGCTACCGCGCCCGGGGTGCCGCCGGCGCCGATGCTCGAGGTCACGTCCCAGCCCAGGTAGGCCCGGCACGACGAGCAGAACAGTGCTCCCACCACGTTGCGCGCGCCGCACTGTTCGCATTCGTCCCTGATCATGAGTTCGTCCACCAGCCTCGGTACCGACCGTCGTCAGGTTGAGGACGGGCTGCGGCACCTGCTTGATACACGCAGCGTGCGAGCAAGACGTTCGAAATCGGCTATCTGCCGTCCCACCGGTACACGGACAGCTCGACGCGATCGCCACGGAACCGGACGCCTTCGGCGAGCAGACGTTGCCGCTGCTCGGTGTAGAGATGCTCGGCGAGCGAGCCGTCGGCGCGCAGCACGCGGTGCCACGGAACGCTGTCGACCCTCGGCGGCCAGCACCCGGCCGACGGTGCGCGCCGAGCGGATGCCGGCGTAGTCGGCGACGTCGCCGTAGGTCATCACCTTGCCGGGCGGGATCTCGCCGACGGCCGCGAGCACCTGCGCCGCGAACCCGGTGCCCTCCGGCACTAGTGTCCGGTGCGGCCGGTGGCGCCGAGCAGCTTGTCCAGTGTCGGTGCGTCGTCGGCCACCGGCACCGGGTCGGCGAACATATCGCCGAACTGGGCGAAGTCGAAACCCTGCGCCGCCCCGTAGGCCGCTTCGACCAGGTCGGCGGGCAACTCGCCCGGGTGGCCGATCGCGGAACCCAGGTCCCAGGCGTGCACGACCAGATCGAAGATCATTTCCTGAATGTAGGCATTGGCCGGTGTCGGGCCACGACTCAGTGCCACCGAGCGGTTCAGCGCGCCGGCCGCACCGAACGCATCGGCCGACCCGATCGCTGCCTCGTCCCACTCCTCGGCCAGGTTGGCACCGACGCCGCCGTCGACCGGGAGCTTGCGCGACCCTTCGACGATCTTGCCCGCAGTGGCGAGGTCATGGCCGTGCAACAGCGGAGCCGCCCACAGTTGCTCCTGGACGAGGTGTTCGACGAGGTCGGCCACGTTCCATTCGGTGGCCGGGGTGGGGGCCTGCCATTGCTCCTCGGCGACCGCGTGGACGCGGTCGCCAAAGGCGCGTTGGCCGGCCAGGAACAGTTCGAGGAGATCGTCCATACCGAAGTCCTACCCGACGTGTCAGTAAACCGGCAGGCTCTGGTCGATCTGGTTCACCCAGGCGGTGACGCCGCCCTGCACGTGCACGGCGTCGGAAAACCCGGCGTTCTTCACCGCGGCCAGGGTCTCCGCCGACCGCACGCCGGTCTTGCAGTACATGATGATCTGCTTGTCCTGCGGCAGCGAGGCGAGCGCGTCGCCGCGCAGGATCTCGTCCTTCGGGATCAGCGTCGCGCCGGGGATCCTCACGATCTCCCACTCGGCCGGCTCGCGGACGTCGACCAGGTAGATCGGCTTGTCCGAGTCGAGCAGCTCCTTGAGCTCCTTCGCGGTGATCGTCGAGCCGGCGGCGGCCTGCTGCGCCTCCTCGGACACGACGCCGCAGAACGCCTCGTAGTCGATCAGCTCGGTGACCGTCGGGTGCTCGCCGCACACCGCGCAGTTCGGGTCCTTGCGGACCTTGATCTTGCGGTAGTTCATCTCCAGCGCGTCGTAGACCATCAGCGAGCCGAGCAGCGGCTCACCGATGCCGGTGATCACCTTGATCGCCTCGGTGACCTGGATCGACCCGATCGAGGCGCACAGCACGCCGAGCACGCCGCCCTCGGCGCACGACGGCACCATGCCCGGCGGCGGCGGCTCCGGGTACAGGCAGCGGTAGCAGGGACCGTACTCGGCCCAGAACACCGACGCCTGCCCGTCGAAGCGGTAGATCGAGCCCCAGACGTAGGGCTTGCCGAGCAGCACGCAGGCGTCGTTGACGAGGTAGCGGGTGGCGAAGTTGTCGGTGCCGTCGACGATCAGGTCGTACTGCGCGAACAGAGTCCAGCACGTTCGAGGAGTCCAGGCGCAGTTCGTGCACGTTGACGGTGATCAGCGGGTTGATCTCGCGCACCGAATCCGCCGCCGACTCGGCCTTCGACCGCCCGACGTCGCTCTGGCCGTGGATGATCTGGCGCTGCAGGTTGGACTCGTCGACCACGTCGAACTCGACGATGCCGAGCGTGCCGACGCCGGCGGCGGCCAGGTACATCAGGGCAGGCGAGCCGAGACCGCCGGCGCCGACGCACAGCACCTTGGCGTTCTTGAGCCGCTTCTGCCCGTCCATCGCGACGTCCGGGATGATCAGGTGACGGCTGTAGCGCCGCACCTCGTCGATCGACAGCGACTCGGCGGGCTCCACGAGCGGGGGCAAAGACACGACGTTCCTCACAGCGACGACGGCAACATCTCGCACAACCCTGCCACGAGCCGCGGCATTCCGGTCAGTCGCCGAGCCCGTATTCGTCGTTGGCGTGGGTGTCGGGCTGCTCGGCCCCCGGCGCGCCGGTCGCGCCCGGCGGATAAGGCCAGGGATTCGCCTCGCACAGCTTCCCGGTGGTCGCCGACCGCAGCCCGAAGGTCTGCTGCATCATCGCAGGTGCGAGGCCGCCGGGCAGGCACTGGTGGGCGTGCTGGTGACCGAGGGCGTGACCGTCCTCGTGGTTGATCATGTAGATGCGGTACATCGCCGGATCGCCGACGTAAGCCGCCGAGCCCCTTACCCAGCGGGAGTTGTTCAGGACCACCCGGTTGAGGGGCGTGGTGGTGCCCGCCACCGCGAAGCAGGAGGTCTCGACCGGGATGCTGTAGCCGCACAGTTTGCGGACCGTCATCGACGAGGTCAGCGTCACGTGGAAGTCGATGGCACCGGAGTCGACGCGCTGCAGCGCCACGCCGTGGCCGGACCAGCTGCGCTTGTCCGCCAACGTCGTGACGACGAGCTTCTGGAAGGCCGCGAGATCAATGCCCTTGATGCCGTTCTCGACGTCGATGCTGTACCGATACAGCCGTCCGGTACCGACCTTCGGGCTGGTGCCCTTCAGCACGGTGAACTTGCCCGTGCCGCTCTTCGTGTAGTCAGGCCCGGGTGGCAGTTGTGCGGCCGTGAGCACGGTGTCGTTGCTATGGGCACCCGCGTCGTCGCTCTTGAGGGCAAAGCTGCCCGAAGCGACCGGCGGTCCGGCGGTGTCGGGCCGCGGCGCGGGCGCGGCCTGTTGGTTGTCCGCCGCGGTCTGCTTGGTCACCTGACTGGTGGTCAACAGTGCGACCACCGTGAGCACGAGCAGCACCGGCAACGCGTAGGCGCGCCAGCCGTAGCGAGCGGTGAAGTCGTGCCACGAGTCGGCCAGGGTGCGGCGCCGGCGCCGGCCGTAGCTGAACTCGGCGTTCTCCAGCGCGTCGCGGGCCCGGACGACGTCCTCGCGGTCGGCGGTCGCCGTCGCACCGCGGCGGGGCGGCGGATCGGACGGTGCGGGCACCGATTCAGGCTCCCACAAACCACGCCAAATCCATGTAGGCGCTCAGGATTGGTCGTCGAGCAGGGCGAGGATCGCCCGCGCCGTGGCCTGCGGGTCCTCCATCATCGCGACGTGGCCGATGTCGGGCAGCACGAGCAGCCGCGAATCGGGGATCGCGGCCGCGACGTAGGGCGCGAGGTCCGGTGCCACCAGCCGGTCCTTGTCGCCCCAGATCACGAGAGTGGGCGCGGCCACGGTGCGAATCGTCGCCCAGCCGGACGAACCGTGCAGGAACTGTGAGCGCCCGAGCGCGCGCATCGAACGCAGGAACGCGTCGTTCGCCCACGAGAAATTCATGCGCTCGCGCGCCTCGTCGACGGCCTCTTGCATCCGCTGCCGCGGATACCGCGACTTGTCCGCGAAGCACAGCGCGATGGTCGCTGCCACCCGCGCCTCGGGGGCGCGATTGGCGACGAAGCGTCTCATCGCTGCCTCGCCCAGGACCGGCACGGCCAGCAGCGCGCTCTCACGGTTGTGCTTGAAGGGGTAGATCCGGGCTCGATTGTCCGGCACCGCTGGGGAGATGAGGGTGAGGGTGCGGACGAGATCCGGCCGTCGGGCGGCCACCAGGATCGAGATCGCTCCGCCCATCGAGTTGCCGACCAGGTGCACCGCGCCGCGGCCGGACACCTCGAGATAGTCGATGACGAACTCCGCTTGCGCGTGCAGTGAGTAGTCGCGACCCTGGGCGGCCACCGAACGGCCGTGCCCGGGCAGGTCGAGCGACTCGATCGCCAGGCGGGGCCGCAACAACGTCGCCAGATCGGTCCAGTTGTGCGACGAGCCGCCGAGTCCGTGCACGAACAGGGCCGGTTCGGCGTCGGGCGCGTCCGTGGGCGTGGTGCGTACGTAGACGGTCGTGGCAGCGAGTTGCAGGTAGCGCCCGGGCCAGATGTGCGACTGGCTCAGCGGCGGCAAGTCGGCCTCGGCGAGCCGAGCCCTGGGCGCGGTGCGCGACGGCGGTTTGGGCACCTGTCCACCCTACGAACGCGCGGGTCAGGCGCTCTTGCGGGCTGCCTTCTTGGCGGTGGCCTGTTTCGCGGTGGCCTTCTTCGCGGTGGCTTTTTTCGCGGTGGCCTTCTTGGCGGTGGCCTTTTTCGCGGTGGCCTTTTTCGCGGTGGCCTTTTTCGCGGTGGCCTTTTTCGCGGTGGCCTTTTTCGCAGTGGTGTTCGTGGCCGTCGCCTGTTTCGGCGGCGCCGAGCCGGCCTCGCCCCGGCCCTTCTTCGCGGCGTCGACCGAGGCCCGCAGCGCGGACATCAAGTCCACGACGTTGCCGGCGTTGGGCTGCGGCTCCTCGGCCTCGACGACCTCGCGGCCCTCGGCCTTGGCCTCGATGACAGACTCGAGGGCCGCTCGGTAGTCGTCGGTGAACAGGTCCGGGTCGAAGTCGCCGGCCATGCTGTCGAGCAGCTGGCGGGCCATCTGCTTCTCCTGCGGCCGCAGCTCCACACCGTCGTCGAGGAAGGCGAAGTCGGCGGCGCGCACCTCGTCGGGCCAGATCATCGTCTCGAGCACGATGACGCCTTCACGCACCCGCAGGGTGGCGAGCTGCTCGCGGTTGCGGATCGCGACCTTGACCACGCCCACCATGTCGCTGTCCTCGAGCGCGTCGCGAAGCAGCACGTAGGGCTTGACCGCGTTCTTCTCCGGCTCGAGGTAGTAGCTCTTGTTGTAGTAGATCGGGTCGATCTGCTCGGTCGGCACGAACTGCACGACGTCGACCACCCGGGCGCTGGGCAGCGGCAGGTCGGCGAAGTCCTCGTCGGAGAGCACGACGGTCTCGCCGCTGGGCAGCTGGTAGCCCTTGGCGATGTCGGAGTAGGCGACCTCCTCGCCGTCGCTCTCTGCCACCCGCCTGTACCGGATCCGCGCGCCGTCGCTGCGGCGCACCTGGTTGAAGCTGATGCTCTTCTCCTCGGTGGCGGCGTACAGCTTCACGCCGATGCTCACCAGCCCGAAGGACACATTGCCCTTCCAGATCGAGCGCATGACCTCTCCCTCGATGTCCGTTGTCACTAAGAATGGACGGATGCACCCGATGCTCGCCACCGCGGTGGGCAGTTTGCCGTCCGGCGACGGGTGGGCGTTCGAGTTCAAATGGGACGGTGTCCGAACGCTACTCGACGCCACCGACACCAATACCCGCCTGATCAGTCGGGCCGGCAACGAGGTCAGCGGCGGGTATCCCGAGATCGTCGCGCAGGCCTCCGGGATCGGCGATGCGCTGCTCGACGGCGAGATCGTGGCATTCGTCGATGGGCGTCCTTCCTTCGAGCGGTTGCAATCGCGGATGCACCTGCGCAGCAAGGCCGACGTGGCGCGAGCGGCCGCCGACGCGCCGGTCACCTACGTCGCGTTCGACATCCTGCGCCGCTACGGCGTCGACCTCACCGAGCGGCCCTACGAGCAGCGGCGCGCCACCCTCGAGCGGTTCGCCGGTGAGCACGAGGGATGGACTCTGTCGCCCTCGTTCGACGACGGACCGGCCACCGAACAGGTCGCCCGCGCCCACGGGCTGGAGGGCGTGCTGGCCAAGCGGCTGGGCTCGCGATACCGGCCCGGCGTGCGCAGCGAGGACTGGCGAAAGCTACGCTTCGTCCGCTCCGGCGACTTCGCGGTGATCGGCTGGGAATCGGCGCCCGAGCACCCCGCGACGCTGAGCTCGCTGGTACTCGCGATCACCACCGATGACGGCTTGCGGTACGCCGGGCGGGTGGGCAGCGGGCTGTCCGGCCGGGTCGCCGACCGCATCAAGGGCATGCTCAGCGAACAGGCCGACGCCGCAGTGCCCGGCGTGCCGCCGCCGCTGAACAAGCGGCGTACACACTGGGTCGATCCGCAGGTCGTGGTGGAGGTCGAGTTCCTGCACTGGACCGACGACCGTCGATTGCGAAATCCGGTGTTCCGCGGCATGCGCGCGGACAAGCGGGTCGACGAGGCGCGAGGGGACGACTGATGGCCCAGGGCAGCGAGAAGGTCGCCGTCGACGTCGACGGCACCCGACTGACCCTGTCGAACCTGTCCAAGGTGCTCTACCCCGACGCCGGCTTCCACAAGGGCGAGATCATCGACTACTACACCCGGATCGCGCCGACCCTGTTGCCGCATCTGGCCGACCGCCCGCTGACCGTGAAGCGGTACCCGAACGGTGTGGACGAGAAGTTCTTCTTCGAGAAGAACGCGCCGCGGGGCACTCCGTCGTGGGTGCGCACCGTCACGTTGCCGGTGCCGGGATCGACGATGAACCGCGAGACCATCGACTTCGTCGTCGTCGAGGACCTGCGCACCGTCGTGTGGCTGGCGAACCTGGCCGCACTCGAACTGCACGTGCCGCAGTGGAAGGTGCCCAAGCGGGCCCGCAAGCCGCGCACCGACATCGTGGTGTTCGACCTCGACCCGGGGCCGCCGGCCACCATCGTCGAGTGCTGCCGGGTGGCGCTGCTGCTGCGCGACGTGCTCGCAAAGGACGGCCTGACGGCGTTCCCGAAATCGTCCGGGTCGAAGGGCATGCAGGTCAGCGCGCCGATCGAGGTCGCTGACCCGGACCTGCCGTCGAAGTACGCGCACGAGGTGGCGAAACGCCTGGAGCGCGCGGACCCGGGACTGATCGTGTCGCGGATGACGAAGTCCCTGCGGCCGCGCAAGGTGTTCGTCGACTGGAGCCAGAACAACCCGGCCAAGACGACGGTGGCGCCGTACTCGTTGCGGGCGCGACCCACGCCGACGGTGTCGACGCCGCTGACCTGGGACGAGGTCGAGTCCGGCGAATACCTGTCGTTCACCGCCGCCGACGTGCTCGACCGCGTGGACGAATACGGCGACCTGTTCGCCGGGGTGCTCGACGACGGGAACCGCGTCAAGCTCACCGAGTCGATGGCGAAGTCGAGGGGCGGCAACGAGTAGGCTGCCGAGGCTGACGCCACGCGCGGGAGGGAGCCGTCTGTGACACACACCGCCGGTTCCCCAGGCACCGGAATGGGCCGAGAAACCGGCCGCGGCGCGCGGCTGCCGCGCTCGGCGCGCCGCCAGCAACTGCTCGCGGCGGCGCAGGAGGTCTTCGTCGCGAACGGCTATCACGCGGCCGCGATGGACGACATCGCCGAGCGCGCCGGTGTCTCGAAACCGGTGCTCTACCAACACTTCCCGGGCAAGCTGGAGCTCTACCTCGCCCTGCTCGAAACCCAGGCCGACGCGCTGCGCGAGGCCGTCGTGACCGCGCTCGCGAGCAGCACCGACAACCAGCAGCGCATCCACGGCGTGTTGTCGGCCTACTTCGACTTCGTCGACCGCGCCGACCACGACGGCGCCTTCCGGCTCATCTTCGAGACCGACCTCGTCAACGAGCCGGCGGTGCGCGGTGCGGGTCGAGTCGGTCACCGAGAACACCATGACCGCCGTCGCCGACATCGTCGCCGCCGACACCGGGCTCGAACGCGCGCAGGCCGAACTGCTCGCCACCGCGCTCACCGGCGCGGCGCAGGTGGCGGCGCGCTGGTGGCTGGCCAGCGACCGCCCGGTCCCTCACGACGAGGCGGTCCACCTGCTCGAGTCGCTGCTCTGGCGCGGTATCTCCAACTTCCCTCGGCAGGGCGACCAGTAGCCTCGTTCGCTGAGGGCGCACTGCCGGCGGCGGCGCGCGCTGCCGGGCTCGACTAGCGTGGACAGCCGACACGCGGTCGCTACCCGGGCAGCCGCGCGACAACCGCAGGAGGACCCGCGTGGAGGTCAAGATCGGCGTGCTGCACACGGCGCGCGAGATCGTGCGTGGACAGCGCGCAGACCCCCGAAGAGGTCGAAGCGGTGGTTGCCGAGGCGCTCAAGAGCGTCGACGGTCAGCTCGTGCTCGTCGAGGAACGCGGTCGCAAGGTCATCGTGCCGGCGAACCTCGTCGCCTACGTCGAGATCGCCCAGGCCGACCAGCGCCGAGTCGGCTTCGCGTCCAGCTGAGGGATCAGCTCGACAGGCCCAGCTCGGGCATCCGCTCGGTATGCCGGTCGGTGATGCGCGCGATCAGCGCACCCACGCCGCTCAGATCGCCGGTGCCATGCACGAGCAGCAGCATGAGCGAGTCGCGGTCGGCCAGCACGTGCTGGGTCTGGCTGATGGCCTCCCCGACCAGCCGGCGCGCCCACAGCGCCAGCCGCCCGGCCACCGCCGGCTGCTCGGCCATCGCCGCCTGCACCTCGCGCACCGCGAACTCGGCGCGGCCGGCGTCGGCGAGCACCTCGCGATCAGGTCGCCGGTCGACGTCGTCGACGAACGTGGCGACCTCGCGATAGAAGTCGGCGGCCATCCCGTCGCCGACGTAGGCCTTGACCACGCTCTCGAGCCAGGTCGAGGGCCGGGTGAGCGCGTGGTAGCTCTCCAGCGCGGCCACGAACGGCGCCATCGCCTGCTCCGGAGTCGGCACCGAGCTCGGTCGAGCCGGCCGCGCGAGCTGGCGGTGGTGCCCGAACTCGACCGCTGCCATCGCCGACATCTCGGCCCGGCCGCCCAGCGTCGGCGCCAGTCCGGCGTCGTCGGCGAGCTGGTCGAACGCGCTGAGCTCGCCGTAGGCGAGCGCGCCGAGCAGGTCCACCGTCGCGTCGTCGGCGGGTTCCGTGGGCACGCTCGGCAGGCTATCTCGCGCGCAGCCACGGTAGACTGGGCAGCGACAAGCACCACGAATCTGCGCGTTGACTGCACGTGGCGCCTCCCTCCTCCGGGTTGCAGGCGCTGGCACACCGAACACGACGGTCGGCGCACCCGCGAACGAGGGAACGCATGACCGAATCGAGCAGCCCGCTCACTCCTGTCCATCCGGGCGACGAGATCTACCCGCTGAGGCCGACCACCGCACCGACCTCGAGGAGGCCACCGCGCCGGTCGCCGACGAGCTCGCCGCGCGAGCGCCGGTACGCCCGGACAGCCCCGCGTTCAGCGACTTCGACATCAAGCCGGAGATCGTCGCAGGCCCTCGAGGCCGTCGGGATCACCCGCACCTTCGCGATCCAGGAACTCACCCTGCCGATCGCGCTCGCCGGCAACGACCTCATCGGCCAGGCCCGCACCGGCACCGGCAAGACGCTCGGTTTCGGCGTGCCGCTGCTCAACCGGCTCGACCTGCCGGGCGGGCCGGGCGCGCTCCCCAGGCCCTGGTCGTCGCCCCGACCCGCGAACTCGCGGTGCAGGTTCGGCCGACCTCGCGAGCGCCGGCAAGCAGCTCGGCGCGCGGTGCTGACCATCTACGGCGGCCGCGCCTACGAGCCGCAGATCGAGGCGCTGCGCAAGGGCGTCGACGTCGTCGTCGGCACCCCGGGCCGGCTGCTCGACCTCGCCCAGCAGGGTCACCTGAGCTGTCGGCGGCGTCGCATCCTCGTGCTCGACGAGGCCGACGAGATGCTCGACCTCGGCTTCCTGCCCGACATCGAGAAGCTGCTGGCGCTGGTGCCGGCCGGCCGGCAGACGATGCTGTTCTCGGCGACCATGCCCGGCCCGATCGTGGCGCTGGCCCGGCAGTTCCTGATCCAGCCGATCCAGATCCGCGCCGAGCACGGCGACGAGCACCCCGAGCACCGACGCACGTCGACCAGTTCGCCTACCGCGCGCACGCGCTCGACAAGGTCGAGCTGCTGGCGCGGGTGCTGCAGGCCGCGGTCGCGGCCTCGCGATGATCTTCACCCGCACCAAGCGCACCGCCGCGAAGGTCGCCGACGACCTCGTCGAGCGCGGGTTCGCCGCGGCCGCCGTCCACGGCGACCTCGGCCAGGGCGCCCGCGAGCAGGCGCTGCGCGCGTTCCGCTCCGGCAAGGTCGACGTGCTGGTGGCCACCGACGTCGCGGCCCGCGGGCTCGACGTCGACGGCATCACGCACGTCATCAACTACCAGGCGCCCGAGGACGAGATGACCTACGTGCACCGCATCGGCCGCACCGCGCGCGCCGGCGCGCAGGGCAGCGCGATCACGCTTTGTCGACTGGGACGACGTCCCGCGCTGGAAGCTGATCTGCGACGAGCTCGACCTGCCGTTCCACGAGCCGGTCGAGACCTACTCCACCTCGCCGCACCTCTACCTCGAACTCGACATCCCGGAGGGGCACGGTCGGCACCCTGCCGCGCGCCGAGCGCACCCGCGCCGGGCTCGACGCCGAGGAGATCGAGGACCTCGGCGGCCGCGACCGGTCCCGCCCCGAGCGCCGGCGCGGCGAGCGCCCCGGCGGTGAGCGCTCCGGGGGTGAGCGCTCCGGCGGTGAGCGCTCCGGCGGTGAGCGCTCCGGCGGTGAGCGGCGCGACCGCGAGCGCACCCAGCGCCCGGCCCGCAAGCGATCCCGGGTGCGCACCCGGGGCGGGCAGCCGACCCAGCCGGACGGCGGTGACGCACCGACTCCGAGGCCGCGGGCGACAGTTCGGGCGACAGCGCGACGCTCGCCTCGGCGGACAGCGCGGCGAGCAAGCCGCGGCGCGCCCGGCGGCGCGGCGGCCGTGGCCGCGGCGGCGCCACGCCGCAGTCCCCGGCGACGGCTCGACCGGCGACCCGTCCACCGGCGGCGCGTCCACAGCCGGCGGGTCCACCGGCGGCGAATGAACGACGTCACACGCGCTGCGCCGCCGAAGTCGGGGCCGGACACCGGGGCCGACCGGCAGGCCGACGCGCTGACGCGCTACCGCGCCTCGATGCGCCGGGCCCGGATCCGGTACTTCGCGATCGTCGGCGTCATCCTGGTCGCGCTCGGGGTGTTCGTCGCGGTCATGTGGTCGCGAGGCGAGGCCGCGCACTCGTTCTTGCACACGGTGTCAGACCCGCCCGCGGCGCTGCCGCTCGAGACACCGTCGACAACCCAGACCCTCGCCTGGCGCACCAGCGACCGGCTCGCGATCGGCACCATGCCCGCCGGCGGCACGGTCATCACGTACGACAAGCGCACCGTGCGCGGCCGCGACGCACGCACCGGCGCGCCGACCTGGACCTACACCCGCACGAACCGCGCCGTGTGCACCGCGGCGCAGCTCGGCGGCACCACGATCGCGGTCTACGAGCTCAACGGCAACTGCGACCAGGTCAGCGCGTTCGACTCCGAATCCGGCACGCGCCGCTGGACCCGCACGCTCGACATCGACGGGCAGCCCCTCAACGGGCGCCCGACCTACCAGTGGACGTCGTCGACCCTGATGATCACCTCGCCGAGCGTGATCTACGCGATCGACCCGGTGTCCGGGTTGAACCGGTGGACCTACAGCCGAGTCGGCTGCCGAATCGGCGCGGCGGTGCTCGGCAGCGCGGGCGCGCTGGTGAGCCAGACCTGCACGCATCCCCGTTGCGGCAATCTGAAGATGTGCCGGGCCGGGGTGCAGCTGTTCCTGCGGGACGCGACGGCCGGCAACGGGGACGACTCCAGGGCCGACCGGGACCAGTTCAAGTGGAACCGGATGGGCAGCGCCGACATCCCGGTGTCGGCCGGGGTGGTGGTCTCGGCGCTGAACCCAGACACACACGAGCTGTCGGCACTGCAGGCGAGCAACGGCGCGCCGTCCGCGGTCCGGCTCTCGCCGGCGCCCACCACGGCGTCCGGTGCGCAGACCACGGAGACGCAGGACACGCAGGTGATCTGGCTCGACGGCGTCACCTACGCGCTGCCGTCCGGCCCGACGAGTCAGTTGTGGGCCACGCGCACGGTGACCGCGCCGACGGTGACGAACGGCACCGACGCCGCGACCAGCCTCTCGAGCTCGCGCATCAGCGTCGGCGTCACCGGCGCGATCGCCGATCTGGCCGGCGCCGACGGATCGGTGCAGCAACGCTTCGAGGTCACCCCGCCCGGCGCCGGCGGGCTCGTGACCGCGCTGGGCAGCGGCTTCCTCGTGTCCGGCCCTGCCGGGGTCGTCGCGTACCGATGACGGCGGACCTCGGCTACTTCGGCCCGGACAGCGTCACGTGGCGGGTGCACCGCGAGCCGGTCTCGATGGTGGGCGGGCTGCGGGCACTGTTGCTGCAGGCGCTGCACCCGGGTGCGATGGCGCTGCTGGCGCAGCGGTCGAACTTCCGGTCCGACCCGTGGCAGCGGTTCCGGTCCACGGTGGAGTACGTCGGGGTGGTCTGCTTCGCGACCGCGGTCGGAGGTCGACGCCGCGGCGGCGAATGTCCGCGACGTGCATGCGGTGCTGGGCGTCGACGACCCGCAGCAGTTGGCGTGGGCGCATCTGTGCCTCGTCGACTCGTTCCTGGCGGCGGCGCGCGGCGCGGGGCTGGCGGTGTCGGCGGCGGACGCGGACCGCTATGTAGCCGAGCAGCGGGTGACGGCGTCGCTGGTCGGCGTGCGCGACGACCTGGTACCCGCCAAGGTCGCCGAACTCGATGCAGCCGTCGCCGCATTTCGTCCGGCGTTGCGTTGTACGGCCGAGGCGCGTGACGCGGCGCGGCTGGTGTTGGCCCCGCCGATGCAGCTGCCGATGCGCTGGGCGGTGCCGGCCCGGGCTGTTTGGACGACCGCGGCGGGGCTGGCGGCCGGGCTGCTGCCGGGCTGGGCGCTGCGGATGTACCGGATGCCGGTCTTGCCCGGCCGGTCGGTCGCGACGGCGGTGGGGTTGCATGTGGTGCGTGGTGCGGTGCACCGCCTGCCGGCGCAGTACCGCGAGAGCCCGCTGGCTCGGCAGGCTCGCGAGCGCGCGGAGTCCGCCGCCGGGTAGCCGGTCAGGCGTTGGCCGGCCCCTCGATCCGGGCCCACGGGTCCAGTTCCGGCGATGCCTGCTGCCCGGGTGGGCAGTGCCGGCGAAAGTCGCACCAGGCGCACCAGGCTCCGGGTGTGGCCGCGAACGCGGCGTCGGCCGGCGTGCCGGCAGCCAGCGCGTCTGTCGCGGCGGTGATCAGCTCGGCCGTGTGCTCGGCGTCGGCGACGTGTTCGCCGAGGGTGTCGTCGGTGTGCTCGAACGCCGCGACCGTCGCCGACGGAAGGTGATGCAGTTCGACGCGCCGGCAGGCTCGCCGCAAGGTGCGTCGCACCCCGAGCACGTAGAGCGCGAGCGCCGGTGAGCGACGCGCGTCGTTCTCGGTGAGTCGTCGCGAACCGGACTTGTAGTCGACCACGACCAGTTCGCCGTCGCGATCGTCTATGCGGTCGACCCGGCCGGAAACCGCGAGCCGCTCGGTGCGCGCCGACACGCTGCGCTCGACGCCGACCGGCTCGACATTCGGGTCCACGCGCGCGGCGAGATAGTCGGCCACCCAGCCGGCCGCCTCGTCGCAGACCCGATCGGACTGGTGTGCGTCACGAAAACCCAGGTTCTGCCAGTGGCGGCGCACGAGATCGGCGCCGGCATGGGCGGTGCGGCGGGCGACGGGCAGCAGCCACCAGCGGTACAGGGCCACGTGCACGCTCGCGCCGAGGGTGTTGTGGGCCCACGGCTGCCCGCGCGGCGGGGCGGGGCGGTCGATGTAGGTGAAGCGATAGCGCCGCGGGCAGTCGAAGGCGGCCAGCCGCGACGGGGTACACGCGAACAGCTGCGCCGGCATGTGGGCCAGGGACAGCTGGCCGTATTCCTCTCCGTCGCTGCTCACCGGCCTACCGTAATCGCGGCGGCGGACACCGCGTCCGCGAGTCAGCCGGCGATCGGCGCTCGCGCGGCGGGCAGCGCGAGCAACCGCTCGTACGCCTCGGGATCGGTGAGCCGGGCGCCGAGCGCGATGCCCTTGTTGGTGCCGTGGTAGTCCGACGAGCCGGTCGCGATCAGGCCGAGGTCGCGGGCCAGGCGGGCCGCGTGCGCGCGGTCGTCGGCGTCGTGGTCCGGGTGGTCAACCTCGAGACCGACCATCCCCGCGGCCGTCATCTGCGCGATCGTCTCGTCGGACACCACCGGGCCGCGGCGCCGCGCGATCGGGTGGGCGAACACGGGCAACCCACCGGCGGCGCGCAGGAGTTCGATAGCGGCGAACACGTCGGTGTCTGCCTTGCGCACGTAATACGGCTGGCGCGAGGAGAGCAGCTCCCGGAAGGCGGTGTTCACGTCCGGCACCACTGCGGCCTCGACCAGCGCGCGGCCGATGTGCGGGCGGCCCACCGAGCCGCCCCTCGCGAGGTCGGTGACCTGCTGCCAGCTGATCGGGTAGCCCGCGGCCGCGAGGTTGTCGACCATTTGCTTACCACGCACCGCGCGGCTCTCGCGCAGCCGCCGCCATTCGGCCGCCAGGGCCGGGTCGTGCGGGTCGACGAGATAGGCGAGCAGGTGCAGGCTGATGCGCCGGCCGTTCGGGTCGTGATGTACACACGACATTTCGACGCCGGGTACCACCGTGAGCCGGTCCGGACGGGCGGCCAGGGCAGCCGACCAACCGGCGGTAGTGTCGTGATCGGTGAGCGCCACGACGTCGAGACGCGCCGCGACGGCCGCCTCGATCAACTGCGCAGGCGTGTCGGTGCCGTCCGAGGCGGTGCTGTGCGTGTGCAGGTCGATGCGCATCCGCACCAGCGTAGGGTCAGGTCCCCCCGCTCGGGGGCCGGCTGCCCGGGAGGTGCGGTGGAGACGAAGGTGGCGTGCGCGGGGGCGATCGTCTTCGATGCCCGCCGCCGGTTGCTGCTGATCCGGCGTGGGCAACCGCCCTCGGCGGGGTCGTGGTCGGTGCCCGGCGGGCGCTGCGAGCCGGGCGAGGCGCAGGAACACGCGTGTGTGCGTGAGGTGCAGGAGGAGACCGGCACCCAGGTGCGGGTGGTGCGCTGGGCAGGCCGGGTCGAGCGACCCGCGCCGGACGGGCGGGTGTACGTGATCGACGACTACGTCTGCGAGGTCACGCATCCCGCCGCGCTGCGGGCGGGCGACGACGCCGACGATGCTCGTTGGGTGGGCCGCGCGGAGCTCGACGCGCTGGCTCTCGCGCCCGGTCTGTACGACGCGCTGACCGAGTGGGCGTTGCTGCCGGACTGAGCCGGCGCCATGCCGCGGCACTCGACGCAGCCGAGTCGTGCAGGGAGCCGTCGAGGCCGGTCCGGGCACATCGAGGCCGGTCCGGGCACATCGAGGCCGGTCCGGGCACATCGAGGCCGGTCCGGGCACATCGAGGCCGGTCCGGGCACATCGAGGCCGGTCCGGGCACATCGAGGCCGGTCCGGGCACATCGAGGCCGGTCCGGGCACATCGAGGCCGGTCCGGGCACATCGAGGCCGGTCCGGGCACATCGAGGCCGGTCCGGGCACATCGAGGCCGGTCCGGGCACATCGAGGCCGGTCCGGGCACATCGAGGCCGGTCCGGGCACATCGAGGCCGGTCCGGGCACATCGAGGCCGGTCCGGGCACATCGAGGCCAGCCGTGGGCCGAGGGCAGCCGCGTGGCGCTGAGCCCACGGAGCGCCCGAGGCCGGTCGCGCTCCGAGGTCAGCCGCGCTGCGCGGCCGCCGGGCGGCCGGGCTGCTCACCGCCCCGGGCGTCGATGTACTCCTTGGTCGGCACCATCACCTTGCGCCGGAAGATGCACACCACCGTGCCGTCCTGCTTGTACCCGATCGTCTCGACGTAGACCACGCCGCGGTCGGTCTTGGACTTCGACGGTGTCTTGTCCAGCACGGTCGTCTCGCCGTAGATCGTGTCGCCGTGGAAGGTGGGCGCCACGTGCCGCAGCGACTCGACCTCCAGGTTCGCGATCGCCTTGCCGCTGACGTCGGGCACCGACATGCCGAGCAGCAACGAGTAGATGTAGTTGCCGACGACCACGTTCTTGCCGAAGTCGGTGGTCTTCTCCGCGTAGTTCACGTCGAGATGCAGCGGGTGGTGGTTCATCGTGAGCAGGCAGAACAGGTGGTCGTCGTACTCGGTGACCGTCTTGCCGGGCCAGTGCTTGTAGACCGCGCCGACCTCGAACTCCTCGTAGTACCGACCGAACTGCACGATGTCCTCCTTCGCCGCACGCCTGCCGAGCGTCCCGTCACCAGCCACAGTTGCCCGGCCGAACCAGGGGATCTCGCGATCCTGCCGGTCCCGCGGGTCCCGCGGCGGGAAATGTGGCACATCCCAACTCGCCACGCCGGGCACATCCCCACTCGCCACGCCGGGCACGTCCCCCACTCGCCACGCCGGGCACATCCCCACTCGCCACGCCGGGCACGGCCCCCCACTCGCCACGCCGGGCACATCCCCACTCGCCACGCCGGGCACATCCCCACTCGCCACGCCGGGCACGGCCCGGCCCGCCACGCGGGCCGACGGCCTGCCGCTGGCGATCCGCACGGTAAACGGCTCACCCCAATGTGAGCGAACCGCGGTTGAGATCGAGCAGATCGGTGCGCTGCGCCGCCCACAACTCGCGCAGCGCGCCGGTACCCCTCGCCCGCGCCCAGGCGAGTTCGGAGCCGGTCGCCGGCAGCGCCTCGAAGACGGTCACCCGGCCTTCGGCGGTCTCGATCACCGGCATCCCGGGCGCGGGCACCGCCACGATCCCGGCGCACCGCGATCCGGGCGCGAGCGGCCGGCCGAGATCGATGCTCGCCCCGTCGCGGTACACCACGCCCTCGACGGCCGGAGCGGCGGCGAGCAGTGCGAGTTGGCGCCATACGTCGCTGAAGCGGTTCGCCTCGTCGCGTACCCGCAGCAGCAACTCGGCCCGTGGACCGCTCTGCTCGAGCACCGGTGCCGCTGCGCTCGTCATCGGCGACCGCGCCATCCCGAGTGACACAAACGTCCACTCACCTGCGGGCCGCGCGAACCGCAGCACCTCGATCGGGTCGACGCCGACGAACGACACCGACGCCCGCTGGGGTGAACGACCGAAATGCTCGACCAACGCCAGTTCGACCGCCTCGAGTACCTGCGCACCGGTCATTGCAGCGAGGCTAATCGAGCGGCATCACCTCCTCCTGACCATGACTGCTGCGATCAGATCGCTAGCGGAAGGAGGAAGCGATCGCTTGCTCGGTGTCTGCGTAGTTCGCGCCGGCTCGCATGAGCAGCGCCGCGATGCCGTCGAGCGCGTCGCACAGGCCACGGGCGTGCTGGTCGAAGTTCTCGTACAGCGCGGTGAACTGCGCGGATGCCGCCCCGACCCAATCGGCCCCGAACAGCGGCGCAAGTTGCGACTTGAGCTGCTGGTGCTGACCGCGTACGTCCGAGCTGACCCGATGTGCGGTGCCACCCAGCGTCTCCAGCTGGTCGGGCGTGACCTTGAGACCGGACACGATGTGACTCCTTTCCGCGGGCCGGGCCCGCGCTCGTTGCTGCTGATGACGCGAACGGTAGGCCGCCAACGGCCGCCGCCTCGTCGGTCAGCGCCAGCCTGTGGACAACGCCGCTGACCCGGTGCCGGTTATCCACAGGCGGGCGGCTCCGCGCTCATCCGGTCCGCGAACAGACGCACACTGCACGGGTGCGAATCGACGTCACCGTACGCAGCGGCGAGTGCGACCGGGATCTGGCCCTGGTCACAGCGACGCCGGTCGCCTTTGCCGAGGTCGCCGCCGAGATCGCGCGAGTGATCGGCGTTGCGGACAGCGGATGGTGGAGCGGGGACGAGTGCGTGCTGCCGGCGCAGCTGCTCGGCACCTCCGGACTGCGCCCTGGATCGGTGCTCACCACGGGCGGCCCGGTGCCCGGGTCGGCCCATCCAGGGTTGGTGACCCTGCGTCAGATCGGCGGCCCGCAAGCCGGTCGGGTACTCCCTCTCGAGCGTGGTCGGGTCCTGCTCGGCAGGGGGGCAGACTGCGAGGTCCCGCTCACCGACCCCGACGCATCGCGCCGGCATGCCCTGATCGAGGTGTCCGGCACGACGATGCGGCTGCGCGACCTCGGTTCCACGAACGGCACCTGGGTCGACGACCTCGCGGTGGGGCCGCGCGGCGTCGCGCTGAGCACCGGCGCCCGGATCCGGATCGGCGATTCGACCTTCGAGCTCGTCGGTCCGATCGAGACGCCGGCGGCGTACTCCAACGCACGTGACGGCACTCGCCGGATCGTCCGCCCACCGCGGCAGCCCCCGCCGCTCGCAGCTACGGAAATCGAGCTACCGGTTGAGGCATCGTCGAGCCGGCCCCGCGGCATCCAGTGGGTCACCGCATTGCTACCAGCGGCGGCAGGCGGCCTGATCGCCTGGGTGCTGCGCGCGCCGCAGTTCCTTTTGTTCGCGCTGTTGTCCCCGGTGATGATGCTGTCGAGCTCAGTCGGCGACCGGCTCCATTGGAGGCGTTCTCGCCGACGGGCGGCTGCCGATTTCGGGTGCCGCCGCGCCGCGGCCGAGCAGGCGGTCGCGGCGGGACTGCGGGCCGAGACCGTGTCCCGACGGGCCGGCGCGCCGGACCCAGCCGCGATCATGCGAACCTGCGCGCTGCCCGGCAGCCGGTTGTGGGAGCGGCGCACGAGCGATCCAGACTTCCTCCGCCTGCGCATCGGCGCCGGCGACATGGTGTCGACCCTGCTCACCCGCGCCGGTACGGCCACCGCGGCGGCTGGCACGCTGCGCGACGTCCCGGTCTGCGTTGACGTGCGAGCTGGCCCGGTCGGGCTGACCGGCCCGCGCCACGTGACCGCCGGCATCGCCCGCTGGCTGATGTGTCAAGCGGCGGCCCTGCACTCCCCTGTCGACGTAAGCATCACGTTGCTGCTCACCCGCGACGCAGCGGCCCGTTGGCAATGGACCCGCTGGCTCCCGCACCTCGCAGATGCCGCGACCGACAGCGATGCTGCCGCCAGCGCTGTCGCGGAACTCAGCGCCTTGATCGAACAGCGACGACGCCGCGGACGCGGCGGCAGCTGGGACGGCGCATGGCACATCGTGATCGCCGACTCCGCGCACGAACTCGCGGACGTGCCGGGACTCGCAGCATTGCTCACGTCAGGCAGCAGGGTCGGCGTCACCGGCATATGCGTCGACGAGGACGAGTCCGCGCTGCCGGCGGCCTGCCGCTCCGTCGTGCGGGTGAGCGGGGACACCGGGACGCGCGCACGGGTCCGCCACGGGACAGGGACCACCGACGCAGGCGTGGTGATCGACGACGTCACGCCCAGCTGGGCGGACACGCTCGCGCGGCAACTGACACCGACGGTTGACGCCGGCGGATCCGGGATCGGCACGCTCCCAGACTCGTGCCGATTGCTCGATCTCCTCGATATCGACGACGACGACGCCGGCGCCGGCGCCGGCGCCGAGCAGAGACTCGTCAAGCGCTGGGCCTGCGTGAGCGCGAGGGTGGACACGCCGCTCGGGATCGCGCCGGACGGCCCGCTCCACCTCGACCTCGTCGCCGACGGGCCACACCTGCTCATCGCAGGCACCACCGGTGCCGGGAAGTCCGAGCTGCTACAGACGCTGGTGGCCGGCCTCGCGGCCCGGCATCCACCCGACCTGCTCACGTTCTTGCTGGTCGACTACAAGGGCGGCGCCGCATTCGCCGACTGCGCACGGCTGCCGCACGCGGTCGGCTTGGTCACCGACCTCGATCCGCATCTCACCGCACGCGCGCTGCGCTCGCTGGACTGCGAGCTCCGTCGTCGCGAGCGGCTGTTCGCTATCGCAGGCGTGGCCGACCTGGCGGCCTATCGCGACGTGTCCGGTGCCGAACCAATCGCTCGACTGGCCATCGTGGTGGACGAGTTCGCCACCCTGGCAGAGGAGTTGCCGGACTTCGTGCGCGGGCTGGTCGGGGTGGCCCAACGCGGCCGGTCGCTCGGGGTGCATCTCGTGCTCGCCACCCAGCGTCCCGGCGGCGCGGTGTCGGCGGAGATCCGGGCGAACACGACCGCCCGTATCGCGCTGCGAGTCACCGATCCAGGTGAGTCGTCGGACGTGATCGACGCTGCGGACGCGTCGTCGATCGACCGGGCGCGGCCCGGACGGGCGTACCTGCGAACCGGCTCGTCGCTGGTGTGTTTCCAGACTGCACGGGCGAGCGCACCGCCGGATGCCGGCCCGCGGACCACGGTCGAACCACTCGGGCCGTGGCGGCGCCGCCCGCACCGCGTCGACGCCGCTGCCGGACCGACCGACCTGACCCGGCTCGTCGACCTGGTCATCGCCGCCGCGGCCAAGTCCGGACGCGCGCCGGCCCGGGCGCCATGGGTGCCGCCACTGCCCGAACAAGTCGCGCAAGCCGCTGTCGAGTCCTCGCCGCGCCCGACGATGGTGCCCTACGCACTCGTCGACCTCCCCGATGAGCAGCGCCGCGATGTCGCCCGCCTGGACCTCGCCGCCGGATCGTCGTTGCTCGCCGTCGGTGCAGCACGAACGGGGCGCACCGGACTGCTCAGCACCATCGCGCTCGGCGCCGTCGCCCGGCTGACACCGGCGCAGTTGCACGTCTACGTCGTAGATCCTGCTGGTGATCTCGCGGCGGTGATCGGTTCGCTGCCGCATTGTGCGACCGTGATCGGCCGAGACGATCTCGCTATCGTGCCCACGTTGCTGCGCCGCCTCGAATCGGTCGTCGGCCGGGGCGTCGACCGGTCCGACGGGTCGACGCCGACGAGCCTGCTGCTGGCCGACAATTGGGAATCGGTGTGCGCGACGCTCCCGGACACCGACGCGATCAGCTGCGCCGATGCGCTTACGGCCCTGCAACGGTCCGGCCCGGCCAGCGGGCTGAGCATCGTCGTGACCGGCGACCGCACCGCGTTGGCGCCTCGGTTCGCCGCCGGGTTCGACGAACGCCTGTTGCTGCGGCTCGCCGATCGCAACGACTACGGCATGGTCGGGATCGCGGTGCGCGATGCGCCGACGACTATGCCGCCCGGCCGCGCCCTGCGCGGCAGCGACGGGGCCATCATGCAGATCTCGTTCGCGGTAGCCGAGCCGGGCCGCGACGGCGCACGAGGCCGGGTCGTGGACCTCGCGACCGCCGGCCCGGATCATGGCATTGACGTACTGAGCACGACGACACCGGGCGCGCGCGATCCGGTCCGGCTCCGGGCCCTGCCGCGCAGCGTTGCGCTGGGCGCGTTGCCGCTCCACCTCGGGCAGGTCACGCTCGGCCTAGGCGGCGACGCCGCGCAGCCGGTGAGCATCGACCTGTTCGCGGGCGCTGCCCGGTTACTCGTGGCCGGCCCGCCCAGGTCAGGCCGCAGCACCGTGCTCCAAGCGATCCTGGCGCAAGCGATACGCCTGAGCATGGACGTCGTGGTCGGCGCGGGCGCCCGTTCGCCGCTGCGCCGGATGGCCGACGCGTACGGCGTGCGGGTGGTCGATCCCGCCGCCCCCGCCGACGGCGTCGGACCCGCACCGCAGACCCGAACCCTGCTGCTCGTCGACGATTGCGAGCGATACGCCGACGAACCGGCCGGCGAAGCACTCACGTCGTGGTTACGCGACCCCGGCGCGGCGTTGGCGGCTGTGGTCGCCGGGCGTACCGAGGATCTCGCGACCAGCTACCGCGGCCTGGGTGCGCAGGTGCGCCGCACCAACTGCGGGCTGCTGCTGCGGCCTGGACCCCTCGACGGCGAACTGCTTGGCGTGCGGTTGCCGCGCCGCCCGAGCTGCGGACCGCCCGGCCGGGGCGTGCTGGTCGGCGATCCGCAGTGGGGGCCGCTGTTCGAAGACGGCGAGCCCGTTCCACTCCAGGCGGCCCGGCCGTGAGCCCGGGCGCAACCCGGCGTTCAGCCCATGTGCGGATAGCGATGGTCGGTGGCCGGGACGAACGTCTCCTTCATCGCGCGTGGCGACAACCAGCGGGTCAGGTTCCACACCGAACCAGCCTTGTCGTTCGTGCCCGACGCGCGCGCCCCGCCGAACGGCTGCTGACCGACGACCGCGCCGGTCGGCTTGTCGTTGACGTAGAAGTTGCCCGCGGCGAAGCGCAGCACCGACTGCGCCTCGTCGATCGCGTGCCGATCCTGGGCGATCACCGCCCCGGTGAGCGCATACGGCGCCACCGACTCCAGCTGCGTCAGCGTCGTGCGCCAGGCGTGGTCGTCGTAGACATGCACCGCGAGGATCGGGCCGAAGTATTCGTCGCGGAAGACGTCGTGACCTGGGTCGCTCGCCTCGACGACGGTCGGCTGCACGAAGTACCCGACCGAATCGTCGGCCTTGCCGCCGCTGATCACGTTCACACTCGGTTCGGCGTGCAACCGGTCGAGCACGCCGCTGAGCCGGTCGAAGGCACGCCGGTCGATGACGGCGCCACCGAAGTTCGCGAAGTCGGCGATGTCGCCGTAGGTCAAGGACTCGGCGACCGCGACGAGTTCGTCCTTCACCCCGCCATCCCACAGCGAACGGGGGACGTAGGCCCGCGACGCCGCCGAGCACTTCTGACCCTGGTACTCGAACGCACCACGCACCAGCGCAGTCACCAGAATCGAGGGGTCCGCGCTCGGGTGGGCCACCACGAAGTCCTTCCCGCCGGTCTCGCCGACCAGGCGCGGGTAGCTGGCGTACGCGCCGATCCCGGAGGCCACGGCCCGCCACAGGTGCTGGAAGGTCGCGGTCGAACCGGTGAAGTGGATCCCGGCGAGGGCCGGATGCGGAACGGCTGCCTGACTGACGGCGGCGCCGTCGCCGGTCACCATGTTGATCACTCCGGGTGGCAGCCCGGCCGCCTCGAACAGGGCCATGACGTGGTGTGCAGCCAGCTGCTGCGTCGGCGACGGCTTCCACACCACGACGTTGCCGACCAGCGCGGGCGCCGAGGGCAGGTTCCCGGCGATCGCGGTGAAGTTGAACGGGGTGATCGCGAGCACGAACCCCTCGAGCGGGCGGTAGTCCAGCCGGTTCCACGTCAGCGGGGAGTTCTCCGGCTGCTCGGCGAGGATCTGCCTGGCGAAATGCACGTTGAATCGCAGGAAATCCGCCAACTCGCACGCCGAGTCGATCTCGGCCTGCTGTACCGACTTCGACTGACCGAGCATCGTCGCGGCGTTGAGCCGGTCCCGCCAGGTCGTGGACAACAGATCGGCGGCGCGCAGGAACACCGCGGCCCGGTCGTCGAAGGCGAGATCGCGCCAGGCCGGCGCGGCGGCAAGCGCCGCACCGATCGCGCTCTCGACGTCGGGGCGCGTGGCCTGGGCGGTCTCGCCCAGCACCAGCGCGTGGTGGTGCGGCGCCACGACCGGAACCCGCGCGCCACCCGCCATTCGCGCAACGCCGCCCACGGTCATGGTGAGCTCGGTCCGGGCGTCGGTCGAGATCGCGGACCCCGGTGGCGAGCGAATGCGCTTCGGGGCTGCCGGGTGCGTAGGTCCGCACCGGCTCGTTCACCGGAATCGGCGGGCGGGTGATCGCGTCCATCGTTCGATCGTCCCACTCACGCGGCAGCACACAACCTGCGTCGGAGACCTTCAGAGCAGCTCGAGCAGGACCGCGATCTCCTGGTTCGCATACCAGGAGAGCTCGAAGCCCTCCGCGTCGTCGACGAGCTCCTGCGAGCCGGGGTCGCCGAGATCGGCGGCGATGATCGCCTCCGCGGCGCGGGCGACGGTCTGCTCGGCGGCGACGTCGTCGACGTGTGCAGACGCGACTGCACGCATCAGCACTGCGGCGGCGAGCTGTACGACCCCGCGGTCGAGATCGTCGCGGACGGTCACCTCGGCGGCCGGAACCTCCACGGCGAGCACGACTCGCCGGCGCGCCACGGTGTCGTCGGCGTCGATCAGGCGCAGTGATCCGCGGGCGGCCTCGAGCATTGCGGCATACTCCAGCGACTCGAGGTCGTCGTCGAGGTACCACTCGCGCAGCTCCGGAGTGACCGCGAACGCAGTCAGCGGGGCGGGGCCGGTCTGGCCGGCATCCACCAGCTCGCGCAGCGTGGCGGTGGTCGCCGGGAGGTAGACCCTCATCAGCATGCCGGACCGTGCGGCACGGGGCCGGCGCTCGCGACGGGCCGGCGCCCGGCGCGGCCGCCGGACGGCGATGCCTCGGCCGCCGCGGCCGCGGCAACCAGCTCGCCGAGCGACTCCTCGAGCAGCTCGCTGAACAACCCGATGTCGCGCATCGCGTCCCAGTCGCCGTTGACGCCGTAGTACACGCCGCCGTCGTAGGAGGTAAGCCCGACGGTCATCGCCTGGCCGGGACCGAGCGGCAGGATCGGGAAGACCTCGCTCATCCGCGCCCCCGCGGCGTAGACGCGGCACCTGCGGCCCGGGCACGTTGGTGATCATCAGATTGAACTGGCGATGCGCCAGCTGGTTGGCGGCGCGTACCCCTCGGGCGTGCAGCGTTGGCGGGGCGAACCCGGCCAGGTCCACCAGCCGGTCGGCGCCGACCGCCCGCCCGGACGCGCGGTGGGTGGTGGCCATCGCGTACCTGCAGCTGGGCGAGCCGGACCAGGGGGTCGGCTTCGCCGACCGGCAGGTCGATGAGCAGCGGCTGGACTCCTCCCGGCGCCGGGTGCCGATACCAGCGGGGCTCGGTCGGCACCGCGCACGCCCGCAGCCGACATTGGCCGGTCGGCCGCGGGCGCGAGCCGGCGCGACGGCTGCTCACCGGCACCAGCGCGCGCACCGGTGGCCGCCGGGTCGCAGCGGCACGGCCCGGGCGAGCAACCAGCCGCGCAGCGCGCCGGAGACGACCGCAAGCACCACATCGTTCACCGTCGCGCCGTAGCGGCTCGCGCACCGCGCGGTAATCGGCGAGGCGGGTGCGGGCGATCGCAACGCGGCGCTGCTCGCCCGGTTCGGCGCGCAGCGGCGATCGGTCGGTGCGCGATGCAGGAACGTCTGCGCCATGCCGAGCACGCCGCTGCCCGCGCCGGTCAGCCGTTCGGTGCCGGCGTGCAGGTCGCGTAGCGCGATGCGCGCGGCATGGTTGAGCACGGTCGGGCGCATGCACGGCGTCGAGCAGGGCGTCGCCGACCAGGGTGAGGCTGCTCGGCTCGGGTTCCGGCATCCAGATCGGCTCGGACGTCGCGCAGCGGGGTCCGGACGGTGTCCAGGATGACCTGCATCAGGTCGACCGCCGTCCCGGTCGCCGATCATCGCGGCGTGGGTCTTGGTGATCAGCGCGACCGGCCGCCGGCCAGCCCCTCGACGAGGTACATCTCCCACAGCGGGCGGCTGCGGTCGAGCAGTCGCGCCGAGATCCGGGCGCAGAAGTCGAGCAGCTGCTGGTCGTCGCCGGGCCGGGGCAACGCCGAACGTCGCACGTGGTAGGTGATGTCGAAATCCGCGTCGTCGACCCATACCGGGTGCGCGAGGTGCGCCGGCACCACGCGCACCTTCTGCCGATACCGCGGCGCGAGCGAGATCCGGCTCCTCGACCAGCCGCACCAGCCGCGTCGTAGTCGAAGCCGGGCGGCGGCGCATCGAACACCGCCAGCCCGCCGACGTGCTGCGGCGCCGTCCGGCTCTCCTGCAGGAGGACCGCGACGTCCGACGCGGACAACCGCTCGCCCACGTGCTGCGTCCTTCCCGTGCCCGGCGCCAGTTCCTGCATTGTCACAGACTGGCGGCCCGCACGCCCGGCGGCGGCAGCGCACGACGCCGGCGGCCGATCCGCGGCGCCGGCCGCCCGGCCCGCGATCGGCGCCGCCGCCCGCGCGACGCCGCGACCGGCACCCCGGCCACCTGCGCCGCCAAGTCGACCACCGCACGCCGCAGCGCGCTCGTCGGGCCGCCTCCGCGAGCGAGCGGCCGGTGGCCAGAGCCGCGTCGACCGCCTTGGCATCGGCGGGCAGCAGCGCCGCCGGGCGCCCGGCCGGCGAAACGCTGCAGCGCAGCCCGCAGTTCGGCGTCGGCGTCGCCGGGCACGACGCCCGACCGGACCCGGTTCAGCACCACCCAGGTCGGCGCGCTCACCTCGGCGTCGCGCAGCTCGGACAGCGCCCGCACCAGGCGCTGCATCCCGATCGGGTCCGCCGCGCCGACCACCATGATCAGGTCGGCGTCGTCGAGGACCGCGAGCGTGGCGCCGTTGCGCCGCGGCGCGAGCGTGTCGAAGGACAGCTCCTCGTCGGTCTCGAGGCAGAACCCGCAGTCGATCACGCGTGAAGTCGGCGAGGCCGCGGGCCGCGGCCGAGCACCGGCGCCGACGGCGGTCGGGCGCAGTTCGGGCCAGCGGGCGGCGATCGGGATGCCGGTCAACACCCGCAGCCGCGGCCCGAGCTGCCAGCACAGCCCGGCGAGCTCGGCGGCGTCGAGGCGCTGGCCGCTGGCGCGCCGGCACGCCGCGGCGAGCCCCGGCGACTCGTCCAGCAACCCCAGCACCGCCGCCACGGTGCCGCCGTATACGTCGGCGTCGACGAGCAGCGCGCTCGACCCGAGCCGGGCGAGCTCGTCGGCGAGACTCGACCGCGACGAGGGTGCGGCCAGGTGCGCCGGTCGGCCCCCACACGGCGACCACCGAGCCACGACGCGACGGCTGCGGCACGGCGACCGGCGGCCCCTCGCCGGGCGGAATCGCCATCGACGACGACGGGTCGGCGAAGGCTCGCTGCGCGGGCCGGGTGTCGGCGTCGTCACCGCGCGGCGGCGTGCACCGCTTCGGTCAGCACCGCCGCCACCACGCCGGGCTCGGCGTCGTCGGGCACGATCTGGTCGATGCCGATCGCGCGCAAGGCGTCCTCGGCCGCCGCATCGCCGCGGGGCACGACGCCGACCGCCGCGACCCCGGCAACCGTCAGCCGGTCGACGGCGTCCGCGTCGAGGCGCCGCAGCCCGGCCGCCAGCAGCGCGGCGCGACCCTGCCCGGACGCAACGACGGCCAACAGGTCGACGGTGTCGACGCAGCGCCGCACGATCGTGACCGGGTGCCCACCGGCGTCGAACGCGGTCACCAACCGCGCCTCCCACTCGGCACCGTCGGCGACCGACAGGACCGGCAACTTCATCGCGACGGCGAGGCGCAGGCGGCGAGGTCGGGCGAGGAACTCGCCGCGCCGGAGCCGGGTGCGTCGGTGGGCACCGGACTCGCGCCCACCAAGATGCCGGCGCGCAGCTTGGCACCGTCCAGCGCCAGCGCGGCGATCACCCGGTCGGCCTGCGACGGATCGACGCTGATGACGACGTTCTGGCCGCCGCTGCCGGTGCCGAAGGAGCCGGCGTCGACGTGCACAGACTGCACGGCGACGTCGTCCAGCAGGACGACCGACGCACAGGTCGCCGTCGACACCCACACCCTGATCCGCTGACCGCCGCGAAGCGAAGGCGCGGCGCCGGACGCCAGCGGCACGGTGAGCGTGGTGCGGGCGCCCACCATGACGACCGCGCCCGCGGGCAGCAGCTCGCCGCGGTGCACAGGACGCGACAGCGTCTTGCCGATCGCGTCGTGGGTGCTCGTGAGGTAGACCCCCCGACCGTGGTCATGAAGCTGCACGCGGTCTGTGCGCACGTCACCGGTGGTGAGGATCGTGCCCGCCGACAGGTCGCGGGTGACGGCCACGACCGGGTAGGTGTGGCTGGCGCCGGCGAACACCTTGGCGCCGACGAGCACCGACGCGAGGACCAGCAGCACGCCGAGCACCAGGCGTAGGTCGAGCCACGTCGGCGTCGCGATCCGACGTGGTCGCGGCGACGGGGGTGCAACGGCCACGGCGGACATACTGCCTGAGCGGGGGAACTCGTGCTAACTGTGTGTGCCAGCCTGTGGACAGCGGCCGTCCTGGTCGGGTCACCTGCCACACTCGTCGCGAAGGACCCAACGATCCGCCGAGCGCGAGAGAGCAGCACCGCATGGCCAGCGAAGGACGCTTCCTCACCCTCGAGGAGGTCGCCGACGTATTGAACATCTCCACCTCGCAGGCGTACGCGCTCGTCCGCAACCGCGAGCTGGAGGCGATCAAGATCGGCGGCCGCGGGCAGTGGCGCGTCGAGCGGGATCGGCTCGAGGCCTACATCGAGCGGATGTACCAGCAGACCCGCGAGTTCATCGACGCCCACCCATTCGTCGACCCTGACGCCGCCAACCGGCCCGACTGACCCTCAGGTCCAACGCCGTACCGCCACCACGGCGGCCAACGGCACCAACTCTGCCTCGCGCACCTCGGCCCGGCGCCGCGCCGCACCCGCCGAGTGCGTCGCGACCTCGAGGAAGTCGGCGCCGACACGATCGATGGTGGCGTCCACCGTGTCGAACTGACTGCTGCCGGACGTGAGGTGGATGCGCACCGTCGACCGGTCGCGCGCGATGCCGCGCAACGCGCTGCGCAGCCCGAGTCGGGACTCGACCACGCCGGCCGAGCCCGGCACCGCCGAGTAGCGGCCGAGACCGCGCACTGTGACCAGGGCCGCACTCGTCACCACCGCCTCGCGTCCCTCGCCCTCGTCGAGCAGCAGCCAGTCCGGGCCTACCCGACGCAGGACGCCGCCTAGTTGCGTGCCGCCGACCAGGCGCAGCCGCAGCGGCGTGTCCACTGCGGCCCGAAGCCGGTCGACGACCTGTAGCCGGCCGACCTCGCCGCGGGTGTGGGTCTGCACCTCGGCGGCCCGTTCGGCGTGCTCGAGCGCCGCTGCTTGGGCCTCGAGATCGGCAAACAACACGTCCCAACGCATGGCTCCATCTTGGCGGCGGCTGGTTGTCCACAGGTCATCGGGAAGTCTTGACCGCACGTCAGCAGAGGCCTATAAAGGCAAACACAAGCAAATGAAGGAGTTTCTATGCAACGGCGTCTCCTTCTGGTCGCGGTCCTGGCCGCCGCCGACGTGCTCACGTTGTTGCTGTTCCGATCCCAGCCGGGCGCGCTGGCGCGACACGTCGCTCATCCCCGCGTGTGGCTGGCGCGGGTCGGCGCCGACGCCGCCCTGGTCACCGCCGCCGCTACGGTGCTGTGGCTCGCCGCTGCGTGGCTCGGCCTCGGTTTGCTGGGCGTCGCGGCCCGACGGCTCCCCGGCCGCACCGGCGCACTCGCCGCGCGAATCTGTGCCTCAGTGCTGCCGCAGCTGGTCCTGCGGTTTCTCGCGGGATCGGCCGGGCTCGGGGTGTTGCTCGCCCCGGTCCCGGCCGCGGCGGCAGGTCCACCCTCGTCCAGCACCGCGGCGACGGTCCCGGCTCCCCTGCCGGCGCCGGTATGGCCGAGCGCCACGCCCTCGCGCTCGGCACCGGCAACTCCGGTGCCGGCCCCGCGTTGGCCCTCCACCATCGCGCAGGCTGCCCACAACCCGGCGCGGCGCGCCGGCCCGGTCACCGTACGGCCCGGCGACTGTCTCTGGCTCATCGCGGCCCGCCGACTCGGACCACATCCAACCGGCGCCGACGTCGCCGCGCAGTGGCCGCGCTGGTATGCCGCCAACCGGTCGGTGATCGGCGCGGACCCGAACCTGATCACGCCCGGCGAGGTGCTGCACGCGCCGCCGGCCCACCGTTCGGAGGCCCGCTCATGACGGCTGCGCTCGCAACCCGGCCCGCCCGGCGACCCCGGGTGATCATCCGGCCCGCCCCGCGCCGCGAGCCGCCCTTCGACGACGAGCTCACCGGGCCGCTGTCGTTCGCCGGCCCGCTCGACCAGCGACTCCCGTTCGCCATCACCGCGGCCCGACCCGCCTGGCGGCCCCGGCCGCGGCGCGCGAACGTCGGGCCCGACCCGGAGCCGTGGAGCCGACGGCTGGTCATCGGGTTGATCGAGACGGCGGCCGGGCGCCGCCCGCTGCACCAGCTCAGCCCGCTGCTCAGCCCGTCGGTCAACCGCGGCGTCGGTGCCGACTTCGAGACGGCAGCTCAAGCCGGCGCCCCCCACTGGCTGCATCGCGCAACCGTACGATCGGTACGCGCAAGCGAACCGGCCGAGGGCGTGGCGGAGGTCAGCGCGACCGTCGAGACCGGCACGCGGGTGCGGGCACTGGCGATGCGCCTCGAGGTGCGGCACGGCCGCTGGCGCTGCACCCGGCTGCAGCTCGGCTGAGCCGGGATCAGCGCTTGCGCTTGCGGTTTCCGGAACGGTTACCGCGGCTGCCGCGATTCGGGTTGCTGCGCGACTGCTGACGCCGCGCGGTGGTCGACTTCGCCCCGGACGCCGTCTGCTCGACGTCACTGGACACCGCCGGCGCTTCCGAGCCCAGCTCGGGCGCGGTGTAGGTCAGCGGCCGCTTGTCCTCGGAACGGCCCAGGCCCTTCGCGCTGATCTGCGGGGCGTGGCCGTTGCTGCGCGGCTCGTCGGCGGCGTCGTGCTCCTCCTGCGCGGCCGCGAGCAGCGCGAGGTCGAGCTTCGGGCCGCCGGTGTCCGAGTCGTCGCTCTCATCGATCTCCTCGACCGCGCTGCCGCCCGGCGCGACGACCGCGGCCGCCGGTGCAGCGTCGTCATGTTCGACCTCGACTTCGAGGTTGAACAAGAAGCCGACCGACTCCTCCTTGATCGCGTCCATCATCGCGGTGAACATGTCGAAGCCCTCGCGCTGGTACTCGACCAGCGGATCGCGCTGGGCCATCGCGCGCAGGCCGATGCCCTCCTGCAGGTAGTCCATCTCGTAGAGGTGCTCGCGCCACTTGCGGTCGAGCACCGACAGCAGCACGCGGCGCTCGAGTTCGCGCATCACGTCCGGCGCCGAGGTCCTCCTCGCGCGCGTCGTACGCGGCCTGCGCGTCGGCGACGAGCTCCTCGACGAGGAACTCGCGGGTGAGGTCGGACTTCTCGCCGCCGGCCTGCTCGATCGCCTCGTCGAGTGGTCAGCGAGATCGGGTACAGCGTCTTCAGCGCCGTCCACAGCTGGTCGAGGTCCCACTCCTCGGCGTACCCGGAGGCCGTGGCGCCCTCGACGTAGCCGCGTACGACCTCGTCGATCATCGGCCGGATCTGCTCGGACAGGTCGGCGCCGTCGAGCACCTTGCGCCGCTCGTCGTAGATGACCGTGCGCTGCTTGTTCATGACCTCGTCGTACTTGAGGACGTTCTTGCGGATCTCGAAGTTCTGCTGCTCGATCTGGGTCTGCGCGGACTGGATCGCCTTCGAGACCATCTTCGCCTCGATCGGCATGTCCTCGGGCAGCCGCAGCATGTTCATCATCGCGGCGACGCGCTCGCCGTTGAAGCGGACCATCAGGTCGTCGCCGAGCGAGAGGTAGAAGCGCGACTCGCCCGGGTCGCCCTGGCGCCCGGACGCGGCCGCGCAGCTGGTTGTCGATGCGCCGCGACTCGTGGCGCTCGGTGCCGAGCACGTACAGCCCGCCGAGCTCGACGACCTCGTCGTGCTCCTTCTCGATCTCGGTCTTGGCCGTCTCGAGCGCGTCGGCCCAGGCCGCCTCGTACTCCTCCGGCGTCTCGTCCGGGCGTGAGGCCCGCGCTCGCGCAGCGCCAGGTCGGCGGTGAACTCCGGGTTGCCGCCGAGCATGATGTCGGTGCCACGACCGGCCATGTTGGTGGCCACGGTGACCGCGCCCTTGCGGCCGGCGGCGGCGATGATCGCCGCCTCCCGCGCGTGCTGCTTGGCGTTGAGCACCTCGTGCGGGATGCCCTGGCGCAGCAGCAGCGACGACGAGCCGCTCGGACTTCGCGACGCTCGCCGTGCCGACGAGGACCGGCTGGCCGTCCTCGTGCCGCTCGGCGATGTCGTCGATGACGGCGGCGAACTTGGCGTCCTCGGTCTTGTAGATCAGGTCGGTCTCGTCGTCGCGGACCATCGGCATGTTGGTCGGGATCGGCACGACGCCGAGCTTGTAGATCTGGTGCAGCTCGGCGGCCTCGGTCTGGGCGGTACCGGTCATCCCGGAGAGCTTGTCGTAGAGGCGGAAGTAGTTCTGCAGGGTGATCGTGGCCAGCGTCTGGTTCTCCTGCTGGATCTGCACGCCCTCCTTGGCCTCGATGGCCTGGTGCATGCCCTCGTTGTAGCGGCGGCCGTGCAGCACCCGGCCGGTGAACTCGTCGACGATCAGCACGTTGCCGTCGTTGACGATGTAGTCGCGGTCGCGCTTGAACAGCTCCTTGGCCTTCAGCGCGTTGTTCAGGTATCCGACGAGCGGGGTGTTGGCCGCCTCGTAGAGGTTGTCGATGCCGAGCTGATCCTCGACGAACGCGACGCCCTCCTCGGTGACCGCGACGGTGCGCTTGCCCTCCTCGACCTCGTAGTGCTCGTCGCGCTTGCAGGCGCGGGGCGAGCCGGGCGAACTCGAGGTACCAGCGCTGGTTCTCCTCGGCCGGCCCGCTGATGATCAGCGGGGTGCGGGCCTCGTCGATGAGGATGGAGTCGACCTCGTCGACGATCGCGTAGTTGTGGCCGCGCTGGACCAGGTCCTCGAGCGACCAGGCCATGTTGTCGCGCAGGTAGTCGAAGCCGAACTCGTTGTTCGTGCCGTAGGTGATGTCGGCGGCGTAGGCGGCCCGGCGCTTCTCCGGCGGGAGCTCGGTGAGGATCTTGCCGACGATGAGGCCGAGGAAGCGGTGCACCCGGCCCATCCAGTCGGCGTCGCGGCCGGCGAGGTAGTCGTTGACGGTGACGATGTGCACGCCGTCGCCGGTGAGCGCGTTCAGGTAGGCCGGCAGCGTCGAGACGAGCGTCTTGCCCTCACCGGTCTTCATCTCGGCGATGTTGCCCAGGTGCAGTGCGGCGCCGCCCATCAGCTGCACCTTGTAGTGGAACTGGCCCAGGGTGCGGCGCGCGGCCTCGCGCACGACCGCGAAGGCCTCGGGCAGCAGGTCGTCGAGCGTCTCGCCGTCGGCGAGGCGCTCCCGGAACGTGTCGGTCAGCGCACGCAGCTCGGCGTCGGTGAGATCGACGTAATCGTCCTCGAGCGTCTCGATGTGGTCGGCGATCGCGGACAGCCGACGGACCTGTTTCTTGCCTTCCCCGGCGCGCAGCAGTTTGGCAAGAACCACGCGGCCATGGTACGGGCCGTCGCACACCCATCACGATCTGATCACAAGCCGGGCACGGCGACGCGCAGTGATCATGTCACGGTCGGGTCACACCACGGGCGGGCCGGAACGTCGGGGCGGCCCGGGCGCGTCGATTCGGACATGACAGCCAACCGCGCCCCGCGGCGGACCCGCCGGATCGCTCTGGTGGGCGCGCTGGTGCTCGCCACCCTGCTGTTCCCACTGGTGGGCGGCGCCGGCGCCGCCCAGGCGTGCGCATGTGGCCTGTACAGCCCGACTCGCGGCGGGTCGGCCACAGTCACCGGCGAGACGGCGCTGGTGCGCAGTGGCGGCGGCGGGGTCGAGGACGTGTACCTGTCGTTGACCCTCGACTCGGATGTGCGCAGCGGCGCGCTGCTGTTCCCGGTGCCCGATCGACAGGTGCGGGTCAGCGCCGGCCCGCCGACCCTGTTCACCGATCTCGCCGTCCTGACGGCGCCGCGCGGTGCGCCGGCAGCGGGGGCGGGGGCGGCTGCGAACGGGGGCGCCGCCGCGGCGCACGTGGTGATCGAGAACCGGCAGGCGATCGGCCCGCTGGACGTCGTGACACTCTCGGCGCGCACCGCCCCAGCGCTCGACGACTGGCTCACGCGCAACGGCTTCACCGCAAAACCGACCCTCACCGCGACCGAGCAGACCTATCTCGACGAGGGCTGGGTGTTCGTGGCCGTCCGGCTGGCGCCCGAGGCCCGCGCGGCCAACCGGCTCGACGGTCGCCTCGATCCGCTGCATCTGCGATTCCGGACCGCCGCGTTGGTATACCCGATGCGCTTGTCCCACTCGGCGGGCGAGCCGGTTCGGGTGACTCTGTACACCTTGGGCGTCGAACCGCTCGAACTGCGCGACCCGATCACCGGCATGGCGCGGCAATACGGTGGCCGAGTCCCGGGTGGAGCCGGCGCGGGCCTGGCCGCGTTGACCACGACCGGCGCCGATTATCTGACGCGCTACGACGGCACCCTGCGACCGGCCGACATCACCTCCGACTTCCACCTGCGGGCTGTCCCGGTCACCGGGCAAGGAGCGCCGGGCGCGCCGGACGGCATCGACCTTCCGCTGGGCGCCGGCCCGGTATTCGGCGCCGCCGACGCCGTTTTCCTCGCGTTCCTGGTGGCGGCGGCGGCGCTCGTCATGACCCGGCCGCGCCGAGCCCGGCGCTGACGGCCACACCGCTGACGGCCACACCGCTGACGGTCACACCGCTGATGGGGCGGGCGCGGCGGTGACGGATTCGGTCAGTCGCCGAGTCGGATCAGCCCGTAGTCGTAGGCATGCCGGCGATAGACCACCGCGGCCCGGCCGGTCTCCTCATCGCAGAACAGAAAGAAATCGTGGCCGACGAGCTCCATCTGGAACAGCGCCTGGTCGACGGACATCGGCGTCGCCGGGTGGTCCTTGACCCGCACGACCTGCCCTGGGCCGGCCGCGGGTTCGTCCGCCTCGGCTGCCGAGGCGTCGCCCGCGCCGTGGGACAGGCCTTCGGGAAGGTCGGCGGTGGCCCGGGCGACCGAACGCGGGGTCCGGCGCCCGTGATGGATCCGGCGCCGGTCGGCGGCCTGCCGGAACCGGCGCTCGAGCCGGTCGACCGCCATGTCCAACGCCTTGTAGAAGTCCTCCGCGCACGCCTCGCTGCGCACCACCGGACCCCTCGTCCGGCAGGTGATCTCGATGTGTTGACAGCTTCCGTTCTGCCGCGGGTTCTTCTCGTGTTGCAACTCGACGTCGGTGCGGGTGATCTTGCTGTCGTATCGCTCCAGCTTTGCGAGCTTTTCACCGACGTGTTGGCGGAAATGGTCCGGAATGATGACGTTGCGACCTCGAACCACGACTTCCATGGTTCCCGCGACAGTTTCCATACGACCTCCGGGATCTCGAGACGCCTCGACATCGGCAGGCCCGCCTGGCTTGCGCGGTGCCCGAATGCCGGCTGCGCTTCATCCATCAGGTCCTCACCACGCTAGACCGCCTACCTGGGCGGTGCCAATGGATGATCCAGATCGATTGCCGCGCGGGTCGGGCCGGTCGCGGCCACGACGGCCGCTCCGACGACCCGCCAACCCGCCGCGAGCAGCGCTTCCCGGGCCTCGTGCAGCGTCGCGCCGGTGGTCACGATGTCATCGACCAGCACCGCCCGCGCGGGTCCGCGCCGATCCGGCAGCCGGGCTGTGAACGCGCCGCACAGGTTCGCCGCTCGTTCGGCGGCGGACAAGCCGACCGAATCGGCGACCGCGCGTTGCAGCCGCAACGGTGTGTCGACTCGCGCGCCGGTCGACCGGGCGGCACCGTACGCAAGCCGGCGCAGATGATCACCGCCGCGCGCTGCGGCCGCCCGCCTGCTCGACGGCACCGGCACCAGCGTCACCGCGCCGGGCGGCGAGCGCTCGCCGGCGAGCACGGCGGCGACCGCGCGGGCGAGCAGCCCCGCGAGCGGCGGCCCGAGGTCGCGCCGGCCGCGCTCTTTGTATCGCAGCAGCGCGGCCCGCACCGCACCGTCGTACGCCGCGGCCGCGGCCGTGGCGGATTCGGGCGAGCCGACCCGCAGCGGCGCGGTGATCGGCAGACAGCTGCGGCACCACGCGACACCGTCGGCACCGCACCCGACGCAACGGCGCGGGAGGACAAGATCGAGCACGCTGGCCACCGTCGACATGCCGGTCACTGTGCCGCGGCGACCCGTCGATCGCGCCGGGTTCTCGCGCGGGTGTGGACAACGCGGCGATTCCCGAATCACCCTGTGGATATCGGCGAAAACGGCGGCCAGTGTGCTATGTCAGCTGAGGTAGATCGGATTGGTCCCGACGGTCTGCCCGCTCGGCCCCGGGCTGATCCACGACGTGGTCCCGCTCTGGATCCACACGAACCCGTCAGCCGAGACCCAGGCCTGCGGCGCGCCGGCCGTGGCGGTCAGGCTGGTCGGCGCGGCCGGCAGCCCGCTGATGCCGCGCTCGTCGAACTGCGCGCCGTCGACACCGACCTCGAAGACCTTCGGGTCGCCGGAGGACGCGAGGAAGCCGATCGCCGTCAACCGCAATGCGTAGTTCCACGCGACGTCGGTCATCACCACGCCGTCCGGGCTCATCGGCTGCAAGTTGACGACCTGCGGCTCGCCCGCGCCGCGCACGACCGACCCGATGTAGAGCTGGCCGGTCCGGTGCGAGCCGGAGACGACCAGCGCGATGCGCGCGCCGTCGGGGCTGAGTCGCAACGCGACGATGCGGCCACCGCCGGCGGCGGAGGGGGTGGCGACCTGCTTGACGCTGGAGGTCCGGCCACTCGTGTCGACCCGGAACACCTGTGCGCCGTCGCCGATCCAGACCTCGTCGAGGCCCGGCGCCCACGCCGGGCGCGACAGGAACCCGCGTGGCACCGTCGTGAGCCGGACCCCGGCCTGGGTGCTGCCCACCAGCAGCTGTTCGCGCCCGTCGACGCCGACGACCGCGGCCGCGGCAAGTCCCGTGACGCCCGCGCGCCGGGCCAGCGCGATCGACCGGTAGGAATAGCGCCCGTCGTTGATCGCACCGGCCAGCACCTTGCCGGATTGGTCGGTGACGCGCCCGCCGACGAGGTAATTCACCTCCGGCACCGTCGGGCCGGTCGGACCCAGTGCGCTGACGAAGTCCGACGAGCTGAACACGGTGTCGTGCACCGCGGGAATCGTCACCGGCGCGGTGCCGTCGACGATGGCCAGGCTGCCGCGCGTCACGGCAGCCGCGCCGAGCGTCTGGCTGATCTGCGCGGCCAGCCGATTGCGCGCCGCGCCGTCGAGCTGGCGGCTGCCGGCGACCTGGATCTTCGTCAGCGAACCCAGGTTGACCGTGAGCCGATGCGCTTGCGCGGGCAGGGTTTCGGCACTCACCGCGTTCTGTGGTTCCGGGGGGTTCGCGAGCTGGTTCATCAGCCAGTTCGCGAGTTGGTTCTGGTCGGAGAGCGCCGAGTACCGCACGTACGGCACCAGGTAGCGCTCGGCGGCGTCGAAGAAGTAGATCGCCCGCGCGAAGTAGTAGCGATTGAACAGGTCCTCGCTGATCACCAGCCCGGGCGGCGGCGAGCTGATCCGGTACTGCCCGTTCACCTGGACCAGACCGAAGGTGAACTTGACGGTCTCGCCGAAGGCCGGCGTGTACGCACCGTCGGCATTCAACGTGCCCAGCGCCCGCGCGAGCACGGTGACGCTGCCCTTGGCGGTGTACTTACCGGTCGTGAAGCTCGACGAGATGACGGTGGCCGCTTTGCTCGTCGGCGCCCAGGCCTTGCGCGCCGTCGGAGTCAGGAATTGGCGGGCCGAGTCGAGCGTGGAGGGCTCGGCCCAGTTCGCGTCGAGGAAGGTGTTGACGATCGTTCGCGGGTCGGCGCCCCTCGGCGGCCCGGGCACCGGATTGGCGCGACCGCCGAATCCGATCGGCTTGATCGTCTGCGGCGACGAGGACGTCGGCACCCCGCTGCACGCCGTCGAGACCAGCGCGGCGATCGCCAGCGCGACCGCGACACCCCGCACCCCGGATCGCCTCACAACATCGCCTCGTCCGGTTCGTCGACCTCGTCCGGGTCGAGCGGCAGCGGCGAGTGCATCAACGTGTGCCCGGCCCGCAGCGGCAGGGTGAGCCGGAACTGGGCGCCACGCCCGCGCTCGCCCCACGCCTGTAGCCAGCCGTCGTGCAGACGGGCGTCTTCGAGCGCGATCGCCGAGCCCCAGCCCGGTACCGCCGGTGAGCCGGCTACGAGAGGCGTCGCCGCGCCAGAACCGGTTGAAAACCAGGCCGGCCTCGCCCGGCCGCAGGCCGATGCCGTGATCGCGAACCGTTACGGCGACTGCGTTCTCGTCGTACCCGATCGTGATCACTACCGGTTTGCCCTCACCGTGGTCGAGTGCGTTTGCGACGAGGTTACGCAGGATCCGTTCGACCCGCCGGGCGTCCATGTCCACGTTCACCGGCACCTCCGGCGCCACCACGACCAGCTCGGCTGCCGTGCCGTTCGGCCAGCACCCGGCTCGCCTCGACCGTCGCGCCGACGACCAGGCGGACGTCGGTGGGCTCGGACTCCAGACCGCGCGACGCCGGCGTCGTAGCGCGAGATCTCCAGCAGATCCGCCAGCAGCGACTCGAAGCGGTCGAGCTCGGCGTGCAGCAGCTCGGCCGACCGGGACAGCTCGGGCGCGAAGTCCCTGCGGCTCGCATACAGGTATTCCGACGGCCATCCGGATCGTCGTCAGCGGCGTGCGCAGCTCGTGTGACACGTCGCTGGTGAACCGGCGTTGCAGCCGGGACAGGTCCTCGAGGCGGCGGATCTGTCGCTGCAGGCTGTCGGCCATGTCGTTGAACGCCTGCCCCAGCCGCGCGATGTCGTCGTCGCCCTTGGTCCGGGATGCGCTGGGCGAGATCGCCGGCCGGCCAGCTTCGTCGCGGTCTGCGCGGCCACCCGCACCGGGCGCACCACCTGGCGGGTCACCAGCAGTGCGATGGCGACCACCAGGATCACCAGCGCCAGCCCGGCGAACCAGCACGGTCCGCTGCACCAGTGCGATCGTCTGCTGCTCGGCCGTGAGCGGGAACAGGTAGTACAGCTCGAACGGCCCGCTGGGCCGGCCGGCTCGCCGACGATCAGCCCCCGGACGAGGTCGGTCGATGTGGCGTTGCGCGGAACCGGCGCGTACTGCACCGCGAGGTTGCCGTCCTGGACGGCCTGCGCAGCCCCGACGGGATGTCGACGGCGCGGCGGGTGGTCTCGTCGCAGCTCTCGTTGGGCGACTCGATGATCGACGCTGAACAGCCCGGCGCTGGTGCCACCGGCGCTGAGGTTGGCCGAGATCTGCTGCTGGGCGTCGCCGACGTCCGAACACAACGCCGGGTCGACGCCTTGCAACACGTCGCGCGCGGTGTTGCAGACCGATCGTCGCCTGGCTCGATGGCGGCGTCGCGCTTGGCGTGCAGGATGCCACTGGTGACCTGGTTGACGAGGAACACCCCGATCACGAGTACGACGACGCCGGTGACGACCAGTGTGGTGGCTCCGACGCGCAGTTGCAGCGACCCGCGCCAGGTGGCGACCGACGCGCCGCGCGACTATCCCGATCGCGGTGCCGATGCTGCGCACCACTGCGGCGGCGCGGGCGGACAGCTCCAGCCGACCGGCCCGCGCGACCGTCACGGCGGCCCGGCTTTGTAACCCACGCCGCGCACGGTGAGCACCACCTCGGGCCGCTCCGGGTCGCGCTCGACCTTGGCCCGCAGCCGCTGGACATGCACGTTGACCAGCCGGGTGTCGGCCGCGTGCCGATAACCCCACACCTGCTCGAGCAGCACCTCGCGGGTGAACACCTGGCGCGGCTTGCGGGCCAGCGCGACGAGCAGATCGAACTCGAGCGGCGTCAAGGCGATGGCGGCGCCGTCGCGGGTGACCTGATGGGCCGGCACGTCGATCGAGATCGGCGAGTCGGGCGGCCCGATGGTCAGCGTCTCGCCGCCGATGTCCTCGTGGTGGCGCAGCCGGGCCCGCATCCGGGCCACCAGCTCCTTCGGCTTGAACGGCTTCACGACGTAGTCGTCGGCACCGGACTCCAGACCCAGGACGATGTCGACGGTGTCGGTCTTGGCGGTGAGCATGATGATCGGGGTGCCGCTCTCCGCCCGGATCGCCCGGCACACGTCGATGCCGGACATGCCGGGCAGCATGAGATCGAGCAGCACGATGTCCGGCTTCGTGTCCCGGAAGGCCTGCAACGCCCGGCCTCCGTCGGCGACGAAGGACGGCTCGAACTGGTCGGTGCGCAACACGATACCGAGCATCTCGGCCAGGGCGGAGTCGTCGTCGACAACTAGAACGCGCGGTTTCACGCGCCCATGGTGTCACCTCAGGCCAGGAAGGCGGCGGTGATCGCGCTCGTCCGCTGTGCGTCGTCTCATCCCGAGGGCGCGGGCTGCGCGCATTGGGCATTGCGTGGGGGATCGCGTACGGACCGCCCGCCGGTACCGGCAACGGTGGGAACATCGATCAACTTCGCTCGGGGAGAACTGATGGCCGCCACCGTCGGGACGCCACGCAATCGCGCCGCGCTCGCCGGCGTGCTGCTCACGGGGTGCGCAGTGGCGGTCGCGCTCGGGGTGTACGCGCGGGTCCACGATCCCGCCCTGAAACCGCTGTTCCTCCTCGGTTTCTCCGGAATGCTGCAGCTCAAGACCTGGTTGGCGACCGCAGCGCTGGTCTTCGTTCTCGTCCAACTCGTCACCGCCCTGTGGATGTGGGGGCGGTTGCCGGGCGCCGGCCCCGCGTCACCGGGGGTGTCGGTCTTGCATCGCTGGAGCGGGGCGCTGGCGTTCATCACGCTCACGCCGGTTGCCGTGCATTGCCTGTGGTCGCTGGGATTCGCCACCGACTCGGCTCGCACGCTCGCGCACAGCATCGCCGGCTGCGTGTTCTACGGCGCGTACGCCTCGAAGATGATCGGGCTGCGGGTGCGCGGCCTGCCGGGCTGGACGCTGCCGGTGCTCGGCGGTCTGGTCTTCGCCGCCCTGATCCTGGCGTGGGCGACGTCGGCAGTGTGGTTCTTCACCCGTTCCGGCCTACCGCTGACCTGAGCTGGGAGACGACAGATGTCCACCGAAGTGACGCGCCGCTCGGTGATCACGGCCGCGGTGACCGCACTCGCCGGCGGCGTGCTGGGCTTCGTCGTGGCTCGTGACAGCGATGCCGCGAAATCCCGGGAGGCGACTACCGAGGCGAACGCCTACGGCGGGGACACTTCGGGTTCCGAACTCGTGGCAGTCTCGGCGATTCCGGCGGGAGGTGGGGTAGTCGTCAAGAAGGTCGTGCTGACCCGCGACGCCGAGCGGGTGCGCGCCTTCTCGGCGGTGTGCACCCATCAGGGTTGTCTCGTCGACAAGGTGACCGCGCAAGCGATCGAGTGTCCGTGCCACGGCAGCCGCTTCGACGCCGCCACCGGTCAGGTCCTCGCCGGTCCGGCGTCCGCGCCGTTGGCGAAGGTAGCGGTCACGGTGCGCGACGGGAAGGTGTACTCGGGATGACCCGGCTGCTTAACGCGCTGCCCACCGTCTTGTGGTTGCTGGCCGCGGGTTTCGCGGTCGGAGCGCTGATCGCGCTCGGCTGAGCCGGCGGTGCCGCCGAAGTAGCGGCGACAGGGGGACCGCCGGACTCGGCCGAGACGCGACAGCAGCAGTGCACCTCGGGGAGGCGGCCTAGTAGCGGTAGTGCTCCGGCTTGTACGGGCCGGCGACGTCGACGCCGATGTACTCGGCCTGCTCCTTGGACAGCGTCGTCAGCTTCGCGCCGACGGCGTCGAGGTGCAGCCGGGCGACCTTCTCGTCGAGGTGCTTGGGCAGCGTGTTGACCGTGGGCTTGCCGTCGACGATGTAGTTGTCCGGCTTCTTGTGGATCTCGATCTGGGCGATCGTCTGGTTGGAGAACGACGCGCTCATCACGAAGCTCGGGTGACCGGTGGCGTTGCCGAGGTTCAGCAGCCGACCCTCGGACAGCACGATGATCGTCTTGCCGTCGGAGAACGTCCACTCGTGCACCTGCGGCTTGACCTCGGTCTCGCTGCACGCCCGGGAACTTCGCCAGCCCGGCCATGTCGATCTCGTTGTCGAAGTGGCCGATGTTGCCGACGATCGCCTGGTGCTTCATCGCGGCCATGTGCTCGGCCATGATGATGTCCTTGTTGCCGGTGGTGGTGACGAAGATGTCGGCCTTGCCGACGACGTCTTCGAGCGTGACGACCTCGAGCCCGTCCATCGCCGCCTGCAGCGCGCAGATCGGGTCGATCTCGGTGACGACGACGCGGGCGCCCTGGCCGCGCAGCGACTCGACGCAGCCCTTGCCGACGTCGCCGTAGCCGCAGACGACCGCGAGCTTGCCGGCGATCATCACGTCGGTGCCGCGGTTGATGCCGTCGATCAGCGAGTGGCGGCAGCCGTACTTGTTGTCGAACTTGCTCTTGGTGACCGAGTCGTTGACGTTGATCGCCGGGAACAGCAGCGTGCCGGCCCGCTCGAACTCGTACAGGCGGTGCACGCCGGTCGTGGTCTCCTCGGTGACGCCGATGATCGCCGCGCCCATGCGGGTGTACCGGCCGGGTGCTCGGCGATCGAGCGGCGCAGCAGTGTCGAGGATGACGCGGTACTCCTCGGAGTCGTTGTCCTCGGCCTGCGGGACGGCGCCGGCGGCCTCGAACTCGACGCCCATGTGGATCAGCAGCGTGGCGTCGCCGCCGTCGTCGACGATGGAGTCCGGGCCGCAGCCGTCCGGCCAGGTGAGCATCTGCTCGGTGCACCACCAGTACTCCTCCAGCGTCTCGCCCTTCCAGGCGTAGACCGGGACGCCCTGCGGGTTCTCGACGGTGCCGTTCGGGCCGACGACGATCGCGGCGGCGGCGTGGTCCTGGGTGGAGAAGATGTTGCAGCTGACCCAGCGCACGTCGGCGCCGAGGGCGGCCAGGGTCTCGATGAGCACGGCGGTCTGCACGGTCATGTGCAGCGAGCCGGCGACCTTCTTGCCCTTGAGCGGCTGGGACGGGCCGAACTCCCGGCGCAGCGCCATCAGGCCGGGCATCTCGTGCTCGGCGAGCTCGATCTCCTTGCGGCCGAACGCGGCGAGGGAGAGGTCGGCGACCTTGAAGTCGTGGACGGAGCCGGCGGTGTCGGGGGTGAGGGTGATGGTCACGTGCATCTCCTTCGGGTGTGGTTGTCTTGCTCTCGGAATGTTCGGAAGGGCCGTGTCCTCGGCTGGCGAGGCGGCGGTAGATGCCGGCGCCGGGCGGCGCGGCGGCGCGGTGCAGCGGGCCGAACCAGTCGTCGACGGCACGGGCGAGCCGCGGATCGGTGCGCATCCGCAGCTCGAACGCGATGTCGGTGATGCCGAGGTCGTGCTCGTCGATCAGTTCGCGCAGTCGCTGCAGGCGTTCGATCTGGCGGGGACCGTAGTGTCGGTGACCGCCCGGCGTGCGCAGGGCGGCGACGAGCCCGGCCTGCTCGAGATAGCGCAGCATCCGTTGCGACCATCCGGTCGCCTCGGCTGCCTGGGCGATGGTCAACGACTGCATCGCCAAGAATCTACCATGGTCGTGTCAGATTCTTTGGCTCACGCGAAAAGCGCGGCGACGAGGCCTTGGGCTAGCTTCGGGGGCGGCTGTCGGCTCACCTCGCGCTGGCCTGAGTTCTTTGCTTTCTCGGGGGCTGTGGACAACCCGGAACTGTCGGACCCGACCTCTAAAATCGATCGTATGAGCAGCACTGTCGAGGTGGGCCGCTCCGCGGCCGGCCTGGCCGGCGCCCACGCAGCGGTCGATGCGCCGCTCGCGGTCGACCTGACCGGCGACACCGATACGCAGCTGATGGATTCGTTGCGTGAGCTGGAGCGGCTCTCGCGGCGGCTGGCGGCGGTGGGGCATGCGTTGATCGCGAAGGCGTCAGCGCGGTCGTTGCCCGACAGCCGTGGTGCGTCGTCGATGGCGGCGTTGTTGCGGCAGGTGCTGCGGTTGCGCCCGTCCGAGGCGTCGGCGCGGGTGCGCGCGGCGGAAGCGGCGGGGCCGCGGCGGGCGTTGACCGCGGAGCCGTTGGAGCCGTTGGAGCCGATCTTTGCCGACGTCGCCGCGGCCCAGGTGGCCGGGGTGATCTCGCCCGAGCATGCCCGGGTGATCGTGCGCGCGGTCGAGGCGCTGCCGGAGGCGGTGCAGGCCGTGCACGGTGTCGAGGTGGAGCGCGAGCGGGTCGCCTACGCGGCGACGTTCGATCCGCAGTCGCTGCACAAGCTGGCGCTGCACATCCATACCTGGCTCGACCCGGACGGGTCGTTGGATGACCCGAAAGAACGTGACCGCACCCGCGACCTCACGCTGCGGCAACGCCCGGACGGGTCCGCGTCGGTGCGCGGGGAGTTGACCGCGGAATGCGCGGAACGCATCCTCGGGGTCTTCGACGCCCTCGGTGGCCCCGCTCCGGAGGCCGACGGGGTCAAAGACCGCCGCACCGCGGGACAGCGGCGCCACGACGCGCTGCTCGACGCCCTCACCCGCTTATGCCTGGCCGGGTCCCTGCCAGCTGCGGGTGGGATCGCCACCACCGTGATCGTGATGATGTCCGAACAGTCCTTCCAGACTCGCCAAGGTCTGGCCGAGACCAGCCACGGCGCGCTCGTACCGGCGCGGGAGTCGCTGCGCTGGGCCGGCGCCGACCAACGCACCCTCACCGTCCGAGTCACCAGCGACGGTGCGGTGACCGGGCACAGCGACACCCGGCGGCGGTACAGCGAGAACCAACGCCTGGCCATCCTCGCCCGAGACCGCGGCTGCACCCTCCCCGCCTGCGAGCGGCCCGCAGCGTGGTCCCAGATCCACCACATCACCCCCTGGGCCGACGGCGGCCCAACCAGCATCGACGCCGCGCTGATCTGCGGGCACCACCACCGCACCTTCGAACAAACCGGCTGGCAATGCACCACCCTGGACAGCCGACCAGCCTGGATCCCACCACCACACATCGACCCCGAACGACGACCACGGCGCAACCAACTGCACGAGAAACCGCTGCGGCTGTGAGCGCGCGCAACTCAGAGCGTGCCGACTCCAGCGACGAAGATCTGACCGGTGCCGGCGATCCGGGTGTGCAGGGCGGCCGGCACAAACGCCGCGCGCCCGGCACCGAGCGTAACGTCGCCGACTTCGGTCTTGCCGTCCGTGCACAACACGATCGACGGCCCGATGTCGTCGAGACCGACATGCTCCTCGATGTCGAGCCGGACCAGCCGGAAGTCAGGGACCGGCACGTCGAACGCGCCGCCGAGCGAGGGCCAGCGAGGCTCGTCGAGCGGGGTGAAATCGGCGACGCGCAAGAGCTCGTCCACGTCGATGTGCTTGGGAGTGAGGCCGCAGCGCAGCACGTTGTCGCTGTTGGCCATGACCTCGACGCCCGTGCCGTGCAAGTAGCAGTGCACGTTGCCGGCACCGAGGTAGATGGCCTCCCCCGGTTCGAGGCGAATGTGATTGAGCAGCAGCAACAGCACGGCCCCGACGTCCCCGGGGTAGGCCTGCGCGGCACGCCGGACGGCGTGCAACGGACCGCCATCCGCCTGCTCGCAGCGACGCGTCACCGCCGCGACGAGCGGTTCGGGGTCAGGATCGCGCAACAGGGTGGTGAAGGCGGTGCGCAGCGGATCGGGGCCGCGCAGCAGTTCGGCCAGCGGGTCCAACTCCGGAATCTGCAACTCGGCGAGCAGGTCCAGGGTCTGCTCCACCGGGCGAAAGCCGCACAGGCCCTCGAACGGCGTCAGCGCGCACAGCAGTTCCGGTTTGTGGTTGGCGTCGCGGTAGTTGCGCTCGGGACCGTCGCGCGGCACACCGCGGGCGTTCTCTGCGGCAAAACCCGCCTGCGCCTGGGCACTCGACGGATGCACCTGGATCGACAACGGCTGCTCGGCCGCGATGATCTTGAGCAGGAACGGCAGCTGCGGGCCGAATCGAGCAAGCACCTCGGCACCCAGGGCCTGTTCCGGATCGGCCGCGATCAGCGCGGCGAGCGTCGCGCCGAGCGCCGGCACATCCGACGGATCGTCGGGGTGCGCCCCGAACCAGAGCTCTGCTGCGGGACGGTCGTCGGGGGCGATGCCGAGCAGTTGCTGGATCGCGGTGGTCGAGCCCCAGGCGTGGCGACGGATCACCCCGTCCAGCGCGACCGGCGCCCGCAACGACATTTTGATGATGGTAGGCGGTGCACGGCCGACCGGCCTGCCGGAGTCGCGCCCCGCCCCGGGCGTCGACGTGGGAACGACACCGTCACGGATTGTGACCGACTCCGCCGCCGACACCCCCGCCCGGAACGGCACTGCCTCCATCGGACCCTCCGCCCCCCGAACCCCGGAACCGCCCTGCCTGAGCACGACGATGCCCACGACGATCGCCGCCACGACCGCCACGCCGACGATGCACCAGACCCGATGGACTCTCGCCCAGTCCAGAGCGCGGGCAACGGCACCGGCGCGCACCGGTTTCGGCGCGGCTGCGGCGGGCGGGGTGGTAGGTGTCTGACGCCGGAGGGGGGACACCACAACGCGCGCGGCTGTTTCGGGCGAGGCAGGCGGTCCGGCTGGGCAGCGGTTCGGGTGGCAGTTCATCCACCGCAGGTGGGGTGGGATCCGAGGCAGGGTCGGACGGCGGCGTATCTGCGACCGCGAGGTCGTCGTCGGCCGGTGCCGATCCGGATACCTCATGCGGGCCAGTCGGTCTTTCGACGACCACCTCGGGCGCCTCCGTGTGAACAAGGTCAGGCGCCTGATGTGGGCAAGGTCGGCGCCTCGATGTGAGCGTGCTCGGCCGCCGCGGTCTGAGCGGGCTCGGCCGCCGCGGTCTGAGCGGGCTCGGCCGGCGCGGTCTGAGCAGGCTGAGGATCCGCGGTCTGAGCTGGCTCGGAATCCGCCGGCGCAGTCGACAACAGGCCGAGCGCGGCGTGGGCGGTGTCCCGCACACACTGGCTGTCGTCGGATTCGCTCAGGCATCCACGCTGCCGCGGTGCGGTCCGCGCGCGAAGGCCCCGCTGTAACAGCCGTCGAGCATGAGCATGAGCATGAGCATGAGCCGACGCGTCGCGACCGGCTCTTGTTCAACTGCCGATGGACGAACTCGGCCGGCACGGCGGTCGCGGACAGCGACGCCAATTCGGTGTCGCGCGTCGCGAAGTAGAGCAGACCGTCGTCGCCCTTGCAGTTGGCGAGTCTGCTGTTCACGCTCGGCATCCGGTGCGTCGGCCGCAGGCCGGAGCCGTACCTCGCGCTGCAGCGGCGCATCCATGGCGCTCCCGGCGACGGCGGTTTCGGGGAGAGACGAAGTCGTAGGCGGGTCGACGATCATGGGCGAACAGGACGACGCCGGCTCGGCACGGCATGCCGAACGGCGCCGGCGGTCAGGAAACGCCGCGGTCGAGATCGGGCTCCAGGTAGATCACCCGCGCGACGGGACGGCCGTCCGGACCCGTTGCTCGGCGGCGTCGATGGCAGTTGCGACGTCGCGACAGCGAGGCGCCGGGCGGCATGGCGATCTTGGCGCCGACCAGCAGCTCGTCCGGGCCGAGGTGCATGGTGCGCAGGTGGATGACCCGCTCGACGCCGGGCGCCGTCGAGCGCCGGCCTCGATCTGCCGCAGCTGGTCGGGCGCGGCGGCCTCGCCGACGAGCAGGCTCTTCGTCTCGACGCCGAGGATCACCGCGACGCGCATCAGCAGCACGCCGATCAGGCAGGTGCCGATGCCGTCCCAGACGCGGTTGGCCGGTGACCATCGTGAGCCCGACGCCGAGCAGCGCGAACACCAGCCCGATCAGCGCGGCGATGTCCTCGAGCAGCACCACCGGCAGCTCGGGCGCCTTGGCGTGCCGGATGAACCCGACCAGCTGTCGTTGCCCTTGAACGTGCCGCGACTCGCCGACCGCGGTGCGCAGCGAGAACGACTCCAGCACGATCGCGACCAGCAGCACGACGATCGGCCACGATCGGGTCGTCGAGCGGCGTGCGGGTGCCGGATCTTCTCGACGCCCTCGTAGAGCGCGAACAACCCGCCGACCGAGAACAGCATGATCGCGACGACGAACGCGTAGACGTAGCGGTCGCGGCCGTAGCCGAACGGGTGCTCGGCGGTGGCGGCCCGCGCGCGCGAGCGCGCCGCCGATCAGCAGCAGCACCTGGTTGCCCGAGTCGGCGAGCGAGTGCACGCCCTCGGCGAGCATCGACGACGACGCCGGTGATCACGAACGCGACGAACTTGATGACCGCGATGCCGAGGTTCGCGGCGAGCGCCGCGATGATCGCCTTGGTGCCGCCCGAGCTGCTCACACGTCGCTGTCCCAGACCGTCAGTGCGGTCGCTCGGCGGGTCCGCGCGAGCCGGATCGAGGCCCAGGCCCAGCGCGAGATAGGCGGCGGTGAACTCGCCGAACGCGGCCGCTGCGGCGAAGCGGGCCAGCGGGTCGCCGTCGGGCACGTCGACCGACGACGAGCGCAGCCCGAGGTTGCGCGGCGCAGTTCGTGCACGCAGCGGCGGCCCGGCGCGCGGCCACCTCGTCGAGCTGGATCTGGGCGTCGGAGCGCTCGCCGAGCAGCATGTCGTCGGCCGAGCCGTCGTCGCCGACCACGAGCAGCCGCGGCCGCATGCCTGCGCCGGTTCGTCGACCCGGTCCCGGAAGAAGTCGCCGACCGAGGCCGGCCCCGGCGCCGCGCAGCAACGCACCGGCGCGGCCGACGCCGTCGGGCAGCGACACCGACATCGCCGGATACCCCGGCGAACTGCTGCAGGGCGTCGGCGATCGGCCGCGCGGCCACGCCGGCGAGGGCGCCGGCGCCGACGACCAGCGGCGATCGACGTCGGCGAACTCCAGCGCCAGCGCCTTGGCCGGGTTGGTGAACGCGTCGCCGTCGCGGCCTGCAGCCTCGGCCTTCTCGTCCAACGCGTCGGCGACCTCGATCAGCAGCCCGGACGGGATCGGGTTGACGCCGAGCGCGTCGAGCGCCTGCAGCAGCGGGGTCAGCACCGACCACCGCGCCGCCCGCGGGTGCAGGTCGCGGGGCAGCTCGTGCAGCGGCGCGCGGCCGGCGGCCACCGCGACCTCGGTGCCGGCCGGCGCGACGACGGCCATCGCCAGCCCGCGCTGCGCGCCCTGCGGCGGCGAGTTCGGCCAGCCGCGGGATGTCGGCCGTCGACCGAACCGATGAGCAACGCGTCGGCGGCGCCGGCCCAACGCGGCAGCTCGACGCCGTGCCAGGTCAGCGCCGGGGTGCGGGTACAGCTGAGCCGGGCGATCAGCCGCGAACCTGACGACGGCGCGGAATCGGTGGCCACCAGCATCGCGCGCGGCAGATCGCCGGCGCGCAGCCGCTCGACCCCGAAGTCGCCGACGGTCTCCACCGCGCGGCGCACCTGCGCACCCGCGGTCGCGAGCGCCCAGCAGCAGGCCCTGCTCGTCGCGCTGGGCCAGCCGCTGCGGGTCGTCGAGCAGAGTCTCGTCGAAGTCCGGATCCCAGATCACCGCGCCGGACGGCGGCGACGTCGTTGCCGAGCCCGTTCGGGCCGGGCATGGCCTCGTCGAGCAGCAGCACCGGGATGCCGTCCTCGATCGGGAAACGCGATGCGCAATGGCTGCACACCAGCACCGGCGCGCCGGCGCGGGTCTCCTCGCGCAAGCGGGGCGTGGTCGTCGCTCGGGCAGGCGAGCATCTCGAGCAGTCGGCACGTCCAACGGCATCGTCTACCTCCGGGTCAACTGCGGATGGCGCGCAGCGCCTCGTCACGCACGCCCGCCATCGGCTCGACGGTCGGCGCCTCGACGTTCAGGCGCAGCAGCGGCTCGGTGTTCGAGGCGCGCACGTTGAACCAGGCGCCGTCGTCCAGCTCGACGGTCAGCCCGTCCAGGTCGTCGGTGCCGGTGGTGCGGTCGGCGAACGTCGCCGCGACCGCGGCGATCCGCGCCGCCGGGTCGGCCACCGTCGAGTTGATCTCGCCGGACGCGGCGTAACGGTCGTACTTCGCGGTCAGCTCGGCCAGCGGCTCGGCGCTGCTCGCCGAGCGCGGCCAGCACGTGCATCGCGGCGAGCATGCCGGTGTCGGCGCGCCAGAAGTCGCGGAAGTAGTAGTGCGCGGAGTGCTCGCCGCCGAAGACCGCGCCGGCGCGGGCCATCTCGGCCTTGATGAACGAGTGCCCGACCCGGGTGCGCACCGGTTCGCCGCCGTGCTCGCGGACGATCTCCGGCACCGCGCGCGAGGTGATCAGGTTGTGGATGACCGCGCTGCCCGGCGCGCTTGCGCCAGCTCGCGGGTCGCGACCAGCGCGGTGATCGCGCTCGGCGACACCGGCTGCGCCGCGTTCGTCGACGACGAAGCAGCGGTCGGCGTCGCCGTCGAAGGCGAGCCCGATGTCGGCGCCGCTCGGCCGACGACCCGCGCCTGCAGGTCGACCAGGTTCGCCGGCTCCAGCGGGTTCGCCTCGTGGTTCGGGAAGGTGCCGTCGAGCTCGAAGTACAGCGGGACGATCGTCAGCGGCAGCGCGGGCAGCGCGGCGTCACCGAGCACGGCCGGCACGGTGTAGCCGGCCATGCCGTTGCCCGCGTCGACGACGACCTCGCAGCGGCCGGATGCCGGCCAGGTCGACCAGGCCGCGCAGGTACGCGGCGTAGTCGGCGAGCAGGTCGAGCTCGCTCCACCGCCCCGGGCGCGGCGGCGGCCGGCAGCGCCGGCGCGTCGAGGTACTGCCCGGCGCGGTCGCGGATCTCGTCGAGCCCGGTGTCCTGACCGATCGGCGACGGCGCCCGCGCGGCACAGCTTGATGCCGTTGTACTGGGCCGGGTTGTGGCTGGCGGTGAACATCGCGCCGGGCAGGTCGAGCTGCCGGACGCGAAGTACAGCATGTCGGTGGACGCCAGGCCGGCCTCGAGCAGTGTCGCCCCGCGGTGCAGCGCGCCCTCGGCGAAGGCGCGGGCCAGACCCGGCCCGCTCTCGCGCATGTCGTGCGCGGTCACCACCCGGGTCAGCCCCGACGATGTCGACGAATGCCGCGCCGATCGCCCGCGCGACGTCCTCGTCGAGTTCGTCGGGGACCACACCGCGTACGTCGTAGGCCTTGATCAGCGCCGCGAGATCCATGATGGGGCGAGCCTACCGACGCCCGCTGCGGGTCAGCCGCTCGGCGGCACCACTCGCAGATGACCGCGCCGGCCGGTCAGCGGCTCCAGGTCCGGGCGCGGCCGCTCGTCGACCCGGGCGGCCTCGCGCACCGCATCAGCGAGCGCCTCCAGATCGTCCGCGTGCGGGATCGGCGCGGGGAACTCGCCGACGTGGCGCAGTACCTCCCAGCCGCGGGGGACCGTCAACCGCAGCGCGTGCTCCTCGCACAGGTCGTAGGAGTGCGGCTCGGCATAGCTGGCGAGCGGGCCGACGACCGCGGTCAGGTCGGCGTAGGCGTAGGTCAGGGTGGCGACGGCCGAGCGGGCACACCCGGTGCGCGTGCAGCGCCGCACATGTCTCACCGCGCGCGCCTCCCGGTACTCGTGTCGATCCCCGCGGGCGACCATATCGCCGCGCGACCCGGATGCCGGGCTTTCCCGTCGGTCGATGCGTCGTGTCGTGCAGCCCGGGACGGATGGCTGCGGATCGGCAACGGTGGCATGCTCTGCCCACTTGGCCACTGCGAGGGGGGAGATCGCGATGGGGCAGGTCGAGGCCGGCGCACCCGAACAGCGTCAGCTGGATGCTGGCCCGACCGACGTCGCGGCGATCGCCGTCGCCGACCTGGCACGCGCGCTGCGCGACACCCCGTCGGCTGCGATCGCGGCACTCCCGCCGCATACCCTGCGCCGGCTGACGGCCCAGATCGACGCCGGGCGCCGCCATCACCGAGCGGTGGCCGACCAGGCCATCGCAAGGGCCGTCAAAGGGGTGCCGTTGCCCGTGCGCGGGCTGGTTCGCAAGGCGCTGACGTGATCGCGGACGTCGGTCCGGCCGCGCCGCAGGCGCAGCCGCCGCACGCGCGGAACCCGCAGATCGCCCGCATCGCACGGCTGCTCGCGATCGACGCGAGCCAGGTCCGCGGGCTCGACGACGTCGCCGAGCCGGCCTTGCGCGAGCTGCACGACCAGATCAGCGAGGCGTATTTCGGCCCAGGTCGGGAGCAGTTCGCGCGCGTCGCTGGGCTGTCCAAGGTGGTGCCCGGTGCGATCGCGGGCAAGCTCGCCGAGCGGTTCCTGCCAGCGCAATTGGCAGCACGGGCAGCGGAGCTGCTCGAGCCGGCTCGCGCCGGCGACCTCGTGGGGCGGGTCTCGGTCGGTTACCTCGCCGACCTCGCGGTGGCCCTCGACCCGACCCGCAGCCGGCCGGTGTTGGCCGCCGTGGCGCCCGACCGGGTCGCCGAGGTCGCCGCGGAGATGTTCCACCGCGGGGAGTACGAGGCGATGGCCGAACTGGCCGGCGCGGTGACCGTGGCCGGCTTGTTCGCCGCGCTCGCGGTCGCCGGCCCGCACGATCTGCTCGAACTGGTGCCGCTGCTGGACTGGGACGAGGTCATCGAGCAGGTGGTCGACGCAACGCCGACCGCCCAGCTCGACGGGGTGCTCGACGAAATCGCGGGCGCCCGCCGCTGGAGCATCGGCAACTGCCTGATCGACCAGCTCAGCGCGGTGTCGTTCCGGCGCACGGTGCTGCGGCTGGCGCAGGCGCCGGCCGTCACCTTCGAGCGATTCTGCGCGGCCGCGCGCGAGGGACTGCTCGACCCATCGGCGGCCCGGTTGGTGCACGATGCCCGCGTGGTCCGCACCGGCGCCGGGCGGGCCGAGGGTGCGTAGGGTTGGGCCGTGCGTACAGAGCGCCATCAGGGCCGCCACGAACGGCGCCGCGCAGCGGTGCCGAAGCGGCGCCGCGATCGCCGCGGCCGCGGCCTGCGGGGCCAGCTGGCGCCCGTCGGCGTACCGCTGCACCGCACTCGCGGGGAGCGGTTCGACGATCTCGTGATGGACGCGGTCGAGGAGATCGAGGAGCACTGGTCGGCGGAGCTGACCGGCCTGGAGTTCGCGGTCGAAGAGGTGCCACCGACCGCGTCGGGCGAGCCGCCACCGGAGTTCGACTCCAGCGTCGTGGTCGACCGGGGCGTGCCGCTCGGGCAGCTGTTCCGCGACGGACTACCGGAGGTCTCCCGTCCGGTGGCGGTGGTCTACCGTCGCCCGATCGAGGCCCGGGCGGCCGACCAGGACGATCGCGCCGACCTCGTGTTCATGGTCGTGGTCGATCTCGCGGCCGAGTTCCTGGGCCGCGATGTCGACGAGATCGACCCGCCGCGTTGAGACGGGACTCTCGTCAGACCGCTCGGCGCTTGAGCCGCCGGCGCTCACGCTCGGACAGCCCGCCCCAGATCCCGAAGCGCTCGTCGTGCTCGAGCGCGTACTCCAGGCACTCCGAACGGACCTCGCACCCGGTGCAGATGCGCTTGGCCTCGCGGGTCGACCCACCCTTCTCCGGGAAGAAGGCCTCCGGGTCGGTCTGCGAGCACAGCGCCCGCTCCTGCCAGCCGGCCTCCTCCGGCAGCCCGAAGATTTCGGCGAGTTCCGCGTCATCGATGGTGGAAGCGGTGGCGCCGCCGACCGTGGCGGTGCCCAGAATGATGGTCCGGTCGCTCACGTCGACCTCCCATGGGGTGTAGTGCCGGTGGAGCGGAATGACACGGCTCAAATTACACGCGTGTCGTTCGCGTTCGTCAAGCGGTCCGGCTGGTATTTCGGGTCGCTCGGCGCGATTTCTCCCGCCGGGCACTGCTGGCACCACCCGCCGCGGCATCCTGCACCGTGTCGATCACCCGGCCCACCGCCGGCCGCGCCGAGACGCTGCGCCGGGCCACGGCGAGCAGCCGGCGCGACAGCGCGGGCGTGCGCAAGGGTCGGGTGTCGACCCCGCTGACGTCGACACCGGCGGCCGACCTCGGGACCGAACGGCGCGCCAGCACGGACACCCCGTGACCGTCGGCGACCGCCTTGATCAGCAGCAGCATGTCGTCGGTCTCCCAGCGAACCGTCGGCTCGAAGCCCGCGGCGCGGCAGGCGGCGCGCACTGCCCGACCGCACGCCGCACTCTCCGGCGGCATCACCCAGTCGGCCGTGGCAAACGTGGCGAGCGTGCCGCTCGAGCGGCGGTTCGCCGCCGTCACCACGACCAGCGGCTCGAAGTCGAGCTCACGTACCACTGCGGCGTCCGGCAGCGCGATCGGGACGTGGTCGTATTCGTCGACGACCGCGATGTCGACGTCACCGCGCAGCAGCAGCCCCACGCCCCGGTCAGGTTCGGCGGCGATCACGGTGACCTGCAATCCCGGGTCGGAGCCGCGCAACGTCGTCACGGCGTCGGACACGAAGGTCGCGGCGGCGCTCGCCACCGCCGCCACCCGTACCGGACCCGCCACTGAGCCGGCCAGCCGGTCGAGGTCGGCGCTGGCCGCGGACAGGATGTCGAGCACCTGCGCCGCCCGCGCGGCCAGGGCGTGCCCCGCGCCGGTGAGCGCCACTCCGCGCGGCGAACGGTCGATCAGCGTCGTGCCGGTCTCGCGTTCGAGCGCCGCGAGTTGCTGGGACACCGCCGACGCGGTCAGCCCGACTGCCCGCGCGGCGGCGGCGATCGAGCCGCGCAGGCCGACCTCGTGCAGCAGCCGCAGCCGGCTGACGTCCAACGGGCTGGTCATAAGCACAACTTACGACATATTCTAGTTAGTGATAAGCAAATCGGAGGAGTGCCCATGTCGTTTCCAGTCCATGACGATCTTGTCGCCGAGACCAGCGAGATCCTGCGCCGGCTCGGCGTGCCCGACCAGTCGACCGGTAGCGGCGACGTCATCGCCGCCACGCCGATCACCGGCGGCGAGCTGGCCCGGGTGCGGGCGCATACCGCCGGCCGAGGTCGCAGCGATCGTCGGCGCGGCACAGCACGCCTTCCACGAGTGGCGCAGCGTCCCGGCGCCGGTCCGCGGCGCGCTGGTGCGCGAGCTCGGCGAGCTGCTGCGCGAGCACAAGGACGACCTCGGCGCGCTGGTGTCCATCGAGGCCGGCAAGATCCGCTCCGAGGGCCTCGGCGAGGTCCAGGAGATGATCGACATCTGCGACCTCGCGGTCGGCCTGTCGCGCCAGCTGTTCGGCCTGACGATCGCCTCCGAGCGCCCGGGCCACCGGATGATGGAGCAGTGGCACCCGCTCGGGGTCGTCGGCGTGATCAGCGCGTTCAACTTCCCGGTCGCGGTCTGGTCGTGGAACGCCGCGCTGGCCCTCGTCTGCGGCGACCCGGTGGTGTGGAAGCCGTCGGAGAAGACGCTGCTCACCGCGCTGGCCTGCCAGGCGCTGGTCGCCGAGGCCGCGCGCCGGGTCGGGCGCGCCGGACGCGGTGTCGGCCGTCGTCACTCGGCGGTGCCGAGCGTCGGCGAGGCGCTCGTCGACGACCCGCGGGTCGCGCTTGCTCAGCGCGACCGGCTCGACCCGGATGGGCCGCGCCGTCGCGCCGCGCGTCGCCGGGCGCTTCGGCCGGCTGCTGCTCGAGCTGGGCGGCAACAACGCGGCGATCGTCGCGCCGTCGGCCGACCTCGACCTGGCGGTGCGCGGCATCGTGTTCTCGGCGGCCGGCACCGCCGGCCAGCGCTGCACCTCGCTGCGCCGGGTCATCGCGCACGCGTCGATCGCCGACGACGCTCGTCGCGCGCATCACGCGCGGCCTACGCGACGCTGCCGATCGGCTCCCCGCTGGCCGCCGGCACGCTGGTCGGCCCGCTGATCGACGCCGCCGCCTACGCAGGGTTACACGCGACCGCGCTGGACAAGGCGCAGGCCGAACGGCGGCGAGGTGCGTCACCGGCGGCGAGCGGGTGCTCGCCGACGAGGCCCCGGACGCGTACTACGTGCAGCCCGCCATCGTGCGGATGCCGGCGCAGACCGAGATCGTGCAGGCCGAGACGTTCGCGCCGATCCTGTACGTGCTCAGCTACGACGACTTCGACGAGGCGCTGGCGCTGCACAACGACGTGCCGCAGGGGCTGTCGTCGTCGATCTTCACCCTCGACCTGCGCGAGGCCGAGCGGTTCCTGTCCGCCGACGGCTCGGACTGCGGGATCGCCAACGTCAACATCGGCCCGTCCGGCGCCGAGATCGGCGGCGCGTTCGGCGGCGAGAAGGAGACCGGCGGCGGCCGCGAATCCGGCTCGGACGCGTGGAAGTCCTACATGCGCCGCGCGACGAACACGGTCAACTACTCGACCGAACTGCCGCTCGCGCAGGGCGTCGAGTTCGGCTGAGCTCAGCTGCCCATTTTGCGGAAATCCCAGCTGACGATCTTGTCCGGGACCACCCGCAGCCAGGCGTGCCGGCCGTCGAGTTCGAAGGCCTGATCCGGGCCGTCGTGGTAGCGACGGGCCATGGCGGCCTCCACCGGGCCGAGGGTGTCATCCGGTTCGCCGGTGCGCGGCACCTCGCCGACGATCTCGACCCGGCCGGTGATCTCGACCCCACGCAGTTCGGGGTATTCGACCCCAGCCGTCGATCACCACGCCGATCGCGCGGGTCTGTCATCAGGTCGGCCCAGCGCTGGCTGCGCACGATCGAGTACAGCCAGATACACGAGTCGTGCCAGACGTACCACAGCGGCGTCGCGTGCGGTCCGTGCGGTCCGGCGGTGGCGACCCGGCAGACGCGTTCGGACTCGAGGTACGCGTCGCGTTCTGCGTCGGTCATGGCGACGCGGCGACTGCGGCGCTGGGGGCGCAAGCGACCGTTCGACCATCCCCGCCTCCTTCGCGCCGCAGACACAGCAGCAGCGGCCCGGAGCGTATCCGGACCGCCGCTGCGGTTCGTGCAGGTCTGAACATCAGTGCTTGAAGGCGTCCTTGACCTTCTCGCCGGCGTCCTTGAAGTCGGCCTTCGACTGGTCGCGCTGGCCCTCGCGCTTGGTCGACTCGTCGTCGGTGGCCTTGCCGAGGCCTTCCTTGGCCTTGCCCGCAACGTCTTCGATCTTGTTCTTGATCTTGTCTGTTGCGCTCATGGTGCTCCGCCTATGCGTAGCCGAATGTTGCCTACATTCGAAGGCGTACCCCGACCTCCGACGCGGGTAACGAGGTACTGGATGAGATCGACTCACGCCAGTCTGGCGAACTCCACCCGCGACCGACATGCCCGCCGATTCGTGCCGGCCCGGCGACGATGCCCTTGATCGGCGGCACGTCCGCGTAGTCCCGGCCGCGTGCCGATGATCACGTGCCGCTCGGCGACCTCGGCGAGGTTCGTGGGGTCGTGCGCGGTCCACTCCCCCAGCCACCACTCGACCCAGGCGTGGCTCTCGCCCGTCGGCGGTGTCGCCGATCTGCGGCGCACTCGGCCGGGTGCAGGTAGCCCGACACGTACCGGGCCGGCACGCCGACGTGGCGCAGCGCGCCGATGAGCAGGTGGGTGTAGTCCTGGCACACCCCGCGCCGCGCCTCCCAGGCCTGCGCCGCGGTGGTCCGCACCTCGGTCACGCCGGGCACGTCATTCCAGCGCCTCGTGCACGGCCTCGCTGAGCAGCCGGGCGGTGCTCGCCGGGCCGTGGTCGGCGGCGATCGCCGCGGCGCGCTCGGTCAGCTCGTCCGGGCGGCGCGGTGGCGGGCGTCTGGGTCAGGTACTCGACGAGGTCGTCGCCCACGTTGCGGTCGCGCAGGTCGGTCCCAGTCGAACTCGGCCGGGCGCCGGGCGCCGGCGGGTGGCGTCGATCTCGACCAGGCTGCTGGCCCGCACCGTCGAGGGCCCGGTGCGGCCGCTGGCCTCGAACACCCGCACCTCGGTGCCCCAGTAGTCGGTGTAGCGGTAGTTCCAGCTCACCGGGTCGATCGCGATGCTCGACTCCAACCGCAGTCTGCCACGGCGTCTGCCGCGGCGTGAGCCGGGCCTCGTTGAACGACGCGCTGACGCTGCGGTCGTATTCGTAGCGCGACACGTGCTGGATGCGGTAGCGGCGTCGTCCATCACGACGCCATCCAGGAGGTGACGACACCGCGCGGGAAGTACCGCTGCGAGATCGCGTCGCTGGCCACCGAGCAGGCACTCTGCACGCGCTCCATCACCTGGTAGACGTCCTCGAGCAGCTCCGGCGGCGGGGCGAACTCGAGCTCCGAACGGATCATGCCGAGCGTGCGGACGGCCTGCATCGCCTTGCCGCGCTCGCTCGCGCCGTGCTGCGCCGCCAGGTCGTCCAGGCAGCGTTCGGCGGCCACCAGCGCGCTCATCAACGAGCGCGGGAACAGCGGGTCGAGCAGCAGGAACTCCGCCGCGCGGCGCTCGTCCACCGCGCCGCGGGCGCTGCGCAGGAAGGCCTGGTAGGCACCGCAGCTCTGCAGCAGCGTCACCCAGGACGGGCCGGCGTCGCCGGCGAGCGCGCGCGCCGCGACCAGCCGCGCGGTCATGTCGGCCCGCTCGATGCTGCGGCCGAGCACGAGGAAGTGCTACGCCTCGTCGCGGGAGAGCGTGTCGCTCGGCCACGCCGTTGAACGCCGCGGTCCGCTCGCGCACCCAGGTGAAGAACGCGTGCGGGCGAGGCGCGCCGGCCCGGACGCAGGGCCTCGTGCCAGGTGACGTTGATGCTCTCCCACAGCTCGGTCGATGATCACCTCGCGCAGCGCCGGGCGTTCTCGCGGGCCGCCGCGATGCGCGCCGAGCGACCGACGCCGGAGTGCGCCGCGTCCCACGCCAGCAGTGTCGAGCACGCTCGTCGCGGCGCACGGTCGTGCTCCGGCTCGTGCGCCCATCGCCGAGAGCAGCGACGCGCAGACGACTCCTCGGCGCCCACGGGTCCTCGAGCAGCAGGCTCAGGTGGACGTCGAGGATGCGGCTGGTGTCCTCGGCGCGCTCGACGTAGCGGCCGATCCAGAACAGCGACTCGGCGATCCGGCTCAGCATGGCGTCGCCGCCGCCGTGCTGCTGTTGCTGCTGCTGCTGCTGCTGGATCTGCGCGTGCGTCGACGCCGGCTCGGATCCGGCGCGGCAGCGGCGCCGTGCGGCCGCGGCCGGGGTCGGCCGGCGTCGGGCCGGCGCGGCGCCGACGCGGCTGCCGCTCGCCGGCCGAGCACCCAGGTGTCCTTCGAGCCGCCGCCCTGGCTGGAGTTGACGACCAGCGAGCCCTCGGGCAGCGCGACCCGGGTCAGCCCGCCGGGCAGCACCCAGACGTCGTCGCCGTCGTTGACCGCGAACGGGCGCAGGTCGACGTGCCGCGGCGCGATCGCGTCGCCGATCAGCGTCGGGACGGTCGACAGCTGCACCACCGGCTGCGCGATCCAGCCGCGCGGGTCGGCGAGCAGCCGCTTGCGCAGCGCGTCGAGCTCGCTGCGGCTCGGCCTGCGGGCCGATCACGAGCCCCTTGCCGCCCGAGCCGTCGACCGGCTTGACCACGAGCTCGTCCAGCCGGTCGAGCACCTCCTCCAGCGCGCCGGGGTCCTCGAGCCGCCAGGTGTCGACGTTGGGCAGCATCGGCTCCTCGCGCAGGTAGTAGCGCATCAGGTCGGGCAGGTAGGTGTAGATGCAGCTTGTCGTCGGCGACGCCGTTGCCGACCGCGTTGGCGATCGTGACGTTGCCGGCCCGGGCCGCGGTGAGCAGCCCGGGGCAGCCGAGCATCGAGTCGGCGCGGAACTGCACCGGGTCGAGGAACTCGTCGTCGACGCGGCGGTAGATCACGTCGACGCGGCGCTCGCCCGGCGGTGTCGCGCATCCGCACCACGCCGCCGGAGCAGACCAGGTCGCGGCCCTCGACCAGCTCGACGCCCATCGCGCGGGCCAGCCAGGCGTGCTCGAAGTAGGCGCTGTTGTAGACGCCCGGGGTGAGCACCACGACGGTCGGGTCGCTCGACGCCCGCGCGGCGCGGCGGCGCGCAGCGCGGCGAGCAGCCGCTGCGGGTAGTGCGACGACCGGCCGCAGCCGCACCTGGCCGAGCACTTCGGCCCACTGCTGGCGCATCGCGCGGCGGTTGGCGATCACGTAGCTGACGCCCGACGGCACCCGCACGTTGTCCTCGAGCACCCGGAACGTCGCCCTGCTCGTCGCGGATCAGGTCGATGCCGGACGACGTGCACGCGCACGCCGTTGGGCGGCTCGATGCCGTGCGCCGCGCGGTGGAAGTGCTTCGAGGACGTGATGACGCGTGCGCGGCACGACGCCGTCGGCGACGACCTGGCCGCGCGCCGTAGACGTCGGCGAGGAACGCCTCCAGGGCGCGCACCCGCTGCCGCACGCCCGTCTCGATCGTGCTGCCAGCTCGTCGTCGTCGATGACCCGCGGCACGATGTCGAGCGGGAACGGCCGCTCCTCGCCGCCGACGTCGAAGGTGACGCCCTGGTTGAGGTAGGCGCGGGCGAGCGCGTCGACTCCGGCCCGCAGCTCCTGCGTGCCGCTGCGCTGGATCGACTCGTGCAGCAGCCGGTACGGCGCGCGCGGACGTGCCGTCGGCGGCGATCATCTCGTCCCAGGCGGCGCCGAGTCGCGTAGTCCGTCGAACAGGTCGCGCCATCGTCGGGCATCGTATGGAAGCTTGCTCCGTGTATCCGCCTGGGTTACGGCGTGTACGCGTCCGATCCGGCTCGCGCGGCCAGTTCGATGCGTTCGTCGGGTTGCACCGCCGCGACTCGGAAGTATGCCGCGCCGCGCGGGTCCGTAGAACTCGCCCGGCGAGACGACGATGCCGGCCCGCTCGGCCAGGTCGCGGGCCGCCGCCCACGCGTCGCCGCCCGGCGCCGGCACCCACAGGTAGAACGCGCCGTCGGGCAGCTGCGCCGGGTAGCCGAGGCTGTCGAGGATGCTCGGCGAGGCGCTGCAGCCGGGCGAGGTAGCGCGCGCGCTGGGCCTCGACGTGCTCCTCGTCGCCGAGCGCGACGACCGCCGCGGCCTGCACCGGGCCCGGCGGCATCAGGCCGGCGTGCTTGCGCACCTCGCGCAGGTAGTGGACCAGTTCGCGCGTCGCCGGCGTAGAAGCCGATCCGCGCGCCGGCGAAGTTGTCCCGCTTGGACAGCGAGTGCACGCGCGAGCACCCCGCTCGGTGCCGCTGCGCAGGATCGTCGTCGGCGGGGCCGGCCCAGGTGAACTCGGCGTAGCACTCGTCGGAGAAGCACCGGGATGCCGCGCTCGCGCCCCCAGGCCGCCGCCGCGGTCGAGGTCGTGCAGTTCGCCGGTGGGGTTGCTCGGCGAGTTCACCCACACGCACAGCGCCCGCGCGGCGTCGGCTCGCGTCGATCTCGTCCAGCGTCAGGTACGGGCACCGCGCGGCAGCCGGCCAGCGTCGCGCCCATCTCGTAGGTCGGGTAGCTGATCGCCGGGTAGAGCACGGTGTCGCGCGACGGGTCGCGCAGTTTGAGGTACTGCGGCACCGACGCGACGAACTCCTTGGTGCCGACGCAGGCCGCGACCTCGGTAGCCGGGTCGACGGTAGCGCCGAGGCGGCGCGCGATCCAGCTCGGCCGCGGCCTCGCGGAAGGCCGGCGTGCCGATCGACGGCGGGTAGCCGCGGGCGCTGTCGCCCGCGAGCGAGCGCCGCGAGCACCGCCGGCGGCGGCGGGTCGCACGGCGTGCCGATCGACAGGTCGACCGCGCCGCCCTCGTGCTCGGCGGCGACCGCGGTGACCTCGTCGAGGCGGTCGTACGGGTAGGGCGGCGGCACGAAGCCGGTCACGGCGCTCCTCACGTTCGGTCGGTCGGCGAAGAACCTGCCGAGCTGCTCGTCGGGCAGGTGTCGGCGAGCAGTTGGGCCAGGTGCTGCCCTGGGCGTCGGCGAAGTGCTCGAGCTGGGTGCGGCAGGAGAACCCGTCGGCGAGGATGCACCGCGTCGTGCGGCGGCGGCGCGCACCGCGGGCAGCAGCGCGGTCTCGGCCACGGCACGCGACACCTCGTAGTGCCCGCGCTCGACGCCGAAGTTGCCGGCCAGCCCGCAGCATCCGCCGACCGCGTCGACCTCGGCGCCGGCGCCGGCCAGCAGCTGCGCGTCGGCCTCCCAGCCCAGCACCGCGTGCTGGTGGCAGTGCGGCTGCGCGACGGCCTGCACGCCGTCCAGGTTCGGCGGCGACCAGCCCTGGGTCTGCGCGCAGCAGCTCGGCCAGCGTCCGGGTCGGCGGCCGCGACCCGGCCCGCGCGCGGGTCGTCGGGCAGCAGTTCGACCAGCGTCGCGAGCGCAGCACCGCGGTGCAGGACGGCTCCAGCCCGACGATCGGGCGTGCCGAACCGGGTGCGCCCGGTCGAGCGCGGCCAGGTGCGGCGCAGCTGCCGCCGGGCGCCGTCGAGCTGGCCGGTGGAGATCCAGGTCAGCCCGCAGCACACCGGCTTGCTCGGGGATCTGCACCGAGTAGCCGGCGGCCTCGAGCACCCGCACCGCGGCCTGCCCGACCTCGGGCGCGAAGTGGTCGGTGAAGGTGTCGACCCACAGCATGCACCGGCGTACCGCTGCGGCCCGGCCAGCTTCGCGAACCACTGCCGGAACGTCGTGCGCGGCGAACCGCGGCAGCGGGCGACGGGCGTCGATGCCGCCGGCGCGCTTGGCCGCGCCGCGCCAGGCCCCGCTCGTGCAGCATCGCGTTGGCCAGCCGGGGCGCGCGCCTTCGCCAGCCGCGCCCAGCGCGGCAGCCAGCCCAGCGCGTAGTGCGCCGGCGGGCGCAGCCGGCGGCGGTAGCGCTGGTACAGCACCTCGGACTTGTAGGTGGCCATGTCGACGCCGGCCGGGCAGTCGGCCGAGCAGCCCTTGCAGGACAGGCACAGGTCGAGCGACTCGTGCAGCTCCTCGGCGCGGTAGCCCTTCGACCAGCGAGCCGTTGGCGAGTTCCTGCAGCACCCGGGCCCGGCCGCGCGTGGAGTCCTTCTCGTCGCGGGTGGCCAGGTAGGACGGGCACATCACCCCGCCGGCGGCGGTGGTGTCGGCGCGGCACTTGCCGACCCCGACGCAGCGGTGCACGGCTGTGGACAGGTCGCCGCCGTCGTGCGGGTAGGCGAAGGCGAGGCCGCGGCGCAGCGACTTCGCCTGCGGCACCCGCAGGTCGGCGTCGACCGGCGCGGGGTCGACGATGACGCCGGGGTTGAGCAGGTTGTCCGGGTCGAAGAGCGCCTTGACCTCGCCGAACGCCGCGATCGCGTCGCGGGAGTACATGTACGGCAGCAGCTCGCCGCGGGCCCGGCCGTCGCCGTGCTCGCCGGACATCGAGCCGCCGTGGCGGCCGACGAGCTGCGCCGCGTCGGTGACGAACGCGCGAAAGCGCGCCGGCTCGCGTCGAGAACGGGAAGTCGATGCGCGCGTGCACGCAGCCGTCGCCGAAGTGGCCGTAGACCAGCGCCGTCGACGTCGTGGTCGCCGCATCAGCGCCTCGAACTCGCGCAGGTAGGCGCCGAGTTGCTCGGGCGGCACCGCGGCGTCCTCCCAGCCGGGCCAGGCGGGCGCGCCGCTCGGGGTGCGGCCGCCGAGCCCGGCGCCGTCCTCACGGATGCGCCACAGCGCCTTGGCCACCGCGCCGGTGACGACCGTCGACGTCGAGCGCGCCGGCGTCGGCGACCAGCTGCTCGGCGCGGCGGCGGCCGCCTCGGCCTCGGTCTCGCCCGGCCGTCTCGACGAACAGCCAGCCGGCGCCGCGCGGCAGCGCGGGCACCGCGGCCGCGCCCGCGGCGGGTGCGGACCACGTCGACCAGGCGGGCGTCCATGCCTTCGAGCGCGACGGTGTCGTGCGGCAGCAGTGCGGGCACGGCGTCGGCGGCCGCGGGCATGTCCGGGTAGCCGAGCACGGCCAGCGCCACCGCGGTCGGCGACCGGACCAGGCGCACCGTGGCGCCGAGCAGCACGCCGAGGGTGCCCTCGGTACCGACCAGGAACCGGGCGAGGTCGGTGCCGTTCTCGGGCAGCAGGTGCTCGAGCGAGTAGCCGGAGACCTGCCGGGTGAACCGGCCGAACTCGGTGCGGATGACGCCCAGGTGCCGCGGCGACCACGTCGTCGAGCCCCGGAACAGCCGCGCGCCGGGGTCGTGCGCCGGAGTCCGTCCCGGCCCAGGCGGCGCGCCGTGAACCGGGTGCCGTCGGCGGTGAGCACGTCGAGCTCGACGACGTTGTCGGCGGTGCGGCCGTACTTCAGCGCGCGCGAGCCGCAGGCGTTGTTGCCGATCGTGCCGCCGATGCGTGGCGCGGGCGTGGGTCGACGGGTCCGGCCCGAACCGCAGGCCGTGCGGCGCGGCGGCGGCGGTGATCGCGTCGAGGATCGCGCCGGGCTCGACGCGCGCGGTGCGGGCGTCCGGGTCGACCTCGAGCACCGCGGTTCGAGGTGCCGGGAGAAGTCGAGCACGATGCCGGGGCCGACGCGTTGCCGGCGATCGACGTGCCGCCGCCGCGGGCGGTGAGCGGCACGCCGTGGTGGCGGGCGACCTCCAGCGCGGCGGTCACCTCGTCGACGTGGCGCGGGAACGCGACGACGCCGGGCACCACCCGGTAGTTCGAGGCGTCGGTGGAGTACTCGGCGCGGCGCCGGGTGCCGGCGTCGACGTCGGTCAGGCCGGCGCGGCGCAGTGCGGACGCGAGCACGTTGGGGTCAGGACCGGGCGCGCTCACCCGGCCATTCTGGCCTAGTGTCGCGCGCCAGCGATTGTGCGAATAAGTCCGGCGTTCAGGCGTGGGCTGGTAAGGCGGAGGAGGAGAGCTGTACGTGCCGTCCTGGCGACGACGACAACGCAGCCAGCGCGCGCCTGGGCGTCGGAATTATCGTGCGAATCTCTGGCGCGCGACACTAGGCGGCGAGGTAGACCGGTGGCGACGTGCCGTCCAGGGCGAGCGCGACGGCGGCGCGGGCGGCCACCGGACCGACGAGGTTGCCGGTGCCGTTGTAGCCGCCGACCGCCACCACGCCGTCGGCGACGGGTGCGCACAGTGGCCGCTCGTCCGCGGTGAAACCGACGGATGCGGCCCAGCGGTGGGTGACCTGTACCGGGACGGCGGCGAGCCGGGCGGCGACGGTCTCGATGTGGGTCTGCACCGCGGCGGTGGGGGTCGCGTCGGTGGTCCACTCGGCCTCGCGGAACCGGTCCCGCCCGCCGCCGACGAACAGCCGCCCGTCGGGCAGCTGCTGGCCGTAGTCGTAGCCCCAGCGCCCGTAGACCGGGCACGGCACCCGCGCCGGCACCGGCGCCGTGGCGAGCATCTGCAGCCGGGCGGTGCGCACCCGGTCGGCCAGCTGCGGCAACAGCACGTCGAGGCGCCCGTCGACGGCCACGATCACCACCGGCGCCCGGATCACGCCGCCCGCGGTGTGCACCACCCCGGCCTCGATCGCGGTGACGGGCGTGGACTCGTGCAGCCGGGCCCGGCCGGCCAAGCCGGTCGCGAGCGTGATCGCCCGCACCGCGGGGTTCATCGCGGCGTCGTCGGGCAGGAACAGGCCCTGCCCGAGCGGGCCGTCATAGGGCTGCACCGCGATGTCGTGCGCACGCAGCGCCGCGAGCTGCAGCTCGCAGTCGGCGAGCTCGGCCGTCCGGTCGGCCGCCTCGGCCTCGTCGACGGGCCGGCCCGGCACGCCGGCCAGCCGGATCGAGCCGACGCGCCGGACCACCCGCGGGCCGAGCAGGTCGGCGAGGCGGTCCAGCTCGGCCAGCGTCGCGCGGTACAGGTCGACGGCGACCGGTCCCCATCGCTCGATCGCGTGGTGCAGCGCGAGCTCCGGGCCGCCGATCAGGAAGCCGCCGTTGCGGCCGGCGGCGCCGGCGGCCACCCGGCCGGCGTCGACCGCCACCACCGACAATCCGCGGTCGGCCAACGCCTCGATCGCCGCCAGCCCGGACCCGCCGAGCCCCACCACGCAGGCGTCGGCGTGGGTGTCGCCGGGCAGCGGCGGCAACCCGCGCCAGCCCGCGACCAGCTCGTCGACGTCCCAGCCGACCTGCGTACTCACAGCACCTTGGACAGGAACGCCCTGGTGCGCTCGTGCTGCGGGTTGGCGAGTACCTCGCGCGGCACGCCCGATTCGACGACCACCCCGCCGTCCATGAACACGAGCTGGTCGGCCACCTCGCGCGCGAAGCCCATCTCGTGGGTGACGACGATCATGGTCATGCCGCCGCCCGCGAGCTGCTTCATCACGTCGAGCACCTCGCCGACCAGCTCCGGGTCCAGCGCGGACGTGGGCTCGTCGAAAAGCATCAGCTTGGGCTGCATCGCCAGCGCCCGGGCGATGGCGACGCGCTGCTGCTGCCCGCCCGACAGCTGCGACGGGTAGGACCTCTCCTTGTCGGCGAGCCCCACCTGCTTGAGCAGCTGCCGCGCCTCGCTCGACCGCCTTGGCCTTGCGGACCTTCTTCACCTTGATCGGGGCCTCGACGAGGTTCTGCAGAGCCGTCATGTGCGGGAACAGGTTGAAGTGCTGGAACACCATGCCGACGTCTTCGCGACGCTTGGCGATCTCCGACTCCCGCATCTCGTGCAGCTTGTTGCCGCACCCGCCGGTACCCGACCAACTGCCCGTCGACCAGCAGCCGGCCGCCGTCGATCTTCTCCAGGTGGTTGATGCAGCGGATGAACGTCGACTTGCCCGATCCGGACGGCCCGATGATGCACAGCACCTGGCCCGGGTCGACGGTCAGGCTGATGCCGCGCAGCACCTCCAGCGAGCCGAACGACTTGCGCACCCCCTCGGCTTGCACGAGTGGGTCAGGCACCGGCGCTCACCCCCGACTCCGAACTGCGCGCCGACCGCATCCGCATGATCAGCCGCTGCATCGGTCGCGGCGGGCTGTTGCGGCTGGTGCCGCGCCCGAAGCGCCGTTCCAGGAAGTACTGGCCGATCGACAGGATGCTGGTCATCAGCAGGTACCAGAAGCTCGCGGCCACCAGCAGCGGCACCTGCAGGAACGTCGCCTGGTTGTAAATGTTCTGCGCCGCGCCGAGCAGGTCGTTGAGCGAGATCACGATCACCAGCGAGGTGGTCTTGAGCATCGAGATCGTCTCGTTGCCGGTGGGCGGGATGATCACCCGCATCGCCTGCGGCAGGATGATCCGCCGCAGCGCCAGCACGCGTGACATGCCCAGCGCCGCCGCCGCCTCGCTCTGGCCGGCATTGACCGACAGGAGGCCGGCGCGCGCGATCTCGGACATGTACGCGGCCTCGTTGAGCCCCAGGCCGAGCACCGCCGCGATGAACGGCGTGATCAGCGAGTTGGTGTCCCAGGTGTGGAACGTCGGGCCGAACGGGATGCCGACGGACAGGTTCGAGAACAGGTAGGCGAAGGAGAACCAGAACAGGATCTGCACCAGCACCGGCGTGCCGCGGAAGAACCACGTGTACAGCCACGCGGACGTCGACAGCACCGGGTTCGGCGACATCCGCATCACCGCGAGGATCACGCCCAGCACGATGCCGACGAGCATCGCGAGGAAGGTCAGTTCGAGCGTGACCCAGATGCCGTCGATGATCTGCGAGTCGGTGAGATAACCCCGGAAGTAGCTCCACTGCCACGCCGGGTTGACGACCAGCGAGTGGATCAGCATCGCGGCCAGCACCCCGAGGATCACCACGGCCACCCAGCGCAGCGGGTGCCGCACCGGGACGACGGTCAGCTCCTGCGGGTCCACCTCCGGGGTTGGCGGCGCATCCGGGTCGACCTGATCCGCCGCCGCGTTGCCGCTGTCCCCAGCCGCCATCGCCGGCTACCCGTTCGCGCCGTTGATCTTGGACTCGGTGATCGCGCCCGCCTGCAGCTTCCAGGTATTGATGATCTTCGTGTAGGTGCCGTCCTGCATCAGCTTGGTGACTGCCTTCTGGAAGACCGGCGCAAGCGGGCTGCCCTTCTTGAACGCGATGCCGTACGGCGCCTCGTCGGTGGTCTTGCCGGCCAGTTGGATCTGGCCGCCCTCGAGGCGTGCCCTGGTAGACGACGACCGGGGTGTCACCGGTGAACGCGTCGGCACGACCGCCGACGACCGCGGCATTCACCCCGGCCTGGTCGGGCAGCAGCACCGGGACGGGCGCCTTCTTGCCGTCCTTGAGGCACTGACCCTTGAGCGTGATCGCCCCGTCGGCGGTGCTCGCGGTCAGCGCGGTGGCCTGGATGGTGCCTTTCTCGGCGCCCACCCGCAGCCCGCACAGGTCGTTCTGGCTCGCTATCTTCTTCGGGTTGCCCTTCTTCACCCCGATCGAGGTGCCGGCCGTGAAGTAGGTGACGAAGTCGTTGCCCTTCTCGCGGGCGGCGTTGTCGGTGAACGCCGACATGGAGAAGTCGTAGCGGCCGGCGTTGATGCCGGCGAGAATCCCGTCGAACTGGGCCTTCTTGATGTCGACCTTGACGCCGAGGGTCTTGCCGATCGCGTTCGCCAAGTCTATGTCGAAGCCCTGGAAACCGCCGCCGGACTTGGTGAACTCGATCGGGGCGTAGGACGGGTCGGTGGCCATCGTCAGGACACCCTTGGACTTGATCGCGGCCGGCAACAGATCGTGCAGGCTCGCCTGCTTGGCGACGCTGACGCTCGCGGACTTCTTGGTGTCCTCGACCTTCTTGCCGGAGCTGCACCCGGTCAGGGCCAGCGCGGCGGTGGCGCCGAGACAGGCGAGCGCGAGGACACGTGCACGTGCGGACAAAGCAAACCTCCATGGCCTACGAGTTGGCGCCACCCTAGTCAGCCCGGCGGCGCCGGCGTCGCCGAACTCGGAATCGGTGGCCTGATCGTCACACACGGAGCGTGACGAGCCAGTTACGGGAGGGCCTCGACCGCCTTGCCGAGGGTCACCACTCCGCCATCCGAGACGTGGTAGCGCTCGTGGTCCAGATCGGGCTGCAGCCCGATGTGCGCGCCCTCGGGCACGACGACGTCCTTGTCCAGGATCGCTTTGCGCACGACCGCGCCGCGGCCGACCCGCACGCCGTCCATCAGCACCGAACCCTCGACGTACGCGCCGGCGGCCAGCCGCACGTTGGGCGAGATCACGCTGTGCCGCACCGTCGCGCCGGCGATGATCGTCCCGGCGCCGACGATCGACTCCTGGGCGATCCCGCCCTCGACGAACTTCGCCGGGGGCAGCTGCGGGTGGTGGGTGTAGATCGGCCAGCTGCGGTTGTACAGGTTGAAGATCGGGTGCACCGCGACGAGATCCATGTGCGCCTCGTAGTAGGCGTCGATCGTCCCGACGTCGCGCCAGTAGCCGCGGTCGCGGTCCTCGGCGCCCGGGCACGTCGTTGTCGGCGAAGTCGTAGACGTGCGCCGCGTCCTTGGTCGACCATCATCGGCATGATGTTGCCGCCCATGTCGTGCACCGACTGCTCGTCCTCGGCGTCCTCGCGCAGCGCCTCGAGCAGCGCGTCGGTGGTGAACACGTAGTTGCCCATCGACGCGTAGCTCTCGTCCGGGCTGTCCGGCAAGGCCGGGCGGCTTCGCTGGCTTCTCGAGGAACCCGCGCACCTTGCCGGTCGGCGGCGGCTCGATCACGCCGAACGCGGTGGCTTCCTTGCGTGGCACCCGGATGCCGGCGACGGTGGCAGCCGGCGCCGGACTCGATGTGCTGGTTCACCATCTGCCGGGGGTCCATGCGGTAGACGTGGTCGGCGCCGAACACCACGACGTAGTCGGGCTTGTCGTCGTAGATCAGGTTCGCCGACTGCAGGATCGCGTCGGCGCTGCCGGTGTACCAGCGCGGGCCGAGCCGCTGCTGCGCGGGCACCGGGGTGACGTAGTTGCCGAGCACCGTCGACATCCGCCAGGTCTGGGTGATGTGCCGGTCGAGCGAGTGCGACTTGTACTGGGTCAGCACGCAGATGCGCAGGTACCCGGCGTTGACCAGGTTCGACAGGACGAAGTCGACCAGGCGGTAGTTGCCGCCGAAGGGCACCGCCGGCTTGGCGCGGTCGGCGGTCAGCGGCCACAGTCGCTTGCCCTCGCCACCGGCCAGGACGATGCCGAGCACTCGAGGCTCTCGCGCCATGCCAACCACCTTAGTGCGGCTGTGAGCTGCGACGCAGTAGGGTCCCGCCCATGCGAGTCGCCGTGCTGACCCGCGAGTACCCGCCGGAGGTCTACGGCGGGGCGGGCGTGCACGTCGAGTTCCTGGTCCGCGAGCTCCGCAAGCTCATCGACGTGGACGTGCACGCTTCGGCGCGCCGCGCGACGAGGAGGGCGTGCGGTCCTACCGGCCGCCGGTCGAACTCGCCGAGGCGAACAGCGCGCTGCCGTTATCTCGGCGTCGATCTGGAGATCGCGGCCGCCGTCGGCGGCGCCGACGTGCTGCACTCGCACACCTGGTACGCGAACATGGCCGGGCGTGCTCGGCGGCCAGCTGCTACGGCATGCCCGCACGTGCTCACCGCGCACTCCCTCGAGCCGCTCCGGCCGTGGAAGGCCGAGCAGCTCGGCGGCGGCTACAAGCTCTCGTCCTGGGCCGAGCGCACCGCCTACGAGACCGCCGACGGCGATCATCGCGGTGTCCGACGGCATGCGCGCGGACATCCTCGACGCCTACCCGTTCGTCGACCCGGCACGCGTGCACGTGATCCACAACGGCATCGACACCGACCTCTACTCACCCGACCACTCCGAACGACGAGCTTGACCGGCACGGCATCGACCCGGACCGCCCGTCGGCGATCTTCGTCGGGCGGATCACCCGGCAGAAGGGCCTTGCGCACCTGCTCGCGGCCGCACAGTTCTTCGACCCGGACATCCAGCTGGTGCTGTGCGCCGGCGCGCCGGACACCCCGGAGATCGCGGCCGAGACCGAGTCGGCGGTGGAGCACCTCTCGACGACGCGCACCGGTGTCGTGTGGATCCGCGAGATGCTGCCGCGCGACCGCATCGCACAGCTGCTCACCCACGCCACCGTGTTCGTCTGCCCGTCGATCTACGAGCCGCTGGGCATCGTGAACCTCGAGGCGATGGCCTGCGAGACCGCCGTCGTCGCCAGCGCGATCGGCGGCATCCCCGAGGTGGTCGCCGACGGCCGCACCGGCCTCCTGGTGGCCTATCACGAGAGCGCGAGCGCCGAGTTCGAACGCGACCTCGCCGACGCGGTGAACACGGTCTGCAGCGACCCGGTGCGCGCCACCACCATGGGCCTGGCCGGGCGCGAGCGCGCGGTTCGCGAGTTCGGCTGGGACACCATCGCCCGGCGCACGGTGGAGCTCTACCAGTCGCTGCTGCGCTGATTCAGCCGACGAAGAGCGCGGTCGCGGTGCCTGGTGCGACCTCGGTGAATCCGCCGTCGTGTACTACCGGCGCACCGGCGGCGATTGCCGCTGTCCATTGGGTTTTCGACGCGTCACGCACCGCGAGCGGGAGGCCGGCGTCGCACCAGCGGCGCCGGGCCCGGCGCGGCAGCGAGCGCCAGCCGAGTTGCGAGGCGTGGGCCGCCTGCGCCATCGCCTTGCCGGTGCTCATGTCGGCGTGCGGGGACAGCAGCACGAGCGGTTCGCCGTCCGGCGGCGGTGCCGGCGCTCGCGCGTCGGTGAGGTTCGTGCCGCCGACCTGCAGCCGGGCCAGCTCCGGCGGCCAGTCGTCGACCGGTACCGGTGGGTAGACGCGAAGCTGCGCGCTGCGGTGGTCGAGGTCGAGGCCGTCGACGGTCAGCGCGCGCCGCCACTCCGCACCGCGGGCCCGGCGCACCACCTTGCGGATGCGCTGGCCGTCCCAGCGCCCGACCGCGTCGGCCCACTCCGGCCGCGGCGCGTTCAACATGAGCAACACCGCCCGGGCGGCGGCCTCCAGCGCGTCGGTGCGCTGCGGCGGGTCGGCACGCTCGATGCGCAACACCATGGGCAGGACGAGCTCGTCGGGCAGATCGCTCACGCGGCCAGCGCTTCGACCCATGCGGCGAGCAACCGCGCACCGAAGCCGGTGGCGCCCCGGGACCGGAACCCGTCGTCCTTGTCGGCACGCGCCGGCCCTGCGACGTCGAGGTGCGCCCATGGCACGGCACCGGCGAACGGGCGAAGGAACAGCGCCGCGGTGATGCCGCCCGGGTTGCCGGGTGCATTCGTCGCATCGGCCACCGACGACTCGAGCATCGGCTCGTACTCGGCCGGCATCGGCATCCGCCACAACGGTTCGCCGGTGGCGGCGCCGGCGGCGATGAGCGCGTCCGCGACCACGTCGGAGGTCGCGAGCAAGCCGGCGGTGTCGGTGCCGAGCGCCACTTTCATCGCGCCCGTCAGCGTCGCGATGTCGACGAGCGCAGTGGGGCGTAGTCGTGCGACCGCGTAGGCGAGCGCGTCGGCCAGCACGAGCCGGCCCTCGGCGTCGGTGTTGTGGATCTCGCTGGTGCGCCCGCCGAAGTGGCGCACGACGTCGCTGGGCCGGTATGCCGATCCGGACAGCGAGTTCTCCGCGGCCGGCACGAGCGCGGTGACCCGAACCGGCAGTTGGTTCTCGGCCACCAGTCGCAGCGCGGCGAGCACCGCGGCGCCGCCGGCCATGTCGGTGTACATGGTGTTCATGGCGTTGCCGGGCTTGCGGTTCAGGCCACCCGTGTCGAAGGTGATGCCCTTGCCGACGAACACGGCGTGGATGCCGGCCTTGACGTCGGTTGGGCGCCAGCGTGCCTCGATCAGCCGCGGCGCAGCGGCCGAACCGCCGCCCACGGCGAGCACGCCGCCGAATTTGTGGCGGGTGAGCCAGTCGACGTCGTGCACTACGACCTCGACGCCGAGTGGACGCAGGGTGCGAGCCGCCTGTTTGCCGAACCAAGCCGGCGTCTTCTCCGCGGACCGGGTGTTGGCCAGGTCGCGGGCCCACGCCACCGCGGCGGCGTTGCGCAGTCCGTCGGCAACGGCCGGCTCGTCGGAAACCTCGGTCAACTCGATGATCGAGGGGCGCGGGTCGTCGGTGCGGGTGGCGCGGGTGAACCGGTAGCAACCGAGCGCCAGGCCCTCGACGAACGCCGCGAGTCGCGCTCCGGACAGGCCCGACGCGTTCAGGGTGCTCGTGCCGCTCGGCAGCTCCCTGGCAAGGCGCCCGCCCGCGGCTCGGGCCGCCGTCGGATCCTCGGCAACCTCGATCTCAGTGGCAGCCGCGGCACCTGCCGCGACCCGGATCTCGACCATGGCGTCCTTTCAGCGAATCGGACCGCGGACAGCAGTCGGCCCCGGCTCGATCATGCGGGAATCGAAGCCGGGGCCGGCGAAACCGTCGCGCCCGCTAGCTGACGACGGACTTCAGCGCGTCGCCCAGCGCCCCGGCCTCGTCCGCCGAGAGCTCGACGACGAGACGGCCGCCGCCCTCCAGGGGCACGCGCATGACGATGCCCCGGCCCTCCTTGGTGACCTCGAGCGGGCCGTCGCCCGTCCGCGGCTTCATGGCCGCCATGCGTACCTCCTTGGTGAGCCGAGCCCACACGTTGTGATCGAACGATTCCAGCGCACGTCGAGACGCGCGCCGGGGTCGAGCTCCATTGTCCCGCATGACCGGGGCTTCGCCCAACCCAGGGTCCGCTGGAGATTGCCGGACCCGGCGGCGCGGTAGCGTCGGCGGCACCTGCGATGCGAAGGAGTGCCGCGTGGCCGACGAGCTGCTGGTCGAACGAGCCGAGGGCGTTGCGACGCTGATGCTCAACCGGCCCGAGTCGATGAATTCGCTGTCCGTCACGCTCAAGGAGTCGCTGCTCGACGCCGTCCGCGACGTCACCGCCGACCCGGCGGTGCGCGCGGTGGTGCTGACCGGCGCCGGCCGCGGTTTCTGTGTCGGCCAGGACCTGCGCGAGCACGTCGCGATGCTCGAGTCCGGCGACCCGACGCCGCTGTCCACCGTCACCGAGCACTACAACCCGATCGTCCTCGCGCTGGCCCGGATGCCGAAGCCGTTGATCGCCGCGGTGAACGGGATGGCCGCCGGCGCCGGCGCCGGGCTGACCTTCGCCTGCGATTTTCGCATCGCGGCCAACACCGCCGGCTTCCTGCTCGCCTTCGCGAACGTCGGGCTGACGTTGGACAGCGGGGTGTCCTGGACGTTGCCGCGAATCGTGGGGGCGGCCCGGGCCACCGCGCTCGCGCTGCTGGCCGAGCCGATCACCGCCGAGGCGGCGCTGGAGATGGGTCTGGTGAACGCGGTGGTCGAGCCCGAGCGGGTACTGCCGGCCGCCGTCGAACTGGCCGCGCGCCTTGCCGCCGGGCCGACCGCAGCCTACGGCGCGATCAAGCAGTCGATCGCCTACGCCGCGGCCACCGACCTGGAGTCGGCGCTCGCGATGGAAGCACGAGCTGCAGGCCGCCATGGGGCGGACCGCCGACCACCGCAACGCCACCACCGCGTTCGTCAACAAGCAGCGCCCGACGTTCACCGGTGGCTGACTTGACTCCGCCGCGCCGCCCTCCCCTCGTTGAGTGGCGAGTCCTGGCGGTGAGTGGCGACTTGTAAGGCGCCATTCAATACGAACTGTCGCCACTCATCGCGCGATGTCGCCACTCACCTGGTCGCGCGCCAGCAGGTCGCGATGTGGTCGTCGACGATCCCGGTGGCCTGCATCGCGGCGTAGGCGGTGGTCGGTCCGACGAAGCGGAAACCGCGGCGCTTGAGCTCCTTGGCCAGCGCCACCGACTCCGCAGCGGTCGACGGCACGTCGGCCAGGGTCTCGGGGCGGCGCCGCCGGGCGGCGGGCGCGTAGGACCACAGCAGTGCGTCGAGGCCCTCGGGCATGTTCTCGCGCACCGCCCGCGCATTCGCGATGGTGGCCTCGATCTTCGCGCGGTTGCGGACGATGCCGGCGTCGGCGAGCAGCCGCGTGACGTCGGCGGCGCCGAATCGGGCGACGGCATCGACGTCGAACCCCGCGAACGCGGTGCGAAACGCCGGGCGCTTGCGCAGGATCACCAGCCACGACAACCCGGACTGGAACGCCTCCAGCGACAGCCGTTCGAACAGCTGGTTCTCGCCGTGCAGTGGCACGCCCCACTCGTCGTCGTGGTAGGCGACGTACTCCGGCGCCGACGTCGCCCAGCCGCAGCGGGACCGCTCAGGATCGGTCGGCATCCGGCGCGTCCTGCCCCGACTCGGCGACATGGGCCTCGGTGTCGGTGTCGGCCGGCTCGTCCTCGGGCCGGCCGGTCTCACAGCCGGGTCGTCGGCCGCCGGCAGCGGCGCGCGGTCGCGCAGTCGGGCGATCTCCTCGTCGCGGGTGCGCAGCTCGGTGGCCAGCCGGTCGAGCAGCAGGTCGGTCTCGGCGAAGCGGTAACCGCGCAACGCCACCGGCAGCCGCACCGCGTCGACGTCCGCGGCCTGCAGCGTGCGATCCGGCGGCAGGTCCCACGGTGGCTCGTCGCGCAGCGGCGGCGCGATCTGCTCGCCGGCCGGCAGGAACCGGGTGGCGATCAGGAACAGCCCGACGGCGACGACGACCGCCAACAGGCCGTACAGGACGAGGTGCAGCACCCGTCGATGGTGCCACGGGCAGCTGAGCTCAGTCGGCGAGGTTCGCGATCGCCACGGTGCTCTGCGGCACCAACCGCACCAGCAGCTCCCCCGGCACGCCGTTGCGCCGGCCGTACGCGTCGGCGAGATCCGAGCCCATGTAGCGCGCGGCGATCGCCGTGGCCCAGCGCACCAGTTCGCCCGGCTCCTCGGAGATCTCGACCCGGCCGGTGACCGTGACGAACGAGTACGGCGGCGCGCCGTCGTCGACGGTAAACGCGGCCTGCCCGGTGCGCAGCAGGGTGCGTCCCTTGACCGTCTGCTTGCCGGTGTTGAAGACGATGTCGTCACCGTCGAGCACGAACCAGACCGGCGCGGCGTGCGGTGAGCCGTCGGCGCGCACCGTCGACACCACCCCGGTGCGAGTCCCGTACGACAGGAACGCGTGACGCTGCTCGTCACTCATCCGCAAGGCCATGTGCCCAGACTAGGAGCGTGGCGTCAGCACGGCGAACGCGTCGTCGACGCTGCTCACCCGGTGCAACGCGGTCAGCGCGCTCGAGCGGACGAAACCCCGTTCCCGCAAGCCATCGAGGTAGTCCCACAGCGGCGCGTAGAAGCCGTCCGGGTCGAGCACCGCCACCGGTTTGGCGTGCATGTCCAGGGTGAACGCGGTCCAGACCTCGAACAACTCTTCCAGCGTCCCGAGCCCGCCGGGCAGCGCCAGGAACGCGTCCGAGCGTTCGTCCATCACCCGTTTGCGTTCCCGCATGGTGTCCACGACGATCAGCTCGTCGGCCTCGCGGTCGGCGACCTCCAGCGACATCAGGTGCGCGGGGATCACGCCGACCGTGTGCGCTCCGCCGGCCCGCGCGGCACGCGCCACCGCGCCCATCATCGACACCCGCCCACCGCCGGACACCAATCCGTGCCCGTCGGCGGCGAGCCGGGTGCCGACCGCCGTGGCAAGCTCGATGAAATCCGGCCCGATCGCCTCCGACGACGAGCAGTAGACGCAGATGTTCACTGCCCGTCGTGCGCGCGCGGCTGCACGGGCGGCTCCTCGTCGGGCTCGGCCGCGTGGGCGGCCTCGGCCCGGTCGACGCGCTCGACCACGTCGTCGACGTCATCGGTGAGGTGCAGCAGGTCCAGGTCGGCCGCGCCGATCTTGCCGCCGGGCAGGACGGAGCTACGCAGCCAGTCCACCAGCCCGCCCCAGTAGCGGGTGCCGAACAGGATCACCGGGAACTGGGTCACCTTGCGGGTCTGCACCAGCGTGAGCGCCTCGAACATCTCATCGAGCGTGCCGAAGCCGCCGGGCAGTATCACGAACGCCTGTGCGTACTTGACGAACATCGTCTTTCGGGCAAAGAAATAGCGGAAGTTCACGCCGAGGTCGACCCACTCGTTGAGACGTTGTTCGAACGGGAGCTCGATGCCGAGCCCGACCGACACCCCGCCCGCCTCGCAGGCACCGCGGTTGACCGCCTCCATCGAACCCGGGCCGCCACCGGTGATGACGGCGTAGCCGGCCCGGGCCAGCGCGCCGCCGATCTCGAGTCCCGACGCGTATTCCGGGTCGTCCTGCGGGGTGCGGGCCGAGCCGAACACCGCGACTGCGGAGGGCAGCTCGGCCAGCAGCCCGAATCCCTCGACGAATTCGCTCTGGATGCGCAGCACCCGCCACGGGTCGGTGTGCACCCAGTCCGACGGCCCGCGAGAGTCCAGCAGCCGCTGGTCGGTGGTGCCGCCGCGGATCTGCGCGCGGCGTAAGAGCACCGGGCCGAGTCGGTGCTCGGACCGACGGTTGCGCTGCTCGGTCATGCAACGGACGGTAGCGCTCCGCAGGCGTGCGCGCCCGGCCGCCCGCGCGACGCGGCAGCGCGCGGCCGGGGCCCTGGTGTGGACAGTGTCACGCGGTGGTCGGCACGCGGTGCACGACGAACGGCACCTGCGCCGGGTGCGCCTTCGGGTACCCGAGGTAGACGTGCGCGGCGTCGAGGTCACGGTTGCCGAGGTACAACCGGGACGCGGTCAAGGTCGAGGCGCAGTCGGTGTGGAAGTCGACGCCGTCGAGGTAGCCGTGGTCGGCGAACACGAAGGTCAGCGTGCGGTGGCTGGCCGACAGCTTCACCGTGTCGCCGCGCTCCAGGCGCACCGGCTCGATGCGCATCGCGGCCGAGCTGGTGATCTGGCCGCTGTACACCCGCTGGTCGTGGGCGACGTGCGTGACCCGCAGGTGGAACCCGTGTGTGTCGTGCCAGAGGTAGTCACCGCTGCGCGAACCCGCGCCGAAACCCTTCGGTGCGCCCTGCACCTCGGCCTCCCACGGCGTCTTGTCACATGCTGCGGCAGTTGCCGGCGGCACCGCGCTCGCGCCGGCCGGTGCGGCCAGCAGACCGAGCCCGGTAGCGCACAGCGCTGCGGCTGCCGTTGCGGCCGCGACCTTGGTTGCTCGAGATGACATCGGATATCCCCTTCGACCGGGCCGCCGGAAGTGGCGGTGATCCAGTTGTAGGGATCGGCTGTGCGCTGCGAATTCGAGCAACATTCGGGTTGGGTCAGCGCAGGAACCGCACCAGCGCGGCCTCGGCGGCGTGGATCTGATCGACCGCTACGTGCTCCTCGGGCTTGTGCGCGAGATTGGGGTCGCCGGGGCCGAAGTTCAGCGCCGGGATGCCGAGCTCGCCGAAGCGCGCGACGTCGGTCCATCCGTACTTCGCGCGCGCGGGCCCGCCGACCGCGGCCACGAAGGATGCCGCGACCGGGGTGTCCAGGCCGGGCCGGGCGGCCGGCGCAGTGTCGACGCATTCGAAGTCGACTCCGTCGAACCCGGCAAGGGCCTCGCGCACGTGCTCGAGCGCCGCGGCCTCGGTGCGGTCGGGCGCGAAGCGGAAGTTGACGGTGACGACGCACTCGTCGGGCACGACGTTGCCGGCCACGCCGCCGCTGATGCGCACCGCGTTCAGGCCCTCGCGGTAGGTCAGTCCGTCGACGGCGACGGTGCGGGGCCGGTACTCGGCGAGGCGGGTGAGCACCGGCGCGGCGGCGTGGATGGCGTTGGTCCCGAGCCACGACCGCGCGCTGTGCGCCCGCACGCCGGGGATGCGGGCCTCGACCCGCAGCGTGCCCTGGCAGCCGCCCTCGACCGCGCCGTCGGTGGGTTCGAGCAGCACCGCGAGGTCTGCCTGCAGCGCCTGCGGGCGGGTGCGGGCCAGCCGGCCGAGCCCGTTGCGGGTCGCCTCGACCTCCTCGCAGTCGTAGAACACCCAGGTCAGGTCCGCGCGCGGGTCGAGCTCGCCGGACCCGACGAGCTGTGCCAGGCGCAGCATCACCGCGACGCCGGACTTCATGTCCGACGTGCCGCAGCCGTGCAGCACGCCGTCGACGAGTCGCGACGGCAGGTTGCCGGCCAGCGGCACGGTGTCCAGGTGCCCCGCCAGCACCACCCGCTGCGGGCGGTCGAGGTCGGTGCGGGCCAGCACCACGTTGCCCTCACGCTCGACCCCCAGGCCCGCGTGGACCCGCAGCGCCGCCTCGATCGCGTCGGCCAGTTCGGCCTCCTCGCCGGACACCGAGACGATGTCCACCACCGCCGCGGTCAACGCGGCGGCGTCGGCGGTGAGGTCCAGCACGGCCCCGACGCTACCGACTTGTCCGTGCTCGAAGTAGCTATGACGACACCAAGCACGGACAACTCGGGTTGGGGGCTGCGCGACTACCCTGGCCGGGTGACCGATCGCAGCGCATGGGGGTACGGGCTCACCACCACGGTGACCACCGGCCCCGCTACCGGGCGGGTGCTGGACACCTGGTTCCCCGAGCCCGCGCTCGGTGCGCTCCCGGCGGCCGCCGCCGCGCCGCGCGAGCTCGCGGCCATGACCGGCACCCAGGAGTACGCCGCCGACCGCGGCGTCAGCCTGGACGTGACGGTCTGCGAGATCGAGCTCGACGCGCCGCCGGCCACGGTGCCCGACGCCTACCTGCGCCTGCACCTGCTCTCGCACCGACTGGTGCGCCCACGCGAGCTGAACCTCGACGGGCTGTTCGGGGTGCTGCCGAACGTCGTCTGGACCAGCGTCGGGCCGTGCGCCCCCGAGAACTTCGAGCGCACCCGGCTGGCGCTGCGCCGCAAGGGCCCGGTGAGCGTGTTCGGCGTGGACAAGTTCCCCCGGATGACCGACTACGTGCTGCCCACCGGGGTGCGGATCGCCGACGCCGACCGGGTCCGGCTCGGCGCCCACCTCGCCGAGGGCACCACCGTGATGCACGAGGGTTTCGTGAACTACAACGCAGGCACGCTCGGCGCGTCGATGGTCGAGGGCCGGATCTCGGCCGGCGTCGTGGTCGGCGACGGGTCGGATGTCGGCGGCGGCGCGTCGATCATGGGCACGCTGTCCGGCGGCGGCAAGGAGCAGATCACGGTTGGCCGCCGCTGCCTCGTCGGCGCCAACGCCGGAATCGGCATCTCGCTCGGCGACGACTGCGTCGTCGAGGCCGGGTGCTACATCACCGCCGGTTCGAAGATCACCGTGCCGGACGGCGCCGGCATCACCGTCGTGAAGGCGGGGACGCTGTCCGGGCGGTCCGGGCTGCAGTTCTGGCGCAACAGCGTCACCGGGGCGCTCGAGGCCCGCGCCCGTACCGGCAGCGGTATCGAGCTCAACGAGGCGCTGCACGCCAACGTCTGATCAGCCATGCTGCGCCATCCCGTCCGCACCCTCGTGATCCTCGCCGTCGTCGCCGGCGTGGCGATCGCTGCTGCCTTCGGGCTGCATGCGTTGTGGACGACGGCAAAAGCGCACTTCACGACGGCCAGCTGCTCGGTGGGCGACTTCGACCTGGACACCGACCAGGCCGCGGTCGCGGCCACCATGGTGGGCGCGGTGACCAAGTACCGCACCCGGCTGCCCGACCGCGCCGCCGTGCTCACGTTGGCCGCCGCGCTGCAGGAGAGCAAGCTCACCAACATCGCGCCCGGTTCGGGTGACCGCGATTCCGTCGGGGTGCTGCAGCAGCGCCCTTCGCAGGGCTGGGGGAAGGTGGCCGGCAAGCCCGACACCATTGCCGACCGCACCGAGCGGCTCACCGACGTCGGTTTCGCCACTACGCAGTTCCTCGACGCACTCGTCAAGGTCGACGGCTGGCAGCAGCTGCCGCTTGCCGACGCGATCCAGGAGGTGCAGGTCTCCGCTGACGGCAGCGCCTACGCCAAGCACGAGCCGGAGGCGCAGGCACTGGCCACGGCGTTGCTCGGCAATACCGCCGCGGGTCTGTCTTGCACCTTTGCCAAACCGACGAAGGTGGCCGACACCTCGGTCGTGGTCGAGCAGGCGCGGCGCGAACTCGGCATCGACACGCCGGTGGCCGCCGGGCACACCGTGCGAGTGCCGGGCGCGCACTGGCAGACGGCGAGCTGGTTCGTCGCCAACGCCGACCGGCTCGGCATCGAGCGGGTCGCCTACGCCGGCTGGCAGTGGACCCGCTCGGACGGGTGGGAGAAGAACGCCGCGGCCGGCTCGGACGCGGTCGTCGCGACGATGTTCGTGGCTTAGCGCCCTACTGCTCTTCGGCCTGCGGCGGCAGGTCCATGATCCACTTCGGGTCGTTGGAGGTCTTACCGACCTTCGAGGCACCCCCGGGTGAGCCGAGGTCGTCGAAGAAGTCGACGTTGGCCTGGGTGTAGTCGCTCCAGTTCGCCGGCAGGTCGTCCTCGTAGAAGATCGCCTCGACCGGGCACACCGGCTCGCAGGCGCCGCAGTCGACGCACTCGTCCGGGTGGATGTAGAGCATCCGGTCGCCCTCGTAGATGCAGTCGACCGGGCATTCCTCGATGCAGGCCTTGTCGAGGACGTCAACGCACGGCTCGGCGATCACGTAGGTCACTGCGCTCCTCCGGGGGATCGGCTCATTGCTCGGGCTCTAGTATGCCGCTCGTGCTGCAGGCTCGGTGGGTGGGTCGTCGGGTATCCGTGCGACGAGTGGTGGAGCGCACTCCCGACGGCCGTTTGCTGCAGGCCGACGTCGTCGGCGACCTCGTGGGCCTGGACACGCAGACCGCGGTCATCGACGCGCGCGACGGGCTGGTCGAGGTGCCGCTCGCCCTGGTCACCGCGGCGCGCACGTCGCCGCCGTCGAGCGCCGACGAGTTGGCGCTGCAGCGGGTCGAGGCGGCGAGCCTGCGGGCCGCCGAAACGGCCGAGCTCGACGGCTGGCTGCTGCGCGCCGATCACGGCTTCACCCGCCGGGCCAACTCGGTGCTGCCGCTGCGGCGACTGCGCCGACCGCTCGACGACGCGCTCGCGCAGGCCGCCCAGTGGTACGCCGCACGGGACCTGGTGTTGCGGGTGCAGGTGCCACTCGCCGCGCGCCGGCTGCTCGACGCCGCGCTCGCCGAGCGTGGCTGGCCCGCCGAGTTGCACACGCTCGTGCAGGCGCGGCGACTCGACGTGGCGACGTCCGCGCCGCCCGCCGACGTCGTGATCACCGCGCAGCCCGACGACACCTGGCTCACGGTCTACCGCGGCGGCCGGGGACTCGCGCCGAGCGCGCGGGCGCTGCTCACTCGACACGACACGGTCGGCTTCGCGGCGCTGCGCCGCGACGGCCGCACCGTCGCGGTCGGCCGCGGCGCCGTCGACGACGGTTGGCTGGGCGTGATGGCCGTCGAGGTCGATCCGAACTACCGCCGGGCCGGACTCGCCCGGTCGGTCACCGCGGCGCTGTGGGCCTGGGGCGCCGCGCACGGCGCAAAACGCAGCTACCTGCAGGTGGCCGCGGACAACGAGTCGGCCCGGGCGCTGTACGCCGCTCTCGGCTACTGGACGCACCACGACTACCACTACCGCCGCCCCTACGACCCGGCGGCGGGCGACCCGGCGGGGGGCGACCCGGTGCCGCAGGGCGGTCCTTGGGTGTGACCGCCCGGTTCAGCGGCGGCCCGTCGATCTCGTCGCGGGCCGCTGCGACACGTCGGGCGCAGTCAGCATCGGGGTGCTCGTGACGATACCGATCACCCCTGCCAGCGACCCGCCGAACAGTACGCCGTAGGTCACCCACTGCAGGTCGCCGCCGGGCAGGATCACGTCGCCCTCCGGTCGGGTCACCAGCCCGAAGCCGACCATGACGACCAACCACACGATGAACGGCACCGCGGCAGCCGCGGTGCTCGGCACCAGCGCCCGGGACAGGCGCGGCAGTGCAAGATTGCTCAGGATCGCCAGCACCACGGCCAGTGGGAAGATGACGCTGCGGATGTAGAGCGGCACCAGCAACGCCTCGAGGATCGCGGCGAGCGCGGCGCACAGCGCGACCAGCACCACCCCGAGCCGATCCGGCCAGCCGGTGCGGTCCGGCATCGTGGTCACAAGCCCGCGAACAGATCGGTCTCCCGACCGTCGGCGTCGCGCTCGGCGCCGAGTTGTCCGTCCACGAGCCGAAAGTACTCGACCGACAACGCCTCGCGGCCGAGCATGTTGGACAGCGCGAAGAACACGCCGTCGACGGCGATCTGGGTGCGGTGGGCGCGCAGCGCGGCCAGCTTGCGTTCGCCGCAGCCGGTGGCGTCGACCACGGTGGTCACCAGGTCGTCGTCGACCCCGAACGGCAGGTCGTCGACGTCGGCCACCCCGAACGGCAGGTCGGCGTGGCCCTCTATCGCGTCGAATCCCTTGCGCAGCACAGACTTCGGCGTCGCGACCCAGTAGAACTTCGCCACCTTCCAGGGCGGCCCGGCGCCATCCTGGTCGGCTGCCCGCTCGACCGCGGCGGTGGCCACCCGGTGCGCCATGATGTGGTCCGGGTGCCCGTAGTCGCCGTTGTCGTCGTAGGTGACGATGACCTGCGGGCGCACCTCGCGGATCACCGCCACCGCGGCGTCGACCGCGGTGTCGAAGACCTGCGGATCCGATGCCGCCCGCCAGAACGCGCGCGGGTGCTTGTTGGCCGGGGTGTCCATCATGCCGCTGTCCCGGAACCGTCCGGGGCCGCCGAGGTAGCGGTGGTCGGCGACGCCCAGCGCGGCCATCGCGGCGTCGAGTTCGCCGATGCGCAGTCCGCCGAGCTGATCGGCCTGATCCGCGGCGAGCCGGGCGAATTCGGGCACGAGGATCTCGCCCTCCTCGCCGAGCGTGCAGGTGATCAGCGTGACCTGGGTGCCGCGCGCGACGTAGGACGCCATGGTGGCGCCGGTGGTGATCGACTCGTCGTCGGGGTGGGCGTGGATCAGCAGCAACCGTTGCTCGGCGGCCCTCACGAATCGGACTTGGGCGGCGGGGCGTCAGTCGACTCATGCTGAGGGGCACTGTCCGCGCCCTCATCCCGAACCTCGGCCGGAGCCGCACCGTCGGCCACGTGCCGGCCGGCAGCCTGCTCTTCACCCTCCACGTGTGCGGCCGCGGCGGGATCGTTCTCGACTACGTCGGGGCGGCCCATCGACGCGGTCGCGTCCGGGTCCGCCGCCGCGAGCTCGGCCGCGATGTCTTCGACGACCACCTCACCGGCGTCGACACCCTGGTCGGCGGCCGCAGCGACGTCGGCGCGGACCTCGGGGAAGTGGCAGGCCACGAAGTGCCCGGGCGCCTTCGCCTCGAACTCGGGCACCTCGCCCGTGCAGCGGCTCTTCTGCTCGTCGTCGAGCAGCAGCCGGAACTTCGGGCACCGGGTGTGGAACACGCAACCGCTCGGTGGGTTGATCGGACTGGGCAGGTCGCCGACCAGCAGAATACGTTCGCGCCGCGCCTCCTTCGCCGGGTCGGGCACCGGCACCGCGGACATCAGCGCGTGGGTGTACGGGTGCATCGGCTCGGAGTAGAGCGTGTCGCGGTCGGTGAGCTCCATGATCTTGCCGAGGTACATCACCGCGACCCGGTCGGAGATGTGCCGCACCACCGACAGGTCGTGGGCCACGAAGATGTACGCGATGTTGAACTCGTTCTGGATGTCCTCGAGCAGGTTGATGACCTGCGCCTGCACCGACACGTCGAGCGCCGACACCGGCTCGTCGCAGACGATCAGCTTGGGCCGCAACGCTATGGCCCGGGCGATGCCGATGCGCTGGCGCTGACCGCCGGAGAACTCGTGCGGGTAGCGGTTGTAGTGCTCCGGGCTCAGACCGACGCGGGCCAGGATCTCCTGCACCTCGGCCTTGATGCCGCGCTCGGTCTTGGCATTCTGAATCCGAAACGGCGACCCGACGATGGTACCGACGGTGTGCCGAGGGTTCAGCGAGGAGTAGGGGTCCTGGAAGATCATCTGGATCTCGCTGCGCAGCCCGCGCATCTGGCCGCGACTGAGTTTGCTGATCTCCTTGCCCTGGAACTTGATCGACCCGTCGGTCGGCTCGATCAACTTGGTGACCGACCGGCCGGCCGTGGACTTGCCGCAGCCCGATTCACCGACCAGGCCGAGCGTTTCGCCGGCGCCAAGGGCGAAGCTGATGCCGTCGACCGCCTTGACCGCGCCGACCTGCCGCTGGACGAGGACGCCCTGTTTGATCGGGAAGTGCTTCTTCACACCCTCGACCGCCAGCAGAATCTCGACGTCGGCGAGCGCGTCCTCCGGTCGCTCTTCGCTCTCGTCGGTGTCCTTGCGCAGTGAAGTCATCAGTGATCTCTCCTCGACACCTCAGAGCGTCGGACGGATCTGGTCGGCGAAGATCGCCTGCCGCCGCTCGCCGTCGATGTGGCAGCGGACCCGGTGACCCTGACGGCCCTCGGCCTCGACGAGCGCGGGGTGCTCGGTGACACAGGCGTCGCCTTCGACCTCGTCGGTGAAGCGGCACCGCGGGTTGAACACGCAGCCCGTCGGCACCCTGATCAGCGAGGGCGGCGAGCCCTTGATCGGCACCAACCGCTCCTGCCGGGTGCGGTCCATGCGCGGCATCGACGCCAGCAGCCCCCAGGTGTAGGGCATCTCCGGGTCGTAGAAGATCTCGTTGACGTTCCCCTGCTCCACGCACTGGCCGCCGTACATCACGACGACCGAGTCGCAGGTCTCGGCAACGACGCCGAGATCGTGGGTGATCAGGATGATGGCCGAGTTGAACTCGCGCTGCAGTTCCTTCATCAGCTCGAGGATCTGCGCCTGCACGGTGACGTCGAGCGCGGTGGTCGGTTCGTCGGCGATGAGCAGCTTCGGATCGCAGACCAGCGCCATCGCGATCATCGCGCGTTGCCGCATGCCGCCGGAGAACTGGTGCGGGTAGTCGTCGAAGCGCCGGTCCGGGTGCGGGATGCCGACCAGGTGCAGCATCTCGATGGCACGTGCGCGCGCGGCCTTCTTCGACACGTCGTTGTGCACCCGGTAGGCCTCGGTGATCTGGGAGCCGACCGTGTAGAACGGGTGCAGCGCGGACAGCGGGTCCTGGAAGATCATCGACATCTGGGCTCCGCGCAACTGGCGCATCTCGGCCTCGCTCGCCGACACCAGTTCCTTGCCGTCCAGCCAGATCTCGCCGGTGATCTTGGCGCGGCTGCCCTTGTGCAAACCGAGGATGGCCTGACTGGTGACCGATTTGCCGGAACCGGACTCGCCGACGATGCCGAGGATCTGACCGCGCTCGACCTCGAAGGTCAGGCCGTCGACGCTCTTGACCAGGCCGTCGTCGGTCGGGAAGTGCACCCGCAGGTCCTCGACCGACAGGAACGCCTTGGGTACCGACTGCTTCTCCGGCGCGACCTCGATCGCCTCGGCCGTCACGAGACCACCTCGCGACCGACACCGTGGCCCGCGAAGCGGCAATGAGCGTTCATTCCGCTTGTCATGGGCGGATCCTTCCGTGGCTAGGCATAGCTCACCCTCGGGTCGACGACCGCGTACAAGACGTCGACGATCACGTTCGCGAGCACCAGGAAGATCGCCGCCACGATGGTGACGCCCATGATCACCGGCAGGTCCTTCTGGTCGATCGCCTGGATGGTGAGGTGGCCGAGACCGCGCAGGTTGAACACCTGCTCGGTGATCACGGTGTTGCCAATGAGGGTGCCCACGTCGATGCCGAAGATGGTGATGATGGGGGTGAGCGCGGAGCGCAGACCGTGCTTGAGAACCACGGTGCGCCGCGGCAGGCCCTTCGCCCGAGCGGTGCGGATGTAGTCCTCGCTCATGACTTCCATCATGTTGGCCCTGGTGAGGCGGGCGTAGAGGGCCGCGAAGCTCAGCGCCAGCGCGATCCAGGGCAAGATCATGCTCTTGAACCACTGCACCGGATCCTGGGTGATGCCCACGTAGCTGACATCGGGCAACCACTTGAGGTCGTACACGAAGATCAGCAGCAGGAGCGGGCCGGTGAAGAAGATCGGGATGGACACGGCGGCAAGCGCGAAGGTCATGCCGATGCGGTCGATGATCGACCCGGGCTTGAGGCCCGAGATCGTGCCGATCGTCAGGCCGCCGATCAGCCAGAGCGTCGCAGCGCCGGCGGCGAGGCTGATGCTGACCGGCAGCGCCTGCCAGATCAACGAGGACACCGGCGTGTGCAGCCGGAACGAATAGCCCAGACACGGCACGGAGCACCACTGCGGGCTCGAACCGTCGGTGAGGTTGTGCGCGTGGAAGATGTTCTTGAGCCAGAACCAGTACTGCGTCGGGATCGGGCGGTCGAACCCGTAGGCGTGCAGCAGGAGTTCGTACTGCGGCGTTCCCGGCGGCGGCGGCTGCTTGCCGACGTAGAAGTAGATGGGTGAGACCTTCGCCAGCTTCGGCGCCAGTTGGAAGATCGCAAACGTCACGACGCTCACGATCCAGACGACGACGACTGCACCGAGCAGTCGGCGGACCACGAAACGCAACATCAACTGTTCGCCGCGGTGACCGGCCCGATCTGGTCGCCCAGATACGGACCGGTCACCACCGGCTTCACCTTTCTCCCGTCAGAGAACAGCTGTGACCTAGCTCGAGACTCCGATGTTGACGAAGTCGTAGTTGCCGAATGCCTGGGCGTTGTTGCAGGTCACGTTGGTCATCCGCGGGTTGCGGTACATCAGCGTGTTGCCCCACCAGAGCGGAAGGTAGACGGTGCTGTCCATGACGGCGTGGTTCAGCGACTGCCAATCAGCGGCAGTTGCGTTCCCGGCCGGCGCCGCATCGAGCACCTTGTTGACCGTCGGGTCGTTCAGGCTCGGGTAGTTGGAGTTACCCGGGTCCACGATCGCGTTGCCGTTGGCGATCGCCTGGTAGAAGCCCACCCCGGTCGGGAAGTCGGCGCCCCAGCCGGCGTAGGCCATACCGATCTGCTGGTTGATGATGTTCTTCGGCGAGCCGATGAAGGTCGTGTAGTAGGTCGACGCGTCATCGGTGGCCGCGGTCAGCTTGATGCCGACCCGAGCCAGCGCTGACTTCTCGGCCTGGAACACCAGCGGCGCCTTCGTGCTCGGGGTTGGGTACGCGAACTTCACCGTGAACCCGTTCGGCTTGCCACACGCCTTTAGCGCGTCCTTGGCCTTAGCGATGTCACCCGTGTTGTCCGCACCGACCGGGAACGGGTTGTACGTCCCGTCGTACCCCTCGATTCCGGGCGGCGTCATCGACTCGGCGATTATGCCGTTCGTCGGTCCGCCGGCGGCGGCGATGATGGATGCCTTGTTCGTGGCGTAGAAGATCGCCTTCCGGCAGTCGGCATTCTTGATCACCGTCTGCATGACCACGAGGTACTGGGTGTATGCAGTTGTCGGGTCATCGGCCTGTTTCTTGGCTGTCCGCGTTCGTGAGCACGTAGGACTGGAACTGTCGGCGTCAGGCCACCGGCGCCGATCGCGGCGTTTGCGTCGAGCGTGCCGGCCTTGAGCTTGTTGTCCAGATCCACCGGGTTGGTGTCGATGGTCAGATCGACCTCGTTGACCTTCGGGTGCCGGATCGGTGTCGCTGCTCTGGCTCCAGTACGGGTTCCGCACGAAGATCATCGACTTGCCCGGCGTATACGACTTGATCATGAACGGACCCGATGACATGGGGTGCTTGGTGTAGGTCGCGCCTACGAAGCCCGGGCCGCCCTCGGTCTTGTCGGGAACGGGAGCGGAGGCGCCCATCGCCATCAGGTAGTCGAAGTCGGCGTTCGGGCCGCTCAGCGTGATCGTGATGCTGTTCGGCGTCGTGGTGATGGTGGGGATGCTGCCGCCCTTGTACGGTCCCTTGTAGCCCTTCGGCGCCAGGATGCCTTGCGTGAAGTAGCTCGACGGCCCACCCGGGATCTCGGCACTGGCCCAGTTGCGCTCGATGCCGTACTTGACGTCCAGCGGTGTGATCGCCTTGCCGTTGGACCACTTCAGCCCCGGCTTGAGGGTGTAGGTCCACTTGGTGTAGTTCGCGTTGTGGGTACCCATGCTGGTCGCAAGGTCCGGCGCGAACTTGAACTTGGTGCCGTTCACCACCGAGTAGCCGACGAGGGTACGGCTGTACAGGCGCTGCATATTCCAGCACCAGCCGTAGTACGCGATCTTCGGGTCCCACGAGTCACAGTCGGCCGTTGCGCCGAGCTGCAGCGTGCCGCCGGTCTTGGTCGAGGGGTTGACGATCGAGTTGAACGCGGCGTTGTAGCCGGCCTTGGCCGAGTTGGTGCCACCAGTAGCAGCGCCCGACGGCGCGCTCGACGTGTTACCGCCGCCGCCACCGCCGCTGCTGCTGCAGGCAGCGAGCACAGTCGCCGCGGCAGCGACCAGGCTGACGCCGATCGCCACCTTCGAGAACTTCCTCATCAGTGGTTTTCCGCCTTCTGTACGGATTGATGGTGCCTACGGCCGGTTCACGGCCGCGCCGGCGACGTCGCCGGCCATCGGCCCGGCCCCCGGTTCGGGGACGAGCGCGAAGTCTGGGTGCGGTGGTGTTCATCGCGTCGACTTGGGGTCCAGCGCGTCGCGCAGGCCGTCGCCGAACAGGTTGAACGCCAGCACTGTCAGGAACAGCGCGATGCCCGGCGCGAACAGGTACAGCGGGTCGATCGAGAAGTAGTTACCGGCGTCGCTGAGCATCTTGCCCCAGGACGGGGTGCCCGGCGGCACACCGACACCGAGGTAGGACAGTCCCGCCTCGCCGAGGATGTTCTGTGGGATCGCCAGCGTCGTGTAGACCAGGATCGGCCCGATCAGGTTCGGCATGACCTCGCGGGACATGATCCGGAAGTTGGACGCGCCGAGGCTGCGCGAGGCCTCCACGAACTCCTTCTCGCGCAGCGAGAGCACCTGGCCGCGGATGATGCGACCGATGTACGGGAAGCTGAAGAAGCCGAGCACGAAGATGATCACCGCGAAGCGCAGCGGCACGCCGGACAGTCCGGCGAACGACGGCACCGTCGAGAAGATCGACAGCAGCGCGAGGGAGAACAGCAGCGTCGGGAACGACAGCAGCAGGTCCATCAGCCGCGACAGGATCGTGTCGGTGGCGCCGCGGTAGTAGCCGGCGGCCAGCCCGACCGTGACCCCGAGCACGACGGCGAGCACGGTCGCGAGCACCCCGATGATCAGCGAGGTCCGCGCCCCGTAGATGAGCTGGGCCAACACATCCTGGCCGAGCGAGGGAGTCACTCCGAGCCAGTGCTCGCTGCTGGCGCCACCGAAGCGCCCGATCGGCATCTGGGTGCTCGGGTCGAGCAGATCGTCGGGCGGGGTGTTGTGGATGGTGTTCGGGTACTGCCCGTACCACGCCAGGATCGGCTTGGCGAAGATCGCCACCAGCGTCAGGAAGATGACGAAGGCCCCACCCGCCATCGCGACCTTGTCGCGGCGCAGCCGGCGCCAGGCGATCTGCCCCAGCGACCGGCCCTCGATGGCCTTCTCGTCAGGTCCGGGCCCTTCGAGACCGGCCTCGAGTGACCGATCGACATATTCCTCAAGCTCACCGGGAGCCTGCAACGACATGAGGGCGTGGCTTCCCTTCAGTTATGCGGCGCGGGTGATGCCGACGTTCACAGCTTGTGGCTAGCGACGGACGTTAGTGCGCAGGTTGCACGTTACGACAGCCAGACCACGTATCGACGCCAGATCGTGACATTTTCCGGAGCCGGGCCACTCTGTCGGGAAAAGGCACGCTCGGTGAGGGCCGCAGACCGGGCTACCGCCGATCGGCGAGGAACGGAAACTCCGCGCGCACGTCGGTGACCGTCCGTGCGCTGACCTCCGCGGTCAGCACCGCGGCTTGCGCACCGCCCTCGACCAGCCGGGCGCCGAGCGGATCGATGACCACGGAGCCGCCGTCGTAGCGCAGTTGCTTCGCGCTGCCCACCCGGTTCACCCCGATCACGTAGGCCTGGTTCTCGATCGCCCGCGCGACGAGCAGGGCGCGCCAGTGCTCGTGCCGCGGCGCCGGCCAGTTCGCCGGCACCACGTAGACCTCGGTCTCGAGGGCGCGCGCCCAGAACTCGTCGGCGAAGCGCAGGTCGTAGCAGACGAACACGGACACCCGCAGCCCGTCGACGTCGACCGTCAGGAAGCCGTCACCGGCCGCGTACTGCTCGTGCTCGCCCGCGTAGCTGAACGGGTGGATCTTCGCGTAGCGCCCGCGCAGGCCCGCCGGCCCGGCAACCACCGCGTTGTTGCGGAACCGGCCGTCGGGGCCGCGCTGGGCGATCGAGGCGATCACCGTGCACTCGTGCTCGGCGGCCTGCTCGAGCAGGAACTGCTCGGTCGCGCCGCCCTCGTTCTCGGCGATGCGCTCGGGGCGCATCGAGAACCCGGTCGCGAACATCTCCGGCAGCACGATCAGGCCCGCGTCCTCGGCCGCCGCCTTGGCGATCATCGGCGCCACCTGTTCGCGGGTCGCGGGCGCGTCCTCCCAGGTGATGTCGTGCTGGATCGCTGCCACCCTCATCGAGCCACCGCCTTGAGTCGTTGCAGGGCCTCGGTCAGCACCTCCGGCCGCTTGCAGAACGCGAACCGGACGTAGCGGTCGCCGACCGGCGAGTCGTAGAAGACGCTGCTCGGGATCGCGACCACGCCGGCCGAGTGCGGCAGGTCGCGGCAGAACCCCACCGCGTCGCCTCCGACGTCGACGGTCGCGAAGTAGGTCGCCGCGGGCACGATGACGTCGAAGCCGAGGTCGGCGAGCCCGCCGCACAGCAGGTCGCGCTGGTCCTGCAGCGCCGCGCGCGGAGCGAGCCGTTCGGCCTCGACCAGCACCCGTGCCACGGCCGGCTGGAACGGCGCGCCGCTGACGTAGGTCAGGAACTGCTTGACGGTGCGCACCGCGGACAGCAGCCCGGGCGGGGCGCAGGCCCAGCCGATCTTCCAGCCGGTGACGCTGAAGGTCTTGCCCGCGCTGCTCATCGTGACCGTCCGGTCGCGCATACCGGGCAGGGTGGCGATCGGGACGTGCCGGCCGTCGTCGAAGACCAGATGCTCGTACACCTCGTCGGAGAGGACGACGAGGTCACGTTCGGTAGCCAGCTCGGCGATCAGCGCGAGCTCGTGCGGGCCGAAGACCTTGCCGGTCGGGTTGTGCGGGGTGTTGAGCACGAGCAGCCGGTGGCCGGCGTGATCGCCGCGCGCAGGTCGTCCGCGTCGAACCCCCAGCCGGCACCGTCGCGCTCGAGCGTGACGACCCGGCGCGTGGCGCCCGCAAGCGCCACAGTAGCGGCGTAGGAGTCGTAGTAGGGCTCGAAAAGCACCACCTCGTCGCCCGGTCCGGCCAGCGCCAGGACGGTCGCGGCGATCGCCTCGGTGGCGCCGGCGGTGACGAGCACCTCGGTGTCCGGGTCGTAGTCCAGGCCGTAGTAGCGGTGCTGGTGGGCGCTGATCGCCTGCCGCAGCTGCGGGATGCCGATGCCGGGCGGGTACTGGTTGTGCCCGGTGCGCAGTCGCCTGCTCGGCGGCCTCGAGGATCTCGGCCGGTCCGTCGGTGTCAGGGAAGCCCTGGCCGAGATTGACACTGTCGGTAGTCAGTGCGAGCGCCGACATCTCCGCGAAGATCGTCGTTCCGAAGCCGCGCATCCGCTCGACGAGCCGCTGGTCCACACTCCGGAGCCTAGTTCGCGCCGTCCAGCGAGTTGTCCCGGTCAGGTGCGGGCGTGGGCGCGCTGCTTCTCGCGGTCCTGCGCGGCGAGCAGCAGCCTTGCGGATCCGCACGGTGGCCGGGGTGACCTCGACGCACTCGTCCTCGCGGCAGAACTCCAGCGCCTGCTCGAGCGACAGCACCGCGTGCGGGATCAGCGGCACGAGCACGTCGCCGGAGGACTGGCGCATGTTGGTGAGCTTCTTCTCCTTGGTCGGGTTGACGTCCATGTCGTCCGAGCGCGAGTTCTCCCCGACGATCATGCCCTCGTAGACCTCGGTGCCCGGGCCGACGAACATCGTGCCGCGCTCCTGCAGGTTGGCCAGCGCGAAGCCGGTGGTCGGACCCGGCCCGGTCGGCGACCAGCGACCCGGTCGGTCGGGTGCGGATGCTCGCCGGGCCACGGCTCGTAGCCCTCGTGGATGTGGTGCAGCAGGCCGGTGCCGCGGGTCTCGGTGAGGAACTCGGTGCGGAAGCCGATCAGGCCGCGGGCCGGGACGAGGTACTCCATCCGGATCCAGCCGGTGCCGTGGTCGACCATCTGCTCCAGCCGGCCCTTGCGCAGCGCCAGCAGCTGGATGACGACGCCCTGGTAGTCGGCCGGGGCGTCGATGGTCAGCCGCTCCATCGGCTCGTGCAGCTTGCCGTCGATCGTCCGGGTGACCACCTGCGGCTTGCCGACGGTGAGCTCGAAGCCCTCGCGGCGCATGATCTCGACCAGGATCGCCAGCTGCAGCTCGCCGCGGCCCTGCACCTCCCAGGTGTCCGGGCCGCTCGGTCGGCAGCACCCGGATCGAGACGTTGCCGACGAGCTCGGCGTCGAGGCGGTTCTTGACCAGGCGGGCGGTCAGCTTCTTGCCCGACTCGGCCGGCCAGCGGCGAGGTGTTGATGCCGATCGTCATCGAGATGGACGGCTCGTCGATCGTGATGACCGGCAGCGGGCGCGGGTCGTCGGGGTCGGCGAGCGTCTCGCCGATGGTGATGTCCGCGATGCCGGCGATCGCGATGATGTCGCCCGGCCCGGCGGACTCGGCCGGCACCCGCTCGAGGGCCTGCGTCATCAGCAGCTCGGTGACCTTGACCCGCTCGATCGATGCCGTCCGTGCGGCACCAGGCGACCGGTCTGGCCCTTGCGCGATCGTGCCGTTGTGCACCCGGCACAGCGCGAGCCGGCCGAGGTACGGCGAGGCGTCGAGGTTGGTGACGTGCGCCTGCAGCGGCGCGTCGTCGTCGTACGTCGGGCGCCGGGATGGTCTCGACGGATCGCGTCGAACAGCGGCTCGAGGTTCGGCGAGTCGGGCATCGTGCCGTCCGCCGGGCGGTTCAGCGACGCCCGGCCGGCCTTGGCCGACGCATAGACGATCGGGAACTCGATCTGGTGCTCGTCGGCGTCGACAGGTCGAGGAACAGCTCGTAGGTCTCGTCGACGACCTCGGCGATCCGCGCGTCCGGCCGGTCGACCTTGTTGATGACCAGGATGACCGGCAGCTTGGGCTGCGAGCGCCTTGCGCAGCACGAACCGGGTCTGCGGCAGCGGGCCCTCGCAGGCGTCGACCAGCAGCACCACGCCGTCGACCATCGACAGCGCCGCGCTCGACCTCGCCGCCGAAGTCGGCGTGCCCGGGGGTGTCGATGATGTTGATCGTGGTCCGCGTCACCGGCGGCGTCGATGTAGTCGACCGCGGTGTTCTTCGCGAGGATCGTGATGCCCTTCTCGCGCTCGAGGTCCATCGAGTCCATGACCCGCTCGCGGACGTCACCGGTCTCGGCCTGGTGCTCGGTGAAGGCACCGGACTGCCAGAGCATGGCGTCGACCAGCGTGGTCTTGCCATGGTCGACGTGCGCGATGATCGCGACGTTGCGCAGGTCGTCGCGCTGGTTGATCGCCACGCGGCAACCCCATTTCGTGTCTCGATTTTCAGCGACCGTCCAGTCTACGGGCGCGCGTCGGACACCAACTCCACGAGTGCTGCGTGTGTCTGCGCGTCGGCCGCGACGATCAACCCGCCGACGCCCGTGTGCACCTCCTCCCCCCGCAGGTTGGTGACCGGGCAGCCGGTGGCCTGGCACAGCGCGATGGCCGCGGCGAAGTGGACGCTCTCACGGAGGTCGCCGTCGGTCACGTACCCTGCGCGTCGCCCCGCCGCCACCCAAGTACAGGCGAGCGAGGTCGACAGCACACGCGGGGCGAATGCCGCGCGAAAGCGCGCCGAGCCGAGCAGCCGCACCGCGTCGAACCAGTCGCCGTTGCGCGGCGGCGCGTCGAGATTGACATCGACCAGGCGGACGCCGGCTGTCGGGGTCAGCGGCGTGTCGGTGTTGTTGCGGCGCAGGTACCCGCGGCCCGTGTCGCTCCAGAAGATCTCGCCGGCCAGCGGGTCGGCGACGGCCGCTGCCACGACGCGGACGTTCACCCTGGCGGCGACGTTGACCGCGGCGAGCGGCGTCTGCGCGGCGTAGTTCAACGTGCCGCACAGCGGGTCGACCAACCAGGTGCGGCGGGCATCCGGCGGCCCGTCGATCCCCGACTCCTCGCCGACAATGGCGTCGGCGGGCCGGGCCGCGCGGATCATCGCGTTGACGACCTGCTCGGTCTCGATATCGACGTCGGTGGCGAAGTCCGTACCCGACTTCGCGTATCGCGTCAGCGGCATGCGGTAGCGCTCGCGCACGACCGTCGCACCTGCGGCAGCGGCGGTGACGGCCACCTCGATGTCGGTCTCCTGCATGACCCTGACGTTAGCCACATCGGTGCGCCATGATGACGCCCATGAACCAGCGCCGGGATCCGACCGCGATGACGCCCGGCTACAAGGTCGTCATCACCGTGAGCGCGCCCATCATGCGGCCGTGGTCGCGGCTCACCGTGCGTGGGCTCGAGCACCTGCCACCGACCGGTCCGGTGCTGCTCGCCGGGAACCACGACAGTTACTGGGATCCGATCGCGGTCGCGGTGGCGGCGGGCAAGGTCCGGCAGGTCCATGCGCTCGCGAAGTCGACGTTGTGGAAGAACAAGATCGTCGGCGCGCTGATGACCGAGATGGGTCACATCCCGGTCGAACGCGGATCCAGCAACGCCGCGGCCATGCGCGCGGCGCTCACCGCGCTGCGCCGCGGCCAGTGCATCGGCGTGTTCCCGGAGGGCACCCGGTCGCTGGGCCGTGAGCTACGCGCCCGCAGCGGCATCGGCCGCCTGGCCGAAGCCGTACCCGAGGCCGAGATCGTCTGCGCACGCGTCACCGGCTCGGTCGACGTCGTGCGATTCCCGAAGCGGCCCGACATCGACGTCGAGTTCTATCGACCGGCCGGCGGCGCGATGCAACCGGGCGAGTCGGCCGTCGGCTTCGCCCAGCGGGTGCTCGACGAGGTGCGCGTCGGCGCGCCACCCGAGATCCCCGGACGCAGGCGCACCGCAACCAAGTATCGCCAACGCCTCGTCGAGACGACCGGCTGATCAGCCGCGCTCGCGGTCCTCCCAGGTGCAGATGCAGATCTCGTTGCCCTCGGCATCGGCGAGAATCCAGAAGGAGCGGGCCGCAGCATCGCTGACCAGCTTCCCGCCGGCGTCGATCGCGGCCGCGATACGCCGGTCAGCCTCGTCGTGCGGCACGTGCAGGTCGAAGTGAATGCGGTTGCGCTGCGGCCGCGGTTCGTCCATCTGCTGGAACCAGAGGTTCGGCAGCTCACCGGCGGGGTCGACGATCGAACCCGGCATGACGTCGCTGCCGGGCTCCGGCGCATACCCGAGCACGGCGAGCCAGAACGGCCGGATCGCCGGGATGTCCACCGCGTCGATCGCGATCTCGAGCAGTTGCGGCGGATGACCGCCGGTCGCGGGCAGCAACTCCTTGCCGAGCCCGTGCACCGCAGCCGTGATTTCGCCGGCGAGTTCGGTGTCGCGAGCCGTGACCACCCCGAGCTCGAAGGTGCTGACGGACAGCGAGACGCGATCGGGCCGAAGGTCGACGCGCAGGTGCGCGTCGGCGTGGTCGCCGCACGCGGCAGCCGCCGCCGCGGCGACCTCCAGGCCCTGCTGCACCGAGTCGACGGGCACGGCCGCGGCCAGGGACTTGTAGAGCAGCCGCCAGCCGGCCGCCTCCACTGCGGCCGAGGCGACTGGGCGAGACAGGGCTTGCGGTGTCATGCCGCCATCCTGGCCGCAGGGTCGGACAACGTAACGTCGGGGCGGTGCCCGACCGCGATCCTGCCCGTCCAGCCTGCGTGCTGTTCGACTTCTCCGGGACGCTGTTCCACATCGAGAGCGCCGGGGATGCGGTGCGGCACGCCCTGGGCGACGACTGCGCGCACCTCGCCGCGGCCCTGGTGCGCTGGGGCGCCATCAACGGCAGCAGCCCGCCGGCCGACCTGCCCGACGACCTGGCGCAGGTGTGGGCCGAGCGGGACCTGTCGGCGCCCGCCCACCGAGCCGCATACACCGGGTCGGCGCGTTACGCCGGGCTCGACGACGCGCAGGCGGCCGCGCTCTACGACCGCGGCATCTCTCCCGCGGCCTGGTCGGTCTACCCGGACACCGTCGACGTCCTGCGCCGCCTGCACGACGACGGCGTCCCGATCGCGGTGGTGAGCAACATCGGCTGGGACCCGCGGCCGGTGCTGCGCCGCCACGGCGTCGCCGACGACATCGACGTGCTCGTGCTCTCCGACGAGCGCGGGGTGCTCAAACCCGACCCGGAGATCTTCCGGCAGGCCTGTGCCGACCTCGGCGTCGAACCGCACGACGCGGTGATGGTGGGCGACAACCCGCACGCCGATGGCGGCGCGACCGCGCTCGGCATCCGGTTCGTGCTGGTGCCGGCCGATCCCGCCGAGCGCGCACCGGACACGTTGCTGCACGCGGTGGGGCTCAGCCCGGGTTGACAGGCGGCGCCCAGCCGGGGCGCGGGATGAGACAGAACGGGTGCCCCGCCGGGTCGAGGTACACGTGGTCGCCGGAGGACACCGCGACCGCGCCGAGCTCCCGTACGTCGGCGTCGGCCGCGGAGAGATCGTCGACCATGACGTCGAGATGGAACTGCTGCGGTGCCGCCGGGTCCGGCCAGCGCGGCGGTACGTGGTCGGGCGCCAGCTGGAAGGCGAACCCGGACGTCCGGTCGTTCGCCGCGATCACCACCCAGTCCGCCGACGAATAGGTGATCGGCAGCCCGAGCAGTTCGGAGTAGAACGCGGCAAGCCGGGCCGGGTCCCGGGCGTCGATGACCACGTGGTGTGCGCGGCCGATCATCGGCCCGACCGTCGAGCGCGGCGGCGGGCGTCGCGGGTGGCGTTGCGGGTGGCGTTGCGGGTGGCGTCGCGCCTACCGGGCTCGTCGACCAGGGGGATGGCCTCCACCACGACCTCCTCGTCATCGTTGCGGCGGGCCGGCATTTAGAGAATGCCTGCGCGACACGATATTCGCGCTCCCGGCGGCTTGTAGCGACTGGGAACGTCCCGGCGTATCCCGCGCTTCCCGCACCCGTTTCGCCGTTCGAAATCGCTGGAGAGTGGCGGGATGCTTGACAACAACCTAGCCCTAAGTAGTATAAGGACATGGGCCGCGGTCGGAACTGGCGCAGCCGGTTCAGCCTGGCCCAACCTGGACTGCCGTTCCCTTGTTCTACGACGCGCAGCTGACCGCGTCGTCTCAGCCCGCGTCGGGACGGTCGTTCTCACAACCGATCGCCCAGCCAAGGACCGAACATGACTCTCAGAACTCCCGCGTTCCTGGTCGCCGTTCTCGGTGTCGTCGGCGCCACGCTGATCGCCGCCCCAACCGCAGGCGCGAGGCAGCACCTGGCTCCGACGAGCGGGTCCAGCGCACGAAGGTACGTCCTACCAGCGCATGCACGCCCGGATGGCTACTCGCTGCGCGACATGGCGAAACGGGTAGCGCAGTTCACCACGAGTGGCAACGACCCGGCGGCCTATCCCGAAACGCCCTTCCAGATCCTCTACACCGCGACCTTCGACGCGCAGCCAGAAGACGGCGGAGTGATCGTGACGGGTGAGAACACGTTCATGGTCGACTCGCGCACCGCCTTCTACGTGCCGCTGCAGAATGCGACCGACTCCGAGCCGGTGGTCGGGAACTGGCCCGCGGACCACCGCGCGGCCGTGCACTACTTCTTCGCCCGCGCCCAGCTCGGCGGACATCACTACCGGGTCACCGTAGACGGCTCGGACGCGACGCTCGGCAGCGCGTATCTCGCGGGGCCCGTCCGGGTTGCCCACCTTGCCGATGGCACCGGCCACCACATCATCACCCTCGGCGCCTTCATCGAGCCACTGCCTGTCGGGGAGCACACCGTACGGATCACCGGCAGACTCGCCGGCCAACTCCTGCACCGGAGTCCCTTCGAGCTCGCGTTCTACGCGATCGACTTCACCTATCACGTGACGGTGAACCGGTGACCGTCGTCGACCGATTTCGGAAACGGAACTACTCCCGAACCGACCGAAGGAGATGAGATGACATGGGGGGCCCGGTCAGACGCTGGCTGGCATCGCAAACCTGGAGTCGCCGGGTGAACGACAGCGGCGAGGATTACCGCGAATGCAATCGATGCGGCACGTACGGAGAACTCACGGGCATGGTGGCGCCGCACCGTTCACGTGACCGTCTCGACGAATCCGGGGATGGAGCGAGACTGCCAAGACCCTTCAGGTGCCTGGTCAGCCGGCATCGGTATGGCCGGGCCGACAACGACGGTGATCAGATCCTGTGGACCTGCGGCCGCTGCGGGCACGAGAAATGGTCGAAGACCAGCTACCTGCCGACCGCCGGCCCGCCACCGCCGAAGCTACTGCCCGGCGGCGGAGGCCCTGGATAGCGCGCAGGCAGGGCCACGCCCCGAACATCGGCGCGGGTGCAACACTGTTCGGGGTGAGCGAGACAGATGTGTTCCTGCCCGGCGCCGTGGTGCTGTTCGATCTCGACGGCGTGCTGGTCGACTCGGACGCCGACGTCGAGGCGGCTTGGTCGGCGTGGGCCAACGACTACGGGCTGACGCCGGCGCAGGTGCTCGCGGTGGTCCACGGGAGGCGCACCGCCGACACGGTGGCCGACTTCTTCGCCGCCGGCCCGGACGCCGATTCGGCGCTGGCCCGCATCGACGAGCTCGAGCTCACCGGCGTACGCGAGGCGGTCGCGGTCGACGGTGCGCCCGCGCTCGTCGCCGGTCTGGAGCCGGGCCGCTGGGCGGTCGTCACCTCCGGCCGGCGCGAGCTCGCCGAGGCTCGGTTGCGGGCCGCCGGCGTGTGGCCGGTGCCGGTGCTGGTCACGGCCGAGGACGTCGAGTTCGGCAAGCCGGCGCCGGACGGGTACCTGCGGGCCGCGGCCGCGCTGGGCGTCGATCCCGCCGTGGCGATCGTGATCGAGGACGCCGCGCAGGGCGTACGAGCAGCCCGCAGCGCCGGGGTGGGGCACGTGCTGGGCGTCGGGGCTCGGGCGGGCGACAGCGACGCCGACGTGGTGGTCGCCGATCTGCGCGCGGCAACCTGGGCCGGCGTCGGGTTGCGTATCGACCGCTCCGCCGCGCTCCGCGTCTGAGCGATCTCTTGAGCGATTGCTCAAATCATGCTAGAAACAAAATTGAGCAATCGCTCAAATCAGGGAGTGGCCATGTCCGTCATGGTGAACCGCCGCCCTTCGTGGTCGCAGTTCGCAGTTTGGGCGTTGTGCGGCGCCACCGTCGCCTTCGTGCTGTTGGCCGCGTTCGCGTGGGGACCGCTGGCGATGGCGCCGACCCTCCTGCTCGGCGGGCTCGCCCTTCTGTTCGGCGGCGCGAACATCTCGGCAGTCGGCACGATCGCCGGCATCGGTGCGTGGGGATTCGTGCTGGCCTGGCTGAACCGCAGCGGCTCGCCATGGCCGTTCGCGATCGTGGCGGTGGTGCTGGTCGGGCTTGCGGTGACCGCATTCGTGCTGGTGAAGCGTCGCGCCGGGTGAGCGCCGACGCGACTCGCGCCCGGCTGGAACAGGCCGCGCTCGCGACGTTGCGCGAGGAGGGCAGTGCCGGCCTGTCGGCCCGCGCGATCGCCCGGCGCGCCGATGCCAACCAGGCGCTGATCTTCTACCACTACGGTTCGGTCACCGCCCTCGTCGCGGTCGCCGCGCAGGCGTCGGTCGGTGCCGCGATCGCGCGCTACCGTCCCCGGCTCGACGCCGTCACCACCTTCGCCGAGCTGCTGGCCGTGGGTCGCGCCCTGCACCACGCCGAGCGCGCGGCCGGCAACGTCGCGGTCATGGCCCAGCTCACCGCGGCGGCGCAGGCGAATCCGGCGGTGGCCGAGACCGCGCGGCATTGCCTCGACAGCTGGGCCGATGCCCTCGAACCCACAGTGCGCCGGTTGCTCCGCGCTACCCCGCTCGACGGACTCGTCGATCATCACGGGATGACCCGCGCGGTGAGCGCGAGCTTCCTCGGGCTCGAGCTGTACGAGGGCGTCGATCCCGCGGCTGCGGCGGCGGCGCTGGGCAGCCTGGAGCAACTCGGCGCGGTGCTCGAGGCGGTGAACGATCTCGGTCCGGTTGCGCGCCGCGCGGTGCGCGCCCGGCTGCGCCGCCGTCGCAGCCACAGTTGACGCGTCGGTCGCCGGCTCGAGAAGGGGTCCGCCGGGCACACACAGTCGAGGGTCGGAGTTCACCTGGGCGGCACGCCAGGGGATCCGGCGCGACCGCTCGCGACAGTCACCTCGTCGCCGCGCCAGTCACCTCGTCGCCGCGCCAGTCACCTCGTCGCCGCGCCAGTCACCTCGTCGCCGCGCCAGTCACCTCGTGCGCCGCGTCGGCCAGACGGCTCGCCGGTCACCTTGCAGATGGAGGCCGAAGGCCCGGCCCGCGCCGCGGCGCAGCGCGCCGCCGGCGCACAGCGCTCACACCCGGCGACCGATCGCGTTGCGGAAGATCTGCGGAAGGTCGCGCGGATCGGCGGAGGTGTAGAGGATGCCGCCGCTGGCAGTGGCGATCGCACGCAGCGCGCCGGTGTCGGTGTCCGGTCCGTAGGCGATCGCGATGACCTTGACCGGCTGCTTGGAGGCGCTCTCGGCCTTAAGCGCGGACAGCAGGGTGCTCAGCGTGACGGCGTGCTTGGCCGAACTCGTCCTTGCCGTCGGTGAACACCACGACGCTGTTGATCCGGGTGTTGTCGAAGTGCGTGCGCATCGACTGCACCGCGCCAAGAACGGAGTCGTACAGCCCGGTGCCGCCGTTGGGCACCGCGCTCGGAACTGGCCCACCGCGCCGGCGAGTTGGCTGCGGGTCGCGTCGCTGAGCGGGGTGACCGGCACGAGTTGCTGGTAGTCCGTCGAGCGCGTGAGGTTCGCCGGAGAAGCGCCACAGGCCCACCGCGCTCTCGGCCGGCAACAGCCCGAGACCCTCGGCTGCAGCGGTGCGGGCCACCTCGATGCGGGTGCTGCCTGCCAGCCCGGGCACCGGGTTGGCCATGGATCCCGAGACGTCGAGCAGCGCCAGCAGCCGCGACGGCTTGCGCAGCACCGACAACGCCTGCAGCACCGTGCGGCGTCGGCCTGACTGGGACTGGCGGCGCTGGGCGCCGCGGCGTCGACACCAGACGTCGTGCGCAGGGCCGCTCCGGGCACCCCGGAGGCGGAGCGGAACCCGTAAGCGGCGAGCACCCCTCGGCCCTTGGCGCTGGTCAGCGTCGAGAGCAACGCGGCCGAATCGCGGTCGACGCGCGTGCCCATCACCACGAACGGGTAGTCGAGCACGGCGCCGACCGGGGGTACACGGCGGTGTACACGGCCGAGCCCCGGTCTGCGGCGCAGACGGCCTGTTCGGTGCGTCGGCACCGCGATCGGCGCCCCGTTGATCACGTCCGGACGGGCCGGCAGCATCGCGCGTGGCCAATGGCGTGGTGTTCTGCAGCATCGCCACGAGGTTGCCGGTGCCGCTCGGGCTCGCCGGTCAGCGAGGCGTGCAGCCCGACGAGCATGCCGAGCGTCGGCGCCGAAGCCGCCGGATCGCCGACCGCCAACACGAACGGATGGGCGGTCGTGGCCGCTGCGGCGACCTCGTCGAAGGTCGGATGCGCGCCGAGGGCGCGAGCCGCCGAGTCCCGACGGCGAGGACGACCGGGGTCTTCGCGAGCGAACGCGCGGCGACGATCGTGCCCGGCACCTGCGCGAGTTCACTCGTCGAGTCCGGGATCCAGACCTGCGGGTTCCCCGCGCGCCGGCCAGCGTTGCCGCCTGCGCAGCCGAGTCGACCGCCCTCACCCGGATCCGGGTCGGGTTGCAATCGCTGAACTCCACCGTTCTGGCCACGGCCGCCACCGCCGGCGCGATGTCCGGGGCCGCGGCCACTTGCAGCTGCCGGATCGGGTGCGGGCACCCGGCGGCGGCCGAACGCGGGCTCTTCTTCATCGCCAGCGCGATCGCGGCAGCGCCGCCGACCAGCACGATCACCAATGCCGCCCATAACCACTTCCGCGACGGGTGCGGGGTGGGACGGTGACTGTGACTGACCATGACTACTCCCGGGAACGCGGGCCGACGATGTAAGTAGGACGCGCTCAGTCACGTCGCTGATACGTCGGGTAACCGGTCCGGTGTGTTGAGATCGCGGTATGACGGACGGGCTACTGGTGAAGCCGTTGGAGGTGGCCACGTGGCCGGCGTTCGCCCGGCTGGTGGAGGCGAACAACGGGGTGTGGGGCGGGTGTTGGTGCATGGGCTTCCACGTCCGGCTGGGTAAGGGGCGAACCCCCGCGCGCAACCGGGCCGAGAAGGAACAGCGCGTACGCGACGGCAGCACCTGCGCCGCGCTCGTGTTCGACGGCGAGGACTGCGTCGGGTGGTGTCAGTTCGGCTCCCCGGACCAACTGCCGGAGGTCAAGAGCCGACGCCGCTACGAAGCGGGCTTGGTGGCACTGCCGGACTGGCGCATCACCTGCTTCTTCACCGGCAAGGGGCTGCGCCGCCGGGGCGTTGCGGACGTGGCGCTGGGCGGGGCGCTGCTCGAGATCGCCCGCCTGGGCGGCGGGACGGTCGAGGGCTACCCGGAGGAGACCGACGACCGCAGCGTGTCGGGATCGTTCCTGCACACCGGGCCGATGGCGGTCTTCGAGAAGCACGGCTTCACCCGCACGCGGCCGATCGCGCCGCACCGCTGGGTCGTCACCCGCAGCGTCGACCCGGCCTGAACCTGCCCGGTGTTCTCAGGCAGCGGCCGGCACCGGGACGAATTGACTCAGGTCCACCCGGGTGATCTCGTACTTCGCAAGCCGGGCGGTGGCGCGCTCGCGGAAGCCGGCACTGGTGGGCGACGCGTCCACGACGCAGGCGCCCGAGCGCAGGGTCTCACCGATGCCGCCGTGGTCGAAGAGCATCTCCTCGGCGCTCTGCTCGTCATCGGCGGCGAGGATGACGACGTCGGCGGGCTCGGCCGCGTCGGCTGGTAACGCGGCGGCGGTGCCGCCCCAGGCCACAGCGGCGGCGACCCGCGCCGGCGACGGGTCGTAGACGAAGACGGTGAAACCCTGTCCGGCCAGTTGAGCGGTCAGCGACCGGCCCAGCCGACCCAACCCGACCACGGCGACATTCTCGATGGGCACGGCGATCTCCTTCGTGTTGGTGCAGATGAGGAGTACGGGCGGCCGCCGCTGATACCAGCGATCGGGTGTATTCGAGCTCGATCTCGCCGCTCTGATCGATGACGCGTGCCCGACGCGCCACCTCATCCCAGGGAGCAAGCATGCAACTCGAAACGATCTCCGACACCGGCTGGATGCGGTCGTCGACGCGGTGGCCGAGGCGCTCGGCGTCGACACCGACGAGGTCACGCCGGACGCGACGCTGCTCGACGATCTCGGGGCCGAGTCGATCGACCTGCTCGACATCCTGTTCCGGCTCGAGCGCGCGCTGTCGGTGAAGATCTCGGCGGGCGAGCTCGCCGGGTACGTCCAGGGCGGGATCCCCGACGACGAGTTCGGCGACGAGAACGAGATCATCACGGCACAGGGGCTCGCGCAGCTGTCGCGCTCATGCCCCAGATCGACGCCAACGCGCTCGCCGGGAAGCTGCAGGCCGACGAGGTGATGGGCCTGTTCACCGTCGGCAACCTGGCCACCCTGGTACAGCAGCGCCTCGACGCGTCGACCCTCGCGGCCTGAGGGCAGTCATGCAGATCGCGGTCGGCGTCGACATCGTGGACGTGCGTCGACTACGCCGGCTTCTCGAGGACAACCCGCTCGGGGCCGGCGGCATCTTCACCTCGCACGAGCTCACCTATTGCGCCGCGAGGCGGGACCGGTACCCGCATCTCGCAGCGCGGTTCGCCGCCAAAGAGGCGCTGTTGAAGGCATTCGGCACGGGCTGCGGCAGGGCCACCACTGGACGGACATCGAGGTCCGCAACGACGCGCTCGGCCGGCCGCTGCTGCACCTGTCGGGCCGGCTCGCCGACCAGCTCGCGGCTCGCGGCGGCACCGCCGAGGTGTCGCTCTCGCATACCGGCGACTACGCGATCGCGCAGGTTTCGCTGGTGTTCCTACCCGCTCGGCCACCTTCCATCCGCAGGAAGGAACGCCATGCGGTTTCATCTCATCGACCGGATCGACAGCGTCGACCCGGGGCGATTCGGCACTGCACGCAAGCTCACCTCGCGGCTTGAGACGTTCTGGCGACGCGGGTCGCGGGCCGCAATGCCCACGCCCCTCTTGCTCGAGGCGCTGTGTGTCGTAGCCCTCGTCCGCCAGGTCCCAGCTCCTCCCCCGCAGGTTGTCCTCGATGTTGCCGCTGCCGACGATCAGCACGCCGCGTTCGCGCAACGGCGCGCGCTTCGGCCCCCAGGTCCGGCATCGGGCACTCGAACCGCTCCTGCCGGAAGCCGTAGAAGTCGTGGATGGTGCGCGGGCGTGGCAGCGCAGTGCCGAACGCCTGCCAGGCCGGGGTGTAAGGGTTGACGTCCAGAGCGTTCATCGGGTTGCCGTGGCCGAAGAATGCTGCGGGCATCCGGTCGTTCATTGGGCGCGCACCCTACGGCGTTGCGGCGACCGGGAGGATGGGGTGATGGGCACCGACGAGGAGCGCGGCGGTGTCGCGCTGACGAATCTCGATCGGCCCCTCTTCGACGGTGCCGAGGCGACCAAGCGCGACCTGCTCGACTACCTCGACGTGATGAGCGATCGACTGGTCCCCCAACTGCGGGACCGGCCGCTGTCGGTGATGCGGGTGCGGCCGGGCCAGAAACCGTTCATGCAGAAGAACGTCCCGAAGTACACCCCGGACTTCGTCAGCACCGTGACGGTGTGGGCCGAGTCGTCCAAGCGCGACATCTCCTACGCGCTGTGCAACGACCGGCGCACCCTGCTCTGGTTCGGCAATCAGCGTGCCGTCGAGTTCCACCCGACACTGTTCCGGGTCGGCGAGTGGGAGCACCCGACCCACCTCGTGCTCGACCTCGACCCCCCGGAGGGTGTTGCGTTCCGGCTCGCGGTGCAGGCGACCAGGCTCGTGGAGCGGGCACTGGCCGATGTCGGGCTGCAGGGCGCGGTCAAGACGAGTGGCGCGAAGGGCCTGCACGTGTTCGTCCCGGTGGCCGACGCGCAGGTCGAGGAGATCGCCGCGGCCACCCGTGCCCTGGCCGCCCGGGCCGAACGTCTGGACCCGGAGCTGGCCACGACGGCGTTCGTGCGCGACGAGCGGCACGGGAAGGTGTTCCTCGACGCCACCCGTGCGGGCGGCGCCACGGTGGTCGCCGCGTACAGCCCGCGCCTGCGGGCGGGGACGCCGGTGTCCTTCCCGGTCGACTGGGCCGATCTCGACGCGATAGCGCCGCGCGACTTCACCCTGCGCACCGCACCCGCGCTGCTCGCCGGCCGCGACGCGTGGGACGCCGGCCTGCCTGCCCCGCAGCGACTCGACCCGGACCTGATCGCGGAGGGCCGCGACATTCCGGTGGCCCGGGTGCAGGCCATGCACGAGGGCAAACGCCGCGCCCGCGCCCGCCGTCAGGCCGACCCTGACTGAGTGGCACTTCGCGCCGTTGAGTGGCGTGTAACGACGTCGACTGGCGCCTTACAAGTCACCACTGATCACGTTTCGCGCCACTCATCGCGGGCGGGTGGACGGATATCGTCAAGTCCTCATCGAAATCCTGGAGGCAGCGGTGCGCGTGGGCAATCTTGCGGGGCGACTGGTGTTGATCAAAGGCGACACCGCAGTCGACGTCGAGAAGGCGAGCAACGGCGAGTTCGGCGCCGACCCGCAGGCCGGCTACGCGCAGTGGGACGCATTCGCCGAGTGGGCCCGCTCGGCGCAGCTGCCGGCCGGCGACTCTTTCGACCCCGGCGAGCTTGGGGCCCCCGCACCCGCGCCGCGCCAGGTGCTGGCGATCGGGCTCAACTATCGCGCTCACGCCGCGGAGTCCGGCTTCGACGCACCGGTGGGCGAGCCGCCGGTGTTCACCAAGTTCCCCTCGTGCATCGTCGGGCCGCACGCCGAGATCACGCTCCCCCCGGACGGGCACACCGATTGGGAGGTGGAGCTGGTCGTGATCATGGGCCGGCGCGCATATCAGGTCGAGGCCGCCGATGCGCTGTCCTACGTCGCCGGTTATGCCGTGGGACAGGACATCTCCGAGCGTAAGTTGCAGATGGCCGCGAAGCCGCCGCAGTTCAGCCTCGGCAAGTCGTTGCCGGGGTTCGGCCCGGTCGGGCCGTGGCTGGTCACGCTCGAGGAATTCGACGACCCGAACGACCTCGAGCTCGGCTGCGCGATCGACGGTGAGCAGATGCAACTCGGCCGCACCGGCGACCTGATCATCCCGGTGCCAGAACTCATCGCACGGCTCTCGCACACGCTTCCGCTGCTGCCCGGCGACGTGATCTTCACCGGTACCCCTTCCGGCGTCGGTCTCGGCCGCACCCCGCAGCGCTACCTGGCCGACGGCGAGGAGCTGGTCAGCCACATCGAGGGCATCGGCGAGCTGCGGCAGCGTTTCGTGGCCGCGAAAGCGGGGTGACGATGGCGCTGCATCGCCTCACGTCGGTCACGATGGGCGTCCGAACGTCGCGACGCCGCGCCTGACTCTGATGATCATGCAGGCACCGTCGCCATAGCGACGGTGCCTGCATGATCATCGCTGTGGGCGGTCAGCGCTGCCCCACCACCAGCAGGTATTCCCACTCCATCACGCCACTGTTCGCGCCGAACTGGTCGGCGAGGTCCGCGACGGCCCGGCTGAGCTCGGCGGTGCGCTGCGGGTCGTCGGCGACGTTGCGGAACGCAGCGATCGTCGGCCCGTAGTACGCGGCGAAGAAGTCGCGGAACTGCGCGCCGGAGCCGAACGTGTCGACCCGCAGCGTGCTGCGTGTGCGCCTCCAGGGTGCGCACCGAGTCGCCGAACAGGGCGCGCACGTGCTCCGCATCGCCCCAGCGCGGGCCGGGCGTCGCGCCCGGCGGCGGGGCCGGGACGAACGGCCGCAGCGTCGCGAACAACTGCCCGATGAACCCGCCCGGCGTCCAGTTGATCAGGGCGATGCGCCCGCCGGGCCGGGTGACCCGCACGAGCTCGTCGGCCACCGGCTGGTGGAACGGCGCGAACATCACGCCGACGCACGACATGGTGACGTCGAACTCGCCGTCGCCGAACGGCAGGTGCTCGGCGTCGGCCTCCTGCCAGGTGAGGTCCAGCCCCTGCGCGCCGGCGCGTTGGCGCCCGATCTCGAGCAGCTCCGGCGTGAGGTCGGTGGCGGTCACCCGGCCGCCGGCCGCGGCTGCGGGCAGACTCGCGTTGCCCGAGCCGGCGGCGACGTCGAGGACCCGCTCACCGGGCGTTGTCACGGCGGCGGCGGCGAGCACGGTGCCGAGTTCCGGGATGACGTCCGTGGCGACCCGGTCGTAGTCGCCGAGCGCCCACATGGCGCGATGCTTGGTCTTGATCGGATCGAGTTCGATCGACGTACTGGTCATGATCACTTGCTCCCTTCGTGGGTGGTGCCGCAACGTGCGGCAACCGTCGCAACTGAAGATAGGAATCCGGCTGGACCGGGCGCATCCGTGCCGACACCCATCTCGGCGGCCCGCGCCGCACCGGCAATGGCGGCCGACGCGTAGTCGCGCGATCAGGCCGGCGCGAGCAGGCGGGCGACGGCCGCGGCCCGGGCCGAGCGACCCTGCAGGTCGAGCTTGGCGTAGATGTTCTGCAGGTGGCGTTCGACGGTTCGCACGCTCAGGTGCAGCGTCGACGCGATGGTGTCGTTGTCGTGGCCGGCCGCGGCGAGCCGCAACACGTCGATTTCGCGAGCCGAAAGCACCTCGTCGACCGGGGTCGGGGTGGGTGCCCGTGCGGCGTCGGGCACGAGGAACTGCCGCACCTCGTCGAGGAACACCTGCCAGGCCGGCTCGTCCTCGAGCACGATGTGGTTCTCGCTGTCGAGCGCGACCAGGCGCGCGTCCGCGATCGAGGAGGCCAGCCGGCGGCCGTACTCGAAGGAGTTCATCCGGTCGCCGGTCGAATGCAGGATGAGCGTGGGCAGCTGCAGGCTCGGCAGGAGCGGCTCGGCGTCGGCCGCCAACCGCTGGCGGCGCGCGATGGACAGGGTGGTCGCCGAGACCGACACCCGCTGCAGGTCATCGAGCCAACGCATCTGTTCCTCGGTGGCGTTCGGGATCATCAGCGACGTGAAGACCCGCCGGAACGTGGAGTCCGGACGCGCCCACCCGACCTTGATCAACTTTCCGAACGCGTCCTCCATTTCGCGGTCGTCGTCCGACATCCCCGTGCTCGCGCAGGCGTAGCTGCCGTAGAACAGCAGTCGGGACACGCGCTCGGGGTGGCGTGCGGCGTAGGCGATCGCGACCGGGCCGCCCTGGGCCATCGCCATCAGCGCGAAGCGCGGGAAGCCCGCGGCGTCCGCCACCGCTTCCAGGTCGCCGATGCGGGCTTCCAGACCGTGGTCGACGACGTCCCAGTCGGAGAGCCCGTGGCCGCGTTCGTCGAAGCGGATGACCGTCGCGATCTCACCGAGATGAGTGAGGAAGTGCCGCCACACCGGGCTCTCCCAGTCGAACTGCAGATGGCTGAGCCAGCACGTCGAGATGAGCAGCGGCGGACCGTGCCCGTGAACCGCGTACGCGATCCGCACCCCGTCGGGAGCCCGGCAGAACTGCACCCGCTGCTGCACCTCGCAAATGGTAGTCGCGTAGTGGGGCGGGTTTCCGGGGAACTACACAAAGTATCCGATAGCGCTCAGCCCACGAGCCGACGCTGCGCGTGGTAGCGCGAGCGCCACTGACCGGGTGATGCGCCGCGCTCGCGTTTGAACGCGCGGCTGAAAGCCTCCTCGGCCTCGTAGCCGACGCGCCGCGCGATGGCATAGACGCTCAGGTCGGTGGTGGCGAGCAGATCCTGCGCCACATGCATGCGCCACTCGGTCAGGTATCGGATGGGCGCGCGGCCGAGCAGTTGCCGAAAACGGGCGTCGAGCAGCGAGCGCGAGACCGAGGTCTGGCTGGCGAGTTCGCCGACCGTCCACTTGACCGCGGGCGCCCCGTGCATGAGCGCCATCGCCGGGCCGACCACCGGATCGGCGAGGGCGGCGGGCCAGCCCCGCTCGGCAGCGGGTGCCGACGCGAGATGCAGGCGCAGCACCTCGACGAGCAGGAATTCCGGCACCCGCGTCGGGATGTGCCCGGTCGGCGACACGGCGCCGGTCTGCTGCAGTGCGTAGTCGATGCTGGCGCGCACCCAGTTCGCGGCCGCGCCCTCGGGCCGCACGACGAAGACGGGCGGAAAGGCCCCCAATCGCGGGCTGAAAAGCGGGTCGTCGCAGTGCAGGTAGCCGCAGACGATGTCGGTTCGGTCGCCTCCGGTCCCGTGCCGGATCACCGGCATCTGCGGCCACGGCGGCGCTTCCAGTATCGAGGTGATCGGTACGGTTTCGGCTTCCGTAAGGCCACCCATGTGATGCGTGTTGCCGTACGGCAATACGATCACGTCACCCGCAACGGCACGGTGCCGGTGGCCGCCCTCGACCGACACCCAGCACTCGCCGGCCGCAACGACGTGGAAGAGAATGACGCGCTCGGCCCCTGGGTGCAACATCTGGGTCGCGTCCGGGCCGCGGGACTCGAAGGCCCAGTCGTCGGTGTATTCGGCGCGCAGGAAGATCGCGCCCTCGAGGTGCAACCGCCCGAGCGCGTCCTGCAACGCTTCGTACAACCCGTCGCCTCCACCGCATCGATCGTGGGCACGCGATCAGGAGGGCCGGGTGACCGGTCATGGTCCCCAGGGGGATCTGCGCGCAGGCTCATGGTGTCACAACCAACAAGCCCTTTGGGCAATGACAATCAAGGAGCAAGTCATGGCACTGTTCATGGACGTCCACAACCTCGGCGGCGCGGTCAGCATGGCCGACGTGGCCCAGGCCCACGCAGCAGACTGCAAGACGCAGGGCGCCTACGGCGTGGACTACCAGCGCTACTGGGTCGACGAGCAGCAGGGCAAGGTGTTCTGCCTGGTCGAGGCCCCGGACGCCGAGACCGCGGCCGCGGTGCATCGCCAGGCGCACGGCCTGCTGGCCGACGAGATCTTCCCCGTCGCAGAAGGGAAGTGACGGGCCGAACCGGCCCGGCAACGGTGATGAACACGTACAGAAGGAAACAGATCGGGCTGGCGTCCGTCGCGGTTTTCGCGGCGGGCGTGGCCATCGCCACGCCGGCCGCCGCTGCCGCGTTGCCGTCGGCGTCGGTCGCCAACCAAACCCTGACCGTCAACGGCACGGCCGGCGGTGACTCGATTCAGGTCGCCGCCTCGACGGATCCGAACTCGATCATCGTCGACTTCGGGAACGGTACGGTGTCGCAGACGTTCAACCGCGCCGACTTCCGTGCGATCGACGTGTCCCTCGGGCGTGGCGACGACGTCTTCAGTGCACAGTCGTTGGGTCTGATCACCGACGAGACGCTCAGCGTCGACGCCGGCGCCGGCAACGACGTGGTCTTCGGCAGCTTCGGCGCCGACCTGATCGACGGCGGAGCCGGTGACGACACGATCAATGGCGGCGACGGTGCCGACGTGATCGCCGGCGGAGCCGGTGACGACGTCGTCGACGCCGACCGCGGCAACGACAGCGTCTCGCTGGGCAGCGGTGACGACACCGCGCAGTGGGATCCCGGCGACGGCAGCGATTCCATCGACGGCAACACCGGTGCCGACACGCTGCAGTTCAACGGATCCAACATCGCCGAGAACATCGCGCTGGGTGCCAGCGCGAAGCACGCCGTGCTCACCCGCGACGTCGCGGCGATCCGTACCGATATGAAGCACATCGAGCAGGTCGACATCCACGTGCTCGGCGGCGCCGACACGGTGTCGGTGGGCGACCTCGGCGGCACGGGCGTCTCGGCTGTCGGCGTCGACCTGCAGGCGTTCGACGGCGACGACGACGCAGCGGTCGACACGATCACGGTCGCGGGTACGAACCGCGGCGACGACGTCACCGTCGATGGCGGATCAGGTGCGGTGACCGTCGCCGGGCTCCCGGCCACGACCACCGTCCTCGGCAGTACGCCGGCGGACGCGTTGCACGTGAACTGCGGCGGCGGCAACGACACCGTCGCGGTCAGTGACGTGGCGCGGACCCTGATCGACGTCGCCGTGGACCTGGGCATCGGGCAACGCTGAGACCGCCGGCCGGTTTCCCCCGACCGGTCGGCCCATCACAGGTCGAGAGCGCGTTCTGGTCACCTCGCGACCAGAACGCGCTCTTGATCAATTCGGGAGTCAGGCTGGGACGGGCGGCAGCGCCGCGGTGGCCGCGGCGATCGCGTCGTCGCTGAGCTCGTTGTCCTCCATGGCTCCGGACAGGTAGGCGTCGTAGGCCGCGCAGGTCCAGGTGGCCGTGGCCGCACAGGGCGGTGAGGATCACCTTCTCCTCGCCCGGTCTCCCGTGCAGCGCAATGCTTCCTCGATCGCGACGGCGAGTGCGTGGGTCGGCTCCGGCGCCGGCGACGATGCCCTCGGCCCGGGCGAACTGCACGCCGGCGGCGAAGCACTCGCGCTGCTTCTTCGCCATGGCCTCGATCAGCTCCTCCTCGTACAGGTGGCTGATGAGCGGGCTCATCCCGTGGTAGCGCAGGCCACCGGCGTGGATCGGGATCGGGGATGAAGTCGTGGCCGAGCGTGTGCATCTTCATCAACGGCGTCATCCCGAGCCGTGTCGCCGAAGTCGTAGGCGTAGGTGCCGCGGGTCAGGCGACGGGCACGCCGCCGGCTCGACCGCGCAGATGGTCGGGCTGACATCCGGCCGGCCAGCTTCTCCCGCAGGAACGGGAACGCGAGGCCCCCGAAGTTCGACCCGCCGCCCGTGCAGCCGACGATGAGGTCCGGCGTCTCGCCGACTTTGGCCAGCTGCAGCAGCGCCTCCTCACCGATGACGGTCTGGTGCATGCAGCACGTGGTTGAGCACGCGGCCCGAGGGCGTAGTTCGTGTCCGCGTGCTGTGCGGCCACCTCGACCGCTTCGGAGATAGCAATCCCGAGCGATCCGGTGGAGTCCGGGTCCTTGCTCCAGGATCGGCGCGGCCGGCGGCGGTCAGCGTCGACGGCGACGGGTGCACGACTGCCGCCGAACGTCTCGATCATGATCCGGCGATACGGCTTCTGGTCGTAGGACGCCCGCACCTGCCAGATCTCGCACTCGAGCCCGAACTGCGAGCAGGCGAACGCCAACGCGGTGCCCCACTGGCCGGCGCCCGTCTCGGTGGTCAAGCGGCGGATGCCGGCCCGGGCGTTGTAGTACGCCTGCGGCACCGCGGTGTTCGGCTTGTGCGAGCCGGCCGGGCGAGACGCCCTCGTACTTGTAGTAGATCCGCGCCGGCGTCCCGAGCGCCTTCTCCAGCCGGTGCGCGCGGAACAGCGGCGACGGCCGCCAGAGCCGGTACACGTCGAGCACCGTCGTCCGGGGATGTCGATGTACTGCTCCGTGCGTGACCTCCTGCAGGATCAGCTCCATCGGGAACAGCGGCGCGAGATCCTCCGGCCCGACCGGCTGCAACGTGCCGGGGTGCAGCACCGGCGGCGGCGGGCGTCGGCAGGTCGTGGAGGACGTTGTACCAGCGTGTCGGCAGCTCGGACTCGTCGAGCAGGATCTTCGTCTTCTCCCGCGGGGTCAGCGTCATGGCCACAGCCTAGAACCGGCGCGCGGTTCTGAACCCTCGCTGTTCCCGGCCCGGATACCGAACGCGAGCCGTCTGCCGGCTCCGCCCTGCCGAGCGAGATCAACGCCAATACGTCGAACGACCTTGATCGCCATCGCCTTCGCCGCCGCTGCAGCGCTCACGACCGGCGTGCTGTTGACGCTGCCCAGCGATGCCGCCGTACCCGCCCGGACCCGGCTGTTTCGATCGCCGGCGCGGACAACTGGGTCGAATTCGTCCGGCGCGATCACTGCCCGTCGAGCCGCAGGCTGCGGCGTAGGAAGTCGACCTGCAGCAGCAGCAGGTTCTCCGCGACGGTCTCGTCGCTGGCGAGGTGCGTCTGGCCGGACAAGGGCAGGAACTCGTGCGGGCGGCCGGCAGCGAGCAGCGCGCTGGACAACCGGAGTGAGTGCGCGACGTAGACGTTGTCGTCGGCGAACCCGTGGATGATCATCAACGGCCGGGACAGGCTCGGGGCCAGCGGGATCAGGCTGTTCGCCTCGTAAACGTCCGCGTCGGTGTCCGGGTGGCCGAGGTAGCGCTCGCTGTAGCAGGTGTCGTAGAGCCGCTCGTCGGTGGTGGGCGCGCCGGCGATCGCTGCTGCGAACACGTCGGGCCGGCGCAGCACGCCGAGCGCGGCAAGGTACCCGCCGAACGACCAGCCGCGGATCGCCACCCGGGTCAGATCGAGGTCGCCGGGGAACTGCGCGGCGACGTGGGTCAGTGCCTCGACCTGGTCGTCAATCGTGCCGGCGCGGTCGTGATAGGCCAGCCGATCCCACGCCGGGCCGCGCCCGGCCATCCCCCGCCCGTCCGCGACGATCACCACGAAACCCTGGTCGGCGAACCACTGTGAGGTCAGGTAGCCGCGCCCGGCGTTCACCACTCGCTGTCCGTGCGGGCCGCCGTACGGATCGAGTAGCACCGGCAGCCGCCGGGAACCGGCGCGGTGTCCGGAGGGGAACAGCACCGTCGCCGGAATGCCCCGCGGACCCAGCTGCAGCGTGCGGGCGTTGGGGGTGAACGCCGCGGCGTCGGCCACCGACCGCAGCTCGCGCGGCTCGCCGCCCGCGACGCTGACCGTGGTGTGCACAGTCGGCGCGAACGGCAGTTCCTGCGCCACCACGATGGTGCCGCCGCCGGCGGCACCGCTCGCGGCTCCGGCGGGATCGCTGAGCAGCTCGACCTCGCCGGAGAACTGCAACCTGGCCAGCGCGATCGAGCCGATCTGCGGGATGATCGTCGCGATCACTGCATCGGGCTCGACGGCTTCCACCGAGCGCACCAGCACATCGGCCGGCGTGACCGCTGTGCCGTCGATCCACAGGCGCCGGGTGTCGTCGACGTCGACGCTGTAGAGCAGCCGCCCGTCGTCCAGGCGCCGCGGTGTGCCCGGCAACAGCTCCACCCAGGTGTCGTCGGTGAGCGCGCGCCGCCGGGTCGTCACCCCGGTGATCGGGTCGAGGTCGCGGAACTCCATCCGCCGCTGGTCGCGGCTGAGCACGGTGATCAGCGGCTTCGGCCCGCTCCACCCGGCGTGCACGAGGTACTCCAGAACCTGCCCGTCCAACTCCCGGTCGGAACGCCAGTCGACGTCGATGCGGGTGCCGTCGAGACACACGACGGCCAGTGACACCAGCGCGTTTGCGGTACCGGCTTGCGGATATCGAACTCGTACCGGCTCACGATCCGGGTTGGTCGGGTCGGCGATGTGCCACACCAGCACCGGTGTCTCGTCGTAGCGCTGCACCAGCAACGACTCGCCGTCGGGCGACCACCAGAATCCGTGGGCGCGGTCGAGCTCCTCGCCGGCCACGAACTCCGCCAGTCCCCAGACGACCTCGGGCGGGTCGTCCGGCCCCGGACCCACGACCATCCGGTCCTCACCCGAGGCGAGGGTTACGACGCGCAGCGCGCGGTCGGCGACGTAGCCGACCTGGCGACCCGTCGGGTCGAGTTGCGGGTCCACGACACCGGGTGCGACGTCCAGCTCGCGAGTGGTGCCGTCGTTCAGGTCGGCGACGAACAACCGCGACGACAGTGCGAATACCGCCGTCGTCACCGATTCGTCGACGCTGTAGGCGACGATGCCCGCCGAGGTGACCCGCAGCCGCTCGCGGCGGGCTTGCTCCTCGGGAGTCAGGGACTCGGCGTCGTCACCGAGCAGCGCCGATGCATCGGCGACCAGGCGCTCGACTCCGTCGGCGACGTCGTACACCCACAGGGCATGGGATCGTGAAGTGCCATCGGGCGCGCGCAGGAAGACGACCCGTTGCCCATCCGGGCTCACCGTGAAGTTGCGCGGGTTTCCGAGCCGGAAGTTCTGGGTGCGCGCAGCAAGGCGCGGAAAGGAGTCGGGCATCAGCCCTTCATACGCCGCCTCGGTGCGATGCGCGCAATCATCCAGACGATCCCCAGGAAGCACAGCCCGCTGCCGAGAGTCGCGGCGCGCATGACCCACAGCGACGGCGCGTTCCCCTCACGTCCCCAGCCGAGCAGATCAGACACGGCGATGTCGGGACCGCGCAGTGAGTGCGCCCGCCTCGGCGCATAGAAGGAGGCGACGAGGTTGGTCACGACGCACCCGCAGATCCCGGCCATGAGGACGATGACCCAGAACAGCTCGTCGTAGCCGTGTTTGCGCTGCCAGGCCAACAGGTTGCGGGTGCCCGTGAACAATCGCGACCCGAGCCAGACCCACAAGAGGACGCCGAGGAGCAGCCCCCCGTATCCGAGCACCACCACGAAGGCCGCCGCCGCGGCCCAGATCGAATCGTCACCGGGATGAGTTCGGTACCCGATCGGGAAGGTGCTCGCCAACAGCGGGTACAGCGCCGCCGGAACCAGCCAGATGCCCCAGCGCGGCGGGGCCAGGCGCGCGCGCCATGGTCGCGGCGCGTCCAACCCGACGGCCGGGCGCACCTTCGTGCCGGGGTCTCCCACGGGTGGCGCCGCGGGTACGGATCCATCGCGCCGATCCGGCGCGACAGCGAGGTGAGCAGACCGAGCCCGACGAAGCTGAGCAGGAACACGAGCGCGGACAGCCCCATGTTCTCGGTCCGTTCGAGGTACACCCACGCCAGGATCGCAACGCTGCTCGCGCAGACCGCGAGGCAGACGTCCACCCATCGACCGCGCCATTGCGACGGGGCGACGGCGTCGGCCTTGTCGGTCCTGTTCATCACGCGAAGATTGTGACGCATCCACCCCGGCGACGCCCCAGTTGAACGCCGACGAGCGGATCCGGCCAAGGTTCAGAACTGCACGCCGCGGGTCAGCGCGCCGTCGACGAGCACGTTCGCGCCGCTCGTGCGGCTCGACGCCGGGCTCGCCACGAAGACCACGGTCCGGGCGATCTCCTCCGCGGTGCCCATCCGCCCCGTGGGGTTGAGCCCGACCGCGGTGGCGAACAACTCCGGATTCCCGGTCTCGATCGAGTTCCACACCCCGCCCGGGAAGTACGTGTTCCCCGGCGAAACCGCGTTCGCGCGGATGTTCTTGTCCGCCAGCTGGTACGCGAGGCCCTGCACGTAGTGGATCAGCGCCGCCTTGATGGTGCCGTACGGGCCGGCCGCGAAGTCGATCTCGCGGCCGGACACGCTCGACACTGCGATGATCGACGCCGCCGAGCTGCGCTTCGAGGAAGGGCATGGCCGCGTTCACCAGCCGCACGGTGCCCATCAGATCGACCTCGAAGGAGGCCGTCCAGTTCTGCGGGGTGTCCGGGATCGCGAGCGCGCTGACGTTGGAGACCACGATGTCGAGGCCGCCGAGCGCTGCGGCGCTGCTCGCGACCCAGTCGGCCAACGCGCCCCCGTCGGCCACGTCCAGCGAGGTGCCGATGACGTTGCGGTCCGGGCCGGCCAGCGCCTCCTGGGTCGACTGCACCGCGTCGGCATCCCGCGCGCAGAACGCCACCGACGCGCCCTCGGCGAGAAGCTCTTCGACGATGGCACGGCCGATGCCGCGCGTGCCACCGGTGACGAGCGCACTCAGGCCGTTCAGGTGCAGGTCCATGTGATCCCTCGTTTCGATTTCAGCTGCCGACGAGTTCGGCGGCGCGGGCCCGCAGCTCGCGGTGCAGACCGTCGTAGCTCGCGGCGCTCGGGAGCAACGACTTGCGCACCTTCGTGACGACGCTGTAGTTGGCGTCGACGACGTTGGCGAGCGGCACCTCTGACAGCTGCGAGAGCAGCTGGTAGGCGTCCATCTTGTGCAGCCCGTACAGCTCACCCAGCCAGGCGATCATCTCCACCTGCGAGGTGCGCCAGGCATCCTCGAGCGGGCGGCTGGAACCGACCGTCATCAGGTGGTCGTCGTCCTCGAGTCGCGGCCACCCCGGAGCCCCGTCCTTGACGAGTTCCACGATGAGCGTGGTCGTCATCGCGCCCTCGACTGCGGTGCCGCACGATTCGCCCTCGCCCTGCCGGTAATGCCCGTCGCCGATCGAGAACAACGCACCTTCGACGTTCACGCCGAGGTAGCAGGTGGTGCCGGCGCGCATCTGGGGGGTGTCCATGTTGCCGCCGAAGCGGTCCGGCACCAGCGAGCTGCGCACCTCGTTCGCGGCCGGCGCGACACCCACGGTGCCGAGCATCGGCGCGAGCGGCAGCTCCGCCGTCCACTCCCCGAAGCGTGCCTCGAACTCGAGCATGCCGCGGGCGCGGTCGAGGTGATAGATCCACGTCGTGTCGGGCAGCGGATCCTGCAACGTCACCGTGCGGTCGGTGCTGGTGAGTCCTCCGAAAAACGGAATTGCCGCCGATGCCGCCCAGTCGCGGGCCGGTTCGAGACTGACGAGGTGCAGCGCGAGCGCGTCGCCGGGCTCGGCGCCCTCGACGTGGAACGGCCCGGTCTGCGGGTTCACGAACCGCAGGTCGACCTTCTCGCTCGACAGGTCACTGACGCTGCGAAGCGCGCCGCAGAACGCGTCCTCGGACCACAGCCGCAGCACCGTGCCCGGGGTGATCCGGCGGATCGGCGCGGCGCCGCCGAAGGTGAACGCGTACTGCTCGAAGGTCGGGGTGAACTCGACGATGTCCATGGTCGTCCTCGTCCGCGGTGGTCAGGGAAGTCGCACGTGCTCGGGCCGCAGGTCGGCGACGCTGCGCACACCGAGCAGCTTCATGGTCCGGGTGATCTCGTCGATGAGGATCTCCGCGGCCCGTTCGACGCCCGCCGCGCCGCCGGCCATCAGCCCGTACATGTAGGCGCGGGCCACCAGCGTGAGCCGGGCGCCGAGCGCCATCGCGGCGACGATGTCGGCGCCGTTGAGAATGCCGGTGTCCACCCACACCTCGGTGCGGTCGCCGACCGCGTCCACGACGTCGGGCAGCAGCCGCAGCGGCACCGGCGCGCGATCCAGTTGCCGGCCGCCGTGATTCGACAACACGACGGCGTCAGCTCCCGCGTCGGTGACCCGCTTCGCGTCGTCGACCGACTGGATGCCTTTCACGACAAGGGGTCCCGACCATTTCGAACGCAACCAGGCGAGATCGTCGACGGTCATGCTCGGGTCGAACAGCTTGTCGATCAGCTCCGCCGGCGTCATGTCCATCGAGTTCAGCGACGCGAAGGTGAGCGGCTCGGTGGTGAGCAGGTTGAACCACCAGGCCGGGTGCAGCGCCGCGTTCGCGACCGTCTTCGGGCGCAGCTTGGGCGGAATCGAGAACCCGTTGCGGACATCGCGCAGGCGCGGTCCGCCGACCGGCACATCGACGGTCAGGATCAGCGCCTCGAATCCGGCCAGCTGGGCCCGGGCGATCAGGTCCTCGGCCGCGGCGCGGTCACGCCACACGTAGAGCTGGAACCACTTGCGCACATCCGGGCCGAGGCGGGCGAAGTCCTCGATCGAGGTAGTGCCCATCGTCGACAGTGCGTGCGGGATACCGTGTCGTTGCGCCACCGAGATGACCGCTCGCTCCCCCTCGTGCTGCGCGAGGCGGGTGAAGCCGGTCGGGGCGAAGGCGAACGGCATCTCACTGTGCGTGCCGAGCACGGTGACGCTGGTGTCGACGTCGGACACGTCGCGCAGCACCGAAGGGCGGAACTCGAGCTGCGCGAACAGGTCCCTTGCCCGGCGCAGGCCGATCTCGTCGGCAGCAGCCCCGTCGACGTAGTCGAAGGCTGCGCGCGGGGTGCGGCGGCGTGCCATCGCGCGCAGGTCGTTGATGTTCGCCGCGCGGGCCAACCGGCGCCGGGTGGGACTCAGCTCGGGCGGCCTGGGCGAGAGCAGCGGCGAGAAGTCCGACCAGCGTGGGATATGGCGCGAGACGCGATTCGCAGGCGGCACACGGCGACGCTATCCCGAACGGCGTCCGCCGGGATAGGTAGGTACGAGCGGAATCCGCGCGGCCCGGATCGCGTTGGGCGCGTTATGACGACCGAGATCCCGGCCGACCTGGTGGACCTGCTGGAGCGCCCGCTGTTCGCGAGCCTGGGCACGATCCGCCCGGACGACACCGTGCAGGTGAATCCGATGTGGTTCCAGTGGGACGGCGAGCACCTCAGGTTTACGCACACCACGAAGCGGGCCAAGTACCGCAACGTCACGCACAACCCGGCAATGAGCCTGCTCGTCGTGGATCCGCAGGATCCGCTGCGCTTCCTCGAGGTACGCGGCGCGCTCGTCGAGGTGATCCCGGACCCGACGGGTGCCTTCTACGTCGAGCTCGGCGAGCGCTACGGCAACCCGGACACCGCGCCGCCGCCGGACCGGGCCGATCGCGTGATCCTGGTGATGGACGTGCGCTCGATCGCCCGCAAGTAACGGCGTGGAGGTCCTGATCGACGATGCCGACACCACGAGCGCGTGGCGCCAGCACTCGTTCGACATCGCCACGGACACGGTCGGCGGGATCGACGGCGCTCGGTTCGCCGGATACGCCGAGGTCGACGGCGACCGTGGTGAGACGGCCTACATCCCGGCACCGCGGTCGCGACGGGTTCGGCCGGTGAACGGCTGCTGCGTGCGCTCGGCTACCGCGCACGCTGGACGTCGTGGCTGTTCCGGCTGCCCGAGGGCAGGGCGATCACGGCCCAGCGGCTGCCGCCCGACCACGCGATGCGGGCCGCGACACCCAGCGAATGCCGCGCCGTCTTGACGGTGATCGAGGACGAGTGGCACAACTACGCGATCGAACTCACCTGACGTCCGCCCCGCTCGTGTCGGGATCGGCGCCCAGGTCGCGGTGCGAACCGGCAGCGGTGCACCGGCCAGGCCGGCCATCGGCACACTGGGATGGTGGCAACGCTGGCGGACACGCTCGGTGAACGCGTCGTGTTCGTGGACGGTGGGCTGGCCACCGAGCTCGAACGCCGCGGCCACGACCTGTCCTCGCGGCTGTGGTCGGCGCGGCTGCTGGTCGACGACCCCGCGGCGATCCGCGACGTGCACGCCGCGTACTTCGCTGCCGGCGCCGAGGTCGCCACCACCGCGAGCTATCAGGTCTCCTTCGCCGAGTTCGCCCGCGACGGCGTGGACGCCGCTGCGATGCTGCGCCGCAGCGTGGAGCTCGCCGTGCAGGCACGCGACGCGCACGGCTCGGGCTGGGTGGCCGCGTCGGTCGGCCCGTACGGCGCGGTGCTCGCCGACGGGTCGGAATACCGCGGTGACTACGGGTTGAGCGTGGCGCAGTTGCGTGATTTCCACCGGCCGCGACTCGAGGTGCTGGCCGACACCGCGGCCGACGTCCTCGCCGTCGAGACGCTGCCGTGCGCGGCCGAGGTGCAGGCAGTGCTCGCCGAGCTCGCCGAGCTCGGCAGACCGACCTGGTTGTCGGTGACCTGCGGCGGCGGCCGCACCCGGGCGGGCGAGCCGCTCGCCGACGTATTCGCGCTCGCGCGCGACTGCGCGCCGGTGTTCGCGGTCGGCGTCAACTGCCTGGACCCGGGCGAGGTCGCCGCGGCGCTGACGGTGGCCGCCGAACACAGCGACAAGCCGGGCGTCGCCTACCCGAACAGTGGGCAGTCATGGGACGCGGTGGCGCGTCGCTGGAGCGGCCCTGCGGCATTCGCGGCGGCCGACGCACGCGCGTGGGTGGCCGCCGGCGCCCGGCTGATCGGCGGCTGCTGCCGGGTCGGCCCGGCCGAGATCACCACCCTGCGCCGGACGACGATGGTCAGCTGACGGTCAGGGTTTCTCGGTCGGGGTGCCGGCGATGTTCACCAGCCAGCTGATGCCGAACCGGTCGACGCACATCCCGAAGGTGTCGCCCCACGGTGCGCGTTCGAGCGGCATGCCGATGTTGCCGCCATCCGCGAGCTTGTCCCAGTAACCGCGCAACTCGGCCTCGTCGTCGCCGCTGAGCGAGATCGAGAAATTGCTGCCCGGCGTGCAGTCCATCCCGTTCGGCGTGTCCGCGGCCATCAGGGTCAGCCCGTTGTTCGTCTCGAGCATCGAGTGCATGACCTTGTCCTGCTCGGCCGGGTCCTCGCTCGCGTGGAACTCGCCGAAGGTCGAGCGGGTCACTTCGCCGCCGAACACCGACTGGTAGAAGTCCAACGCCTCCCGGGCGTTGTCGCGAAAGCTGAGGTACGGATTGAGTTTCGTGCTCATGGTGCCTCCTCGTGTCGGTCGGTGCGGTTCAACGGGCGAGCCCTTCGGCGAGGGCCGCGGGCGCCTCGGCCACCGTTGCGATGGCGACCAGCCGCGCGCCGGCCGCCCGGGCGAACTCGCCGGCGTGATCGCTGTCGTCGGCCGGGGCCAGGATCAGCAACTCGTCCTGCGCCCGCGCGGCCGGCAGCGGATCCTGGTCGTCGGTGGCCCGGCAGTCGCTGAGCAGGATCGTCACCCGGCGCGCGGCCCGCGCCGAGTGCAACTGCTCGGTGGCGCGTTCGAGCGCCGCACCGAGCGCGGTGACCCCGTGCCCGCGCAGCGACAACAACCCCGTGACGGTGTCGAGCGCCGGCGTGGTCGCGGCGAGCGTGCGGTGCGTGCGCACGTGCGCCGCGAAGCTGAGCACCGCGAACTCGGCCGGCGCACGCCACGCGCAGGCGGCGGCAGTGAGCGAGGCGGTGGCGAGCCGGTCGCCGCCCATCGACCCCGACGCGTCGACGAGCAGGCACAGCGCGAGATCGGGACGGCGCCAGTCGCGGGCGAGCAGATCACCGAGAGCCGGTGCCCGGCCGGCCGCGCGGGCGTCGGCCACGGCGTCGAGCGAGCGGTCGATGTCGAGGTCGCCGCCACGGTCGGCGCGTGTGACGTGCATCCGGCCGATGCCGGTGCGGCGCGGCGATCCGGACCGGCCGAGGTCGAGCATGATCTTGCCGGCCAGCCGGTGCGCGCGGGCCCGCAGGCTCTCGTCGGTGGCGGTCACCATCTCGGCGAGCAGTTGCAGCGCCGCGCTCGCGTCGGCGCGCATGGCGTCGTCGAAAGCGGCCTCGTCGAGTTCGCCGACGTGTGGTGAGACGTCGGCGAACTGCTCGTTGCGCCGGGCCAGCTCCGAGCGTGACGTGCTGCGTGGACCGCCGCGCCGGTCCCGTGCTACCCGGTTGCCCGCACCTGGCGGGCTGCCGCTTCCCCCGGTGCGTCACCCGACTCGGCGTCCGACGACGGACTCGCGTCGCTCGGCTCGGCGCCGAACACGCCTTCGTACAGGTCGCGCACGACGTCCTCGGCGCTGCGCGGGCAGGAGTCGACCAGCCGGATGCGCCCCGACAACGCCACGCAGGCCGCGTCCAGGCCGGAGTGCCAATGGGTCACCGGCAGGCCGCGCGACGCGGCGAGCGTGGTGGTCACCCGGACGGTGTCGATGGCGCCGCGCACCGACGATCCGACCCGGATGTCAGGGTGCTCGCGGGTGCGGCGCACCAACTCGACCACGTCGGCGGCCCAATCGTCGGGCGCCGCGGGTTGCTTCTGCAGCACGATCTGGTGCTCGTCGAGCGCGGACTGGTAGCCCATCGCGATCCGGCAGGTGCGGTCGGAGATGGCCGAGGAGATCCGCGCCGTGCCCACGGCGTCGAACGGATTCATCGCGGCCACTAGACAAAATCCCGGCGCCGCCCCGATCCGGCCGAGCCGCGGCACGTGCAACTCGCCCTCGGACATCACCGTCACGAGAACGTTGAGCGTCTCCTCGGGCACCCGGTTCAGTTCCTCGAGGTAGAGCAGGCCGCCGTCGTTGAGCGCGGCGGCCAGCGGACCGTCGATGAAGATGTCGGCGCTGTAGCCGTCGGTCAGGACCCGGGCCGGGTCGAACTGCCCGACCAGCCGCGCCGGCGTCAGCTCGGCATTGCCCTCGACGAAATGCATGGGCACGCCGCGGGCCTGCGCCACCGCGCGCAACAGCGTGCTCTTGCCGGTGCCGGGCGGGCCCTCGAGGACGACGTGCACGCCGCTGTCGAGGGCCGCGCGCAACAGCTCGACCTCTCGGGTCCGGCCGACCGGACCGTCGGATATCAAAGGATCGCGCGGTGTTGTCTGTTTGCTCCGCAAGCGTCGCTCAGTCGTGCTCGTGGACCATCACGCCGCGCACGTTCTTGCCGTTGAGCAGATCGTCGTACCCCTCGTTCACCTGCTCGAGCGTGTAGGTACGGGTGATCAGCTCGTCGAGCTTGATGTCGCCGTCGCGGTACAGGTCGAGGATCTTCGGGATGTCGGTGGTGGGGTTGCAGTCGCCGAACAGCGATCCCTTGATCGATTTGCGGAACAGGGTCAGGATGCTGCCCGAAAGGTGGATCGTCGGCTCCTCGATCTTGTTGAGCCCGGTGACCACGACGCTGCCGCCCTTGCCGATCGCGTCGAAACCGGCCTGCACGACCTGCTCGGTCATCAGCCCGACCGTCAGGATCGCGGAGTCCGCGCCGCGGCCGCGGGTCATGTCGACGATCGCCGCCTGCGCTTCCTCCGCGGACGCGAACGCGTGCGTCGCGCCGAGCTCCATCGCCTTCTCGCGCTTGTTCTCCAGCGGGTCGATCGCCACGACGTTCTTCGCACCGGCGTACCGCGCACCCTGCACCGCGTTGATCCCGATGCCGCCGATGCCGAAGACGGCCACGGTCTGACCGGGGCGCACGTCCGCGGTGTTGACCGCCGAACCCCAACCGGTGGGCACCCCGCAGCCGACCAGCACCGCCTTGTCGAGCGGGTAGTCGTCGTCGACCTTGATGCAGGAATTCTGGTGAATGGTGCTGTACTGGCTGAACGTGCCGATCATGCACATCGCACCGTACTGACCGCGCGGCCCGCTGAACACGAACCGGTCCGGCGGCAGGTAGCCCTCGAGGATCGTCGCGCCCCAATCGCAGATCGACTGCCGGCCGGTGGCGCAATACGGGCAGGTGCCGCAGTTGGGGATGAACGAGCAGACGACGTGATCGCCCGGGGCCACCCGGGTGACGCCGGGCCCGACCTCCTCGATGATTCCGGCGCCCTCGTGGCCGAGCACCATTGGCAGCCGCGCCTCGAGGTCGCCGTGCGCGATGTGGACGTCGGAGTGACAGAGCCCGGCGTGCGTGTAGCGGATCAGCACCTCGCCCTCGCGCGGACCGTCCAGCTCCAGCTCTTCGATCTCGATCGGCTTGCCGGTCTCGTAGACGACAGCTGCCTTGGTCTTCATCCGCGCTCCTTCGGGCGTCGACTGTGACGCTCCTTACCCTGCCGGGCGCGGCGAGCGATTGCTACCCCGCAATTGCTGCGGGCGCGATATGGATTCGCTCAGACGGTGGCGCTGCGCGGCCGCGGGCTGGGCCGGTGCGCACGACGCGCGGCGCCGAAGGCCTCGGCGGCCGAGCGCGGGTAGGGCAGTGGGCGGCGCGCGGCGTCGCCCAGCTTCTGCGAGGAATCGAGGCAGACGTCGGGCGCCTCGCCCTTGCTGCTCCGTTTGGTCATGAAGCCACGCAGCTTCTTGTTGCTCTCCATCGCGTCCCCCGATCGCGGCGCTCACCGGTTGTTAGATGCGCGTTAAGTGCAGAGTCAACACCATGCCGGCCGCTGATACAACTCCCGCGCCAACTCAGCCCCATACCTCGGCGGCGGTTTCGACGATGAGCGCGATCTTGGCCTGCTCGTCGTCGAGGGTGAGTTCGTTGCCCTCGACGGTCGAGGAGAAGCCGCACTGGCCGGACAGACACAACTGCTCGAGCGGGACATATCGGGCTGCCGCGTCGATGCGGCGCTTGAGATCGTCCTTCGATTCCAGCTCGGGCCGTTTGGTGGTCACCAGGCCGAGCACCACCATCTTGCCGGGCGGCACGAAGCGCAGCGGCGCGAACCCACCGGAGCGAGCGTCGTCGTACTCGAGGAAGAAGCCGTCGACGTCGAGCTCGCCGAACAACGCCTCGGCGACGAAGTCGTAGCCGCCCTGCGCGGTCCACGACGAGCGGTAGTTCCCGCGGCACAGGTGGGTGGTCACGTGCAGGCTGTCCGGGCGATCGGCGAGTGCAGTGTTGAGCTGGCGGATGTAGCGCTCGTGCTGGTGCTCGGCGTCGGCGCCCTTCGCGGCCAACTCGGCGCGCTGGGCCGGGTCGTTGAGGTAGGCGAGGCTGGTGTCGTCGAGTTGCAGATACGTGCAGCCGAGCGCGGCGATGCCCTGCACCTGCTTCGCGTACGCCGCGGACAGATCGGCCCAGAACTCCTCGTCGTCGGGGTACACCGAACGGTCGATCGCCGCCGGGCCGCCGCGGTAGTGGACCATGCTCGGCGACGGGATCGTCAGCTTCGGTGTCGCGCCGGTGACCACCGACTGCAGGAATCGGAAGTCTGCCGCGAAGATCGGTTCGGCCAGACCGATCCGGCCGTCGATCGCGACCGCCGCGGACGTGAAGTCGAGATCGCCCGCGGCGTTGTGGAAGTGCACCTGGATCTGCTCGTCGGTGCGGCTCACGCCTTGCAGCTGGTAGATGAAGTCCATGTGCCACGAGGTGCGGCGGAACTCGCCGTCGGTGGCGCTGCGCAGGCCGAGGTCCTCCTGCATCCGCACGACATCGCGGATGGCGGCGTCCTCCACCGCCCGCAACTGCGCTGCGGTGATCGTGCCGGCCTCCCGGTCCTCGCGCGCCTGCAGCACACTCGGCGGGCGGAGCAGGCTGCCGACGTGATCGGCTCGAAAGGGCGGAGTGCTGCGAGTTGTCATGCCCTCGACACAACAACGCCGTCACCGTCACGCGCAACAGCCGCAGCCGGGATCGCGTTTCCCGTGAAATGGTCGGTTCGACCTCCCGAAACCGGCCTTTTCACGGGAAAACCCGATCGATTCAACCGAAGCGGGAGCCGCGGGCGGTTGTAGTCCAGGACAGCGGGCTGACGTAGGCGGGTGCCGGGGCGCGACGCGGTGCCCGCGGTGCCACGCGCGCCCGCTCGAGAGCTCGCGACGGCGTGAGCGCAAACAGCACCGCGGCAACGTCGTCCTCGGTGGCCCCGGCCGAGATGCGGACCGTGCTCACAGCGGGATGTTCCCGTGCTTGCGCGACGGGCGGGCATCGCGTTTGGTGCGCAGCATCGACAGCGCGCGAATGAGTACGCGCCGGGTGTCGGCGGGGTCGACGACGTCGTCGACGAGACCGCGCTCGGCGGCCACGTACGGATCGAGCAGCTTGTCGGCGTACTCCTCGACGAGCTCGGCACGCCGTTGCTCGGGATCGGCGGCCGCGGCGATCTCGCGCCGGAAGATGATGTCCGCGGCGCCGGCCGCGCCCATCACCGCGATCTGGTTGCCCGGCCACGCAAGGGAAACGTCGGTGCCGATCGACTTGGAGTCCATCACGATGTACGCACCCCCGAAGGCCTTGCGCACGATCACCTGCACCCGCGGCACGCTCGCCTCGCAGTAGGCGTAGAGCAGTTTCGCGCCGCGCCGGATGATGCCGCCGTGCTCCTGGTCGGTGCCGGGCAGGAAGCCGGGCACGTCGACGAGCGTCACGAGCGGGATGTTGAACGCATCGCAGGTGCGCACGAAACGTGCCGCCTTCTCCGACGCGTCGATGTCGAGCACACCGGCCAACGCCATCGGCTGGTTGCCGACGATGCCGACCACGTTGCCGGCGAGGCGGGCGAACACGCACACGATGTTGCGCGCCCAGGTCTCGTGCACCTCGAGGTACTCGCCGTCGTCGACGATGTGCTCGATCACCTCGCGCATGTCGTACGGCGTGCGCTCGTGCAGCGGCACGAGGTCGACGAGTTCCTCACAGCGTCGCTCGACGTCGTCAGTGCAGTCGTACTCCGGCGGTGCCTCGTTGTTGTTCGCCGGCAGGAACGAGAGCAGGTACCGCACCGCGTCGAAGGCGCTCGGTTCGTCGTCGCACACGAAGGTCGCGACCCCGGTGAGCTCGCCGTGCACCGCGGCGCCGCCGAGGGCCTCCTTCGTGACCTCCTCGCTGGTCACCGCCCGGATCACGTCCGGGCCGGTGATGTACATGCTGGCCGCGTCCTTGACCATGAACACGAAGTCGGTCAGCGCCGGCGAGTACACGGCGCCACCCGCGCACGAGCCGAGCACGATGCTGATCTGCGGGATCACACCGGAGGCGCGCACGTTGCGGCGGAACACCCCGCCGAAGCCGGCCAGCGCCGCTACGCCTTCCTGGATACGGGCTCCGCCGCCGTCGTTGAGCCCGATGATCGGCGCGCCGATCGACTCGGCGAGATCCATCACCGCGTGGATCTTCTCGGCGAACACCTCCCCCAGCGCGCCGCCGAAGACCCGCGCGTCGTGGGCGTAGACGAACACGGTGCGGCCGTCGATGGTGCCCCAGCCGGTGACGACGCCGTCGCCGTCGGGCCGGCGCCGGTCCATGCCCAGACCGCTCGCGCGATGCCGGGAGAACTGGTTCAGCTCCACGAACGTGCCGTCGTCCAGCAGCTGGTCGAGCCGCTCGCGCGGCTCCAGCTTGCCGCTCGCCGCGTGCCGGTCGCGGGCGCGCTGGTCGATGTGCTCCTCGGTCTGTGCCCGGCGACGCGCGAGCCGGTCGACGGATTCGCGCAGGCTGGCGGGCGGGGTGCGCCGGCGCGCGGCGGCGGACCGGCCGCCCGGCACGGCGTGCAGGCGCGGCGGATGAGTGGGCTCGAGATCCTCGGTAGCGGTGGCGCGCACGGGCAGGCTCATGCGGTGGCTCTCCTGACGAGATCGGCGACGGCAGTCCCATGAAGAGCACCGGCCGGGTGCGCTAGATACCCCCGCGAACACCGTGTATTTCCGCATCCGCCGCGCCCCTCTGATGGGTATAGGTCATCCATCTGCGGTGCCGGCCGCTGATGGCCTCCTCGAAAGGGGGCGAAGGTGGAGTTGCAGGAAACTCGTCCTCTTGCCGATCTGCTCCACAGCGCCGCCGACGGGGACCAGGCGTCCTGGAACGCGCTGGTGGAGCGCTATCTCCCGCTCGTCTACTCGGTGGTGCGCCGCTACCGGCTCACCGATGAGGACGCGGCGGACGTCAGCCAGACGCTGTGGCTGCGGCTGGTGGAGAACCTGGGCTCGATCCGCGAACCACGGGCGTTACCGTCGTGGATCATCACGACGACCAAGCGCGAGGCGCTGCGAGTGCTCGCCGCCCGCCAGCGCGCCACCCCGATCGACGCGATCACCGGGTTCGAGACCGCACCGGCCGACGGCCCGGACACCGACGCCGACCTGCTGCGCGCCGAACGCCACCAGGCGCTGCGCGACGGCCTCGCCGAACTCGCCCCGCACGACCGGGAGCTGATCCTCATGTTCATCGCGGATCCGCCGATCCCGTACCGGGAGATCGCGGCCCGCCTGGGGATCCCGGTGGGCAGCATCGGTCCCACCCGCGGCCGGGCGTTGAACAAGCTGCGCGCCACACCCGGCATCGCCCGGCTCATGCAGGACATCGCTACCGACGAAGGAGGCGGCCGTGCACACCTTGCCGGAATTCGATCCGCACGATGAGGCGCTGCTGCAAGAGCTGCGGGACACGATGGCGGCAGCCGTCGACGTCCCGGTGGCCCTCGCGGTCGCGGCGAAGGCATCCTTCACCTGGCGCACCATCGACGCCGAACTCGACGCGGTGTCGCTGTGCTTCGACTCGGCGGTCGACGGCGAGGCACTGGTCCGCGGATCGGCGACCTGCCCGCCCCGCAGCCTGTCCTTCGACGACGCCGACATCGCGCTCGAGGTCGAGGTGCGCGCCGGCGAGATCAGCGGTCGCATCGTGCCTGCGCAGCACGGCACGGTCCGGCTCCGGTCAGCGGCCGACGAGTGCCGGACCGCGATCGCCGACGCCGGCGGCTGGTTCACCTTCGGGCCGACGCCGCACGGCCCGCACCGCTTCGAGTGCGACACCGCGCGCGGGACCCTCATCACCGAGTGGACCCTGATCTGACGCCGATTCATGACAACACCGGTCTTTTCGGGCGCGTGTATCAAACCGCCGGGGCCGGACTCCTTCCGAACATGACGCTGATGATCGACGTGGCCATCCCGCGCGAATATGCCGAGGGCGTACGATTCGGGCGCACGGGGGCCGGTCCGTCCGCAGCGGTCACGGGTGTGCCCAGTGCGACGACCAGTGATCTCCATGCCCCCGGAGCGAACATGATCGACAGTGCCGACCTCGTCGATCTCGTCGCGGCGGCGTCGATCGGCGACCAGCGGGCCTGGGACCAACTGGTCGAACGCTTCCTGCCGCTCGTCCGCCACGTGGTGCGCTCGTTCCGGCTCTCCGACCAGGACGTCGACGACGTCTCGCAGCTCGTGTGGCTGCGGCTCGTCGAACACCTCGGCGACATCCGTGAGCCGCGCGCGCTGCCCGGCTGGATCAGCACCACCGCGCGCAACGCGAGCCTCGGACTGCTGCGTGCGCGGCGCAACACCATCCCGATCGAAGACGACAACATGGTCTCCTTCGAGGAGGACCCCACCGACGCGCTCTACCGCGAACAGCGCCGCGAGGCGTTGCTGCAGGGGCTCGCCGAACTCTCGGACCGGCATCGGGACCTGTTGATGCTGCTGCTGGCCGACCCGCCGGTGCCGTACGGCGAGATCAGCCGTCGGCTCGGCATCCCGATCGGCAGCATCGGCCCAAACCGGGCGCGGGCGCTGCAGAAACTGCGGGAAACCCGCTCCATGGCCGCGCTGATGGAATCCGGCGCAGAAGGGCACCGATGATGCAAAACCTCGACGACGACCTGTTCGCCGCACTCGCCGACACGGCCACCGTGCTCGGACCACCGACCGACCGCGAGCGCGCGGCGGCCCGGGCGGCTCGCGACCTGCTGGCGGCCACCCGCTCCTACGACCTCGCAGAACTCGCCTTCGACTCGCTGCTCGACGACGCGGTCGCCGTGCGCGGCCCGGCGCTCGCCGGCACGCGCGAGCTGTCCTTCGAGGCCGACCTCGTCACGCTGCGGGTGCAGGTGAGTGCCGACCAACTGGTCTGCACCGTCGAGTCCGCCGACGAGGGGACGCTCACCCTCAACACGTCCAGCGGCGACAGCGTCGCGTTCCGCGCTGTCGGCGGCGGCGTCTACGAGCTGGCCGATCCGCCCTCCGGCGCGGTGCGCCTCGAGTACCGCTCGCCGGCCGCACATCTTGCGACCAGCTGGATCCATCTGTAACCAGCGCGCTGATCCGTCCGGTGGATCAGCTCTTGACAGGAGCGCCCGATGATCAACCATGTGGACTGGGATTGGGTGCCGCCGCACCCGGATCGTCCCGACCAGCACCGCGGGCAGCGTGGGCTCGCCCACCCCAACCAACTCGTCGTGGACGAGCGTGACTGGCACGCGGTGGAACAGGCATTGCAGCGCCGGAGGCAGAGTTACCACGGCAAGTCCACCCGGTACGGGCTCGTGCGGCTCACCCTCGACGCCACCTACGACTCGGTGATGTTCGAGTCGAAGTTCGTGCAAGAAGTACAGAACCAGCTGGGCGGCAACTCGCCGCGGGCCGGCCGCAACCGGCTTGCCACTCACCCCGAGCTGGAGTTCGACTCCGACTCGGTCGAGGCCACTCCGAAAGTGATCTCGTCGAGCGCCGGCGAATGGATCGCCGCTGATGGGCTGAACCTCGGCGCGAGCGGAGTGCCGCATCTCGCGGGGCCGGTGCGTGTCGGCATCGTCGACACTCCGTTCGCCCGCCACCCGTACCTCGACGGCGCCTGCTTGTACGCACAGGAGCCGAAGGCGACGATCGACGCCGTCGAATCGCCGGGGCACGCGACGTTCGTGGCCGGACTCATCCGCCAGCTCGCGCCCGGCTCGGTGGTCATGGCCGAGGGCGCGATCAAGCCCGACGGAATCGCCGACCTGGTGGCGGTGCACGACGCCATCTGCACGCTGACCCGGGCCGGCGCGCACCTGATCAACCTCTCGCTCGGTTGTGTCACGGCCGACCAGGACGAACCCTTCGTGCTCTCACATGCCATCGAGTGGGCGACCCGCGATGCTCGCGAACACGACCGGCCGGTGCCGCTGTTCATCGCCGCGTGCGGCAACTCTGGTGACGACCGGCCGTTCTGGCCGGCCGCCGACCCGCGAGTCTGTGCCGTCGCCGCGGCGACGTCCGACCACGGGAAATGGCAGTTGAGCTCCTACAGCGGGCGCGGCCCGTGGGTCGACGTTGCCGCCCGCGGAGACAATCTGTTGAGTTCGCGGCCGGACCCGAAGTCCGGCCAGCCCGACGGATACGGCTTCTGGAGCGGCACGTCGTTCGCGACCGCGGTCATCACCGGGCTCAAGGCCGCCCAACTCGCCCGTACCGGATTTGGCGACCTGGCCGACGAATCGGTCGCGATGGTCGACATCCCGACCGCCGAGGGCGTGCGTGCGGTCCCCGTCTACGACTCGGAACGCATCCAGCATCAATGAGACGATGGAACGATGCCCGCGGAAGCGATCGCGACAGCTGCGCGGGACCGGCCTGCTGACGATTCGGCGAACGACTTTCTGCAGATCGCGCAGCGGGCGCTCGAGCTCGCCCAGTCGAGCCCGCGCGAAGCACGTGAGTTGGCGCTCTCGGTGGTTCGCGACGCACGCGTTCGAGATGCGGCGGCCGCGCTCGCACTCGCCGAGCGAGCGCTCGGCCAGGCGGCGATGCTGCTCGAGGATCTGGTCTCCGCACGTCGGCACCTGACCCGCTCGATCCGCCTCGCGCGCCGCGCCGGCGACCCGAGCGGCGCCGCGGAAGCGCATCTGACCCGTGCCTTCTGCTTCGCGCAGGAAGGCCGATTCCGGGTCGGCCTTCCTCGAACTGGAACGCGCCGAGGTCGACATGGCTGGCAGCGACCGCGACATGGGCCGGCTGCACAACCAGCGCGCGATCGTCTGGTGGTTCAAGGGCGACTACGAGCGGGCGCTGCCGCACTTCGGTCAGGCCGCGAAGTACAGCCGCCGCGCCGGTGACGACGTGAGCTTCGCCCGCGCGCTCGTCAACCGCGGCGTCCTGCACGGACGGCTCGGCTCCTACGCTGCCGCCCGGCGTGACCTCCTTCGGGCCGAGGAACTCGTCACCAGTAGGCAACTGCCGCTGCTCGTCGCGATCATCCACCAGGACCTCGGCTGGGTGGCCGCGCAGCGCGGGGACGTGCCGGCCGCGCTGCGCTACTACGACCGCGCCGAGCGCGGATACGAGCCGCACGGTGCCGATCTCGGCACGCTGCTGCTCGACCGCTGCGACGTGCTGCTCGGCGCACGGCTGCTCACGGAGGCCACGGACACCGCGCAGCGCGCGCTCGCCGTGTTCACCGAAGGCGGTGCGGCGACCTCCGTGCCGGAGGCACACCTGTACCTCGCCGAGGCGCGGCTGCTCAGCGGCGACCCGGACAACGCCCGCTCCCACGCCCAGGCCGCAGTGGGCGCGTTCGCCCGCCAGGACCGACCGGCCTGGACCGCGCTTGCCCGCTACGCACTGCTGCGCGCGCAACTGCTCGACGCACGCGTACCCGCCGACGAGGCCCGCCGCACGGCCCTGCGGGTCGCCGCTGGGCTGGATGCGTGCGGGCTCAACGACCAAGCCCTCGACGCGCGCATCGTCGCCGCGCAGCTCGCCCTGCGAGTGGGCCGGATCGCCGCTGCCAAAAGGGAACTGGCCGATGCGTCGGCCGCCCGCAACCGCGGCACGGTCGAGCGCCGCACCCGGGCCTGGCACGCCGAGGCCATGCTGCGACTTGCCGCCGGCGAGCGATCCCGCGCGCGGTCGGCACTGCGCACCGGGCTACGCATCCTCGAGGACCACCGCGCCATGCTCGGGGCCACCGACCTACGCGCCGCAGCCTCCGCGCACCGGGTCGAGATCGCCCGGCTCGGCTTCCAGATGTCCATCGAGGACGACCGCCCCGGCGAGGCGTTGCGCTGGGTCGAACGCAGCCGGGCCGGGCTGGTCCGCGTACGCACCGTCCGGCCACCCGGCGACGAGGTGCTGGCCCGGTCGCTGGCGCAGCTGCGGGCCACGATCGGCGAGCTCGAGCTCGCGACGCGCACAGGTGGGAAAACCGCGGCCCTGCGCGCTCGCCAGGCCCAGCTCGAACGCGCCATCCGTGACCATTCACGAGCGCTGCCCGGCGGTCGGGCTGGCGTGCCCGCGCCGCCGCCCCCGCTCGCCGCACTCGGCGAACGACTGCGCGACCGGGCCCTGATCGAGTACGTCGTACACGACGGCACCCTGCACGCGCTGCTGTTCGTCGACGGCCGGGCGCGGGTGCTCGAGCTCGGCCCGAGCGCGCAGGTGGAGGCCGCCGCCCGAATGACCGGGATGCTGCTGGACCGGGTGGCGCGCAACCTCGGGGACGAGCTGCGTCGCCGGCGCAACGCCAAGCAGCTGTTCGCCCAGGCCCGGGTGCTCGATGAACTCGTGCTTGCCCCGTTGCTGGCAGCCCTGCCGGAACGTGAGCTCGTGATCGTGCCCACCGGCGCGATCAACACAGTGCCCTGGTTCGCGCTTCCGTCAGCGGCCGGGCGGCCGATCAGCGTGGTGCCGTCGGCGACGGTCTGGTACGAGGCCGCCGGATTCCCGGCGCCGCCGGAACACGCCACCACACTGCTCGCCAGCGGGCCCGGCCTTCCTGATTCCGAAATCGAGGTGCAGAAGCTCGGTCAGCTGTACCCGCACGGCCGCGTGCTCACCGGCGCGGACGCCACTGTCGAGCACACCTTGTCGGCACTCGACGGCGCGGCGCTGGCGCACATCGCCGCGCACGGCGACTTCCGCACCGACAACCCGCTCTTCTCGGCACTGTGGCTCGCCGACGGTCCGCTGACGATCTACGACCTGGAGGGCATGCGTACGGCGCCGCACGCGGTCGTCCTGGCCGCGTGCGAGTCCGCCCGGCACACCAGCCAGCCCGGCGACGATCTGCTCGGGTTGGCCGCGGCGTTCCTGTCGCTCGGTACCGCGGTGCTGATCGCGTCGTTGGTCAGCTTGCCGGACGGGCAGTCCAGCGGCCTCATGCTCGAGCTGCACACCCGGCTGCAGGCCGGGCAGCGGCCGGCCGCAGCGCTCGCCGCCACCCAACAGCAGGCGGCCGACGGCGACGTGCACGCCTTCGCGGCGGCAGCCGGCCTCGTGTGTTTCGGCGCCGGCTGACCCTTCGCGTGGAGCTGCCCGCGGCGCCGGCGCGTCGGCGGGGTAGCAGGTGCGGCACCGCGAGTTGCGGGTTCGCGTAGCCGTCTCGTCCGAACACCGCGATCTGCTTGCGGAGCCTCCGCGACGCGAGCGAGGATGCGGCTGTCGTAGCGCGCTCGCACGACGTCGACCGGGGTCACGTAGCCGTGGCGGTGCGCCGCGCGCACTTGCGGCATGAAGATGAAGATGATCGGGTACGCGACGATGGTGTACGGCACCGCGACGAACACCTTCGTGGCCAGCGGCAATCGGCGCCGCTGCACCATCCGGTCGTCGGGTACGGGTCCGGGCGATCCGCTGATCCGCCGTCGCCCGGCGTCGGGCGACTCCTCAAGCTACGCGTACGCGTCGCGCGGGCAACTCGGCTGGGGGGCCGGCGTCAACCCGGGCGTTCGGTCTCCCGGATCCCCAGCGCGTGGACGAGCGCGGCGCCGAGCGGCACGAGCTGTGCGGCGTCGATGCGCGCCCCGGCCAGCGATGCCGGCCCGATGAGGGCGTCGATGCGGGACCCGTGCAGTGCGAGGCCGCCGGCGCGCAGGTCGGTCACGTTGGCGCCGCTCAGATCGCTGTCGAGGACCGCGCTGTCGGTGAAGGCGGCCGCGTAGAAGTCGGCGTCGATCAGGGCGGTGTCGTGGATGAGCAGATACCCGGCTCGAGTGGAGCGGAAGTTGGCCATCCGCGCGCTGCAGTTGTCGATGACGACGTCCTGCAGCCGGGCGGCGGTGAGCATCGTGCCGGTGAGGCGGCAACCGGTCAGCACGACCCGGTCGAACACGGCGCCGTCGAGCACCGCGCCGGACAGGTCGCAACCGTCGAAGCGCGCGTCACGGACCTGCAGCCCGGTCAGCTTTCGACTCGAGAAATCGCAGCCGGAGAGGACGCACTCGACAAGTCGGGCGTCGGCGACGACGTCGTCGACGCCCAGGTCGGGCCCGGCGGCGACGCCGTCCCACTCGGCGTGCGAGGTCAGCCGGGGCGGGGCCGGGCACGAACTCGTCGGGCAGGTCCGGTGCCAGCGGCGCGGTGCGTTTGCGGGCTCTGCGGCTGGGGCTCACCCCAGCGACTCTAGATAGACGGATGCCCCACCGGCGTCAACGCGCACCGGCGGGGCATCGGTCGATTCAGGAGACCGCCTCCGCACTGGCGGAGATCATCGCCGCCATGCCCGCTACGGTCGGGGCCTGGAACACCGTGCGCATCGGCAGTTTGACGCCCATCATCGCCCGCACCCGCGAGATCAGCGCCGCGGCCACGAGGGAGTTGCCGCCGAGTTCAAAGAAGTCGTGCTCGACGCCGATGCCCTTGAGGCCCATCGCCTCCTCCCACAGCTGGACCAGCGTGCGCTCCAGGTCGTTCGACGGCGCGACGTAGTCGGCCGACAGCAGTTCCGTCGCGCTGTCCGAGGTCATCGCCGCACCGCCGTCCTCGGACAGCAACGTGGTGTCCACCCGGCGCACCAGATCCTGCAGGGTGCGCAGGTCCCGCGCCGTCACCGCGACCTGCGGGCCGACGCCGGAGCCCAGCACCCGCACGAATACCGCTGCTCCCTCGGCCGGCCGGATACCGACCTCGTCGCCGGGCGGCGGGTCTGCCTCCGCCGGCGCCGCGGGTGTTTCGAGTTCCGCAGCGATCACCCGGCGCAGCATGAAGTCGGCGATCTCCACTACGACCTCCCCGCTCACGTCGAGCAGCGAGATGTCGCAGGTGAGCAACTCTGCGGTGCCGGCGTCGCGGTGGCGCAGATGGCTGTACACGCGGGCCGGCATCGGACGGTGGACGGTCACCCGCCCGTAGCCGAGCGGGAGATACGAACCGCTCGCGCCGTCGAAGTCACCGAACGCGGTCGCCTCGTCGAGCACCGACGGGTGCAGGCCGTATTCGGGCAACTCGGCGGCCACGAGCTCACCGGCGACGAGCAACGCCAACTCCTCCGTCGCACCGCGGTGCGCGTCGCGCAGGCTGGTCCAACGGGGGCCGAAGGTGACCAGCCCGCTCGCGGAGTCCTGCAGCGACGCGTCCGTGCGCAGCGTGGTGCAGCGGGCGCGCACGGCGTCGAGGTCGGTGACCGCGCGCGGCGTCGGAGCGGCGTCGTACACGAAGCCGCGGGCGTGCTCCTGCCAGCCGTCGTCGGTCTGGCTCTCGACCTTCCACGCGCCGCCGGCGGCGTCCTCGATCGAGACCCGCACCGCGCGCCGTTCGCCCGGCGGCACGCGCAGCGGCGCGAGGAACATGACGTCGCGCAGCTCGACCGGCCGAGACGCGTCGCCACGCGTGAACGCCGCGCGCGCCATCTCCAGATAGCCGGTGCCCGGAACCGCCGGCGTGTCGAGGATGCGGTGCTCAGCGAGGATCCAGTCGTCGTCGGCGGAAAGCTCGACGGTGCAAGTGATCCCGTTGGCGCCGTCGGCCTGCTCGACGGTGTCCAGCAGCGGATGCGGCACCGGTTGCCGGGTCACCGAAGGCTCCAGCAGGGCCACCGGCGCAGTGGTCTCGACCGCCATGCCGACCTCCAGCCAGGCGCCCCAGTTGATCGACAGCACCGGCCACGGCAGCGCGTCGACCGCGGCATGGGCGAAGGCGTCGAGGAACGCGTTGCCGGCGCAGTAGTCCACCTGGCCGAGGCCGCCGAGCAGCGCGGTCACCGACGAGCACAGCGCGAAGAAATCCAGGTCGTCGGCGCCGAAAGCCCGCGCCAGCGCCAAGGTCCCGAAGACCTTCGGGTCGAGCACCTTGCCGGCGATCTCGCGCGACTGCACCTCGACCATCGTGCCGCCGGCGACGCCGGCCGAGTGCACGATGCCGTGCACGGGGCCGAACCGTTCGACGGCCTGCGCACGCAGCGCCTCGACCGCGGCCGGATCGGTGATGTCGCCGGACACCGGCAGCACCTCGCCGCCGAGCGCCTCGATGCGCAGCAGGGTGGCGAGCTGTCGGGCCTGCTTGCCGCGCCCGCCGGCCAGCCGCGCCCAGTCCGCGCGCGGCGGCAGCGGCGAACGGCCCACGAGCACCAGTCGGGCCTGCACCCGGCGGGCCAGCTCCTCGGCGACGCTGAGCCCGATGCCGCCGAAGCCGCCGGTGACGAGGTAGACGCCGCGCTCGCGCAACGGCGCCCGCTCGGCGGGCGACTCGGGAACCTCGGTCGCGGCGATGCCGGGCAGCCAGCGCCGGCCGTGCCGATATGCGACGACCTCGTCCGGGCCGGACACCGCGTCGAACACCGCGGCCACGAGCGCGGCCGGTGTGTCCAGGTCGACGTGCCGGCATTGCAGCCCGGCGAACTCGCGAGGCAGGGTGAGCAGCGGGCCGCGCACCACTGCGGCCGCCGGGTTGCGCACGTCGCCACCGGTGACCGACTCGGCGCCCTGGGTGACGACGGTGAGCTGCACGTCCTCGGTGGCGTCGCGCGCCGCGAGCGCCTGGGCGAGATGGATCAGCGCGTCGTAGCCGAGGGCGATCGCCTGCCGCGCTGCGTCGGGGTCGAGCAGGTCACCGTCGAGCCCGAAGGCCGCGGCGTGCACGATCTGGCGCGGCGCCTGCCCGGCCGCGGACAACGCGTCGAGCAGCTGCTCGAAGTGCGCCGGCTCGCTCGGGTCGACGGTCCAGCCGTCGGCGTCGCTGCTGAACCGGGTGCCGATGGTGGCGGTCGCGACCGGCGCGCCCCGCTCGCGCAGGGCGGTGACGAGCCGGCCGGCCTGCCTGCCCTGGTCGTGCAACACCAGCCAGGGCCCCTCGGGCAGCTCCGTGGGAGCCGGGCACGGCGTCTGCTGCCACACCGGCTGCCAGAACCAGTCGTCGATCTCCTGTCGGCCCTCCGGCCGCTCGTCCTCGGGCGCCACCAGGCCGGAGGTCAATGAGGTGCCGTTGTCGCCGTCGATCCAGTATCGCTGCCGCTCGAACGGGTGGGCGGGCAGCGGCACCCGGCGCCGGGCGCCGACGCGGCTGGGCGAGAAGTCGACCGCCACGCCGAGTGTCCACAGCCGGGCCGCGGCCTCGAGCTGCGCGCCCGCCTCGTCGTCGACGTGCGGCGGGATGGTCGCCACCGGGTCCGGCGTACCGGTAGGCAGCTGCATGCGGGCCAGGCCGGACAGCGCGTTGCCCGGGCCCACCTCGACGAGCACCTTCGCGCCGTCGGCGAGCGCGGTCTGCAGGCCGGCCGCGAACAGCACCGGCCGGCACATGTGCTCGGCCCAGTACTGCGGGTCGGTGGCCTGTTCGGCGGTGAGCCACGTGCCGGTGACGTTGGAGATCACCGGTACGGCCGGCGCCTGCAGCGCGACGCCGTCGAAGACGGCGGCCATCGCCGCGCGCAGCGGTTCGAGCATCACCGAGTGGAAGGCGTGCGAGGTCCGCAGCCGGGTCGCCGGGATGCCCTCCTCGGTGATCGCGGCCTCGAACGCGTCGATCTTGTCCAGCGGTCCGCTCACGACGCAGTTCATCGGCGCGTTGATCGCCGCGAGGTCGAGTCCGGTGCCGTCGATCTCGAGGCTGTCGCGGTCGAGCGGGATCGAGATCATCGCACCGGGCGGCGCCGACTCGATGAGCGCGCCGCGGGCGGCGACGATGCGCAGCGCGTCGGCGAAGTCGAAGACGCCGGCCAGGCAGCACGCCACGTACTCACCAAGGCTGTGCCCGATCATGGCCTGCGGCGTCACGCCCCACGACTCCCAGAGCTTGGCGAGCGCGTACTCCACCACGAACAGCGCGGGCTGGGTGATGCTGGTCTGCCGCAAGCGTTCGGCCGCGGCGTCGACCCCCTCGGTCGCAAACAACAGACTACGTAAATCGAAACCAAGGGCAGGAGCGAGAAGATCCGCGCCCAGGTCGATCCATTGCCGCACGACGTCGAAGTGCTGGTACAGCTCGCGGGCCATGCCGACCCGCTGCGAACCCTGCCCGGGAAGCAGGAACACCGTCTCCGGCGCGGTCGGACCGCTCGGCGCGCGGCCGACCAGCAGCCGCCGGGGCGCGGCTCCGCCGAGCACGTCGATCGCGTCGGCGGTGTCGGCGGCCACGAGCGCGCGGCGGAACGGGAATTGCCGACGGCCTTCCTGCAGCGTGAACGCGACGTCGTCGAGAGTGAGCTCCGGGTCGCCCTGCAGCGCGTGCGCGACGTCGGTGCTGAGTGTGTCGAGCGCCGAGGCGGTCTTCGCCGACAGGGTGATCACTTGCGGTCGGCCGCTGGCCCCGCTCGATTCGGCGAGCGGTGCCTCCTCCACGATCGCATGGGCATTGGTGCCACCCATCCCGAACGAGCTGACGCCGGCGCGTCGCGGCGTCTGCGACCGCTTCCACTCCTGCTTGCGGTTCACGACCCGCAGCGGGGTCTGCTCGATCTCCATCGCCGGGTTCGGCTGCTGGAAGTGCAGCGTCGGCACGATTGTCTCGTTCTCCAGCGACAGCACCGTCTTGATCAGCCCGGCGACACCGGCCGCCGCCGCGAGGTGGCCGATGCTCGGTTTCACCGAACCGAGCCAGCACGAGCTGCGGCGCCCGATCGCCGAGCGCGGCCGACAGCGCGCGCACCTCGATGGGGTCGCCGATGTTGGTGCCGGTGCCGTGCGCCTCGATGTAGGAGATGGTGGCCGGGTCGACACCGGCGACGCCGAGCGCTTGCCGGATGACCGCGGACTGGCCGAGCACGCTCGGCGCCGAGAAGGCCATCTTGTCCGAGCCGTCGTTGTTGACGGCCGAGCCGAGGATCACGCCGTGCACGGTGTCGCCGTCGGCGATCGCGTCGGACAGCCGCTTGAGCACGACCATGCCGCCGCCGCTGCCCCACAACGTGCCCTTCGCGTCGGCGTCGAACGAGCGGCAGTGGCCGTCGGGCGAGAGGATGCCGCCCTCGTGGTGGGTGTAGCCGTGCCACTGCATGAGCTCCACCGACGACGCGCCGGCCAGCGCCATGTCGCACTCGCCGTTGCGGACGGCCTCGCTGGCCAGGTGGACCGCGACGAGCCCGGTGGAGCACGCGGTGGACACCGAGACGGCCGGACCGCGCAGGTTGAGCTTGTAGGACACCAGGGTGGAGGCGTAGTCGGTGTTGTTCGCCAGCGCGATCGCCATGTGGCCGACGGCGCTGACCAGCGCCTTGTCCGGCAGCAGGTGATACCACTGGTACTCGCCGGAGCCGACGCCGGCGTAGACGCCGATGTCGCCGGCGAAGCGCGCCGGGTCGTAGCCGGCGTGGTCGAGCGCGGCCGAGGCGCACTCGAGCAGCACCCGGTGCTGCGGGTCCAGGATCTCCGCCTCGCGGCGGGTGCAGTTGAACAGGGCGGCGTCGAAATCCTCCACGTGATCGAGGATGGGATTCGCGAACACGTGCTGCGGGTCGTCGACCGACTTGCGGCTCGCGCCGGCCGCCAAGGCCTCGTCGCGGGTGAACGTGCGGATCGACTCGACGCCGTCGCGCAGGTTGGCCCAGTACTCGTCCACGTTGGCCGCGCCCGGCACCCGGCACGCCATGCCGATCACCGCGATAGGCTCGACAGCGGCCTCGCTGTCGCTCTCGTACTCGTTCATTGACGGATCCTGTTCAGTCGTCGTGTGCGGTCGTCCAGAGGAGCCGGGCGAAGGCCGATCAGGTACCACCGATTCGCTGTCGGTGCGGCGATTCAGGCCGCGCGCCGGCGCCGGCTGCGTCGCGCATCGATGCGCCGCGCGGCCAGGTCGCGAGCAGCGTCGGCGGTGTGGTCCGGCACGTCGCGGGCGCGCAGGTGCGCGGCCAGGGCGCGGATGGTCGGGTACTGGAACAGGTCCACGATCGACACCGGCCGCTCGAGCACCTGGCGGATACGCGTCTGGATCTCGACCATCCGAAGCGACGTTCCGCCGACGTCGAAGAAGTTGTCCTCCACCCCGACCGTCGCGAGGCCGAGGACGCTGCGCCACACCGCGGCGATCCTCGACTCGACCTGGTCGGCCGGCCCGCTGACGATCCGCGGTCGCGCCGGAGTGCGCGCGGCCGCGGCGAGCGCCGCGACGTCGACCTTGCCGTTCGAGGTCAGCGGCACGGCGTCGATGACGTGGATGCTCGCGGGCACCGCAGCCGGCATCAGCCGGCTGCGCAACTGCCGGCGCAGGCCGTCGACGTCGATCGCTGTCGCGGCGACCACGTAGGCGATCAGCCGGTTGTCGCCGTCGGGCTCGGGCTCGCAGACCGCCACCGCATCCGCGACTCCGGGGGTGCCGCGCAGCGCCTCGGTGATCTCGCCGAGCTCGACGCGGAAGCCGCGGATCTTCACCTGGCTGTCGCTGCGGCCGATGATCTCGACCCGGCCGTCGGGCAGGAACCGGCCGCGATCGCCGGTGGCGTACCGTCCGTTGCCGAAACCGAAGCCGCCCCGATCACCGCCGGTATAACCGTCGGCGAGGAACTGGCTGCGCACCACGATCTCGCCGGGCTCGCCGATGCCGGCCAGGCGTCCCGCGCGGTCGAGCACCAGCAGTTGAGTGCCGCTGATGCCGCGTCCCAGCGGCACCCGCGCCCGGGCGCCTTCGTCAGCGATCGGTTGCCAGGCCGCCAACTGCGGCGTCTCGGTCGTGCCGTAGCCGGCGACCAGCGTGGCATCGGGGGCGAGCGCGCGCAGGGCGGTGACGTCGCTGCCGCGCAGCACGTCACCACCGCAGGCGAGCACCCGCAGCGCCGGCAGGCTGGTGCCGGCCGCTGCGGCGCAGCCGGCGAGCAGCCGGGCCAGCTGCGGGGTCACGTGCGCGACGGTGACCTGCTGCGCGGCGAGCCAGGCGAGCAACCGGTCCGGCGCCCGGAACACGTCCTCGGGCGGGATGCACACGCTCGCGCCGATCGCCAGTGGCACGAGCAGATCGCGCAGGATCGGGTCGTGGGCGACGCCGGACAGCGCGGCGAACCGGTCCGCACCCGTCAGCCCGAAAGCGCCTGCATACCAGTCGACGAAATGCGCGAGCGGTCGCCCGCTGGACATGACCGCTTTTGCCGTGCCGGTGGAGCCGGACGTACAGAGCACGAACGCCGGGTCGGCCGGCGTGGTGAGCGCGGTTCGCTGGCGCGGGCGCTCGGCGCCGCGGCGCACCAGCTCGGCGAGCGGCGCGAGGCAGCGCCGGCCGCGGACGTCAGGCGGCGCGGCAGCATCGGTCAGCGGCAGCCAGGCGGTGGCCGACGCGGCATCGAGTGCGGCGGCGAGCCGGGCCGGTGGGTGTGCGGCATCGACCAGCAGGACGGCGGCCCCCGTCTTGCGCACCGCCAGGAGCGCGACGGCGAGCTCCGGCGTGCGGGTGGCGGGCACGGCGACGACGTCACCGCCGCCCACACCGCATCCGCGCAGCTCCGCGGCCGCGTTGTCGCTCGCGGCGGCGAGTTGGGCGTAGGTGTAGCGGCCCGCGATCGCCGGCCGGTCCGGCTGTGCGGCGGCCCGGGCGGTGAAGCGCTCCTCCATGGTCGGGCCGCACCGGGCTGCGAGCGTGGCGTTCGGGTCGGGCAGCACGGCGCGCGCCCGCGCGGTGACCAGCGACAGTTCGGCCACCGGTGTCGCGGGGTCGGCGACCACCTGGTGCAGCAAGCCGACATAGGCGTCGAGCAGGGCCTGGATGCGCTCGGGGTCGAACAGATCGGTCCGGTACACCGCCTCGACCTCCCAGCCACCCGCCGCCGCAGGCCGGAGGTAGAGCGTCAGGTCGAGCAGCGAGCCGGGTGGGTCGAGGACCAGTTCCGCGGTCGCGGTGCCCGCCAGCAGCAACTCTTCGGCCGGGTAGCTGAGCAGGTTGAACCCGACCTGCGCGACCGCGGGTCGGCTCGGGTCGCGAGGCGGCGCGACGGCGTCGACGATCAGGTCGAACGGCACCTGCGCATGGGCCTGGGCGTCGCGCACCGACGCTGCGCACCGGTCCAGCGTGTCGCACACGGTTGTCCCGATCCGCACGCGCACCGGGACGGTGTCGACGAGCAGGCCGACCATACCTTCGAGTACGGTTTCCAGCCGGCCGGACATCGGGCAGGACACCACGACGTCGTCGGTGTCGGCCAACCGGCCGAGCAGCATCGCGAACGGCGCGAGCAGCGTGGCCAGCGGGGTCGACCGGTGCCGGCGAGTCAGCGCCGCAAGCCGGTCCGCGAGCGGTGCCGGGACCGTGACGGCGGCGCGCCCGGCGTGGTGGGCCTGCACCGGCGGCCGGGGCCGGTCGGTGGGCAGCTCGAGGTGGGGTGGCGCGCCGGCCAGGACGCGGGCCCAGTGCCCGAGCTGGTCGGCGTGATCGGCGGTGTCGAGCCAGTCGTTGTGCCAGGCCGCGAAGTCGCCGTATTGAACAACCGGCACAGGCATTTCGGTTCCCGAATACGCTGCCGCCAGCTCGGTGAGCAGGATGCTCAGCGACCAGCCGTCGGCGATCGCGTGGTGCGCGACCAGCGCGAATATGTGCTCGTCGTCGGTGAGCCGGACGATGCCGGCCCGCCACAGCGGTGCGGTCTCGAGATCGAACGGCGCGAGCAGCAGGTGGTCGAGGAGTTGCGTCAGGGCGTCGTCGCGGGCGTGATCGGGTAGGTGCCCGAGGTCGGTGTACTCGAGCGGCAGGTCGAGCGTGGGCTCGACGACGCACGTCGTCGGGCCGTCGAAACGCGCGCGCAGCGTGTCGTGGCGGGCGACCACCGCAGCCAGGGCGGCGTGCAGGCTTGGCACGTCCAGCGCGCCGGTGATGCGATGCGCGAGCGGCAGGTGATAGGTCGGGCGGCCCGGATCGAGCGTCTCGGCGAAGTGGAGCCGGGTCTGGGCCCGCGACGCCGGCGGCCGGGCCGCGCCGAGAGCCGACACCGGCGGCCGGGCCACCGTCGCGGTGCGAGCCGCGATCAGGTCGGCGAGCCCGGCCACCGTGGCCGCGGCGGCCAGGTCGGCCGGAGTGAGTTCGAGATCGAGGCGGCGGCGCAGCCGGGCCAGCACCCCCATCGCGAGCAGCGAGTGCCCACCGAGGTCGGTGAAGTCGTCGTGGATGCCGAACACCGTGCCGGCCGGTAACACCTCGGCCCAGCAGTCGCGCACGGCCCGTTCGCCGGGCGTGCGTGGTGCGCTCACCACCCGGGTGGCTTCCGGCGCCACCTTCGACACCGCGAGCGCGAGCCGGTCGACCTTGCCGGCGGTGTTCAGCGGCAACGCCGGAACCGGCAGGTACCGAGCCGGGCACATGTATGCGGGCAGCTCCTGCGCCGCCCAGTCGCCGAGCGCGGCGCTCGCGATGTCGTCCTGCGTCACGACGAACGCGACGAGCCGGTCACCCGCGCCGTCGTCGCGCACGACCACAGCGGCGTCGGCCACGGCCGGGTGTGCGCGCAGCCGGGACTCCACCTCCGCGGCCTCGATGCGGTAGCCGCGCACGTTCAGCTGGCTGTCCACCCGGCCGAGGAACACCAGCCGGCCGTCGGCGTTCCACACCACCCGGTCGCCGGTGCGGTACATGCGTCCCGAGCCGGCGAACGGGTCGGCCACGAAGCGTTGCGCGGTGAGCTCGGGTGCGCCCAGGTAGCCGCGGGCGACCCCTGGACCGGCGATCGCGAGCTCCCCCGGCGTGCCGGGCGCGGCGAGTTCGCCGTCGGGGTCGAGCACGTAGACGCGGTGGTTGGCCATCGGCCGGCCGATCGGCACGCCGGCGGCGTCCGTGCTGCAGTCCATCAACGTCGCCGTGACCGTGGTCTCGGTGGGACCGTAGGCGTTCACGACGCGGACCCCGGCCCGCACCCACCGTGCGACCTGCGGCGCCGCCGGGGCCTCGCCGCCCACCGACACCAGCGCGAGGTCCGGATAGTCGGCCGGGTCGAGCAATGCGAGCAGTGCGGGCGGCAGCTCGGCCACGACGACCCGCTCGCGGCGCAGCAGGGCGCCGAGCGCGTCGGTGTCGGTCCGGTCCGCGTCGGTGGCGACGACCAGGGTGGCGCCGACGGCGAGCGCGGTGAAGATCTCGGCGACCGACACGTCGAAGCCGAGGCTGGCCATCGCGAGCATCCGGGTGCCGGGTCGCACGTCGTACGCGATCGCATTGTGGAAAACGAAATCGACGACGGAGCGGTGTTCGACGCAGACGCCTTTGGGGCGCCCGGTGCTGCCGGAGGTGAACAACACGTAGGCCAGGTCGTCGGGGGCGCCGGCAGGCTGGGTATCGACGGGTGGGCCGCCCGTTTCGCTGGCCACGTCGACGACCGGCAGGCCGGGCGGGATCGCGGCGGTCTGATCCGCGTCGACCACGGCCGCGACGGGCGCGGCGTCGGCGAGCATCATCGCGACGCGCGCAGCGGGCAGCGCGGCGTCGACGGGCAAGTAGGCGGCGCCGGTGCGCAACACCCCGAGCAGCACCGCCGGTGTCATCAGCCCGCGATGCACACGGACCGCGACGTTCGCTGCGGGGCCGGCGCCGACGGCACGCAGCCGCGCGGCGATCCGGTCGGCGGCGCGGTCGAGTTCTGCGTAGGTCAGCGTCCGGCCGTCGTGCGTCACCGCGACCGCATCGGGATGCGCGGCGATGGCGCGCGCGACGAGCGCGTGCAGCGTGCAGTCCGGGGCGGGCGCCGTTGCGCCGGTGCCCCACTCCAGCACGAGCTCGCGGTCGGATCGGTACATCTCGACGTTGCCGTTCACGCCACATACGAGGCGGCTGTGCGCGCCCGGATACCTCGGGCGCCGGGTATCCGCCGCGGCACCCATCCGCTCTATCGAGGTGGACATCGGCACCTCGAAGGGAATCACCGTGACCGCGTGCACCGTGGCGATCAATGGACTGACCAAGCGCTACCCGAAGGCCGAACGCGCCGCCGTGGCCGGCGTCGACCTGCAGGTCGACGCCGGCGAGACCTTCGGCCTGCTCGGCCCCAACGGTGCCGGCAAGTCGACCACCATCAGCGTCTGCACCACGCGCGTCACACCGAGCTCGGGTGCGGTGCGCGTGGCCGGCTGGGACGTGCGCACCGACGGACTGTCGGTTCGCCGCAACATCGGCGTGGTGACCCAGCAGAACACCCTCGACCGCTCCTGCACGGTGTTCGAGAACCTCTACTTCCACTGCCGGTTCTTCGGCATGAGCCGACACGACTCGCGAGCGCGTGCCGGCCAGTTGCTCGAGCGCTCGGCCCTCGCGCCGCGGGCCGGGCACAAACCGGCGTGGCTGTCCGGCGGCATGGTGCAGCGGGTGCAGATCGCGCGGGCCGTCGCCCACCGGCCGACGGTGCTGTTCCTGGACGAACCCACCGCTGCGCTGGACCCGCAGAGCCGGCTCGCGCTCTGGGACCAGATCGCCGAGCTGCGGGCCACCGGCACCACGGTGTTCCTCACCACGCACAACCTCGACGAGGCGCACCGCCTGTGTGACCGCGTCGCGATCATGGACGCCGGCCGGGTGCTGGCTTGCGGCACCCCGGCCGAGCTCACCCGGGCGGCCGGCGCCACGACGAGGATCACCGTCACGGTCAGCCGGCCGAGCGTGGCGCTCGTGCAGGCGCTGCGGCAGGTGCCGGACGTGGTGGCAGTGAGCGCCGACGGCAACCGCTACGACATCCGCACCCACCGCGGGCAGTCGGCGGTGGCCGACGTCGTCCCGGTCGCGAGTGCCGCCGAGATCACCGAACTGAACGTGCAGGAACCGTCCCTCGAGGACGTCTTCATCGCCTTGACCGGGAGGGACCTCCGTGACTGAGACCGTGCTCGACCGACCCCGGTCGCGACCACTGCCCTATCCGCGACCGCCGGTCGCGGCGATGGCGCCCGCCGGCCGGCACGCCGCGCCGGACGTCCGTTCGCGCCCGACGGCCGACGCCACCACCGCGCGCGACGTGCTGCGCTCGTGCTGGGGGTTGATGCTGCGCGACATCGGCGTGCTGCGGCACAACGTCGGCGAGTTCCTGCTTCGCACCCTCGCCCAGCCGGTGCTGTTCATCTTCGTGTTCGCCTACCTGTTCCCGCGCATCGGCCAGCAGGTCGGCGGCGGCGCGGACCGCTTCGCCAGCGTGCTCATCCCCGGTCTGGTGGCGGTGACCGCGGTGTTCTGCGGCGTCTCGTCGGTGAGCCTGCCGCTCGCGATCGAGTTCGGCGCCACCCGAGAGATCGAGGACCGGGTGATGGCGCCGGTGCCGCTGTGGGCCGTCGGCGGCCAGAAGATCGTTTTCGGGGCGGTGCAGAGCCTGTTCGCGGCCGCGCTGGTGCTGCCCCTCGGGTTGCTCATCTCCTCGGCGTCGGTGTCGTTGCACTTCGACCGGCCGTGGCTGCTCGCGGCCGTGCTGGTGCTCGCCTGCTGGATCTCCGGCGCCCTCGGGCTCGCGATCGGCACGATCGTGCCGCCGGCCCGGATGGGCCTGGTGTTCTCGGTCCTCGTGGTGCCGTTGACGTTCCTCGGCTGCGTCTACTACCCGTGGTACGCGCTGCGCGAGCTGGCCTGGCTGCACGCCGGCGTGCTGGTGAACCCGCTGTCGTACATGAGCGAGGGCCTGCGCGCGGCGCTCACCCCGCAGGTGCCGCACATGAACGCGCTGACCTTCCTGGGCGTGGGCACCGCCTTCGCGGTGTCGCTCACCGCCGCCGGGATGCACCTGTTCGCTCGCCGGGTCACGCGCCTCTGACACGCCCCTCCGCCGCCTCACCTGCGAGCGGTATCAAACGGCGCCCGGCGGCGTCTATCACCATGTGGCGGTAGCGGTCCCTGTGTCTCATCTGGTCGGCCGCGAGCCGGCGCTCGACCGGCTGCGGATGTCGGCCGAACGAGGTGCGGACGAGCCGACCGTGGCCCTGGTGTGCGGCGAGGCGGGCATCGGCAAGACGCATCTCATCGACGCGTTCGCCGCCGAACGCCGAGCGGCCGGCGCACGCGTGCTCGTCGGCGGCAGCGTCGAGCTGTCCGGCGACCCCATCCCGTACGCCCCCGTGGCCGAGATCCTGCGCGCGCTGCACCGGCGCACCGACCTGCACCTTGACGCACGCACCCGCGCCGACGTCGACACGTTGCTCGCCGGCCACGGCGACCCGGTCGGCGGCCGAGCCGAGTTCTTCGAGCGGGTGCTGCGGGTCTTCGATGCGTTGACCCGCTGCGATGGCGACGGGCTGGTCGTGGTATTCGAGGACGTGCACTGGAGCGACCCGTCCACACTCGATCTCATCGCCTTCCTTTTCCGAAATCAAGCGCCGCGGCAGATGTTGATCCTGACGTTTCGCGACGACGACCTGGACTCGCGACCTGGACTGCGCGAGTTGCTCAGCGTGGTGGGGCGTGGCCGGACCACCGCCCGGGTGCAGCTGGAGCGTCTCTCGCGAAGCGAGGTCGCCGAGCTCGTCGCCGCCCAGCTCGGTCCGGCCGCGCCGGCAGACGCGATCGAGCGCATCTTCGCCCGGTCCGAGGGCAATCCGTTCATCGCCGCCGAGCTCGCGTGCGCTCCTGACCGAGACCACCTGCCGGCCACCCTGCAGGACGTGTTGCTCGCCCGCACCGCCCGCCTGGGGTCGGCTGCCGCGCAGATCGTGCGCCTCGCGGCGGTGGTCGGCCGGCCGGTCACGCACGAGTTCCTCGCCGCCGCGGCCGGCCTGGCGGATCCCGACCTGTTGGCCGCGCTGCACGAGGTGGTGGCCGGTGGCGTGTTCGTCGCCGACCCCGACGACGGCGACGGCGACTACAAGTTCCGGCACGTCATGACCGCCGACGCCGTGGTCAGCCGGTTGCTGCCCGGCGAGCAGCGACGGTTGCACGAGACCGTGGCGGTCGCGCTCGGCGCGGACCCGGAGTCCACCACGAGCGCGAGCCGGGCGGCCGAGCTCGCCGCGCACTGGTATGCCGCCCGGCGCTGGGACGCGGCGCTCCCGGCCGCGGCGGCCGCCGGCCGGATGGCCGCCGAGGTGTATGCGTACTCGACGGCGTGGCTGCACCTGTGCCGGGCCGTCGACCTGATGGACCGGACGCCGGAAACGCCGGAGCCGTCGTTCGCCCGCGAGTTGCTGCGCGACGCCGCCGAGGCGGCCCGCTGGAACGGCGACATCGCCGCTGCGCTGGGCTTGGCCGAACGCGCTCAGAGCTTCGCGTCGGACCCCTACGACCTCGCCGAGCTGCAGGAGCGGACCGGGCAGTACCTGTGGGACGAGGGGCTCACCGACGAGGCCCGGCGCGCGTTCGACCGGGCCTGCGAACTTCTCGACGGCGCGCCGCCGTCGGCGCTGTCGGCCGCGGCCGCCGCGGCGAGCGTGCACATCCGGCTGCTCGCCGGTCACCACGAGGCGATCATCGCGCCGGCCCGCGCGGCCATCGACCTCGCCGTGCGGGTCGGGGCGCACGCGGCCGAGGGCCGGGCCCGGGTGTCGCTCGGCATGGCGCTGTGCTTCTCCGGCGTCATCGGCGAGGGCGCAGACCTGGTGCGGGCCGGGCAGGAACTGCTCGACCTCTGGGGCGACCTCGACGACCGCCGGCGGGCCACCAGCAATCTGTCCTTCGCGCTGTCGATGGCCGGGCACACCGGCGCGGCCTGTGACGTCGCGCTCGCCGGTATCGAACTCATCCGGCGCTACGGACTGGACGCGGCGGCCGGCGCTGCGCTCACCGAGAACGCAATCGTGCTGCTGCGCCTGACCGGCCGGTGGGCCGAGGCGCGCGAGCTGAGCGACGAGCTGCTCGGGCGCGAGCTGCCCACCAGCCGCGCCACCTACGCCCACCTGGCCCGCGCCGAGCTCGACACCGCCACCGGCCGACTCGCCGACGCGCGGGTGCACCTCGACACCGCGTGGCGGCTGATCGAGGGCCACGACCTGTCACTCCTGTCGATGGACCTGCACCTCGCCGAGGCCGAGCTCGCCGCGGCGCACGACGACGGCCCCAGGGCGTTGCGGTCGGTGCGCTGCGCGCTCGCGGCGCTGCCGGACCCGGCGCCGGCCGGCATGGAGACCCACCTCCTCGTGCTCGGGCTGCGCGTGGCCCGCGGAGATGAGGCGGCCGACCTCGACGAGCGGCTGCGCACCTTCGACCGGGCCGACGCCAGTCCCGAGGTCGCCGCCAACTGTCTGACCGGTGCGGCGCATCGGGCGGCCGGTGCTGCAGCGGCGGTGCCGCTGTGGGCCGCGGCAGCCGCCTCCTGGAATGCGCTGGACCGGCCGCTGGACGCCGCGTACTGCTCGATCCGGTGCGCCGAGGCGATGCTGCGCGCCCGGCAGACCCCGCGCGTCGCCGCGCGGCACCTGAGCCGTGCATACGCGAGTGCGCAGGCGCTGCCTGCCACCGCGCTCATGGCGCGCGCCGAGGGCGTCGCCCGGCGCGCCCGCATCGACCTCGACGCCGACGCCCCGGACCGGGCCGACGCGCTCGCGCGCTTCGGGCTCACCGCTCGCGAGCGCGAGGTGCTCGACTCGATCGCGCAGGGGCTGAGCAACAAGGCGATCGCCGAGCGGCTGTACCTGAGCCACCGGACCGTCGGGGTGCACGTGTCGAACGTGCTGCGCAAACTCGACGTCAGCTCGCGCGGTCAGGCGGCCGCCGTCGTGGCCCGATCGAGCACCGCCATCGCGAGCGCGTAGCGGGCAGCCGTGGCGGTTGGCGCGACGCTCAAGCCGGCGTCGCAGTGGCCGCCATCTGTCATCGAGGCCGTGACCGTGTCTGCCGCGTCGTGGTCGAACTGCCAGCTGTTCCCGGACTCATTGCCCGTGACGATGCCGTCGTCGACGAGATGGCTCGGGGTTGCTCCACCCATGCGACGGACGGTGGCGACGTGGTCGCCAGTCGGCAGGGAGTATCCCGACCTGGTGCACGGTGGCGGCGTCGGCACCGGCCCGAGCAGGTCGAGGACGGCGGCGATCCCGGCGCTACCGAGGACGGCGCCGCTGACGAGGCGGTTCATGACCGGCTCCCGTGGCTCGTTGCGTTGCGCCGATGCCACAACCCGGGTCCCCGACCCGCCGTGCCGGCCTCCGACGGTCGGAGGTACCGGTGGATGACCCGCGCATGCAACGCACGCAGGACAGGGCGCCTGCGGTGAACGCGACTCAGCCGCGCGTCACCGCCTCACTCCTGCTCGTTGACGGTGTCGTCCCAGCCCTCACCGGACTCGACCTGCGCACCACCGAGCTGGTTCTGCAGCGTGTCGATGATCTCCTGCGCCTCCGCGCCGGTCATGTTGAACGTGGCCTCGCCGTTCGTCGCATTGACCGTGAGAACGACGTCCTCGCCATCTTGTTCCACTGCGATGACCGCCGTGTGCAAACTGCTCGGGCGCGGCGTCGCGAAGAACGACAACTTCTCCAAACGGGACATCCTGATCACTCCTCGTGTTCGAACCCGGCTCGGCGCGTGACGCTACACGGCGCACGCTGTACGAAACATGCGCCGATGGCAGCGCCTGTCGAGGTCGTGATGACCTGCTGGTCGGCGGCCGGCACCGCGCGGATCATCGCGCCGTTGTAACGGTTTCCGGCGAGGAACACCCCCCAGTTGGTGTCCATCGCGACCTGGCCGCCGTCGGCGCCCGGCACCAGCTCCGGCAGCGCGTCGACCCGCTCCTGGACGACGTAGCCGCCGGCCGCCAGCGCGGCGTCGACGGCCTGGCCCCACTCGGCCGCGTCGGCCGCCGCCCCGAGGGTGACCCCGTGTGCGGAGTAACCGCCGGCCGGCTTGATCACCAGCTCGGGCCGGCGCGCGGTAAGCTCGGCGCGTGGCACGTCGCGGACCCACCGGGTCGGCGGCACGAGGCGCCGGACGAGATCACGTTCGGCGTCGGAGAGCGCCGCCGCGTTTCGCGGATCGGCGAGCAGCGCCAGACACCCCTTGTTGCCGGCGAGCTCGGCCACGAACGACATCGCGAGCACGATGCTGCCCGCTTCGTGTGCCGCGAGCACCGGCATGAGCAACGCCGGGTCCTGCACGACGTCCTCGACGAGGAACACCCGGTACAGCACGTCGATGCGCCGCCCGTGCGCGAACAACTTCCCGCCGCGCAGCTGCAACTGCCCGGCGTGACAGTGGAACGCGTCGAACCCGCGTCGCTGGAACAGGCCCGCGAGTCGGTCCAGGCGCGGGCGCAGCTGCGCGTACGACGTCGGCCAGTCGACGATCGCCAGTGACGGGAACCCGCCCAGACCACGGTCGCGGGCGGCGCCGCGCAGCACCCCGGCGACGCCGTCCATCGGATCGACGAAGGTCAGCTCGTGCTCGGCGGCGAAGGACGAGAACGAGTCCAGCTCGCGGAACGGCTGGTGCCACGGGCCGCTGTCGATGCCGCCGAGGCTGCTGTGCAGGTTGTATTCGATCACCCGGAAGCCGTCGGCGCCGCGGATGAGATCGGCGCGCGCGAGCAGCACGTCCGTGTCGCGCCACGTCTCCTCGATCGCCATGGTCTGCACGGGCGAGAAGCCGAGCTCGGCGCACATCCGGGTCTCGTCACCGCCGTAGAGGCGGTCTGGCAGCGACAGCAGCAACCGTTGCAGCGCGGCGAGATCGTCTTCCAGCTGCGCGCGCTCGGCGGCGGACAAGAACATCGGGCGCAGCAGCAGCGGCGCGCGCAGGACCGACTGCAGCGCCGGGTCGGTCCGCGAGCGGCGGGCGAGTTCGTGCAGGTCGGCGGCCGCGCTGTCGTGGCCGTCGAGGTGCGTGACGTAACGGGCCGCGAGCTCGGCGCCGGTGGTCAGCACGTCGGTCATGCCGGCACCAGTGCGGACAGGTCGGTCGCGATCGCGCGGGTCATCTCCCGCGCCGCCGTACGCACCACGAAGTGACCGCCGCGCAGCATGCGCAGCGTGAAGTCCCCGGTGGTGTGTGCCTGCCAGGCCAGCAGGTCGTCCTCCCGTACCTCGCCGTCCTGCGTGCCGCCGAACGCGCGGATCGGTGTGCCGAGCGCCGGCTCGTCGTCGTACTCGTAGGTGTCCACGACCGCGAAGTCGGCGCGCAGGGTGGGCAGCACGGTGCGCATGAACTCCGGGTCGTCGAGGATCTCCGGAGGGGTGCCGTTCATGCCCTGCAACAGCCGCGCGAACAGCCGGTCCGGCAATGTCGAAATCGGCGGGGTCGGCACCCGAGGGATGTGCGGCGCCTTGCACGCCGACACGAACAGCAGCGCCGGCGGCGCCTCCCCGCGGCGGCGCAGTTCGCGGGTGAGCTCGAACGCGATGCGCGCGCCCATACTGTGCCCGAAGACCGCGTACGGCCGGTCGAGTACCGGGCCGAGCACGTCGGCCACCGCGGAAACGAGCGGATCGATCGAAGCGATCGCGGGCTCGCTGATGCGTTCCTCGCGGCCGGGCAGCTGCACCGCCACCACGTCGACGCCGGGCAGCGACGCCGACCACTGGCGGTACAGCGACGCGCCGCCCCCGGCGTAGGGCAGGCACAGCAGGCGCACCGATGCCGCCTCCGTGATCGGATCGGGCCGGGTGAGCCAGCGGCTCGCGGTCAGGTCGACGGTGGTCACGGTCGTCTCTCCTCGGTTCGGCACGGGTTTCGACCCAGCAGAGCCGTTCGACGGGCCGGCGGATACCCGGTATCAATCCGGGTCCGGCGCGTCTCTCGTGGCCAGAGATCGAGAGGAAGGCTTGCCATGACCGCGACCGTCACCATGCCTGTGCGGGTGCTGGACACCGTCGATGCGATCAGTGCGCCCGACTGGTGCCGGCTCACCCAGGGCTGTGGGCTGTACAGCTCCCGGCCGTGGCTGCGCTCGCTCGAGGACGACCCGACCCACGACGTCTGGTACGTGACGGCGTACGGCGACACCGGGGCGGCCATCGGCGTGCTGCCGGTCTACCTGCCGAGCGGCCTCTCGCAGTCCGGCGCCGACTCCTTCTACGACCCGGGCGGCATCTTCTTCTCCGGCGACCCCGCTGCGGCCGACCGCTGGCGCCCGGCACTGCTGGCCGTCGGCCGCGCCGGCTACGACGGCGAGCTGCTGATCGACCCCGCGCTCGCGCCGGCCCAACGCAACGCGGTGCTCGCCGCACTCACCCAGCGCTACGCGAAGATCGCGCAGGCCTGGGGCGTCGACGGGCGCGCCGCGATGTACCTCACCGCGCCGGCCGCCGGTGAGCTCGCCCCGCACCTGCACGCGCAGCCGCTGCTCACCGACCTCACCACGGTGCTCGACCTCGACGGCGTGCACGGCGTCGACGACTACCTCGCCCGGCTGTCCACGCACCGGCGCGGGCGGGTGCGGCGTGAGTTGCGCGACTTCGCCGCTTCGGGACTGGGACTGCGCTGGAGCACCCTCGGCGAGTCGGCTGCCGCCATCGCACCACTGCTGGCCATCCATCACCAGCGCTACGGGCACGCCGACACCGCCGCCATGCTGACCATGCATCTGACCATGCAGGCCGAGGCGCTCGACGACCTCAGCCACGTGTTGCTGTGCGAGCAGGCCGGACAGCTGCTCGGTGCGCTCGTGGCCTACGAGTGGGACGGCGTGTGGTACGCGCGGGTCGCGGCCGCCGGCGCGGGCCTGCGCGGGCAGGCGTTCGCGTTCTTCTCGATGGTCTTCTACGCGCCGCTGCTCGCCGCCATCGAGCACGGCGCCCGCAGTTACGTCCTCGGCCCGAGCGGACTGCAGACGAAGACGAAGCGCGGCGCGGGCGTGCGGACCCGTTGGTCGCTGCTCGCCGGCGACGGTGCGCTCGGCGCCGACGTGGAGCGGCTGTCCGCCCGCTGGCCGGCCCACGCCGCGGCGCGATGGCTGAGCGAGGAGGGCATCGACACGAGCCTGCTCGACCGGCCTGGTGCAGGAAGAGATACGTAGCGCTGCATCCCGAACTACGTCATCGGACAGATCCGCAGCGGCGCACCGACAGCGAGGCTGGACACACCGAATTCAGCCTCACCTTCGCAGGAGACCCGATGACCGCGATCCTCGACCACAGCCCGACCGAGACCGGCCCCGCCGAGCTGTTGGCCGCCGTGCGCGCCGGCGACGACGGTGCGTGGCAGCAGCTCATGAACCGCTACGTACGGCTGCTGTGGTCGGTGACCAACAGCTGCCGACTCTCCGAACACGACGGGCAGGACGTCATCCAGACCACCTGGATCCGGTTGCTGGAGAACCTGGACCGCATCCGCGAGCCGGAGAACCTGCACCACTGGCTGGCGATCACCGCGCGGCGTGAGTGCTGGCGGGTGTCCGGCCGCGCCGCCCGGGCGCCGCAGCTGCTCGGCGATTCCGTCGCGGACGTCGTGCACGCCCTGCCCGCCGACGACGAACCGGTCGACGCGGCGTTGCTGCGCCGCGAGCAGGACGCCGAGCTGTGGGCCGCCATCGAGCAACTGCCCGAGACGCAGCAACGTGTCGTGCGCGCGCTGGCCGACTCGGCTGAGCCGACCTACGACGAGATCGCCACTGCGCTCGGTGTCCCGCGCGGCAGCCTGGGCCCCACACGGCACCGCGCGCTGCGCCGGCTGCGGGTGCTGCTGCAGGAGGACGAGCAACGCACCTGTGTCGTGACGCGGCGTCGCCCGGTCGTCCGCCACCACCGGCCGGCACCCGCGCGGTAGCTCACGGCCCGACGGGCACCACCACAGCGGTGGCGAGCAGCCCGGCGGCCGCCGCCCAGGCGCCGTCGAATCCGGTCAGCCGACGGCTGCCCACCAGCGGCCCGGGCACCAGCAGCTCGGCGTGGAACGTCGCCCGTTCGGCGTCGATCGTCACCCGGGCCTGCTCGAAGTCGAGCCACGCGCCGGTGAGCGGGTACCACGCCTTGTAGACCGATTCCTTGCAACTGAACAACAATCGCGGCCACGACACGGCCGTGAGCGGCAGCCGGTCCAACGCCTCGCGCTCGTCGGGCAGCGCCACGAGGCCCAGTACGCCGTCGGGCAGCGCGGCGTCGGTCTCCGCGTCGATCCCGAGCGACGCGACCTGTGCGGAGCGGGCCACGGCTGCGGCGCGATAGCCCGCGCAATGGGTGATGCTGCCGACGAAACCCGGCGGCCAGTGCACCGCACCGGCGGCGTCGGGCAGCAGCGGCACGGGCGGCTGACCCAACTCGCCGAGCGCGACTCGCGCGCACATTCGCGCCGACGCGAACTCACGCCGCCGCGACGGCACCGCTGCCGCGATCGACTCGCGTTCGGCGGGGAAGAGCACGCGTTCGTCGGCGTCGTCGTCGCCCATGCGCTCGTGCACCGCCGCTGTCGGCGGCAGCACCGTGCGCAGCAGTGACATCGGCGGTGACCCTATCCCGGATACGCTGACCCGGTGAGTCGCGCAGCGGTGGCAAATCATGATGACGGGCGCGCTGGTCATCGGCCTGCTGGGTGGGCTGTTCGACCGGCAGGCCTGGCGCTGACCGCCACACAGCGACCCAAATTTCGATTATCAAAGCATTTTCGGCCGTCGGCAGGACTGCCGCGTGGTCGATAGCGGTGCGCGCAAGTGGGCCGAGACCGCCGGTGCGGACCGCGGGTCTCGGTACGCCGAACGCTTCGAACGCCTTGCCGCGCAAGGACACGACGTCCACGGCGAGGCTGACTTCTGCGCCACGCTCGCGTCACCCGGATCGTGGGTGCTCGACGCCGGCTGCGGCACCGGGCGGGTCGCCGTCCGGCTCGCCGCGCTCGGCTACCGATGCGTCGGAGTCGACGTCGACGCGGCCATGCTCGCGCGGGCCCGCGCGGTCGCGCCGGACCTCGACTGGGTCGAGGCCGACCTCGCGACTGTACCGCCCGGACGGGACCCGGTTCGACCTCGTGGTCGCGGCGGGCAACGTCGTGCCCTTCCTCGACCGCGGCACCGAGTCCGCAGTCATCGGCAACCTCGCGAACGTGCTGGTCGAGCACGGCTTGTTCGTCACGGCGTTCGGGCTCGATGCCGCGCACCTGCCGCTCGCGGCGGCGCCGTTCGGGCTGGACGACTACGACAAGTGGTGTCGCGCCGCCGGACTCACGCTCGTGGACCGCTTCGCCACCTGGTCACGCGATCCGTACGACCGCGGTGGTTACGCGGTGAGTGTCCACCGCCGCTGACCGTTCGTCGGCCGGATCGGGTTGTCGCTGCGCCGCGCCACCCGGACGAACACCGCGAGGAACTCCGGGCCCACCGCGAGCGACGCGAGCACCCGCCTCGGTGTCGCGTGTTTCCGGGATCATGGCCGCCGCTGCGCCTGATACATCCCACGTACGCTGACGGTGATGAATCCCAAACCCAGCGTGCCCGTCCTGGCCGCCATCGGTGCCGTGCACCTCGCGATCACCACCCTGACCTGGCGCGACCTGCGGACCCGCCCGGCCCTGCAGGTCCGCGGCGACAAGCGACTGTGGCGATTGGCCAGTGCGGTCAACACCACCGGCTCGGCGGCCTACTGGATCGTCGGTCGGCGTTAGGACGTACGGCAAGGTAGAGGCGTGACCGCCACCTCCGTGCGCCGCGCGCTGACGAGCTGGACGACCATCGCCCCGATCGTCGCGCTGATCGTGCTCGCCGTGACGTGGGGACGCCATCAGCCGGTGTGGAGCGTGGTGATGGTCGCGCTCGTTCTCGCCGCCGCGGTGCTCGCGGCCGTACACCACGCCGAGGTGATCGCGCACCGGGTCGGCGAGCCGTTCGGATCGTTGGTGCTCGCGGTGGCCGTGACCGTCATCGAGGTCGCGCTGATCGTCACGCTGATGATCTCCGGCGGTGAGAAGTCGGCGTCGCTGGCTCGCGACACGGTGTTCTCAGCGGTGATCATCACCTGCTCGGGGATCATCGGGCTCTCGCTGCTCGTCTCGACGCTGCGCGACCGGGACGACGCATTTCAACCCGGAGGGCGCGCGGGCCGCGCTGTCGGCGATCATCGCGCTCGTCACCCTGGGCCTGGTGCTGCCGCGGTTCACCACCAGCCTGTCCAGAGCCGGGAGTTCTCCGCCTCGCAGCTGGCCTTCGCCGCCGTGGCCTCTATCGCGCTGTACGCGCTGTTCGTGCTCACCCAGACCGTCCGGCACCGCGACTACTTCCTCCCGGTCACCGAGGACGGCACGGTCGTCACCGACGTCGAGTCCCACGCCGCCGCCACCGTCGAACCGGCTCGCGCAGTACAGCGTGGCCCTGCTGCTGCTGTCCCTGGTCGGCGTGGTGGGCCTTGCCAAGGTCGAGTCGCCGTCGATCGAGTCCGGGCGTGGCGGCGGCCGGGCTGCCGGCGTCCTTCGTCGGCGTGGTGATCGCGTTGCTGGTCCTGCTGCCCGAGACCCTGGCCGCGGTGCGGGCCGCGCAGCGCAACCGGTTCCAGACGAGCCTCAACATCGCGCTCGGCTCGGCGATGGCCAGCATCGGCATGACGATCCCGGCGGTCGCCTTCGCCTCGATCTGGCTGAGCGGGCCGATCGTGCTCGGCCTGGGCTCCACCCAGATCGTCGAGTTCGCCCTGACGGTGCTGGTGGCGGTGCTGACCATCGCACCCGGCCGGGCCACGCTGATGCAGTCCGGCGTGCACCTGGTGGTGTTCGCCTGCTTCGTGTTCTTCGCCATCAAGCCCTGACGACGTCAGGACTGCATGAACTTCTGTAGCGCCCGTGGGTCCAGCAGCACGACGCGCTGACCCTCGACCTCGATCCAGCCGCGACGCGCGAGCCCGGACAGCGCCTTGTTCAGCGACTGGCGGCTCACGCCGAGCTGGGCCGCCACCATCGTCTGGCTGCCGCCGAGATCGGAGACGGTCCGGCCGTCGGGCAGCAGGAACTCGCGCGAAAGCAGAAGTTTCGCCACCCGACGGGGCAGGTCGAGGAAGATCAGATCGCTCATCGCCCCGGTGAGCCGCCGCACATGCGCCGCGAGTTGCAACGCAACCGCCAGCACCGCGCCGGGGTCGCTCTCGAGCACGGCGCGGGCCGCGAGGGTGGGCACCGCGATCAGCACCGAGGCCTCCGCGGCCACGACGTCCGCCGAGCGCGGTTGCCGGTCGAGCGCGGACAGCTCGCCGATCACCTCGGCCGGCCCGGCGAAGGACAGCACCAACTGCTCGCCGTGCGGCGAGGTGGTCATCACGCGTAGCCGTCCGCTGCGCACGACATAGAGGTGGTCGCTCGGTTCACCGGTGACGAACAGCACCTGCCCCGGGCCCAGGCGGCGCACGAACGCCGCTCGGGCGAGCTGCCCGAGCGCGTCGCTGGACAAGGTGGCGAACAGCGGCACACCGGCGAGCTCGGCCGCCTGGACGGCACCCGCGCCAGACAAGTCGGTCATTTCCGGATCCGCCTGCCCGTCACCCGGTCACGATATACACGGTTGCGCGAGAATCCCTCCGCAAGGCCGTCCACCCCTGGAGCCAAGCGATGCTGCCCTCGAGCGCGCCGTCGCGTTCCCTCGCGCCGTTCGTGCCCCACCTGGTGCGCTCCTGGCTGGCCACCGACCCGGGCAACCGCTATCGCGAGGTCGACGGCACGCTGGCCTTCCTCGACATCTCCGGCTTCACCACACTCACCGAACGGCTCACCGCGCGCGGCAAGGTCGGCGCCGAGGAACTCACCGAGGTCCTCGACCGGTTGTTCACCGGGTTGCTCGAAGTCGCCAGCCGGGACGGCGCATATCTGGTCAAGTGGGCCGGCGACGCCGTGCTGCTGCTCTTCGACGGGCCGCAACACCCCGCTCGGGCGGCGCGCGCGGCTGCCCGGATGCGGGCGCGGCTGGAGCGCTTCGGCCGGGTACGCACGCCGCGCGGGCCGGTGACGCTGCAGTTGTCGGCCGGGCTGCACTCCGGGCAGCTGACGTTCTTCCTGGTCGGAGACCCGGACGTGCACCGGGAACTGATCGTATGCGGACCGGCGGCGACACGCACCGCCGAGCTGGAGGCGGCGGCCCGGCCCGGCGAGATCGCGCTCTCCCCCGAGACCGCGGCGAGGCTTTCGGCCGACTGCGTCGAGCCTGTCGGCGACCTCTCGCTGCTCATCACCGAACCGACGCTTCCCGATCTGCGGGGCCGCGCGGTCGCGCCGGCCGACGCCGACGTCGACGTCGCGCTGTCGCCACCGGTGCGCGACTACCTGCGCGCCGCCGAACTCGGCGCGGAGCACCGCAAGGTCGCGGTGGGGTTCGTCCGGTTCTCCGGCGCCGACGCGTTACTGGCCGAGGCCGGTCCGGACGGCCTCGCCGCCGCTCTCGACCAATGCGTGCACGCCGTGCAGCACGCGTGCGCGCGGCACGGCGTGACATTTCTGGAATCGGACCTCGACCGCGACGGCGGCAAGATCATGATCGTGGCCGGAGCCCCGCGCACCGGCGGCCACGACGAGGACCGGTTGCTGCGCACTGCGTGGCAGATCGTCAGCACGCCGACCACGCTCGCCGTCCAGGTGGGGGCCAACCAAGGGGCGGTGTTCACCGGTGTGCTGGGGCCGCCGTTCAGCCGTGCCTACTCCGTGAAGGGCGACGCGGTGAACGTCGCGGCGCGACTTGCCGCGCATGCCGGGCCGGGGCAGGCGCTGTGCACCCGAGCGATGCTCCGACACGCACGCACCGCCTTCCACTTCGAGGCGTTGCCGCCGCTGCAGGTCAAGGGCAAGTCCGCGCCGGTGCAGGCCGCATTGCTCGGTTCACCAACGGACGACGCGGCGACAACCGACTTCAGTACGCTCGTCGGTCGCGACGTCGAACTGTCCGCACTGCAGTCGGCGTTGCACGAGGCGCTGGCCGGCGCCGGGACCTTGGTAGAGGTCGTCGGGGAGCCCGGGATCGGCAAGTCACACCTCGTCACGACACTGCTTTCGGATATCGAAGTGCCGGCATACGTCGTCATGTGCGACGAGTACGAGACCGCGACACCGTACTGGCCGTTCCGCGAACTGATCACCGCAGTGCTCGGGCTCGACCCGGCTACCCGCGATCCGGGCGCGTTCCATGACGCTGTGGCAGCCTGCGACCCCGAGCTCGTGGTCTGGCTGCCCCTGCTCGCTCGCATCCTCGACATCGAGGTGCCGACGACGTCCGAGGTCGATGCGCTGGGCGAACAGTTCCGCCAGCAACGGCTCTACGAGGCGGCCGCGCAACTGCTGACCGCGGCGCTGCCCGGCCCGGTGGTGGTGGTGTTCGAGGACGTCCACCTGATGGACGACGCCTCGGCCGGACTCGTGCGGCATCTGGCCCGCGACCTGCAGCTCCGTCCTTGGCTGCTGGTCGTGACCCGGCGCGAGATCACCGAGGGTTTCCGCCCGGAGGGCGCCGCGGTCGTCTCGGTGCGCCCGGCGCCCCTGGACCGAGCCGCGGCCGAGCGGCTGGTGCAGACGATGGGCGCCACCGCGGCGCTCCCGCCGACGGTGATCGCGTCGCTCTCCGCGCGGGCCGGGGGCAATCCCTTGTTCCTGCGCGGCCTGGTGGCCGCTCTCGTGGACGGCGCCGACATCGACGCGTTGCCCGACACTGTCGAGGCCTTGATCACCAGCCAGCTCGATCGGCTGCCGGCCGCCGAGCTCACCGTCCTGCGCTACGGCTCGGTGCTCGGCATGCGCTTCGGCCGCGCCGAGTGGCAGGCCCTGGTCGGCGACCGCGCGCTGCCCGACGATGCCGGCGAACCGGGCGCCACCCACCGCCTCGCGTACTTCCTGCGCGTCGACGGCGAATCGGTCCAGTTCACGCACCAGTTGGTGCGAGACACCGCCTACGAGTCGCTGCCGTACCGGATGCGTCGCGCGTTGCACGGCACCGCCGGCGACCTGTTGGAGGAGCGCGCCGCTGAGCCGGACGACATCGCCGAGGTGCTGTCCCTGCACTTCGCGCAGGCACAACGACCGGACAAGACCTGGCGCTACGCACGCATCGGCGGCGCGCGGGCGGCGGCGAAGTACGCCTACGCGCAGGCCGACGAGCTGTACGCACGCGCGGTGCAGGCCGCCGGGCGGGTTGCCGACGTGCCAGCGGCAGAGCTGGTGGCGGTGAACACCGCGCTGGGCGACGCGCGCTATCGCATCGGACGTCAGGAACAGGCACTCGATGCCTTCCGGGCGGCCCGCCGCCGGCTGCACGGCGACCCGGCACAGTCGGCGCTGCTGCTGCGCCGCGAGGCGTCGATCGAGTACCGCCGCGGGCGCCTGCGTGCCGGGCTGAGCAGGCTGACCCGCGGGTTGAAACAGCTCGACGACGACCCTGCGCCGCATCCCGCGGTCCGCAGCCGACTCGAGGGCATGTACGCCGGCATTCGCTACCAGCAGGGCCAGTACGAGCAGGCGCTGACCTGGGCGCGACGCGCGGAACGGCACGCGGAGGAGTCAGGCGATCTCGCAGCGCGCGCCGAGGCGCTGCAGGCCGTGCTCACTGCGCTCGCGATGCTCGGCTACACCGCGGAGACCGCCGCTTACGCACACAATGCGGTTGCGCTGTACGAGCAGCTCGGCGACCGCGCGGGACAGTCACGGGCACTGAACAACCTGGCGATGCTGGCCTGGCTCGACGGGCACGGCCTCGAAGCCCTTGACACGTTCCGGCGTGCGGTGCAGCTGGCCATCGAGGCGGGCGACACTGCCAACGCCGCGACGTTCCGGTACAACGTCGGCGACGTGCTCCTGCAGCTCGGTCAGGCGGAGGCAGCGCGCGAGTTGCTTCGGGAGCTGCTGCCGACGTTGCGATCGTTCGCACTCGACGACTGGGTTGCCTCCGCGACCCGGGCACTGGGTGCGGCGGTCGCGCTGTCGGGATCACTCGAGGAAGGCACCGAGCTCCTCCAGCACGCGCGTGAGCGCCTCGACGACCTCGGTGAGCCGACCGAGGTCGTCGAGACCGACGCGGCGCTCGCACTGGTCAACCTGATGCGCGGCGCGCCCGAGGTGTCAGCGGGCATCGCGATGCAGGCAGCGCAGCGCGCGGAATCGCTCGACGCGGTCCAGCTGCTGGCCCGGTTGCTGCGGGTGTACGGCGGCGCGCTGTCCGACCTCGGCAACCTCACCGAGGCCCGGTCACTGCTCGTGCGCGCACTCGAGATCGCCGACAAACACAGCCGCGGCGAGCGCGGGTTCGTGCTCAGCGAGCTGAGCCGGCTCGAGGGCCGCCTCGGGTTGGCCGAGGCGGCCGCCGAGTACGCGCAGCGGGCCGAGGCCGCCTTCGCCGAACTCGGCTACGCCGGCAGTGACCGGTACCCGCGGGCCGATTAGCCGAAGGAGAATCTCGGGTCGTTGACGAACAGCACCGGGATGGTGAGGTTGCCGGTCCACGTACCGCACTTCTGCCCGTCACACTGTGCGGTCGACCGGCTGATCGCGTTCACGTCGACGCAGAATCCGACCTGTTGGGCCACCGGGTTGGCGATGATCCCCGTGGTCGGTTTCTCGGGGTCGCTGCAGGGCGGAGCCGGTTCGAAGACCGGCTCGTCGGTCGTGTTGGAGGTCGCAACCGCTACCGGGTGCTTTTCCAACTCGGCATTCTGCAGGCCGCTCAGCGCCCCCGAATCGGCCACCGGCATGCAGGCTTCCGGGTTCGGGTTGCAGCCCCAGTCCATCGTCGCCGGGTCGTCGTTGCTGTACAGCGCCGGCTCGGTGCCCGCTGCCGCCGAAGTCACCGAGCAACGCGACCTCGGAAATCTTGCAGCCAGGCTCGCCCGCGCAAGCGCCGACGCTGAAGTTCACGATCAGCGTAGGCGCCGTGTTGCAGGATCGCGGTGGCCGTGCCCGTGGACAGCCCGATGTCCCCGACCGTGATGGTGACGCCCACCCCCGGTGTCAGCTCCACGTGCACCGCGCCGCCGACCAGGTCGACCGAAGCCGTCGAGGACGTCAGCGATCCCGAGTTCAGTTGCAGCTGCAGCCCGACGATGTTCGGGCCCAGGTAGGTGGCGTTGATCACCCCGACGCCGTCGTGGGACAGGACGGGCGAGGTGTCCAGGCTCCCCAGCAGGCCGAGATCAAGCGCGGACAGCGAAACGCTGAGGTCGGGGGACGTGACCAGCTTGCCCGCCGCGTCGACCACTTTGTAGGCGACCTGGAACGAGGTTCCGGCATGCAGGATCGGCACTACCGAGCCATTTTCGGTTATCGAGGTGATCTGCAGGCCTGCGGGCGCACCGCTGGCTGCTGCGACCGGGATCGTCGGCGTCGACGTAGCGGTGAACAGGCCGTTGCCGATGCCGATCAACGGGAAGGAGAGCGTGCCGGCCGCGGTTGGCGTGAATTTCACCGAGACGGTGGCACTCGCGCCGGGGGCCAGGAACGCGGACGCCTTGGTGGCGCTGGCCAGCAGCAGGGTGCCGCAGCGCGGGGTGAGGTCACAGGGCAGCAGGGTTTCGGTCCAGCCGGAGGACGCCGTGCCGCGCGTGACAGCGCCGGCACTCCTGGGCACGACGATGGTGAACAGCGCGAGTTTCGCGCCGTTGGTCGCGTTGTTCGTGACCGTGAACGTCACGATGGCCGGCTTGCCCACGGTGGCGGACCCGCCGCCGCTCACGGCCGCGGTGACGCTGACCGGCTGGGTGATCGCAGCCGAGCCGGGTTGCGCGATCAGCAACGGTATGACGAACAACACTGCCGCCACCGCTGCAGTCGCGATCGTGCGGCCCCGGGCAACGCGACGCTTCGCCATCTCCTCGGTCCCCCTGTGGACGAACCTGGTCATGCGCGACTCGCCGCCGCGTGCACCGAGCTTGGTCCGGTCGGCCGGGACTCGTCAAACCGAGGAAGATCTTGATTGCGGAGCGTGACGATCAGTGGCTCTCGATAGCGCTGCGTCACAGTGCGAGGGGGCATGACACTGTCCTCGGTTCGTACCCGAGGCGATCTGCCCCGGGTCGAGGACGGGAGACGGCGACCCCCCTCCGTATCGCCGCCCCCCGTCGCTCAGGCAGGCGCGCGACGGCCCGGTCCGAATGCCCCCGCCTCGTCCGGGCCGGAAAACGCGCCCACGATCAGGACGGCGCCACCGCGGCCGTGGCCGCGGGACCGGCTGACGCTCTCGGCGAACTCATCGCGCATGCCGACTCGTACCGGGCGCCGGTGGAGGAGCTGACGGTGGTTCATCGTTGGCTCCCTTCCCGACTCCCGGCGACTTGCCGACACCGTTCAATGTGCACGCATCGCGCCGGCGGGACAGTCATGCAGCGGACAGTGCGGCTGTCAGCTAGGCGACACCTGCTGGAGGCAGAGACCACCGACCCGATCACCTTCACCCGTGAGATGTTCGGTTCGACGGCGTCGAACCGAACATCTCACGGGAGAACCTGATCAACTCGACCGGGTTGCCTCGGATTGCCGGCGCTGAGGCGGGTCTCGCCCCCCGAACGCACGCTGTGGCGACGGCGGGTTGGTGACGTTGCCGGCCCACTGCGACCGGCCCACATCGGCAACGGCCCGAGCGAGATGATCCACCACACCTTCGCCGTCGATACCGATGAGCGCGACAAGGCCGTCGAGGAAGTGCCGCACCGAACCCGACACCGCGGCTCGGGCTCGCCGCGATGAAACCCGAGTAGTGTCATTTGCACCGGTCTGGAACCGCACGGTGGCCATTCGACGCCAGCGTCGCAGTCTGGTGCTCGACACACGGGCTGCCTCTGCGGCGGGATCGAGATCGATTGACCTCACGTTCTTGCCGAGCCCTGCCTGCCGAATCTGCGGCGCGGATATCCCGGTCGACCGCCCCGCCCGTGACCTGTCCGGGTGGGGCGGTTCCTTCATCGATGCACCGGCACACGCCGAGGCATTTCGTTGGCTGATCAGCCTCGTCGGCTCTCGCCGATCGATACTCCGCCGATCAATCCTGCGCCGCGCCGGGTCAGAGCCAACCTGGTGGTCGCAGTAAGCGCGCCGACACGGGTGACGGTGCAGATCGCTGCCGCCGGGCAGCGGCAAGCGCACCTGCAGGAACGCCTTCACGCGGCATCCGGTGGCCGGCCGGTGCCGCTGCACGAGGTAGTCATCCCGGGCACCGGCCGGGTACATGTCTGCCATCCGACGCCGGGCCGACTGGAGATCGGGTACGAGGCCGTGATCATCGGTCGAGGCGACACACCCGTGGCGGACGACGCCGAGTTGATCGTCTACCGGCGCCCGAGTCGCTACGCCGAATCCGACCGACTGGCCCCGATCGCTGCTGCCGAGTTCGCCGGGATCACCGACGCGGCCGAGCTGATCGCCGCGGTCTCGTCTTGGGTGGGTTCTCGGCTCGCGTACGTACCCGGTTCCAGCGGGCCGACGGAGGGCGCGGTGGACACCATGCTCAAGAGACGGGGGGTCTGCCGCGACTACGCCCATCTGGTCATCGCATTGCTCCGCGCAATGGACGTGCCGGCCAGGCTGGCGGCGGTGTACGCCCCCGGGCTGCAGCCGATGGACTTTCATGCAGTGACCGAGGCCGTGATCGACCACACGTGGTATGTGATTGACGCGACATTGCTGGCGCCGAGGTCGAGCCTCGTCCGTATCTGCGCCGGCCGCGACGCCGCCGACACGCCTTTCCTGTCCAGCTACGGCGGGCAGGCGACGCTGCTCGACGCCGAGGTGTCGGCGACCATCGACGGTGTGCTACCGGCCGACGAAGTCACGGAACTGGCGAGCCTTCGCTGACAGCCGGTGGCGTCCGGCCCGCGGACGTATGGTCATGCGGTCGCCCCTGAGGCATCGATGGCAGGTCGGTCGCAACTTGCTGATTTCGAAATCACGGCGAGCCAACGCCGCGTGCCGTGGTTGCCTGATCGATCGAGCAGCGTCCGCGATCGGGCGTACAATGAGCCGACCAGTATCGTTTCGCAGCTCTGCCAGCAGATGCCGAGCTCAGGGCCTGGTGACGGACAGCTGGTCGTGAGTCGACCGGATAGGTGTCGGCTGTGACCGCTGGGATACTTGCTCTGCGACGACGCACCGAGTGTCAGCGACGACCGACAACGGGCCGATGACCCAGGGCACGGTGAAGTGGTTTGACACCAACAAGGGCTTCGGGTTCATCACGCCTGACGGATCCGGACAGGACATCTACGTCCACTACTGCGACTTCGCCGACCGCACTCACCGCGTTCTCCAGCAGAATGAACGGGTCGAGTTCGACATCATTGGCGGGCAGCAGGGTCCGCGCGCGGACAACGTTCGAAAGCTGTGAGGCGTTGCGCCGCGCCGGCATTGTTCGGCGTTGCGGCACTGCGCGCGGAGCCTGACAGATCGTCGGCTTCCACGGTGTTCGACAAGACGGCCGAGAGGACCCTTTGATGCTTGCGTTCATGCTGTTTCTGATCATCTTGTGGATCGTGTTGGGCATTGTCGGCGCGACCGTGCACGGCCTGATCTGGTTGTTGGTCCTGGCTGCGGTGTTGTTCCTGGCAACGCTCGTGTTCGGAGGCAGCCGGCTTGGTCGCACGCGAGCCCGCACGTGACGGCGACGATCGGGACGCGTCCTGGCGGACAGTCCGCTGTGTCGAGCCCGGCCCCAAGTCGAGGCGGCAGTGATTATGCCGGCCTGAGTCGAGCGGTCCGGACAGCGAATCTGCTCCACCGAACGCCGCGGCGGTACGCGTCGCGCGTCGTGCTGACGCTGGGATTCTTCGCCGCATGCTGGTGGTTGACGGCCGTGCTCGGAGGCACCTGGCTGGTGCTCATCGTGGCCGGCCTCTTGGGCGTGGCGTCCACGCAGATCGCGTTTCTGGGCCATGACGGTGGTCATCAGCAGATCAGCGCGAAACGCCGGGTCAACACGATCGCGGGCTTGCTCGCCGGCAACCTCTTGACCGGGCTGAGCATCGGGTGGTGGATCGACAAGCACAACCGCCACCACGCCAACCCGAACAAGGAAGACCATGACCCGGACATCGGGGAAGGCGTGCTGGCATTTACGACCACGCACGCCGCGAACCGCAGCGGACCGATCGCTGCGGCGATCACCCGCGTCCAGGCGTTCTTGTTCTTCCCGCTGCTGTTGCTCGAAGGGTTGAACCTGCACGTGGCCAGCGTGACTCATCTGCGCCAACAAGCGTCGGCCAGCCTGCGCCGTACCGAGATCACCCTGCTCGTCGTGCATGCGATCGTCTTCCTCGCGGCGATCTTCACACTGCTGCCACCGGTCTACGCGGTGGCTTTCGTCGGCGTGCACCAGGCCGTCTTCGGGTTCTACATGGGTTGCTCGTTCGCCCCGAATCACAAGGGAATGCCGATCATCGCGGCCGACGAGAAGCTGGACTACCTGCGCCGGCAGGTGCTCACCTCACGCAACGTACGAGGCGGGTGGTTCATCGACCAGCTCCTAGGCGGCTTGAACTACCAGATCGAACACCACCTGTTCCCGAGCATGCCGCGCGCGAACCTGCGCCATGCCCGGCAGCTGGTGCGCGACTACTGCGCCGAGCATCACATCACGTATACCGAGACGAGCCTGGGCGCGTCGTACGCCATCGCGCTGCGTCATCTCCACTCGCTCGGCGAACCGCTGCGCACCGCGCGAGCCGCGACCAAGCGGGCCATGGCCACCTGAGCGCCGACCCCTTGTTCCCGCCGGCCGGACCGGAGCCGGGGTTATAGTGGGTTCAATCAATTCGTCACGCTCCTGCCGCGGGTTGAACCGCGCGTCGCAGCCCGGAATTCGGGTTCCGCGCGTTTGCCGTCCGAATCCTCGGTCCCGGTTGTCGGCGGGACACCAGTACAGATAGCGACGTTCCCTCGTGCCTTCATTCACCGACCTCGGCGTGCCCGCACGCCTGGTCGACGCCTTGAGCGATCTCGGCATCGACATCCCCACCCCGATCCAGTCAGCCTCCGTTCCCGATGCGCTCGCCGGCCGGGACGTCCTCGGCCGCGGCCGGACCGGTTCAGGCAAGACCCTCGCCTTTCTCGTTCCTGTCGTCGCGCGGCTCAGCGCCGGGCGACCCGCCCGCCGCGGCGCACCGCGCGCGCTGATCCTCGCGCCGACCCGCGAGCTCGCCGGCCAGATCGACACCGCTCTGCGACCGCTTGCGGCCAAGACCGGCCTGACTTCGCGAACCGTATTCGGAGGTGTGGGCCAGCAACCGCAGGTGGCCGCACTCTCGCGCGGCGTTGACATCGTCATCGCCTGCCCGGGCCGGCTCGAAGACCTGATCAAGCAAGGCCATTGTTCGCTGGCCGCCGTCGAGATCACGGTGCTCGACGAGGCCGATCACATGGCCGACCTCGGCTTCCTGCCGGCTGTGCGCCGACTGCTCACCGCGACCCCGGCCACCGGGCAGCGGTTGCTGTTCTCCGCGACCCTCGACCGCGCGGTCGACGTCCTGGTGCGCCGGTACCTCACGAATCCGGCGATCCACGAGGCGGACTCGGCGGCGTCGCCGGTCGCCACGATGACCCATCACACGTTGCGCGTCGAACGTGAGAATCGCCTGCCGACCCTGGTGAGTCTCGTCAACACGTCCGGCCGCACGGTCGTCTTCACCCGCACCAAGCACGGCGCAAAATCACTGACCCGCCAACTCGAGCGCAGCGGCGTACCGGCGGTCGAACTCCACGGCAACCTGAGCCAGAACGCCCGGGCGCGCAACCTCGCCGATTTCCACGCCGGTCGCGTCACCACCTTGGTAGCCACCGACATCGCCGCCCGCGGGATCCACGTCGACAACGTCACGCTCGTGATCCACGCGGATCCGCCGGCCGACCACAAGGCCTATCTGCACCGCTCCGGCCGCACTGCCCGCGCCGGCAACGCCGGTGCTGCCGTCACCCTCGTGTCCCGTGACCAGGAACGCGAAGTGGGCCGCCTGATGCGCGCTGCAGGCATCACCCCGACGCCCACCCACGTGCCCGCCGTCACCGGTTCGCGGCCGGTACCAGCACCGGCCCGACTACCAGCACCGGCCCGACCCGCCGCGGCTCGTCGGCGACACAGCGCGGCCGCCTTCAGCGTCGGGCGCCGCTGAGCGCGTGTGGCAGCTGGCCCACGGCTATCATCGACGATGTTACTGTCGGGTAGATCGGGGTCACAGGTGGATCCAACGGCGCGCACGGCGAAGCTGCACGGCCGGGACCTGTGCTACCTGGACCGGGGCGCCGGGCCGGTGGTGCTGTTCATCCACGGCCTGCTCGGCTCGCAACGCAGCTGGCGTCATCTCGTGGACGAGCTCGACGACCACTATCGGATCATCGCCCCGGATCTGCTGGGGCACGGGGCATCGGCCAAACCGACCGGTGACTACTCGCTGTCCGCACACGCGGCGGCCCTGCGCGACCTGCTCGACCACCTCGGAGTCGAACGGGCCACACTGGTCGGCCACTCGCTCGGTGGTGGCATCGCGATGCAGTTCTGCTATTTGTTTCCGGGCCGGGTCGAGGGCCTGGTGCTGATCGCGAGCGGCGGGCTCGGCCGCGAGGTCAGCCCACTGCTGCGGTCTGCGACCTGGCCTGGCGCCGAGTGGGTGCTGCCGCTGCTCGCCTCGGCGAACGTGCACCGATCGGTCGAGGCCGGTGCCCGGGTACTGCACCGCGCGGGTTGGCGGCCCACGGCGATGCTCGTGGAGGGATGGCGCGGCTTCCGGTCCTTGGGCGTAGCGGACTCGCGCCGCGCCTTCCTCGCCACCGCCCGCGCCGTGATCGACCCGGGCGGTCAAACGGTGCTCGCCGCCGACTTCGCTCCGGTCCTCGCGCAGGTGCCGACGTTGATCGTATGGGGTGCCGACGACCGGATCATCCCGCTTGCGCACGGCCGCGCTGCCCACCGCTTCATCAGCAATAGTGAGCTGGAGATCTTCGAGCAGGCCGGTCACTTCCCGCACCTGGACCAACCGGTGCGCTTCGCCCGCCTCCTCAGCGCGTTCATGCGCGGCCTCACGCCCTCGCGGACGCAGCCGTCGGCTCGCCCGACGCTCACCCGGCAACGATTGCCGCACTGATGTCCGAAGGGTCAGCGACAACGCCGGCGTCACTTGGCGCGCGAGGCACTTTGCGGGCTGCCGCGCGTTCCAACGCCGCGTCACAGCCCGACCGCTGCCGTCTTCGGCCGTGGAGCGCTGACTGCGGTCGTTGCCGACGTTCGTCTTAGCCCGGAGGCGTCAGGGTGGTGATGCAGAACGGATGACCGGCCGGATCGACGAGCACGTTCCAGCGCGGGTCATGCTGCGGCTGCAGCAACGTTGCGCCGAGGCGAACCGCGGTCGCCGTGGTTGTTTCCAGTTCGGATCGAGTGATGACCGCGTGCTGCACACGCCATGTCCGGTAGTTGTCGCCAGCCACGTCGATGGGTGAATATGCAGCCGCGATGGCGGTACGTGCCCACGGCTGATCGGCGCGCGGTAGCCGTGACGTGTGGCGGGCTGCCCGGTTCTCGACGACGGGGCCGGCCAGGTGGGGCCGACCCCGTCGACTCCCGGACGTCGGCGGCTACGGAATGACGACGTTGTTGCCGGAGCCGCCGTCGAGGGTGTCTTGACCGCCGCGACCTTCGAGGCGGTCGTTGCCCGCTTCCCCGAGCAAGGTGTCGTTGCCGGCACTGCCGATCAGCGTGTCGTCGCCTTGACCGGTCGAGCCGATGTCGCCGTGCTCGGTGATGTTCACGGTTCCCACCGTCAGGCGGGAAGCGTCGATCACGTCGTTGCCCGCGCTGCCGAAGACGGTCAGGTGCGAAGCGCCGCTAACCCGAATCGTCTGGCTGAGCCCGTTCACGGTGACGCCGGTCTCGGGCGTGCCGCCGATGCGGATGTGCGCCGGAGTGGCGGGGCCGGCAGACACGGTCATCTCGCCGAGTCGCGACCCGCCTGGTCCCGGCGCGAACAGGACACCGACCAATGTCAGACCCGAACCGGCAAGGTCGTGAAGGGACACGGTGTCGTCGCCGCCGCGCAGGGTGAGGTAGGTCTGCTCGAACCCGGACACGTTCACCGCTCCGGCCAGCAGGGTGCCGTTGCGGCGGATCACCGCTCGTCCGGCCGCCACCGGAGCGCCGTCGACCTCGTCGGCGGTCGTGGACCCGTTGAAACGCAGTGAGTCCGTGCCTGCGTCGCCATCGACGTGGTCGTCGCCGTCGCCGGGGTTCCAGATGTACTGATCATTGTCGGCGCCCAGCGCCACGGTGTCGTCTCCGGCCCCGCCGGCGACCTCGTCGTTGCCGGCGCCGCCGTTGATGGTGTCCGACCCGCCGCCGCCGGACAGGTAGTCGTTCCCGTCGCCGCCGTCGATGGTGTCGTTGCCCGAGCCGCCGGTCAGCTTGTCGGTGCCGATGCCACCGAGCAGGACGGTGGCGGGCATCGGCCCGTTGCTCTCATCCACGGCAAGGGTGTCGTTGCCGTTGCCACCGTCCACGCGGACAGCGTTCACGTCGTTCACCGTCACGGTGCCGTCCAGGATCGCCTTGCCGGCCACGGTGATGACACCGGATTGGGTGCGTCCAACGACGAGGGTGTTGTCGCGCGTATCGCCGGCGACGGACAGGACCCCGTGATCGCGGATGACCGGCGACGGCGCGATGGTGACATCTGCGCCGGTCGCGTCTGCCCGGTCGAGCGTGATCTGCATCGCGCCGAACGGGTCGGCCCACGTCTGGCCGACGACCATGTTCGGGTGCTCGAAGGAACCGAAACCTCCCCGTGGTTCGGGTTGATTCATGGACAGCAGGTACGTCGTGCCGTCCGGTGCGGGCTTTTCGAGCCTGACCAGCAGACCGTCGCTGAAGATGTCGCTGCCCGAACTGGTCTGGAATGCGGGCGTGCGGTACTCCAACCACAGGACTGTGTCGCCGAACGTGGAGGTGTGATCGACCAGACGCACTGCCTGAATGCCGCTGGTCGTGTTCGCCTCGGTCGGGACGAGCGTGACGTCGGTGGTCGCTGCGCCGGCCTGGACCGTCGCGACCCGGCCGCTGTTCCAGCCGAGTTGTGCCAGCTGCGACGGGGAGTAGCTGTCGCTGGGCACGTCTCCCATGCCGCTGAATACGTCGCCGTACTCGCGCGCCGTGCAGTCTGCGCTGAGCGGCACGTAGGGTTTGTTGGGCGGTGGGCCGAAGCACCGCTCGGAGTGGGAGTGGAGCAGGCCGAGGTTGTGCCCGAGTTCATGCACCGCCACGCGCAGGTCGTGGTAACCGTTGAGCCAGACCCTCTTGCCCTGGTCAGGGGTTTGGCCCCAGCCCCCGGCGCCATCGGGAGAGTTCGACGTGACGCATTTGCCGACGTTGGCGAAGTAGTAGACGACGACGCCGAACTGGCTCAGCTGCAGGCCGGGTTCGCGTTGCAGGATCGTTGCGTCGGCCTGGTCACCGATCTGCTTCAACCACGCACCGGTGCAGATGTCGTCGGTCGTGTGTACGGCGACCGGCCCGCGATTGAGTCCGTAGTATCCGCCGAACAGCCCGTGCGAGGCCGTCTGGAACCACGGCCGTGAGGCGTCGATAACGTCGGCGTCGACCTGCGCGGATGACGCGTCTGGCTTGATGTCGGAGCCGTCGGCGCTGATGAGCTCAACGGTGATCACCAAGGCATTGCGCGACTCGTTGACCACCGTGTCGGACCGTGCGGCCGAGATCGCGGGTGAGCGTGTCAGCGGCGCGTTGGTCGGCAGCGCACTCGCACGGGTCGGAAGGGCCATCGCCACGGCAGCGATCGCGAGAATCGCTGAACAGACAATGGCGATCGTTCGCCCGCATCGGCCCTCACGCAATTGCGTTGGGCTGTCATGTTTGAACATGGGTACTCTCTTCTCTCGTCGTGTCATGCAGTCGTCCTCGACGCTTGGCTTTCCACGGTGCGGCGGCGTGCGGCATGGGCATGCTGCGCGGCATCCGCTCGGGGTTTGGGTGGCCCGCCACGACGGTGCCGACGAGCACGCCGCCATCACGTGGAGGACGTGCTCGTCGGCGATCGATGTCTATGGGACCGACACGTACATGGCGTAGGTCTGTGACACGATCTTGCCGTTGTCCACGACGAACGTGTCGGTGCCGAGCGGAATCTCGCTGCCCACGCTCCACGTGATGTAGGCGACGTTCCCGTGTACCCATAAGCTGCGCAGTGCGAAGCGATCGATGCCTGCTTCGGGGAGCGCGTCGATGAACTCGGCGAAAAACCTACGGATCTCGGTTTTGCCCCGGTACATCTTGGCTTCGCTGTAGAACCGGGCGCTCTCGTGGTAGTCGCGCACGATGGCGTCAACACCCTGCTGTTCCACAAAGGCTTGCAGATGGTTGCGCACCACGGTTTCGGTCGCAGATGTGTGTGCGTCAGGTGACTCGGTGCTCATCAAACATCTCCTGGATCGCTGTACTCCACGGACGTCACGAGTCGGCATTAGCGGCTACCTCGAACTCGGACTCCGGGTTCGGCTCGTGGACTTTGGCCTCGAGGACGATGTTGAACGGCGTCTCGGTCGCGCGTCGAACATGGGCGAAGCCGGCATCCCGGAGCACCGCGGCGAGCGCTCGTTCGCCGGCCTGCGCACCGAGCCCGAGCCCGACGTCCTGGGCGAGCGAGCCTGGTGTGCAGATCACCGTGGACAGGCCGTAGTACGTCCGTCCGACCGGGTTGAGGTTGTCCTCGAGCGCGTCGCCGGCGATCGGTTCGACCAGCAACAGGGTGCCGTTGGGCGCCAGCGCCTGCCGAATGCGCCGTGCCGCTCCGACCGGATCGCCCATGTCGTGCAGGGCGTCGAACATGCACACCAGGTCGTAGCCCTGGCCTGGGAGGTTTGTGGCCGTCGCGACTTCGAACCGCACCCGCTCGCCCACACCGGACTCGGCCGCGGCCCGGCGGGCGGCGTCGATCGAGGGCTCGTGGGCGTCGAAGCCGACGAAGTTCGACCGCTCGAACGCTTGCGCCATGATGATGCTCGATGCGCCCAGCCCGCAGCCGACGTCGGCGACACTCGCGCCTGCTTCCAGCTTCTGGACCACTCCGTCGAGGGCCGGCAGCCAGCCGTCGACCAGGTGGGCGGCATAACCTGGACGGAACAGCCGTTCAACGCCGGAGAACAACCGCTGGTCATGGGCATGCCAGCCGATCCCGGCGCCGGAGCGGAAGGCATCGACGATCGTGTCGTGATCGCCGTAGCAGGAGGCGATGGTCTCGAAGGCGCCGGCGAGAAACACCGGGCTCTGCTCGTCGGCGAGCACCAGGGCCTGCTCTGCGGGCAACTCGTACGTGCGCTCGGCCGGGTCGTAGACGACATAGCCGCCGGCGACCTGATTGCCCAGCCACTCGCGCACGTACCGCTCCGCGGTGCCGGTGCGGCGCGCCACCTCGACCGAGGTGATCGGGCCCGCGCCGGCCATCGCCGTGTACAGCCCCAGCCGGTCGCCGATGTGCAGCAACAACCCGGAAATGGCCGCGCCCATATCGGTGACCGCCTGACCGACGAATGCCTGGAGCTTCGCGTCGTCAACGGTGGAAATCTCAGTGGTGGTCATGCGTGTCCCGCTCCTTCGATACTGGCCCGCGATCGACCCGTGCAGGTGATCAGAGACGACGATGCCAGCGACCAAACACCGCAACGAGTGACGATCTCGTACCGCCCGAAACGGCGCCGAGAAGGCCGAGGGGACGTGACAAGGCCGGTGAACCGGCGCGCGGTGCCCGAATTCGGACGGTTCCGGCGGTACAGGATTCGTACTACCCTGCGCCCGCCGATGCGGGGACGATGATCGCATGGTCAGCCGCAGGGAGTACTGCCCGATCGCGTGCGCGGTCAACGTCCTAGGTGACCGGTGGACCCCTTTGATCATCCGCGAGATGATGATCGGGGCCGGTGGGTTCAACGAGATCCACCGTGGCATACCGCGGATCAGCCGGACCCTGCTCGCCCAGCGGCTGCGCGAACTCGAACGGCGCGGCCTGGTAACCCGTGAGTACAGCCAGCACGGGCACTCCGGCGGGTACGCGTTGACCGCCGCCGGGCAGGCCCTGACACCGGTCGTGTGGGCAATGGGCCACTGGGCCGCCGAATGGATCTTCAACGACCCGAACGAGGACGAGTGCGATGGCCTGTCGCTGATCTGGCGCACTCACCAACTCGCCGTCCCCGCCAAGCTGCCCGAGGCGCGCACCGTCGTGCACGTACGCCTGACCGGAACCGGCGGCGCCCAGGGCTGGCTCGACATCCAGCGGCCAGGCATCACGGTGTGCAAGGACGACCAGGGCCTGCCCGTCGACCTCGCCCTCGAGGCCGACACCGCACAGATGCAGCGCTGGATCGTCGGTCGCGTCCCGTTCCGCGACCTCCTCTCCAACAACCACGCCCGCTTCCTCGGACCGAGCCGGCTGGCGAAGGCCTTCCCCACCTGGTTCAACACCACGCTGTACGCGCAAGACCGCCAACGGGCCCAGCAACGCCGGCCGGCAACCCCCGTCTCGGCCTGAGCCCCCGCCCACTACCAAGACTGGAGAACGCCGGCCCGATCCACATCCCGGCGATTCCTCCGCCTTGTGCGGGCGCGTCAGACCCGGATCCGCGAGTAGCGCCGTGTTGATCATGGAGGTGCGGACTGTTCCGGGGTTGACCCGACCTTCGACCTGGACGCAGCGAGGTCGAGGACTACGCCGCAGGCCTCGTGACGCCGACAAACGTCGAGGTAGCACCCGACGCTCGACGCAACGCCTCGGTGATCCGATATCGCGGCGCGTCGGGTGAAAGACCACGTCACGACGGTGCAGTCACGTCAGGCACAACCTCGCGGCTGGGCCCCTCGACTCGTCGTGCCATGTTCCGGCGCTGGGGAGAATGCGAGCGTGGGCACGGACCTTGTTGCTGAGCTCGCCGGCAGCGGCGTCGCCCCGGGACGTCACGTGGGGTTGGTGTTCGCCGGCGGCGTTGGCGTTGGGCTGGCGGCCGGCGACCGGACGTGGGCGGTGCCGACAGCGGATCCGATTGCCATGGTGGCCCAGCTCGACGCGGCGCTGACGCCGCGATGGACATCGTGGGGGCGCGCGGTCGCGGACCAGCTTGTCGCGGGTGGCTTGCGGGTGAGCGCCTGCTGGGACATCGGCGCTGTGCACCAGCTGCTGTTCGGCGGACCACGGCCTGGCGTGGCGGCCGGCTGGGCGCAGTTGCACGGACTGTCCCTGGACGCGGTGCCGCACGCTGGCCAGCTCGACCTGCTCGACGCTGCAAGGGCCGGCGGTGAGGGTGACCCGGAGACGCCCGTCCAGCCGGACGGATATCTGCGGCCGGAGTGGGTGGACGGCGGATGGCGGCGCGACATGCATCGCCTGGCCGCATGGGCCGCGATCGCACTGGAGTGCGCAGCCGGGCAACGGCGCGCGCTGAGCGAACTGTCGGGCGGCGGTGACCCGATGTTGACGGCGTGGTCTGAATCGGCGGCCGAACTGCTCGCAGCGGGATTGCAGGCCGACGGGCTGCCCGTGGATGTGGGGCGGGCCGAACAGCTGGTGAGCGCGGCCGCCGGGCGGCGGCCACGCGACCAGGCCGAGGCCGCCGAATCGCGCGCTGCGCGCGACGCACTCGTGCTGCGGCACGCGCGCATGCCGGTCGACCTGCGCAACCCTACGCAGGTCAAGGCCATGCTCGCCGATGTCGGTATCGATGTTCTCGACACCCGATCCTGGCGGCTCGAACCGTTACGCTGCGCGCACCCGCTCGTGGACGCGCTGCTCACCTGGCGCAAGGCCGAGCGGATCGCGACAACCTATGGGTATAGCTGGCTCGACACCAACATCACACACGGCCGGCTGCGCGGAACCTGGCAGGGCAGCGACGGGGCCGCCGGGCGGATGACCGCCTCGGCCGGGCTGCACAACCTACCCGCCGACTTGCGGGCGGCGGTGGCCGCCGAGCCCGGACACGTGTTCGTGCGCGCCGACCTCGGCCAGGTCGAGCCGCGCGTGCTGGCAGTCGTATCCGGCGACCCTGACCTGGCCCGGGCCGGCCGCGACAACGACCTGTACGCACCCGTCGCGGCCCGGCTCAGCGTGCCGCGACCGGTCGCCAAAGTCGCCGTCCTGGCCGCCATGTACGGGCAGACCTCCGGCACCGCCGGGCAGGCCCTGCGCGGACTCACCGAGGCTTATCCGACAGCGATGAGATACCTCGACACCGCCTACGCCGACGGTCGGGCCGGTCGCGATGTCCGCACCTTCGGCGGCCGGCTCGTGCGCATGCCGGCCCTGCCCGAGGGCCTCGACGAGGACGAGGTGCGGGCCTTCCAAGGTGGCCGAGGCCGCTACGCACGCAACGCACTCGTGCAGGGCGCTGCCGCCGAGTTCTTCAAGATCTGGGCAGCAACCGTGCGCGCCCGCGCCACCGTAACCGACGCGCGCATCGTGTTGTGCCTGCACGACGAACTGCTCATCCACGTCCCCACCGACCAGGCCACCCCCACGGTAGGCCTCGTCCATGACTGTCTGACCGAAGCCGCTGCGCGTTGGCAAGCCGGCCGACCCACGACCGTTCGATTCCTCGCCGACATCAAGATCGTCCGACGCTGGTCACAAGCCAAATGACATTCGCCGCCTCGTCATCCGCGAAACGGGTAGCGCGCCACACGGCGCCGTCGCCACCGCCCGCAGGCGATCGCAGCCATGGGCATCGCCGCTTCGGGCATCGCCGCTTCGGGCGTCGCCGCTTCGGGCGTCGCCGCTTCGGGCGTCGCCGCTTCGGGCGTCGCCGCTTCGGGCGTCGCCGACGAGGGCGATGTGCTGCTGGCCGCCGACGACCTCAGCGTCGGGGTGGGCGACAACGCCCTCGCGCGAGGGATCGCCGCAACGGTTCACCCGAACGATCCACACCCGTTGATCATCACCACCGCTGCACCGATGGTTACCACGTGCCGGACGAGGCGCATCGCTACCTCGCTTGAAGCAGATCTTTTCCTGTCTCGGGTGCGAGTTGTTGATCTCGTAAGGTACTGGTGCAGAAACAGGATGCTGTCTACAGTTACAGCTCACCGTCACGTCCGGTCGACGTCGAGCAATTGTGCAGGGAATAGGGGTGAGGCCGGTGGAGCCGTCCACGATCGACCTGACGATCGCAGCGGTGCAGCGGTTGCTGGACGCAGTGGAGCCCGAGCGCGGCGCCACGGTCACATCGGTCGAACCGGTGTCGGGCGGCTACAGCCGCGACACCGCGATTGCCGAGGTCATCTGGGGCGACGGTGCGAGCGAGCGCTTCGTCCTACGTGCCGATCCCCCGGCCGGCACCGGCGTGTTCCTCAGTGACCGCGACCCAGAATGGCGGTTGCTGCGGGTCCTGCAGAACAGCGGTCCCGTCCGCATTCCGACGTCACGGTGGTACGACGCCGAGGGCCAGTATTTCGGCACGAAATGCATCGTCAGCAGCTTCTACGACAGCCGAGCATTACAGGACATCGCTCGCGACCCCGGTGCGCTTGCCGCGGCCCGGGACACGTTCGTGGACGTGATGGTCGATATCCACCGCACCCCGGTCGACGACCTCCCAGCCGATGTGACGCGTCCGGCCAGCTGGGACGAGTACATCGACAGTCTCCTGGACATGCTCGACCATTTCAGCCGCAGCGGGGCGGACAGCCGTCCCGCACTTCGCTATGCCGCCGCTCGCCTGCGGTCCTTCCGCCCCCAACCCGTACCCCTGACCCTGGTGCACGGCGACTGCCAACCGTCGAACGTGCTGATCGGCGCCGACGGGCCGGTGGTGATCGACTGGGAGTTCGGCCGAATCGGCGATCCACGCGAGGACATCGGCTTCTACTCCGACTACCCCGTGGATCCAAACCTGTACGCCACCGATCCGACCGCGTTTCTCGAGCGATACCGCGAGCGCACCGGAATGACCGAGGAGCAGCTCAATCCGGAAATCGTCGAGTACTTCCACGTGCTCGGCCTCGCTCGCCTGTTCGGGCAGGAGATGGCCGCCGCAGACGCGGTCGCCAACGGCGAGTTCCGCGGCATCATGGCCGGCTACCTGATCAGCGCCGTCTCGAACACATCCGAGGTCTATTTCAACATCGCCCGCCGCGTCGGGACCCCGATCACCGCCGGAGGTGTCCCCCAATGATCAGCCGCCCGACGACCGAGCAGTTGCTGTTGGACTGCGCGAAGGAATTGATGCAGGGCGTCCTGCCGGCCGTCTCCGACCCGCCCGCGATCATCCGCATCTACATGATCGAGCAGGTCCTGCGGAGCGCGGCGATCCGCAGCGCCAACGAAATCGCCTGGATGCGAGAGGAGATCCCGGCCATCGAGGCCTACGGCCGAGCCGTACACGAGGCTGTGGTGAACGAAGACCTGACCGCCCTACTCGCGCGGCTGGAGCAGGCCGACCAGAGCGACCTCACGCTCAACGCGGTCGCCGAGCGGTACTTCCGGGCCGGCGAGGTGCTGTCCACCGCGCTGGAGGTGGCCATCCTGTCCGGCCGCGACGACCTCCGGCAACAAGGCGAACAGATCGTCGTGGCCCGGATGGCGCGGGAGAGGGATGTGATGGCCGGTTGGAGCCCGACCGGCCGCTGACCCCGGGCTTGCGCTAGCCCTGGCTAGCGGCGCGGAGTACTCGGCTTTTCGATTTTGATCATCGTGTCAGCCCGCCCGGGGCGATCGCCCCGGCGGCGACGGTCTTCGAAAACGAAACAGGGCCCGCAACGAATATCGCGGAGATCGAGCGTCGGCCAGGGGCCGTTCACCTGCGCGCACGGGCACCATCGGCCGCCCTTTCGGGCAGTACCGCCGTCGCGTCCCGGCAACGCAGCGTTCCAGACCTTGCCGGCGATGACCGGGCAGCGGATCCTGGCGGCATGTCGACGCCCGTACGTCGTGACGCGACTCGGGCCCGTCCGCCCGGTGCACGTCCGCGGGCACCGGCCCGAAGCGAGCCGAACCGTCTGTGGACCGCGCCGAGCCCGGCCACGGTGCTGCACACGCAGCGCATGGCTGGGAACCGAGCCGTGAGCGAGGTGCTCATCCAACGAGACTGGACCGGCGATCGCAGCGCCGAGGTGCGCGCGCAGATGTCCGGTGACGACTGGAATCGCGTTGGCGGGCCGTGGTCGCTTCTCAACGGCCACAACCCGGACGCCCTGGTGGGGATCATGCGCCGGCTCGGATCGGGCGGACGCGCGCAACTGCGTGCTCACCCGGTGGACGCGACGAAGTACGACAAGGTACGCCTCGACTTCGCCCTCGCGAACGCCGGCTCGCGAGCCGCGGCCGGCGAGCTGTCCGTCCTGGACGCGATCCGCAACGCCCGAACAGGAAAAGACTCCTGGGCCAAGGCTTGGACGGCCCTGGTCAAGCTCGGCCACCCAGGCCGGATGACGCTGTTCCGGGCGATGGACAAGGCCGAACTGAAGGAATTGCTCACCCACGAGGAGGACGCGGACAAACGCTTCCAAGGCCCGCTCGACGAAGAGATCAACAGCGTCATCGCCCCGCCCGTGAAGGACATCAGCCTGCTGTTCATCCCAGACACGGACGAGTTGCCCGCCCCGCACGGCGGCGTGTGGCCGATGGGCGAGATCACGGCGCGGGTCAAAGGCAAGGTGGTCCTGCAGATTCCGGCGCGTGGCGGCCCGTGGGTGTCCTCCCCGGACACCGCCAATCCGGGCCACACCGCTGACCCGACGAAGGCAGGCACCTTCACGCTGGAACAGGGCAAGCCGATCGTTACTTCCGCCTGGCGGTTTTCCCAGCTTGCGAACGGGACGCCGCTGAAGGACGCGGGGGATCATGTCGAGTTCGAGCGCGACGGTAAGTGGCGCTCGATGGACAAGCTGGCCAAGCCGATTTCACGCCTGGAATTGCGCAAGACGTCCATGATCATCGAGCTGCTGCGGCAGGTGCGCACCGGGGCGATCACCGCGGCTGACTTTCGTGCCGAGGTCAGCGCCAAACAGGCCTCGGGCGACTGGGGCGACGTCCCGGACACCTACCAGCTCAACGATTTCGGGACGGTCGGCTTCACGCTGTCCGGCTCCGGCGGCGACATCATCCACACCACCCCGATCAGCGACGACCCGTTGCAGTCGTTGCTGCCCGGCGACCTCACGTTCTCGCACGGTTGCGTGCACATCCTGCCCGCCGACCGGGACAAGCTCGTCGAGGCAGGCGTGCTTCGCGGCGGGGTGAAGATCACGGTGCGACCGTACGACCCATCGCTGCTGGTGCACTGGGCGCCACCACCCCCGCCCGGCTGACGCGCCGGCGCAGGCCGCCCGAGCGGTCCGAGCCGAGGGGGCCAGTCCAGTTCGCGCGACACCTTCTGAACGTTCCACGCCCCCTACGCCGGAGTGTTTCGACGCCCGCTGAAGAATCCCAGACGTCTTCCACGGCCTTCGCCAAATCCACACAGGCTCGGCACCCGCTACCTCCCGCTCACGCCGGCGCCTTTACGCGCTCGCGGCTGGCTCCATTTGGCGGTGGTCGTGGCATGTTCCGGCGCCGGACGGAATCCGACCGTGGGCGCGGACCTTGTCGCCGCGATGAACGTGGTGGGTGCTCGGTTGCGGCTGCCCGACCAGCTCACCACCTTGCTCGGCCGGCATGTCGAAGCCCACACCTTCGGTCGGGCGGCGGCGCGCTGGATGTTCCAGGGCGAGCCCGTGATCCCCACACCAGAACACGGTCGGCTACTGGTGGCGCAAGACGCAGCAGGCTGCGGGCATCTCCGGAGTCGGACTGCGCGACCTGCGCCACTTCTACCCGTCCGGCCTCATCGCAGCTGGCGCGACATCGTCACTGTGCAGCGCGCACCCGGGCACGCCTCGGCGAGAACGACCCTACGGACCTACGCGCACTCGTCGTCGAGCCCGCGCCCCGATTTTCCCTTGGGACTTCGGACATCGTCAGACGTTGAAGCGGAACTTAGACGGCCCCTTGAGACCGCTCGGCGCGATGCCGAAATCCCTGTATTTGCGGCTCTCCGACCCAATCCGTGGGTGATCGTCAGTGGGTTCGGCCTGGTAGTTGGGGTCGGAAGCCGCCGAGGGAGAGCATGGCGAGGGCGATCAGCGCCTGTGGTGAGGCGAAGCCGAAGGCGACGCGTTGCAGTAGCCGGATCTTGGTGTTGGTTGATTCGATCAGTGCGTTGGACAGGTCGTGCTCGAGAGCGGCGTCGATGGTTGCCCGATGCCGGCGGATTTTGCGGCCGAGTTCGACGAAGGTGGGGATGCGGCAGCGTGCGGTCCAGGCCAGCCATCGGTCGAGTGCCTGTTTGCCGGCGTCGCCTTTGACCTTGAACACGTAGCGCAGTCCTTCCTTGAGCAGGTAGCCGCGGTAGCAGCTTGGGGTTGGTGGCCGCGATCCAGGCCAGCTTGTCCCGCTGCCGCTCGGTGAGGTTGTCCGGGTTCTTCCACAGTGCGTAGCGGGCTGCTTGAGCCCGCGTGCCTGCTCGTGTCCGGGCCGGGGCGGCGCGTCGGCGCGCGGGCGGCCCCGGGTCCGGGACGGCTCGCCGCGGGCCAGCGCCCGGGCCTCGTTCCACACCTGGCGGCGCAATCTCATCGAGCGCGTCGGTAGCCCAGGCGACGACGTGGAACGCGTCGGCGCACTGCGTCGCGTTCGGGCAGCGTTCGGCCACCACGTCGGCGATCCAGTCCGCCGCGTCGGCGGACACATGCGTGATCAACGCGCAGCGCTCGGCGCCGAGCTGGTCGAAGAAGCGGCCCACGGTGGCCTTGTCCCGTCCGGGCCCGGCCCAGATCAGTTTCCGGGCATCGTGATCAACTACGACGGTCAAGTATCGGTGGCCCTTCTTGTAGCTGATCTCATCGATGCCGATCCGGCGCAGCCCCGCGAAGCGGTCCACCCCGGCCATCGCATCATCGGCGACCCGCGCCACGATCGCCCCCACCGTGCGCCAGGCGACACGCATCAGCGGTCATCACCGCCGACTTCGAGGCCGCCACCGCCAACCACGCCACCTGGTCATCGAAGAACCGGGTGTGCCCGGCACCGTGGCGCGCCCACGGCACCGCCGCCACCACCACCCCATGCTCCGGACAAGACACCCGGGGCACTTCGGCTTCGATCTCGGCCCGGATCACACCCAAATCCAGCGCGCGCCAGCCACGCCGGCGCTGCCCGCCGTCATAGCCCGCACACGGCGCCGGCACAGCCCGCACCGACCACGCTCACCCCGAACCGGGCGCGCATGCGCGAGCAGCACCCCTGCGTCCCCGTCGAACTCGACCTCATCGACGATCGCCTTATCGACCCCGAACAGGGCCCGCCATACCCTGGCGTTGCGCACGCCGTTCTCCGTTCACCGGTTCCGGACCTTCAGACAGCCCAGAACCTACGCGGGAGCGGCGTGTTGTCATCCACAGCTCGTCAACGCACCCACAGATGAGTCAGGAGAGCCATAAATCAGCCCGAACGCGTCGCCGGAGAGTTGACGCGGCAAGGGTGCGAACAGCCGCAGGAGCTCGCTGAGGGTGGACTTCTCCAGTCGCTGGTACCCGCGAGGAAGTACGTCTCGGAGCTCCGGGTTCGAGCCCTCGATCAGCTTCATCGCGTCGTCGATGGCCTTGCCCAGGTTCTCGCCTTCGGGCAGGTCGACTAGGTACGACAGCCGGGCGCCGGCTGGGACGAACAGGATCGACCGCGCGCGGTAGTCGTCCGCGGTAACCGGTCGCCTGGCCGTTGCCTTGGCCTCGAGCTCGGGCCGCACCTGCTCGAACCGGTGCTCGGCGTAGGCGAGAAAGATCAGCCCCAGCACCGGGCCGCGGTACTCGGCCGGCGACAGCGTTGAGTTCGCGCGCAGCTCGTCTGCGGCGGCCCACAAAGTGCGACGCACCCGCGCCAGCTCATCGCTCTTCATTCGTTCCGTCCTTCGTTGATCACGGCGTGAGGTTAACCCTCGCGACCTGGTTCCGAGGCCGCAGACTGGTCGATCCGGGCGACGAAAAGCTGCATCCGGGCCGCTGCCTCTGCCGCCGTCTCGGCAAGGTCGAGGTGGTCGAGCCCTTCCCGCGCTCGGTCGTAGATCGCGGGCCAGTGTGGCTGCGCATGAATCGTTGGTGGCCACGGATGCTCAGCGCGCGCTTCAAAAACGGCGACACACGCCACGCGCGTGTCTGCGAGGCCCGCGTCTGCGAGCAGCACCTCGAGCAACTGCAGGTCGACCAGATCGTGAGCGCGGTCGTTGGTCCGAGGTGGCGTCATCGCCGCGGTGCACGCGTGCAGCTTCTGCGCGATCTGCCACGGCACGGTCATGCAGGGCACGGTCACCTCGATCGGCACGCCCACCAGGGCGAGCGCATGGAGGAAACCGCGTCGAAGCTCTCCGTGTTGCCCGCTTCGACCATCGACACCTCGATCGGCACCGAGGCGAACGGCTGGCCGTGGTAGCTCAACTTGGCGACGAACCGTCTCGGTTTGACTGGCAGCCCGGGAACCTCGATCTCCTCCGGCGGGGTGAAGACGGCGGTGAAGCCTTCCCAGCCAATCTCGCCCGCATCCGCGAGCAGTTCGTGGACCTCTTCGAGGTCGAGGCGGGCGACCGTGTCGAGGTCCTTCGACGTGCGCGAGTCACCGATCCCTCGGCGCAGTTCCAGCGACGATCCGCCCTTGACCAGCAGCAGCGGCGCGCCTGCGGCATCGGTGAGCCGCGCGGCCAGTTGGGCGACGACCAGGACCGCGACGTGCTGCTGCAGCCGACCGAAGACGAGTCCCTCGCGCTTGGCAGCCTGCACGAGCCGGTCACGCAACGAGCGCAGGTTCGAGGGCGGTCTGGAGTACGGCGAAGTCATGCCCGACGCCCGACCGGGACGCTGCGCACCCGCAGCGTCAAGCTCGTCGCGTAACTGTGCCGCGACCGTGCGCCGCAGCGTGCCGTCGCGCTCCGCCTGATCGATCGCCAGCCGCAGCTGGTAGGGATCCGTGCCGGTGGCCATGCAATCCCTGATCGTCCGGGCGACCGTCGTGACCGGCAACGAGTCAACCTGCGTGACGTCCGACGGCGCGAGGTCGCGGCGATGTGTCCGGTACATCTCGCCACCGGCTGCACGCGGGTGGTTCTCTCGCGGGACGGTCAGATGGATCCGCGGCGGATTCACGTCCGCGAGCTCGTGCAGTTGCAGTGCCGACTCGTGCGACACCACGCCGCGGCCGAGTGACCACGCGACCGCGGCGGCTAACTCGTCATGCGCGCCTCGCGGCAACAGCGGCACCCGGTAGACCCCACGCCCCGCGCGCTCAAGTCGACCTCGTGCCGCCATCAGTCTCAGCTGGGTTGGATCGATGGCCAGATCGCGCGCATCGCGCGTCGTCACGTACCCGTGCTGTTCGGCCGCACGCGCGACCAACAGGTCCCACACTCGCATGTGCTAAACCGTATCATGCAGATACGTTTGCGCACATCTTTTATCGGCGGCGGGCGCTCCGACTCGAACAGGTGGCAGTGCCCACCCCTACCTTCCAGTCACCGTGAACAGCCATCCGATGGAAGGCTTCGCCGAAGGAGGCCCACCCATGAACGAACCACACGATCTGCTCACCACCGCTGAGGTCGCGCTGATCCTGCGCGCGCCAGTCTCCACGGTGCGCTACTGGCGCTACCTCAACACCGGGCCGAAGTGCTTCAAGCTCGGGCGCCGAGTCGTCTACCGGCGCGCCGACGTCAACATCTGGCTCGCCGAACAGGAAGCCGCTAGCCGCGGGCGGGCCGCCAGCTAATCACGCCCCGCATAGTCGTAGGGGTGCCTGCGTGCCAGAGAAAACGCTAGATCGCCCGATTACACCGACTTGCTTCACGATCCGTCCTGGTTTGCTGCCGGCCCAAGCGAGAAGATAGGGCGAAACGTAGCCGGCCCCTTGAGGCGGCTCGGCTCGATGCAGAAATCCCCGTATTTGCTGGGATAGGTGCGTTTGGGGGCGACAGTTACGAGCAGCCTGTTTCGGATATTTTGCGGACTAACTGCGGACTGACGAAGTTCAACTATAGATCAACAGCGGCGGGTCTCTCCGCTCCTCAGACGAGATCGGCGAGCAGCGTCGCTCCCGGTAAGAGCGAGCGCGCCGATGCTCCGGGCGACCACACCGATCTGGTGGCCTCGATGAGATCCAGCGCTTGGAGTTGGTGCGACATCGCGCGCAGCGTGCGCTCCACGTCGTGTGCAGTGATCGGGTTCTCGCCGCGCCGCCATCCGCCCCCAAGCAGTGCGAACGCCTCCCGGGCCAGCTCGCCCGTCGGTTGCGGGCCCCGGACGGCGGCCAGGGCGACGGCACGCTCGGCGACGACGGTGTCGAATTCGCCCGGCTCGAACCAGGACCGAAGCCGGCGCACCACCTCGAGGTCGTCGCCCGCGGCCTTCGTCGGCCAAAGCACCCCCTTGGCCAGGCGCGCCAGTCCGACGTGGCGCAGGATGTCGTGCAGCGCGGCCAGCGGCAATAGATCCTCCTCTATCGAGGCCGGACGTCCCAGCGGGTACCACCCGGGCCGCACGGTCTGGACCATTCGGACCACCGCGCGCGGCAGGCGGCCACCCGGCGTGCAGCTTCACGCCGCCGGCCAGCAGGTCGAGCACCAGACGGACGCTGTCCGGAACCTCGCCAACCATGGCCCGTACCTGCTGTCCCGTGGCTTCCCGGTCGAACGGCCGGAGCCGGTCGCCCACCCACTCCTGCATGGACTCGTGCTCGTCATGCCGCGGATCGGCCAACGCCGCGAGCATGGTGTCGTAGCCGTACGGCCCGCCGCAGTCCTCAGGCGGGCAGGCGCCTTCGCCGTCGACGCAGCCGGGAACCTCGCCCCCGCTCCCGATGACCTCGACGTCGTGCTTCCAGCCGTCGCCGAAGTCGTAAGCGTAGACGAACCGGGACGGCAGGTCAGCCAGCCGCACACCCCGCTCGTCGAGCTCGTCGTCGTCCCACTCCTCGTCCGGGATGCCGTAGGTCGCCGTGTCAGTCCGGAACTGGTGCAGGTGCGAGTCGGTCCAGCCGACCGCCACCTGCAGCACATCATGCAAGTCGTCGAGCGTGATCATCGCCGGCACGTCGATCACCCGCACGACCGCCGGCATGACCTGCTGCAGCACGACCCGCAGCCGCGCAGTCCTCACCGCGACCCGTCCTCACCGGGGGCGGCGCAGCACTTCTTGTACTTGCGCCCGGAGCCGCACCAGCACAGCTTGTTCCGACCGCGCGGCCACGGCACGATCCGGGACGGGTCACGGCTCAGGTCGGCGCTGAACCGTGCTCGCAGCTGGCGCGGCTCGTCTGCCTCGGGTTGGTTCTCCTCGACCCAACGGGTGAGCACCGCCCACCGGGACGGAACGAGGCGGATGCCGCTCACGCCGGATTCCGACGCCTCGCGGAGGCGCCGTTCCAACGGCCGGCAGTACTCCGCGTGCTCGACGAGACCATCGGCGTCGCGCAGAATCTCGCTGGCCGCCAGGTCCGGCCAATGCAGGAGTGCGTCGGCATACTCGTCAGCAGGAAACCAACCCCACGCGACCGGCGGCGCTCCTGCCCCTCGATGCTCCCAGGCGATCTCGCGACCTGGCGTCGGCGCTCGCAGTGCCGGCGCTGCGGTCTGGAGTTCGTCCGGGTCGCGACCGAGCGCCTTCAGGCTCTGCGGGTTCAGATCGCGCACCTGGTCCACCAGCCGCTGCGGGTCGCCCGAGCGAACGGCGAGGTCGAGCCCATGGGTCAGCCATCCCAGTGCGGTTTCGTGATCGCCGACGGCGCCGTATACGAGACCGGCGTTGTTGAAAACCCACATATCGTCTGGTGTGGCACGACCCACCTCGTCCCAGATCGGCGCCGCTTCCTCGGCCCGGCCTGCCCGGACGAGGATCTCAGCCCGGCGACACCGGTGGTCCGGGCTGCAGTTCCACCCAGGCGCGGCCAGAACGTCCGCGTGTAACAGCGCGTCATCGACCCGAGGATCGGACTCGCACGCCGCCAGCACCCGCTCGAGGACCTCGGCGTCCTCCGCGCCCGGGCCGCAACGGGCACCGACCAACTCACGGTCAAGTACGTCGAGTTCTGCGTTCAGCACGCAGTCATCCTCGCCGATCGGCGCTCCCCGAACTCCCGCGGGTGGTGCGAAACCTCGCTCGCAGCGCGGTGGGATTCAACGGGCGGCGCACCGCTCGCCGGGCAACGCACGTCAAGTCCATTCGCGACGGAGGGAAGTTGCGCTGGCAGCGATCGCAATATCGTTCTTCATCCCCGCCGCTGTCGACGGTCGGAGAAGAAGCAGTCGATGAACCTGGCCGTGAGGAACCGGCTTGATCGCCGATCTCCTCGCCGAGGACTCGCCGCGTGAAATCGCCCACCGCGACGGTCACGACATCGTCGGACTGGGTGACGAACGGCGACCGCTGGACCATCACGCGCGTTCACCCCGACGGAGCGCTCGACGTGTTACCGCGCTCGGCTGGCGTCTCGTCGACGCCCTTGCCACAAGACGGGGGTAAACACGAGACCGGTCCGGACGAGATGGGGCCAACGCCGAGTCGGCACGTCGTTCGCCGAGGTCACGCCGACGAACCCAAGCCAGCCCCACCTCGCCGACCGGAGATCGACTATGCCCGCGCCTTCGGCAACAAGCCGACGCCCGGCACCGGAGTCCGGCGATAACCGCGGCGCCGACCTACGACACGACTTCGTCGCGAATCTCGTCGTAGGACTCGGCGAGGTACCGGATCAGCGCGTCGCGAAAGCCCGGCTTCTCGAAGAACGCGTTGAACAGCTGGCCGTTGGCCTCGTGACGGTCGACGATCATGCTCTCGGCCTTCTTGTGCAACGACCACCCCGTACTGGTCGCGGTCGTTGTTCAGCGCCACGACGCGCATCTGCTCGTCGGACTTGATCGCCTGCTTCTGTTGCCGGAACCAAACCAAGTCGGCCTCGCCGAGGTTCATGCCGTACCGCTGGTTCAGCTGCTCGATCAACTGCGACAGCTTCTCGGTCGGCGACTCGTACGCCTTCCCGGTTCCACCACCCGGCAGCGCGACACCCGGCCCGTCGGTGCCCGAGGTCAGCGACAGGTTCTCCTCCTCGCCCTGGGCCTCGGTGCGCAGGTGGGTGAGCAGCACCGACTCGCTGATCTGCGGCAGCGGCTCGTCCGGCGCCGAAGGCAGCAGCGGCAGCAGCGCCCGCCCGTAGAGGTACAGCGATTCCAGGTCGCGGTCGGTCCACGGCATCACCTGGGCCAGGAACGAGTACGCCCGCACGAACCCCTTCAGCGCGTCGCGGAACACGTCCTGGGCGTCCTCGTCGAGCTCGATGAACCGCCCGACAGCGGGGTTCACGTTGGCGTAGATGATCTTCTGGTTCGCCGAGCCACCGGCCAGCAGCGCGTCGACGGCCGCCTTCTGCTCGGCGGGGTGGATCACCTGCGCCGCGGTGATGGTGTGTTCGAGGGTGTAGAGCAGGTTCGGGTCGGTGGGCGCGGCCGAGGACTGCTCGAAGAACGGCTCGAAGGCGTCCTGGATCTCCTCGGCCTTGTTGGCGAAGTCGAGCACGAACGTGTCGGCCTTGCCCGGGTGGGTGCGGTTGAGCCGCGACAGGGTCTGCACGGCCTTGACCCCGGCGAGCTTCTTGTCGACGTACATCGTGTGCAGCAGCGGCTGGTCGAAGCCGGTCTGGTACTTCTCGGCGACGACGAGCACCTGGTACTCGTCCGAGGCGAACCGCTTCGGCAGCTTCGCCTTCGCCGAACCCGTTCATCATCGGCTCGGTGTAGCTGACGGTCGGGTCGCTCGGATCGACGACGGTCCCCGAGAACGCCACGAGCGCGGCGATCCGGCCCGGTCCATGGTCGTAGCCCTTCGCGGCGATGTAGGCGTCGATCGCCTGCTTGTAGCGGACGGCGTGCAGCCGCGACCGGGTCACCACCATCGCCTTCGCCCGGCCGCCGATCTTGCCGGCCGTCTTCTGCCGGAAGTGCTCGACGATGATCTCCGCCTTCTGCGCCAGGTTCGTCGGGTGCAACGACACGAACCGGGCCAGCGCCGCCGACGCCTTGCTCGTGGGGACGTCCGGGTCGTCGGACGGTTCGGTGTTGGCGAGCCGGTAGTAGGTGTCGTAGGTGGTGTAGTTGGCGAGGACGTCGAGGATGTAGCCCTCCTCGATCGCCTGCCGCATCGAGTACAGGTGGAACGGCACCCGCACGGGCTCGCCGTCTGCGCCCGTCACGAGGTCGCCGAACAGCTCGAGCGTCTTGGGCTTGGGCGTGGCGGTGAACGCGAAGAACGCGAGGTTGCCCTGCGCGCCGCGCGCGGTCATCGACGACGCAATCAGGTCTACGGCGTCGTCGGTCTCGGACTCGATCTTCGCCTCGGCCTGCTCGGCGACGGTGAGCGGATCGGTGTCGGCGGCCACCAGCGTCGACGCCCCGCCGAGGACGCGCTTCATGTCCTTCATCGCCTCGCCCGACGTGGACGAGTGCGCCTCGTCGACGATCACCGCGAACCGGCTGCCCGCCACCGACCCGGCGCTGCTCGGCGACGACGGGGAACTTCTGCAATGTCGTGATGATGATCCGTGCGGTGTTGCCGGCCAGCGCGGCCCGGAGCTGCGTGGAGTCCTCGTCGATCTTCACGATCGTGCCCGGCGTGTGCGCGAAGCCGGCCACGGTGGACTGCAGCTGGCGGTCGAGCACGACGCGGTCGGTGATGACGATGACCTTGTTGAAGATCGGCTGGTCCACGCCCAACCCGGCCGCCGTGACCGTGTCGGTCAGCTCGCCGTGCCACGACGGGGTGTGCAACCGGGACAGGTGATGCGCCGCCCAGGCGATGGTGTTCGACTTGCCCGACCCGGCCGAGTGCTGGATCAGTCGGTTCGTGCCTGGCCCGGCCTGCTTCGTCGCCGCGAGCAGCTTCTGGACCGCGTCCCATTGGTGAAAGCGCGGGAACAGCGTCGTCGTCTCGCCGGTCTTGTTCCCGTCGGCGTCGTACCCGTCCTCGATGTGCACGAACTCGCCGAGCAGGCCGAGCCACGCGTCGCGCTGCCACACCTGCTCCCACAGGTAGGCCGTGTCGTAGCCGTCGGGGTTGGCCGGGTTGCCGGCACCGCCCTTCTGGCCCGCGCCGCCGGAGCCCTGGTTGAACGGCAGGAACCGCGTCTGCTCCCCCGCCAGCCGGGTGGTCATGTAGACCTGGTTCGGGTCGACGGCGAAATGGACGACCGTCCGCGCCCGGAAGATCAAGTCGGACGGGTTGCGGTCGCGCTGGTACTGCCGCATCGCGTGCCCGACACTCTGCTGCGTCAGCGGGTTCTTCAACTCGGCGGTCGCGGTCGGGATGCCGTTGACGAACAGCGTCAGGTCGACCGAGTCCGCGGCGTTCGACTCGCTGTGATGCAACTGCCGGACAACGCTGAGCCGGTTCGCGTCGTAGCGCTCCCACAGGGCCTTCGTGAGCCCGTTCGCCGGGGCGAAGAACGCCAGCCGGAACGAGACGCCGTTCATCTTCGTCACGCCACGCAGCACGTCGACCGTGCCGCGCTGCGTGAGTTGATCGCCGACGTACTTCGCGAAGCGCTCCCTCGCGCTCGCCGCACCGCCAAGTCGCTGAGTCAGCTGCTCCCACTCGTCAGGCTGCGACGCCTCCAGGAACGCGACGAGCTCGGCCGCGTCGAGCCCGAGGCCGCGGTCGTAGCCGGACGGGTCGCCGTTCCGCCAGCCGCTGGCCAGCAGGTGCGCCTCGATCGAGTCCTCGAACGCCGACTCCGACGTCACCTTGGGCATGGCGTTACTCGCTCACTCGTAGGTCGTCGGTGCGTCGATGATGGAGTAAAGGTCGCGCGCGAGCCAGTAAATGCGGCCGCCGCGGCCGAAGGAGCCGTATTCCTCGACCCACCCACGCTTCTCCGCCTCTTTGATCAGGTTGCGCGCTCCTTGATTCGTCACCTTGACGCGCTGCTCGACGCGAGCGGTCGTCAGGTACGGGTTGGTGAACATCAGCTCGACGAGAGCAGACAGGTTCGAACGCGTCTTCGCGGCTTCTGCCAGGTACTTCTCCCTCAACGCGACGAGCCGCTCCGCCCGCTGTACGGCGTCCTCGGCGGACCGGCGTACGGCGGTGAGGAAGAACTGCAACCACTCCTGAACGCTGCCGCTCTCCCGCACGGCCTGCAGGCGGTCGTAGTACGCCGACCGGTGTGCCTCCAGGTAGCCGGAGAGGTAGAGCAAGGGAGTGCCCAACCTCCCCTCCTCCATCAGCATCAGATTGATCAGCAGTCGACCGATGCGCCCGTTGCCGTCGAGAAAGGGGTGGATGGTCTCGAACTGGTAGTGCATCAGCCCGCACCGGACCAGCGGCGGAAAATCGTCAGGCGTGTTGACGAAAGTCTCCCAGTCGGCGAGCAGGTCGGGCAGGTCAGTCGGCAACGGCGGAACGTAGAGCGCGTTGTCGGGGCTGTCTGTCGGCGACCCGACCCACACCGGCGACGTCCGGAACTCGCCAGGCAGCTTCTCCTGCCCGCGAACTCCAGACAACAGGATCGAGTGCAGCTCCAAGATCAGCCGTTGAGTTATCGGCAGGGTCTTGATCAACTCGTACCCGCGTCGAGTGGCAGCGAGGTAACGCTCCACCTCGGCGATGTCCTCGCTGCCGGTCAGGCCGCCGCCGGCCTCCGCCTGAAGGACCTCAGACAACGAGGTCTGAGTGCCCTCGATCCGCGAGCTTGCGATCGCCTCCTGGGTCAGGTACGGGCCCAGGAGCAGCTCCGGATCGCGGATGAGCGCGCCGAGTCCGTACAGACGTCCGAGCGCCGCGTCAGCGGCCGAAAGGGCCTTGATCGTCGCGGGTACGAGCGCCAGCCCGCGCGGGATCGGCGCAGGCTTGAAGTACCAGAACGCAAACTTGTTACCGGGTTCACGGACGACCGCACCGAAGTCTGGGGCAGTGAAGTGAGCCGGATCCACGCGTGCAAACTACCAAGTCAAAGCCGGTTTCGGTTGGAATTTCGCTGGAACTCGCCTACTTCGGTTGCTGCGTCAGGAGCAAGTTCCAACGAGACCGGCGTCCAAGTTGGAACTTCGCTTGGCCCAGCAAATCTCGTTGGAGCGTCGGCTCACACCGACGAGCCCACCCGCTGGCCCACCGCAAATCGGCGCCTCTGACGCACCCGTCTGCCAGAATCGTGGCGTGCCGTCCGAATCCCTGCTGCTGCGCGAAACGTACTCGGAAGCCGAAGCCGCCCGGCTGCTTCGCCTGCCGGCCTCGACGCTGCACTACTGGCTCGAGGGGCGCGACTACCGCGGGCGCAGCTACTCGCCGATCCTGCGCGAAGCTCCGAGCGGGACTGACGGCCCGCGGACGCTCACCTGGGCCGAGTTCATCGAGGCCGGCGCTCTACGGCAGTACCGCCGCGACCTTCGCGTCCCGATGGCGGACTGCGCGCGTTCATCGAGCATCCTTCGCGAGCAGTTCGGCGTTCCCTACCCAGCTGGCAACCACCCGCCCGTGGACAGACGGTCGACTGCTGGTCATAGAAGCGCAGCAGACCTCGCACCTGCCCGAGGACCTCTGGCTGTTCACGCCGACGACGGGGCAGGGCTCTGCTCCTGCCGCCTGCGCAGGCGTTCCTGGATCGGGTCGAGTTCAACGGTCGGCGTCGCGACCCGCTGGCGACCCGGCACCTGAGCCGGAGTCGACGGTGATCATCGACCCCGATGTGCGCTTCGGGAAACCCTCCGTCGGTGGCGTGAGTACCGGCGTGATCTGGGAATACGACCAGGACGGCTACTCGACGGACGAGATCGCCACCGAGTTCGCGCTGATCACGGCCGACGTCGATTGGGCGCTGTCCTACGAGCGCGCCACACACGCCGGCTAGCGTCAATGGCTCAGGCCGCGACGGTTCGTTTTCTACTTCGACGCGGACGTCCTGGGCCTAGCTCACGTCGTGTCGCGCTGCGTCCGGACTGCACCTACCCTGGCGACCCGGGAGCGCGACAAACGCCCTGGTATACCAGTCACATCGCCCAAGGTGAAGGACCGGACTGGATTCCGATCGTGACGGCCCATAACTGGGTGATCATCAGCCGCGACCCGCACATCGCGTCGCGACCGGCAGAGATCGGCGCGATCCGCGACCACGGCGCTCGATTCGTCGCGCTCGCCGGCCGCGAAGCCGGGACACCGTGGGAGCAACTCGAAGTGCTGCTGACCAACAGGCGCAGCGAACGAGCGCCTCGCACGCCTCCGCTGGTCCATGGGTGTACACGGTGACCAGGACGCGACTCCACCGAGCTCGAGATTATGAGGGACGAGTCAGCGCAGGACGCAGCGACCCATCCGCCGTCGATACCTCGAACTGCCCCGTCACCGCCGCCGTGATCAACGACCTCTTCAACTCTTGGAACAGCTCAATCGACCGAGTGATCCCGGCGACTGAACCGCTGAGCGTTCCTTTCATCCACCATTTCTCCGATTGCAGTAACCGCGGAGCCACGTCGTGATCAGCCACCGGCGGGAGCGGCACCCTGATCAGACATCAGGTCAGGAAAGTAGATCGTCTTGTGCGTCGAGCCCGGTCAGCGAGGCGCCCCATCACCATCCTTTTCCGCATCGCGCGCCGAGCGCCCCAGAGAAGATAGTCACATTGCTGGATCTTCGGACCCGCAAGTCCAGGTCGCCATAGTCCTGGCTCGTCGCCATCCCCATTACCTATGATTATTGCGAGAACCCGGCGGAAAGAGCCGTCCCTGCTCAACGCGACGGTTCCGGGCGGGTGCAGCACGGCACGAACTGTTTGCTAACCCCAGAGCTTGGTGATGGGTGGCAGCTGAGTGTCCTCGATTCGAAATCGATCTCGTCTGATGCCGAAAACCAGATGCACGTCGGTAGTGGTGAGCCCAGGGATGGTAGCAGTCGATTCCAGTAGTCACCGACTGGACCGCGACGGAGTGTGGCCCGTACCCATCCGCGCAACATCGGATTCAGCTTGTCGAAAGCCCGAGTCCGGATGATAGCAGGGTCTCCTAACCCAGGAAAGACCCCGACGGTCGTCGATCCTCGCGCGATCGTTTCCAGTAGACCGAGTCCGAATAGACTGACGGATTCACGCGCGGCGATAGACGAAGCAAGCACCTGCTGGCTGCGGGCAGCGATGATGTTGTCGATGCGGGCGACCTGGTCGTCGAGAAAGTCAGCAACCCGCTGTTGTAGCGCCACGGTCCAGGTCCGGGAACGCCAGACGTCGCATGAGCTGCATCTGCGCTCAGCGTGCCATGGACGTAGAGCCGGACGCGGCGGCCGCCGTGTCAGATGCTTGCGCGTCGAGCCACTGAGCGAGTAGCGTCAGGTCGGCGCGCATCGACGCCTGCCAGCGGCGCGAGCAGGTGCCTCGGCAAAGTTGATCTGCTCGTTATCTAACTCGTGTTGATCTTGGCTTGTAGCAGGAGCGGGAGGACTCGGCCCGGATGTCGAGATACCCGGCGGGTCGCGGCGGCGATGTTGGTTGCGCCGTGGCGGCGGTGCACGCTGATGGCGAGGTTGCGCAGGGTGGCCATGACGGCCGGGCCGTGACGGGTGCGGATCTGGGACAGGTCTTCGCCGAAGGTCACGTCTCGAACCCAGTGCAGCTTGTTCTCGATGTGCCAGTGGCCGCGCAGGATGTCGGCGATCTCGACGGGGTGGATCTGGAGCTGGTCCAGGTCGGTGATCGCGTAAACGGTCTCGGTGTGCCACCTGCCGCTGCGGAGCGAGCGACGCCGTCGCGTCACCTGGACGGCGCCGCGGGCGTGCGGGAACACGATCCCGGTGGACACGGCGGTGATCTTCACGGTGCGCGACTCGACCCGCCCGTGGCCCTTGTCCCGGGTGAGGTCGGCCGCAGGGATGTCGCGCCAGGGCAGCGTCCTGAGTTGGCGATGCAGCGTCGGCTGATTCGCCTTGACCGTCAACAAGTAGTGCGCCCCGCGGCTGGTGAGGTACTCGGCATGCTCGCGCTGGGTATGCATCGCGTCGGCTGTCACGACCGCGCCAGCGATGTCGATTCCGTCGAGCAGCGGCGCGAAAGCTGTTATTTCATTGGACTTTCCGTCCACGACCCGCTGCCCGAGCACGACCCCGTCCTCATGATCCAGCGCGGCCAGCAGGTGCACCGCGCGACCGTCGGCTGCGCGGGCACCGCGGGCGGTCTTGCCGTCCACCGCGATCGCCGGCCAGCGGCGCGCCGCTCCGACCCGGGCAGTGAGCCAGCCAGAAACGGTGCGGTCCAGCAGGTGCGGATCGATCGCCTGCAACACCCGGCGGATCGCGGTCTCACTCGGCGGGACACGTTCGATCCCCAAGCGCTGGCGCACAGCCCCGGGCAGGTCCTGGGCCCACTCGGCGATCGCGACATAGGAACGGGCGCCGGCCAGCACCGCGCACACCGCCACGCCGAGCACCGCCACGAGTTGATGCCGCACCCCGCGGCGACACCGCGGATCGGTGATCGCCCGCAACGCCACGAGCAGCTCCTCGGGAACCTCACCAGCCGTGACCGGCGTGTCTGCCTCACGCACAACGGCGGCGCTGATCAGGGACAATGCAGATGCGGGCACGGCACACGCTCCGGTCCTCGTTGATGGCGTAGAGAACCTTCATGATCACCAGCGGCGCCGTGCCCGCCCCGCTGCTACACCATCACCGGCGTGTCACCCGACAACACGCCCAAGATCACGACTTTGCCGACCCGCCGTGGCGGCATCGCAGGCCCTTGCATCCTTGGTTGAACGCCATGGATCGCCTGCGTGACGGCCGTGTACTGCCAATCGGGGCCCTGCTCGCAGACCTCAGGATCGATCCAGACGGGACCGATCGCGCGTTCGCCTGGCCGAAGCTCCGACGGGCGTGAAGTTGTCCCATCAGGTCTGAGCGATGAATCCACCGTCGACACGAGCGCAGATCGATCGGCGTCGCCCATTGGACATCGCCGCGCCCAGTTGGGTCCTTCAGCGGCGGGTGCGCCCGCCGTCTACGAGCCGCGCGAACCGGCGCAGCGGCAAGCGTCCCAGTCACCTGGCCAACCCGTTCATCCAGTGCTGGATCTGCTTCTCCAAGTTGTCGATATCGGCACGGATCTCTGCCACCGGCCGGGGCGGCGTGTAGACGTAGAACTGGCGGGTGAACGGGATTTCGTAGCCGATCTTGGTCTTGCCGTGGTCGATCCAGGCATCAGATACGTAGGGACGAATTTGCTCGATCAGGTGGTGCTCGGCCGCAGAACGGACCGCGTCGACCTGCTTGGCCGCGCTCATCGCGAGGTAGCCGTCGGGCAGCGGGATGTTCTCCTGATCGCGCAGGTCGGCGTCGGCTTCGTACCCGCTGCCCTTCTTGGCCTTGATCGGATCGGCCTCGGCGTCGTACACCGCGATCGACTTCAGCACCGCGGTGATCTGGCGCGTCTCGAGCCCGCACGCCGACACCGCGATCCGGGCGTGCTTCTCGGCCGGCCACGACTTGCCCAGCAACGGCGCCACCGCTGATGACAGCTCCGGCGAGAGCGCAGCCGTGGTCGTCTCGTCCACACGCCACGTCCGTCGCATCGGTCGCTCGACGGTGAGCCTTGCGAAGCCGAAGTCCTGGTTGCGCATGACCTTCACCCGCGGGTCGGAGCCGTTCAGTTCGACGGCGTCGCGGAACAGCCGGGCGATCTCGTCGATAGCGTGGCGGGTCAGCTCCTTGCGCTTGTCACCGAGGGACTTGCGCATCTTGGTACCCAGCTCGCGCGCGTCGACCAGGGTGACCGTGCCCGCCCGCTCGGCAGGCTTGCGGTTGGTCACGATCCACACGTAGGTGGAGATGCCGGTGTTGTAGAACATCTGGTCGGGCAGGCCGACGATGCCTTCGAGCAGGTCGTTCTCGATGATCCAGCGGCGGATCTCCGACTCCCCCGACCCGGCGCCGCCGGAGAAAAGCGGCGAGCCCGAAAGCACGATCGCCAGCCGCGATCCGCCTCCTGCCGCGGAGGCCGGCTTCATCTTGCTGATCATGTGTTGCAGGAACAGGAAGGATCCGTCGCTGATCCGCGGCAGTCCGGCGTGGAACCGGTTCGAGCCACCCGCGGTCAGCGCCTCGGCCTTGATCGGATCGGCGTAGGCCTTCCAGTCCACGCCGTAGGGCGGGTTGGCGAGGATGTAGTCGAAGCGCGTCCCGCGGAATGCGTCGTCGACCAGCGAGTTGCCCGGCGCCATCCGCTCGGGCGCGACTCCGCGCATCATCAGCTCCGAGCAGGCGATCGCCCAGGTCTCGGGGTTGAGCTCCTGCCCGGACATCTCCACCGTCGCGGCCGGGGTTGAGCTCACGCAGCCGCTGGTCGGCCGTGGTCAGCATGCCGCCCGTGCCGGCGGCCGGGTCGTAGACGGTGCGCACAGGCGACTGTCCGGCGAGTGCGTCGGCGTCCTCGTCGAAGAGAAGGTCGACCATGAGCCGGATGACCTCGCGTGGCGTGTAGTGCTCGCCCGCCGTCTCGTTGCTCATTTCCGAGAACTTCCGCAGCAGTTCCTCGAAGACGTAGCCCATCGCCTCGTTCGAGACCACGTCCGGGTGCAGTTCGATGTCGGCGAAGTCGCCAAGCACGGCGTACAGCACGCCGGCCTTGTCCAGCCGGGCGATCGTCTGCTGGTAGCCGAACGCGTCGAGCACGTCCGCGGCCGCCGGGCTGAACCCCGCCACATAGGTCTGCAATTGGGCGGCGATGTTCTTGTCGTCGGACAGCATCGTCTTCATCGAAAGCGGGCAGGTGTTGTAGAACGGCAGCCCGCCGGCAGCCCGCTTCAACAGCGCCCCGGCGGCCGGGCTGTTCAGATCCAGCCCCTGCATGCGGGCAAGCACCGCCGGCTTGGTCGGCTCAAGGACGGCGTCCAGCCGGAAGAGCACGAGCGTCGGCAGCATGACCGACCCGTACTCGTGCGGCTTCAGGTGACCGCGCAGCTTGTCGGCAATCTTCCAGATGAACGCGGCCTTGTTCTCGAACCCTGCCGGTGTGGCCAACGCCGTCCCTTCGATCGGTCTACGAGAATGCCCCACCAGTCCCGGGGGACGGTGGGGAACTAGGAGCCCATCGTCGCACCCTTCCCGGGGCACTGGCTGACACCGCAGCTACGACAAGTCAGGTGTCTGACCAGGGGTTGAGGTACTCGACGCCCGCGCGTTCGAAGTCGCGCGTGTTGCGGGTGACGACGGTCAGGCCACGGGCGAACGCGGTGCCCGCGATCAGCGCGTCGTGCTGGGGCGCTTGGTCTGGCACGTGCAGCGATGCGACACGGCGAGCGGCGGCGAGATCGAGAGGAAGTATGCGGTCGGCCAAGCCGGTGAGCACGTTCTGTTCGAACCACCGGGTGAGGGTCCGGGCCTGGTCGGGGTCGGTGCGCCCCTTGCGCAGGATCCCGGTCTCGATCTCGATGACGGTCACGACACTGATGGCAAGGTCGGCCACATTCTGCTTGGCCACCCACTGCTTGACCCCGGAGTCCCCGCGCGGCTTTCGCAGTTCGCTGACGACGTTGGTGTCGAGCAGGTACATCACACGTCCGCGGGTCGGATGTCCAGGCCGACCGGTTCGATGTCGAACTCGATCTCCTCGTCCATCTCCAACCAATCGGCGAGGTCGGTGGGTGTGCGAAGCAAGCGCTGGTACTCGGCGTAGGTCAACAGCACGAAGGACGGTCGGCCGTGCTCGGTGATGACCACCGGTTCGTCCTCGGCCGCGCGCTTGACCTGGCTTGGGCGCTGGTTGAACTCAGCTGCGGTAACGGTAGCCACATCCACCTCCTTCAAAAGTAGTACATCTAACTACATGCTACGGCGGGGGTCTGCGCTCGCAATCCTCGGACACCCTCACCCGTCTGACGTGGCATTCACCGATGCCGGCGATATCCAGCCGCCGGCAGAACCCGGCCACCACCGGCAGCGCGCCCAGCGTCTGCTCGGTGCTGGCCGGGCCGTAACGGACCCGTGTCGCTGCTCGCATTCGGCGCCTTCGGCATGCCGGAGGCGAACAGATCTTGAATGCATAACATTCAAGATGAGGGAAGGCACGCCGGGCAGAGAGGTTGGATCAGGCCCATGTCCTCACGCGAGACCAGCCGCCAGCAACGGGCCAGGGCCCGCGCGCGAGAGATCGTCGCCGAACTGGCCGAGATCGACTACGCGCTGCCCGGCAGCATCGTGCGGCGCACCACCCGCTGCGGACGCCCCACCTGCCACTGCCAAGCCGACCCGCCCATCCTGCACGGCCCGTACCTGAGCTGGATCCGCAAGAGCGACGGCAAACCCATCACCTGCAAACTCACCTCTGAACAGGAACAGCGCTACCGGCCCTGGTTCGACAACTCCCGCCGCCTGCAAGAACTGATCACCGAACTGCAGACCTTGTCCGTGCAAGCCATCCAAGACCTTGAAGGATGGCCCGACCGATGACACCCAACCCATCGCCCCACCCATGTGCGAAATCCGGGGCTAGCTGACGCCCTCGGCGCGGTCGGCGAGGTCGAGCAACGCCGCCGCGACTATCCGCGCCTGCGCCGGGGTGAGCGCGGCGACGTCGCGGGACGGACCGCCGTGCGGTTCGACCTCGATCCGCGCCCCGGACGTCGCGTGCCCGTCGATGTACTCACGGATCGAGACCGACACGGTCGCGCGCTCGGGGTTGCCCGCGTCGAGCGGCACGAGGTGCACATCGGTGCAGTGCATGAGGCTCACCTCACCGCCGAGGACGCGGTCGTCGGGGTGAGCCGAGGTGCACCATCGCGGGCAGGCGGTCGAGGTCGTCAGGCGAGCCCCGTGACGCACAAGACCGCGTCTCGCACCTCGTCGCAGGAGATCAGGTGCTTACCTCCGACTTCGCCAACTACCCGCACGAGGCCACCCGCCGGTAATGGCCTCGCCGATCGAGGTCACGCCTGTGCTATGCGACGCCGCGCAAGTCGATGCGCAGGCGGGCAAGGTGCACATGCTGGGCGCGGGATGGTCCGTGACCACCTCACCGACGACACCGTCGGCAGCCGTTGTCATGCTCGGCATCCCCTGGGACCGGTCGAACAGACCGATTCACGTCAGCCTCGCCCTCGTCGACCAGGACGGCAAGCCCGTCACGATTCCCGGGCCGAACGGTCAGACAGAGGTGAAGATCGAGGCCGACGTCGAGGTTGGCAGACCACCCGGAGTGCCGTCAGGCGTCATGCTCGACGCGAACCTCGCGCCTGTCATGCCGCCGTTACCGCTCGAACCCGGTCGCTACTCCTGGCAGTTGGACCTCACGCCGAGCGGCGAGAGTGCGTCCCGCTCGTTCCCCGGTGCGGTAATCACCCGTTTCTGTCTCCGCCCCGTCCTAACCTCACACCCGTGACCGCCTACCCGACGCGCCCGACCGGTCGCGGGCACGAGGTCGAGCAGACCTCGCCGACGCACTGCCCGAACGGTCACGAGCTCGGGCCGCGCCGCGGTCAAGTCACCTACGGGACTCCGCACGCACCCGCTTCGCACGGCAGCACCGGGACCGGTGAGCGGATGGCGGTGCCGCGAGTGCGACGCGATCGTTTGGGCGGACGGGTCGACTAGTGCGGGACGAAGTCAGTGAGATACGCGGTCATCACGCCACCCGCCACACCGCCCGAGATATCGACGAGCGCGCTCGCCGCGCGGCGTAGTCGAGACTTCTCCTCCTCGTCGCCGGATTGCTCGGCCGCCTCCCGGAGGACCTGCACGAGCGCGAGGAGAGCGTCGTCGCGGGCGGGGTGCAGCCCGGTCATGAGATAGGCCGCGCCCGCCACGTCCTTAAACCGGATCGGACCTTGAAGCGAGTTAAGGCAATCGACGAGACCGCAGCGATCGAGGGCACTTGCCGCGAGTTGCACGTCTTTTTCTGGAAGGTCAACCGCGGCGGCGACCTAGGCGATTGTTGCGCGCTCGCCCGTGTCGATCCGTCGCGTCACCTCGCGGAGCACCGGATAGTCCCGGCTCGCCCATACGTCGATCAGGCGATCGCTCGTGGGCTGCACGCCGTCGGTCACTGCGCTGCCTTCCTGAGCGATGATGTTGATCCGTGGCGGAACTCGACGACGTCGCCGTCGGCCATCACGTAGTCCTTGCCCTCGATGCGGACCTTGCCGCGGGCCTTGGCCTCGGCCATCGAGCCGGCGGCCGACGAGGTCGTCGTAGGACACGATCTCGGCCTTGATGAAGCCGCGCTGGAAGTCGGTGTGGATCACGCCGGCGGCCTCGGGGGCGGTGGCGCCCTTGTGGATCGTCCAGGCGCGCGACTCCTTCGGGCCGGCGGTGAGGTAGGTCTGCAGGCCGAGGGTGTCGAAGCCGACGCGGGCCAGCTGGTCGAGGCCGGACTCCTCCTGGCCCATCGACTGCAGCAGCTCGAGCGCCTCCTCGTCGGCGCAGCTCGACCAGCTCGGCCTCGATCTTCGCGTCGAGGAAGATCGCCTCGGCCGGCGCGACCAGCGCGCGCAGCTCGTCCGTGAAGCTCGTCGTCGGCGAGCTCGTCGGCGTCGACGTTGAAGACGTAGATGAACGGCTTGGCGGTCAGCAGGTGCAGCTCGCGCAGCGGCTCCGCGGTCGAGCCCGGCCGCGAAGACCGTGGTGCCCGGTCTGCAGCACCTCTGCGGGCCTCGCTCGACGGCGGCGAGCAGCGGCTGCGCGGTCCTTGTGCAGCCGGGCCTCCTTCTCCAGCCGCGGGATCGCCTTCTCGAGGGTCTGCAGGTCGGCCAGGATCAGCTCGGTGTTGATGGTCTCGATGTCGTCCGCCGGGATCGACCTTGCCGTCGACGTGGACGACGTCGGCGTCGTCGAAGACGCGGATCACCTGGCAGATCGCGTCGGCCTCGCGGATGTTGGCCAGGAACTTGTTGCCCAGCCCCTCGCCCTCGGACTGGCGCCGCGGACGATGCCGGCGATGTCGACGAACGACACCGTCGCCGGCAGGATCTTCGCCGAGTCGAAGAGCTCGGCCAGCACGCCGAGCCGCGGGTCGGGCACGCCGACCACGCCGACGTTGGGCTCGATCGTCGCGAACGGGTAGTTCGCCGCGAGGACGTCGTTCTTGGTCAGCGCGTTGAACAGGGTCGACTTGCCGACGTTGGGCAGGCCGACGATGCCGATGGTGAGACTCACGGGCCGCCAGTCTACGGACGGCACCGGCGCGTCGGTCCCGAAACTGTCGGACCGAGGTGTGAGCATCGAACGCATGGACGCCATCGCCCTGCTCGCCGCGGTGCTGACCCTCGTGGCCGGCCTCGCCATCGGCTGGCTGCTGGGCCGCCGCCGCGCCGACGACGCGGCGCGCACAGCGCTCGCTGCGGCCGATTCCGGGCTCTGTGCTGCCCGTGAGCAGGTCGCCGGGCTCGGCGCCACGCTCGACGCCGAACGCAACGCCGCGCGCGAGCGCGAGCAGGCGCTCACCACTGCGCAGGCCGAGTCCGAGGCCCGGTTGCGCGAGGCGTTCGGCGCCCTCGCCGGCGAGGCGCTGCGCAGCAACAACGAGGCGTTCGCGGCTCTCGCCGAGGCCCGCCTGGGCACCGCTCGCGCCGGCGCCGAGGGCGATCTCGCGCAGCGCCAGCAGGCGATCGAGGGCATCGTCGCGCCGCTGCGCGAATCCCTGGACCGAGTGCAGCACCAGCTCAGCACTGTCGAGAAGGAGCGCGTCGGCTCCTACGCCTCGTTGCTGGAGCAGGTCGCGCACATGCGTACCACCTCCCAGCAGCTGCAGCAGGAGACCAATCAGTTGGTCACGGCCCTGCGGGCGCCCCAGGTCCGCGGTCGGTGGGGCGAGATGCAGCTCGAGCGCGCCGTCGAGGCGGCCGGGATGACCGAGCACATCGACTATGTGACGCAGGAGAGCGTCGCCGGCCCGGATGGGCGGGTCCGGCCCGATCTGGTGGTGCGGCTCATCGGCGGCAAGAGCGTGGTGGTCGATTCGAAGGTGGCCTTCAGCGGTTACCTCGAGGCGATGGAGGCCCGCGACGAGGCCACCCGCGCGGCCCGGCTCAAGGCGCACGCGCGGCACCTACGCGATCACATCGACCAGCTCGGCGCGAAGTCCTACTTCGAGCACTTCGCCCCGTCGCCGGAGTTCGTCGTCTGCTTCGTGCCCGCCGACGCGTTCCTCGACGCCGCACTGCGCGTGGAGCCGGCGCTGCTCGAGCGGGCTTTCGAACGCAACGTCGTGGTCGCTACGCCCTCGACGCTCGTCGCTCTGTTGCGCACCATCGCCTACACCTGGCGACAGGACGCCCTCGCCGCCAACGCCGCGGAGGTGCACAAGCTCGGCCGCGAGCTCTACCAGCGGATCTCGACCATGGGCGGGCACATCGACAAGCTCGGCCGCTCGATCAACTCCGCCGTCGGCGCGTACAACCAGACGGTGTCGTCGCTGGAGAGCCGGGTCCTGGTCACCGCCCGCAAGATGATCGACCTCAAGGTGATCGACCCGGCCGATCGTGCCGAGGCGCCGACGCAGGTGACCGAGACCGCGCGGTCCACCCAGGCGCCGGAGGTCACGGTGCAGCGGGTGGTGTCCCTGCCCAAGCCCCGCGTCGCGCCGGGCCAGGAGGAGCTACCTACCTCGGCCGGGGAACGCGCCACCTCCTGACCCGCGCTGGCGCCCGCCGCGGCTGCGCCCCGGCAAAGTTGCCCGCGTTGCGTGGACTCATATCGGCGCCCGGCGGCGGACGACCCGCGATTCGGCACCATGGCAAGGTGTTGTCCTCGCTCGCCCCGGCGCGGCGCCGGCTGGTGCTGATCGTCGCGTCGCTCGTGCTCGCGGGGACGCTCGCCGGGGTGCTGGTCACGATCGTCGATCGCGACGAGCCGGTGCCGCAGACCCCGCAGGGCACCGCCGGCCCGGTCGTGCTGGTGCCCGGTTACGGCGGCGACGCCGGGAGTCTGCGACGGCTCGCGGCGACGCTGCACGCGCACGGCAAGGACGCCACAGTCGTCACGTTGCCGGACAACGGCCGCGGCGACCTCAACGCCCAGGCCGCCGCGCTCGGCGACACCGTGCGGGCGGTGCTGCGGCGCACCGGCGCCGCGCACGTCGACGTCGTCGGCTACTCGGCCGGTGGGGTGGTGGCCCGGCTGTGGGTGCGTGATCACGGCGGCGCGACGCGCGCCCGGCGGGTGGTGACGCTCGGCAGCCCGCACCACGGCACGGACCTCGCCGCGCTCGCCGGCGGCATCGCTCCCGCAGCGTGCCCGACAGCCTGTCAGCAGCTGGCCCCGAACAGCGAGCTGCTCACCCGGCTCAACGCGGGCGACGAGACACCTGCCGGCCCGACCTGGGTCTCGATCTGGACGACGCACGACGACGTGGTGGTACCGCCGGGTTCGGCCGAACTGCGCGGCGCGCTCGACGTCACCGTGCAGAGCGTTTGCCCCACCGACGTAGTCGGGCACGGCGGCCTGCCCACCGATCGCTACGTAGCCGCGATGGTGCTGCACGTGCTCGCCGACGGCCCCGCGCAGCAACCCACCGAATGCGCGCCGCTCAGCTCTTGATGTCCTTCGTCGCGAAGTTCGCCCACGCCGCGCCGAGGAACACCGCAACGTAGACGAGCTGCAACAACGCACCGCGCTCGATGTCGCGCCACAGGATCGGGTCGCGGAACAGATCGATGAACGCCAGCCAGTAGCGCGTCGGCAGATACGGCGCAGCGCGTGCGCGGCGTCGAGCGGCAACAACAGCGACGACCCGATCAGGACGGCCAACGCGCCCAGCGTCGCGCCCAGCGCCGAGTCGGTGAGCGTCGACAGGAACAGCGCGAGCGCGCCGACCCCGAGCATCGACAGCGCCGCATACGCCATCGCGAGCAGCGTCCGGACCGCGATCTGCCCGGCGCTCAGCGCCGTGCCGGAGACGCTGAGCAGGTCCGTGCCCGGCGCCGCCGGCTCGTTGCCGAGCAGCAGCGAGCCGACAACGTACCCGACGCCGGCCACGAGCACCACTGCCAGCACCGTGAACGTCACCACCGAGACCAACTTGGCGACCAGCAGCCGCAGCCGGCTCACCGGGCGCACCAGCAGATAGCGCAGGGTGCCGGCCTGCGCCTCCCCAGCGATCGAGTCGCCGGCGACGACGGCCACCGCGATCGGCAGGAACAGCGGCAACACGATCGCCAGCGCTGCCGCCGCGAAGAGCGGGCCGTCGGACAGCACTGCGGACAGGAACGCCGGCCCCTGTCCCGGGCGGGGCCCGACGTGCGTGACCGCCAGCAGCACCGCGATCACCGTTGGCAGCAGGTTGAGCAGCACCAGCGTCAGCCAGGTGCGGGGCCGACGCAGCAACTTGGCGAGTTCGACGACGATCACGACGGCACCCGGTCCGACCCAGGTGAGGTGGCCTCGAGGATGACTTCCTCGAGCGTTCGGCGCTCCGCGACGAGCCCGCTGACCCGCAGCCCGGCGGCCACCAGCGCCCGGTTGACCTCGGCGGGCTCGGCGGCCTTCACGATCAGCCGCTCGCCGTCGCGCGCCTCGACCCGCCCGTCCAGCATCGCCACTGCGGCGGACGCATCCGGCGTGGTCACCACGGTGCGTCCGGTGGGTTCGCGCAATGCCGCGAGCTGGTCCTGCAGCACCAGCCGGCCGCGGTCGAGCACCCCGACGCGGGTACACAGCTGCTCCACCTCGGCCAGCTGATGGCTGGACAGAAACACCGTCGTGCCGGCCGCGTTCAGCGCAGTGCAGCAGCTCGCGGACCTCCCGGATTCCTTGCGGATCCAGGCCGTTCGTCGGTTCGTCCAGCACCACCAGCCGTGGCGTGCGCAGCAACGCGCGGGCCAGCCCGAGTCGTTGCTTCATGCCGAGCGAGAACGCCTTCACCGGCCGGCGCCCGACGCCACCGAGCCCGACGCGTTCGAGCGCCTCGGTGACCCGCGCTCGACGGGCCCGGCGCCCGTCGCCGCGCCCTCCCGCGGCGTCGAACAGCTCGAGATTCGCCCGCGCCGAAAGGTGCGGGTACGCCGACGGCCCCTCGACGAGCGTCCCGACCTGCGGCAGCACTCGCTGCGCCGCGCGCGGCATCGGCTCGCCGAGCAACTCGACCTCGCCCGACGTCGCGAGCACCAGGCCGAGGACCAGGCGCACGCTCGTCGTCTTGCCCGAACCGTTCGCGCCGAGGAAGCCGTAGATGTCGCCCGCGCGGACGTCGAGATCCACGTGGTCGACGGCCAGCACCGACCCGAACCGCTTGGTCAGCTCGTGGGTGCGGATCACCGGCGAAACCGCAGGTCCTGTGCGGGCGGCAACGACGGCACCGCAGCGCGCAGCGTCGCTGCGGTGACGGTGCCGACCAGCAACCACCGTGCTCCGAAGCCGGTGGGCGGCGACAGTTGCACGCTGATCGGCCCGGCTGCCAGGGCAATGCCGTGATCGTCCTCGACCGCGCCGGGAGCAGTACGCAGTGCCGGCACCACGGTGCCCGCCAGCCGCGGTGTCAGCGGGATGGCCACCACCTGGGTCACGTCGGAGCCGTAGTCGCCGACCGCCCCGAGCCGCGGGTCGGCGTTGCGGCGCAGCCCGGCGACCGATGCCGGTGGCCGCACACTGCCGAAGCGGTTGATCACCGAGACGATGTCGCCGAAGCCGGTGCCCGGGAACCGCGACCCGGATGGCGCCTCGAATGCGGTGACCGACGCCGACGGGCGCCGCAGATCCACGTCGAGCAGCGCCGACGACACGACGGTCGAGCCGTCCTTCCCGTGCGCCGCGACCCGCAGCGGCAAGCCGTTGTCGGGCAGCGCCCAGACGTCGATGTGATCGATCGTCGACCGCTTGTCGGACACCTGCATCCGCAGGCCGGCCGCCGAGCGGCCGGCGATTCGTTCACTCGGCAGGCGGGTGACCTGGTCGGCCGTTGCGTGACTGAGCAGGCGGCGGGCCAGGTTCGCCGGGACGAGGTCGTCCGCGCGCGGGACGCGCACCACCGGCGCCGGCTGGTCGATCGCGAGCTCGGCGGTGTCGGACTCGTAGTCCCAGGTCCAGGTGCCGGCCGGGCCGCAGTGCAGGTCCACCTCGCCGGTCGGGGTCACCGAGTCGACGCGCCAGTCAGCGGGCGTGCGCCACCAGATCCGCAGCGTCGAGGTGCCGCCGAGCAGGTCGGCCAGCGCGAACGGGCCGGTGGCCACCGGGATGGACAGCCCGCCGGACGACTGGGCGTAGCCGGAGTACGCGACGTCGCTCGAGCCCTGGATGCGGGCCAGCAAGGTGCCCGCGCCGGCCCCGCTCGACCCGGCCGGCAGCAGCCGCGCCGCCAGCGGCAACGCGGCCAGCACCGCGACGCCGACCGCCACCGCGATCCAGCGCCAATGCCGACCCATGATTCACGGTACGTCGGCCGAGGACGCAGCGTTCACCGTCGAGGCAGCGCAAACCGCTCCTGAACGGGGCCTGATCGGGGCGCGTCGAACGGGCTCGTCTCAGGGCGTCACGGGTACCGTACCGGCAAGCAGGCCGCGGCAAACCGCCCGTGTACCAGGATTCGAGGAGCTCTGTGCCCGACACGTCCGACGACGGCTGGTCGACGCCGACGACCAGGGGACGTCCGCGGGGCGGCGAAGGCACGATCGCGCGGCCGGCGCCGGAGGACTCGCCGGTCGACGACGGCTGGGGCCCGGCAACGAGCGTGCGCGCCGGCCGTTCTGCAAGCGCCGGCCGTTCTGCAAGCGCCACCCGCACGGCGCGGCGCCCCGACGAGCGGCGCGCCGTGACACCAGCAGCCCCAGCAGCCCCAGCAGCCTCGGAATGGGCTCCCGCGGGCCCGCGGTCCGCGCGCGAGCAGCGCGCGGCCCGCAAGGCCGATCGTTTCGCCGCGGCGGCAGATGTGCCGGCGCGCGATGGCGTGCAGCGCGCCGGTCGCGCGCTCGAGCCTGGGCTGCCGTGGTGGGCGGCACTGTTGATTTTGCTTGCCGTCGCCGGGCTCGGCGGGCTGCTGGACACCATCGGCCTGTTCGGGCTGAAGAACGGCTTCAACATCGGGATCGTCGTCGCGTCGGTCGCGGCGATCCTGGTGGTCAAGCGGTCGCAGATGTTTCCGGTCGTGATCGCGCCGCCGATCGTGTATTCGGCCGCGGCGCTGCTGCAGCTCTACATCCGCTCGAGCGGGCTGCACGACAAGAAGGTGGTGTTCGACGCCGCCGCCAACTATCTGGTCTACGGCTTCCCGGCGATCGCATCGGCGACCGCGGCCGTGCTGATCATCGCCGGCATCCGGCTGATCATCCGGAGGTAGCGCTGTCCTTCAGGTCGCGGCGCAGTTCCCGCGGCAGTGCGAACGCAAGCCGTTCCTCGGTGTGGGTCACCTCGTCGACCGCGTCGTAGCCGTGCGCGGCAAGCCATTGCATGACGTCTGTGACGAGGATCTCGGGAACCGAAGCGCCCGAGGAAACGCCCACGACCGACACCCCGTCCAGCCAGGATTCCTCGGTCGCATCTGCATTCTCGACCAGATGTGCAGCATCCGCGCCGGCCGCGAGCGCGACCTCGACCATGCGCACCGAGTTCGACGAGTTCGACGAGCCGACCACGAGGAACAGGTCGACCTGCGGCGCGATGATCTTCACCGCGGCCTGCCGGTTCTGGGTGGCGTAACAGATGTCGTCGGACGGCGGCGACTCCAGTGACGGGAACTTCTCCCGCAGCGCGTCGACGGTCTGCATCGTCTCGTCGACCGAGAGCGTGGTCTGCGAGAGCCACACGACCTGCTCCGGGTCGCGTACCTCGACGCCGGCGACCGACTCCGGGCCGTCGACCAGCGTGATGTGCTCGGGCGCCTCGCCGCTGGTACCGACGACCTCCTCGTGGCCCTCGTGGCCGATCAGCAGGATGTCGTAGCCGTCCTTGGCGAAGCGGCGGGCCTCGTGGTGCACCTTGGTGACCAGCGGGCACGTCGCGTCGATGGTGCGCAGCTGCCGGGCGGCGGCCTGCTCGTACACCTCGGGGGCGACGCCGTGCGCCGAGAACACCACGACCGCGCCTTCGGGCACCTCGTCGTTCTCGTCGACGAAGATGGCGCCGCGCCGCTCGAGGGTGCGCACGACGTGCAGGTTGTGGACGATCTGCTTGCGCACGTACACCGGCGCGCCGTAGTGATCAAGCGCCTGCTCGACCGTCTGCACGGCACGATCGACACCGGCGCAGTACCCGCGCGGCTTGGCGAGCAAGACCCGCTTGGTCGGTGCGGCGAACGGCGGCGGCATACTTTGATGGTACGGACGCCACACGGAGCAGGAGGCCGGGTCTCATGCAGCTGCCGAGTCCGGTTCGTGCCTACGTAGGGCTGATGGCACTGGCCGCGGAGGAAGCCAAACGGCTGCCCGACCGCGCCATCGAGTTTCCCATGCTCGCGGTGAGCACCGCGCTGCAGATGTCGCTGCGCGCGCAGCAGCGCTACGTCCGCCTCACCGCCCGCGGCGACGAGGTGCTGAACCGGCGTCGGACGGGGGACGAGCCGCCACCCTGGGCCACCTTTGACGATCCGCTGGCAGACGACCCGGTTCCCGATGTCGGCGCGGGGCCGGTCAACGGCGATGCCGGGCAGCTGCTGGACGAGATCTTCGCTGCCGAGGCCCAAGCGCGCGGCAAGACGGTCAACGCACCGCGGCACACGGCGCCGTCGAAGTTCGACACCGTGGGCGATTCCGCCGACGACGACTGAGCCGTGGCCCGGCTGGAGACCTCGGCGGAGCACCCCGTTCCGGTCCGCACCGTCGCCGTACGCATCGGCGAGTGGATCTCGCGGCTGGGCGAGGTCTGGGTCGACGGGCAGGTCGCCCAGCTGACCCGCCGCCCGGGCCAGGTCACCCAGTTCCTCACGTTGCGCGACCCGGACGCGAAAATCTCGATGTCGGTCACCTGCCAGCGCGGGGTGCTGCCGGACAGCGTGGTCGAGGGTTCGAGGGTTGTGCTGCGCGCCCGCCCGGATTTCTACCTCGAGCGCGGTTCCCTGAGCCTGCGCGCGACCGAGGTGCGTCAGGTCGGTCTGGGTGAATTGCTGGCCCGGCTCGAGGCGTTGCGCACGCTGCTGGCCGCCGAGGGCCTGTTCGCCGCCGAGCGCAAGCGCCCGCTGCCGTTCCTGCCAAAGCGCATCGGGCTGATCACCGGGCGAGCCAGCGCCGCCGAGCGCGATGTCGTGGACAACACCCGGCGCCGGGTGCCAGGGGCGCACTTCGAGGTGCTCAACGTCGCGATGCAGGGCCCCACCGCCGTGAACGAAGTGGTCGAGGCGCTGCAGCGCCTCGACGCCGACCCCGCCGTCGACCTCATCGTGATCGCGCGCGGCGGCGGCAGCGTCGAGGACCTGCTGCCGTTCAGCAACGAGTCGCTGGTGCGGGCGGCGGCCGAGGCGAACACGGCGATCGTCAGCGCGATCGGGCACGAGACCGACCGGCCGCTGCTCGATCTGGTGGCCGATCTCGCCGCGTCGACCCCGACGGATGCGGCCAAGCGGATTGTGCCCGACCTCGTCGAGGAGCAGCGCGCCTTGACCGAACTGCGCCGCCGGGCGCGGGCGAGCGTGCACGGCCGCCTGGACCGCGAGCGGGAGCTGATGGCCGGGCTGCCCGAGCGGTTGCGCCGCATCGTCCGCGTCCGGCTCACGAACGACGCCGACGATACGCAGGCGTTGCGACTGCGGGCCCGGCGCCGGTTCGCCGGATTGATCGACGCCGCGCGCGGCGATCTCGACCACGTCCGCGCCCGGGTGCGGGCGCTGTCCCCGCACGCCACCCTCGACCGCGGCTACGCGGTGGTGCAGACCGCCGCGGGCGTGGTCGTGCGCGCCCCCACAGACGCAGTGGGGCCGCTGCGTATACGTGTGGCGGGTGGCGAGTTCGGCGCGACCCGCACATAGGGTGAAGCGATGGCCGACGCACCGCAGCCCGACAGCGACCCGACCTACGAGCAGGCCCGGGCGCAGCTGCGCGAAATCGTGGCGCAGCTGGAGAGCGGCGGGCAGCCGCTCGAGGACTCGCTGGCCCTGTGGGAGCGCGGCGAGCAACTCGCCGACGTCTGCCAAAGCTGGCTGGACTCGGCCGGCGCCAAGCTCGACGAGGCCATCGCCCGCCGCGACGCCGACTGACGACGATCGGTCGTCAGGGCGGCGGGGGCGCCGGCCCCGGGCCGACGTAGAACGAGGCGACCGCGACGAGCATGAGCGCGGCTCCGGCCAGCGCGGCGCCCGACAGGCTCTCGTGCAGCACCCACGCCGCGAGGGCGGTCGCCGCGAGCGGCTCGAGCAGGGTGAGCACGCCCGCGACGTCCGGCTCGGTGGTGCGCAGGCCTCGGTAGAACAGCCAGTACGCGGCCACGGTCGGCACCACGCCGATGTAGAGCAGCCACCACGCCGACACCGCGTCGTGCGGCAGGTACGGGCCGGACAGCGCCGCCACCGGAACCAGCCCGAACAGGCCGATCACGCTGGTGATCCCGGTCAACAGCAGCGGGTCCTCATCCGGTAACCGCTGCGCGAGCAGCGTCACGAGCGCGTAGCCGAGCCCGGACCCCACCGACGCGAGTACGCCGAGCGTGGGATTGGCCCCGCCTGCCGCGGATCCGGGACGTGACGACACCAGCGCGAGCCCGGTGATCGCCAGCGCGAGCACCGCGAGACTGTGCGCGGACGGCAGCCGGCGCCGCGCGCAGGCCGCTGCGATCAGCAATGCGATCGGCGCGACGCCGAGGCTGACCAGCGTCGACACGCTGACCCCGACGTTCTGCACCCCGGCGAAGTACAGCGCCTGATAGGCGCCGAACCCGATGCCGCAGCCGAGCAACGCCAGCGGACGGCGGCGCAGCGCAGCCAGTCCGTGGCCAAACAGCCGGCCTCGGGACACGAGTGCCACGAACACCGCGGCGACCGCGAGCCGGTACGTGCCGATGGTGACCGCCGAGAGTCCCGAGCGGTCGTGAATGATCTGCACCGCGACACCGGTGGTGCCCCAGAGCAATGCGCCCGCGCTGACCTGAACCAGGCCGGCACGCGACGCGCGGGTGGACATGAATGTGGACATGTGTTGCGAATCTCCCGACCGATGACCCTGCGATGGCGGCGAACGCGCGCGCCGGATCGCGAGCCGGCGAATCCGCCGGCCCGCCGCGCGCGTCAGGCGCGCGGTGGCGGGGTGCTGGTGAGAAGCCGCAGGTGCACGGGTGGGACTGTAGCGGTTCGCCGTAACACGTTTCTGCGAAGATGACGTTCCGACGGTGTGCGTCCCGCGGCAGCGCCGCGTCACGTGCCCGCTCCGATATGTGCGTCTCGGCGGCCCCGCGGCCGAGCGCCGAAAGGTGGCCGCCATGTCCGACCAGACAACGACCCCCGGCGCGAGCGCAGCCGTCCCGCCCGAGCTCGCCGTCGCCCGGCAGGCGCCCGACCGCAACCTGGCGCTCGAACTCGTCCGGGTCACCGAGGCGGCCGCGATGGCCGCCGGACGGTGGGTCGGCCGCGGCGACAAGAACGGCGGCGACGGCGCCGCGGTCGACGCCATGCGCGCCCTGATCGGCACGGTCTCGATGCGGGGCGTCGTCGTCATCGGCGAGGGCGAGAAGGACGAAGCGCCCGATGCTCTACAACGGCGAGGACGTCGGCGACGGCAGCGGCCCGCTGTGCGACGTCGCCGTCGACCCGATCGACGGCACCACGCTGATGGCAAGGGCATGCCCGGACGCGATCGCGGTGATCGCGGTCGCCGAGCGCGGCTCGATGTTCGACCCACGGCCGTCTTCTACATGGAGAAGATCGCTGCCGGTTCCGAGGCCGCCGACGTCATCGACATCACCGCGCCGGTCGCCGAGAACATCGCGCGGGTCGCGAAGGCCAAGCACGGCCACCCCGAGGACGTCACCGTCTGCATCCTCGACCGCCCGCGACACGAACGCCTCGTCGAGGAGGTGCGCGAGGCCGGCGCGCGCATCCGGTTCATCAGCGACGGCGACGTCGCCGGCGCGATCGCGGCGGCCCGTCCGGGCACGGGCGTCGACCTGCTGCTGGGCATCGGCGGCACGCCGGAGGGCATCATCGCGGCGGCCGCGCTGCGCTGCATGGGTGGCGTGATCCAGGCCCGGTTGTGGCCGCGCGACGACGAGGAGCGGCAGAAGGCCATCGACGCCGGACACGACCTGGATCGTGTGCTCCTCACCGAGGACCTGGTCAGCGGCGAGGACATCTTCTTCTGCGCCACCGGGATCACCGACGGCGACCTGCTGCGCGGCGTGCGCTACTACGCCGATTCGGTGCACACCGAATCGATCGTGATGCGCTCCAAGTCGGGCACGATCCGCACTGGTCGACTCCCTGCACCAGCTGGGCAAGCTGCGGGCATACTCCGCAGTGGACTTCGACCGCCACTGACGGATCACGAGTCGAACGAAGCGAGGAGTGCCGGCATGCTGGTGGTGACGACGAACGAGATCCCCGGCTGGGAGATCCAACGCGTCTGCGGTGAGGTGTTCGGCCTGACCGTGCGGTCGCGCAACGCGTTCTCCCAGATGGGTGCCGGGTTCAAGTCGATGTTCGGCGGCGAGCTCCAGGGCATGACGAAGAACCTCACCGACAGCCGCAACGAGGTCATGGGCCGGATGCTCGAGCACGCCCGCGCCAGAGGCGGCAACGCCGTGGTCGCGATGCGCTTCGACACCTCGGAGATGGGCGACACCTGGACCGAGCTGTGCGCATACGGCACCGCCGTGGTGGCGGTTCCGGTCACCGACGCCGCGAAGGAGACCGCCCGCTCGCTCGGCTACGGCCAGCCCCAGCAACCCCAGCAACCCAGCAACCCCAGCAGCCCCAGCAATCCCAGCAGCCCCAGTCCCAGCAGCACGGCGGCCCGCCGCCCGGCTACCAGCAGCAGCCCTACGAGCCGCAGCCGTACCAGCCCAGCCAACCACCCCAGGGCCAGCCACAGCAGGGCTACGGACCGCCGCCGAACCTGCAGAAGTAGCACGGGGTGGGCTTGCGCACGTCTGGGCGGCGCGCCGATCGCGAATAACTAGGGTGGGCGGCACAGGCCCTGCACCCGAGGAGCGAACGTCGTGACCGCAGCACCGCAGTACCGCGTCGAGAAGGACTCGATGGGCGAGGTGCAGGTTCCCGCCGCGGCCAAGTGGCGGGCCCAGACCCAGCGCGCGGTCGAGAACTTCCCGATCTCCGGCCGGCCGCATCGAGCGCGAGCTGATCGCCGCGCTGGCGGCTGATCAAGGGCGCATCGGCGCACGGTCCGCGGCGCGAAGCGCGGCCTGCTCGACCCGGCCAAGGCCGAGGCCATCGCGTCCGCCGCGGCCGAGGTGGCGCGCGGCGACTGGGACGCCGAGTTCCCGATCGACGTGTTCCAGACCGGCTCGGGCACGTCGTCGAACATGAACACCAACGAGGTGCTCGCCACCCTGGCCACCGAGCGGCTCGGCACGCGCGGTGCACCCCAACGACGACGTGAACGACCCGCTCTCGTCCAACGACCAGTTCCCGTCGGCGATCCACATCGCCGCCGACCGAGGCGCGATCAGCGTCGATCTCATCCCGGCGCTCGCGCACCTCGCGCGACGCCCTCGCAGCGAAGGCCGACGAGTTCGCGACGTCGTGAAGTCCGGCCGCACCCACCTGATGGACGCCACGCCGGTCACCCTCGGCCAGGAGTTCGGCGGCTACGCCGCGCAGGTCCGCTACGGCGTCGAGCGGCTGCAGGCGCGTCCTGCCCCGGGTCGGCCGAGCTGCCGCTGGGCGGCACCGCCGTCGGCACCGGGATCAACGCGCCGGCCGGGCTTCGCCGCCGAGGTCATCGCGCGACTCGCCGCCGAGACTCGGACCTGCCGCTCACCGAGGCGCGCGACCACTTCGAGGCGCAGGGCGCGCGCGACGCGCTGGTCGAGGCCAGTCGGCGTCGCTGCGCACCATCGCCGTCGGCCTCAACAAGATCGCAACGACATCCGCTGGATGGGCTCCGGCCCGCGCACCGGGCTGGCCGAGATCTTCCTGCCCGACCTGCAGCCGGGCTCGTCGATCATGCCCGGCAAGGTCAACCCGGTGATGTGCGAGGCCGTCTGCCAGGTCGTCGCGCAGGTCGATCGGCAACGACGCCGCCGTCGCGTGGGGCGGCGCGGCCGGCAACTTCGAGCTCAACGTGATGCTGCCGGTGATCGCCCGCAACGTGCTGGAGTCGATCCGGCTGCTGGCCAACGTGTCGCGGGTGTTCGCCGACCGCTGCGTCGACGGCATCGAGGCCAACGTCGAGCGGTGCCGCGAGTACGCCGAGTCCTCGCCGTCGATCGTCACGCCGCTGAACCACTACGTCGGCTACGACGAGGCCGCCAAGATCGCCAAGCAGTCGCTGGCCGAGCGCAAGACGATCCGCCAGGTGGTCGTCGAGCGCGGCCACGTGCCGGACAAGATCACCGAGGAGCAGCTCGACGAGGTGCTCGACGTCCTGTCGATGACCCGGCCGAAGGATTGACCGCAAGGGCCACAGCCGGGGTCGTCTTCGACTTCTACGGCACGCTCACTCCCGGCCGCACCGCGGCCGACCAGCGCCGGGTGCGCACCGAACAGGCCCGCGCGCTCGGGGTCGATCCACAGCGCTTCGACGCGGAGCTGACGGCCACGATCGACGCGCGCTTCCGCGGCGCCGGCGCCAGCCTGGCGGGCTCGCTGCGCTGGGTGGCGAACCGGCTCGGCACGGACCCCTCCCTCGACGCGCTCACCGAGGCGGCGCGCGTGCGGCTGGCCACCGAGCGCACCTTCGGTGAGCCGCGCCCGGACGCGCTGCCGGTGCTGCGCACCCTGCACGAGCGCGGCCTGCGCATCGGGTTGATCAGTGACTGCAGCGCCGAACTGCCCCACTACTTCGCGCAGCTGCCCATCGCCGGCTACGTCGACGCGCCGGTGTTCTCGTTCGTCACCGGCGAGCGCAAACCCGACCCCGCCAACTACCTGCAGTGCTGCGAGCACCTCGGGGTGCTGCCGCACGACTGCCTGTACGTGGGCGACGGCGGCAGCGACGAGCTCGCCGGCGCGCGGCGGGTCGGCATGCGGGCCGTGCACCTCGCGGCGCCCGCAGACTCCGGCGCCGTGGTCTACGGTCGGCACCTGACCTGGGACGGCGAGACGATCACCGCACTGCCGCAATTGCTGGAACTCGTCTGACACTCTGGAAGGCATGGCAACCGTCTTCGACCAGATCGACGAGAAGCTGCGGCGGTGGCTGCTGGCCCAACCGGTGTTCTTCGTGGGCAGCGCCCCGGTGGCCCGGGACGGGCACGTCAACGTCTCGCCGAAGGGGATGGGCGGCACCTTCGCGGTGCTCGGCCCGCGCCGGGTGGCGTATCTCGACTACTTCGGCAGCGGCATCGAGACGATGGCGCACCTGCGCGAGAACGGCCGGATCGTGATCATGTGCTGCGCCTTCACCGGGCCGCCGAAGATCGTCCGTCTGCACGGCCGCGGCGAGATCGTGCTGCCCGACGACCCGCGCTTCGCCGGCCTGCGCACCGAGTTCAGCAAGGAGCGCGAGCGCGGCGTGCGCTCGATCGTGGTGATCGACGTCGACCGGATCGCCGACTCGTGCGGCTACTCCGTACCGCTGCTGGACTACGTCGGCGACCGCGACATTCTCGACCGCCATCAGGAGCGGCGCGACGACGACTACTACGCCGACTACGCGGTCACCCGCAACGGCGTCAGCATCGACGGGCTGCCGGGCATCCCGGCGCAACACTAGCTGGTCGACGACATCCGCCAGCCGCTCGGAGAGCTCGTCGGGCGCGGCGTCGAGGTCGGCGACATCGTCCACTTCGAGAACGGCGGGCAGCGGCCCGGACCCGCCCGGCGGCGCCGTTGTGCGCCGCCGGGGCGCAGAATCACGTGCCGCACCGGATCAGGCCGCGGGGCTCCAGTTGACGAGCCGCCGGATGTCGGCGGTCTCGGCGTCGTCGTAGCGCTCCAGCAGCGCCGACAGCTCGATCAGGTCGTTCGTGGTGGTGAACCCGGCCAGTTCCCTGGCCAGCTTCTTGCGGGCGTCCTTGTCGCGGTGGTTGGTGATCTGGCGGGCGCGCCAGGCGCGTACGAGGTTCATGCGTCAAGTCTGCGTGAAACGCTTTCATGCGTCCAATGATATATTGACAAGTTACCCATGCTCTATCGTCATCGATATGGACACGACCGAACTGCGCTGGTTCCAGCAGGTGGCAGACGGCATCACCGTCACCGAGGTGAGCGATCTGGAGCAGGTCAGCCAGTCCGGGGTGTCGCGCGCGCTGGCGCGACTGGAGGCCGAAGTGGGCACGCCGCTGCTGCGCCGTTCCGGGCGCACGCTGCGGATGACCCGTGCCGGCGCGACCTTCAAGCGACACGTCGACAAGGTGCTGCACGACCTCGACGACGGCCTGGCTGCGCTGTCCGAGCTCACCGCGCCGGAGAGCGGCACCGTGTCCGTCGCCTATCAGCCGTCGTTCGGTACCTGGCTGGTACCCGATCTGGTGGCCAGCTTTCGCACCCGCTTCCCCGACGTCGCGTTCGAGCTGCACCAGGTCAACGACGAGGTCACCGGCCCGACGCTGTGGCGCGGGGCGGCCGATCTGGAGTTCACCACGGTGCCGTCGGTCATCGAGACCGTGCGCTGGCGGCCGCTGCTGGCCGAACCGTTGCAGCTGGCGGTGCACCGCGAGCACCCGCTCGCGACAGGCGACTCGGTGCGGCTGGCCGCCGCGGCCGAGGAGCCGTTCATCATGCTGCGCGGCGGGTTCGCGCTGCGCCGCAGCGTCGAGCGGATGTGCCACGACGCCGGCTTCACCCCCGCGGTCGGCTTCGAGGGCGACGATCTCGCCACCGTTACCGGGTTCGTCGCGGCCGGGCTGGGCGTGGCCGTGGTGCCACAGGGCCGGCTCGAGGCGGCCGCGCGCGCCGCCACGCCGGTACACCAGCTCTCCATCACCGACGTGCCGGCCACCCGAGAGGTCGGGCTGGCGTGGTCGACCGAGCGGCGCCTGCTCCCGGCCGCCGCGAACTTCCGCCGCCACGTCGTCGAGGAGCTGTCGCGGCGCTGACCCGTTCAGTCGGGCAGCATCGGCAGCTCCCAACCGGGGTCACGGCCGAGCAGTACGGCGCGCTGCACCGCATCGCGCCCGAACTTGTCCCGGATGCCGTCCAGTGCCGGGTCAAGGCGCCCGACCGCGCGCGCCGCGAACGGCAGTTCGAGCTGCAGCATGTCGGCGTCGTCGAGGTTGGCCAGCGAAATGCCGATCAACGTGAGCCCGCCGTCGCGGACCAACGGCGCCGCTGCCGCCAGCAGCGACCGCGCGGTGGCCAGCACCGCAGCGGTGTCCCAGGTGGCGCGCAACAGCGTGTGCGAGCGGGTGGCGCGGGTGAAGTCGTCGAAGCGCATCCTGACGACGACGGTGCGGCACACCCGCCGCGCGGCGCGTAGCCGGCGGCACACCCGGTCGACCAACCCGACCAGCGTCGCATCAATTTCGGATTCCGAATATTGCCGCCGAGTGCCGAGCGCGCGCTGCGAGCCGATCGAGCCACGCCGCCGACCGACGACCAGCCGCCGCGGGTCCCGGTTGTGCGACAGCGCGTGCAGGTGCCGCCCGGATGCCGCGCCGAGCATCGAGACCAGCACCCGCCGATCCAGCGCCGCGACCTCGCCGACGGTGTGGATGCCGCGCTCGTGCAGCCTTGCGGCGGTCTTGGCGCCGACGCCCCACAACTGCTGCACCGGCAGCGGGTGCAGGAAATCGAACTCGCCCTCCGGGGTCACCTGCAGCAGCCCGTCCGGTTTGGCCACGCCGCTGGCCACCTTCGCGAGGAACTTGGTGCGCGCGATGCCGACGGTGATGGCCAGCCCGACCTCCTCGCGCACCCGCGAACGCAGTCGGACGGCGATCTCCACCGGCGAGCCGGACACCTGGCCGAGCCCACCGACGTCGAGAAACGCCTCATCCGGGGACAGCCCTTCGACCAGCGGCGTGGTGTCCTCGAAGATGGCGAAAACGTCTTTGCTAGCCTGGGAATACGCCTCGAAGCGCGGTTTCACGACGATGGCGTGCGGGCACAGCTGCCGGGCCTGTCGGCCACCCATCGCCGAGCGCACGCCGTAGGCCTTGGCCTCGTAGCTGGCCGCCAGCACCACCCCGCCGCCGACGAGCACCGGGCGGCCGCGCAGCCGCGGCTCGTCGCGTTGCTCGACCGACGCGTAGAACGAGTCCAGGTCGGCGTGCAGAATCACGAATACATGTTCGATTATTTGCGGCCTACCGTCAAGAGGCGAATTCGAACGGCTCGTCCACCTCGCGCCCGGCCAGCAGTAGCGGCAGGTACTGCGGCGGCCGGCCCGGATAGAAGCGCCCGCCCGCCACGACGTCCTCGACCGGCCACCAGCGATAGGCCTGGTAGTCCTCGCGTTCGTAGTCGAGCCGCCGCGAGTCGTCGACCGCAGGAGCGACGTCGTCGATGCGCACCAGCGCGACGAGGCTCGTGCTGCAGATGCCGGAAGTCCCGATGCCGCAACGTCGCGGTGCGCGTCCTGCACCACCACGCGCACCGCATTGCGCTCCGATACCGGGAGGTCGTCGGGCAGCTCGGGCCTCAGAGCGGGAGGTCCTCCAGCATCTCGGTGACCAGCGCGGCGATCGGCGAGCGCTCGGAGCGGGTGAGGGTGACGTGCGCGAACAGCGGATGCCCGCGCAGCGCCTCGATCACCGCGGCGACGCCGTCGTGGCGACCGACGCGCAGGTTGTCGCGCTGCGCGACGTCGTGGGTGAGCACCACCCGTGAGCCGGCGCCGATGCGCGAGAGCACCGTGAGCAGCACGTTGCGTTCGAGCGACTGGGCCTCGTCGACCACCACGAACGAGTCGTGCAGCGACCGGCCCCGGATGTGGGTCAGCGGCAGCACCTCGAGCATGCCGCGGTCGATGACCTCGTCCATCACGTCGGCGGAGACCAGCGCGCCGAGGGTGTCGAAGACCGCCTGCGCCCAGGGCGCCATCTTCTCGTTCTCGCTGCCCGGCAGGTAGCCGAGCTCCTGCCCGCCGACCGCGTACAGCGGCCGGAAGACCACGACCCGCTTGTGCGCGCGGCGTTCGAGCACCGCCTCGAGCCCGGCGCACAGTGCCAGCGCGGACTTGCCGGTGCCGGCCCGGCCGCCGAGCGACACGATGCCGACCTCGGGGTCGAGCAGCAGGTCCAGCGCGATGCGCTGCTCGGCCGAGCGGCCGCGCAGCCCGAACGCCTCGCGATCGCCGCGCACCAGCTTGACCTGCTTGTCGGGCGTCACCCGGGCCAGCGCCGAGCCCTTCGTCGAGTGCAGGACCAGCCCGGTGTGGCAGGCGGTGTCGGCGACGTCGACGAGGTCGGGCTCGTCGCCGAGTTCCGACCGCGCCGTGCTCGTACAGCGCGTCGACGGTCTCGGCGCTGACGGTCAGCTCCCGGATGCCGGTCCAGCCGATCGAGTCGGCGAGCGGGTGCATGCGGTACTCGTCCGCGTCCAGGCCGACCGAGGCCGCCTTGACCCGCAGCGGCATGTCCTTCGTGACGAGTGTGACGGCGCGCCCCTCGGCGGCGATGTTCAGGGCGACGGCGAGGATGCGGGAGTCGTTGCTGTCGACCCGGAACCCGGCCGGCAGCGCCGACAGATCGGAGTGGTTGAGCTCGACGTGCAGCGTGCCGCCGTCGTCACCGATCGGCACCGGCGCATCGAGGCGGCCGTGTTTGATCCGCAGCTCGTCGAGCAGGCGCAGCGTCTGACGGGCGAACCAGCCGAGTTCGGGATGGTGCCGTTTGCCCTCGAGCTCGCTGATCACCACTAACGGCAGCACGACCTCGTGCTCGGCGAAGCGACCCAGCGCGCCGGGGTCGGACAGCAGCACCGAGGTGTCGAGCACGAAGGTGCGCAGCGCGGGTGGCTGACAGGGGGCAACGGTCACGTGATGCTCCAGCCAGGGAGTCGGCGCGCGGCGCAGGTGCGCGCCGCGCGGGTGGGTGGCGGTGCGGCCCCACGGCACCTCGGTGGGACCGGACCGGCCCCACCGGCAGCACATCTCGTGCAGCTCCACGGTGCCGGGACCTCCCGGGCGGTCCGGACGGGTCGGTCCGCCAGACCGGACGCTACGTCCGACCTCCGGCGCAGATGTGCAGGCGCGCCCGAGAACCGGTTTCGGGCGGGTAAACAGTCAGCGACGCGACGGGCCGGTCTCGGCCGGACGAAGGGGGTCGGTGCCCCATTGCGACCACGAGCCCGGGTACAGCGCAGTGCCCTGGATCCCGGCGATCTCCAGGGCCAGCAGGTTGTGGCACGCGGTCACCCCCGAGCCGCAGTACGCGATCGCCGGGCGCATCAGCGCGTCGGCATAACGATCGCGCAGTTCGGTGGTGGACCGGAACCGCTGATGCTCGTCCAGGTTGCCGGCCCAGGGCGCGCTGAGCGCGCCCGGGATGTGGCCGGGCCGCGGGTCGATGTCCGGGTCGCCGTGGGCGTAGCGCTGCGCGGTGCGCGCGTCGTAGACGATCGCGTCGGGCAGCTCGGCGAGCTCGTCCGCGTCGACGAACCGCTCGGCCGGCCAAGGCTGCGGGCGGCGGCGCACCGGCGCGAAGTCAGGCTGCGCGGTCTGCAGCAGGCCCGGCCATGCGTCCAGCCCGCCGTCGAGCACCGCGACGGGCCGGTTCAGCACCCACAGCAGGTACCACAGGCGCGCGGCCGTCGAACCGCCCGTGTCGTCGTAGGCCACCACCCGGTCGCGCGCGCGGATGCCCACCCGGCCGAGCGCGGCCGCCAACCGCGGCGGGCTCGGCAGCGGGTGCCGGCCGGCCTGCGCGGACGCGGGTTCGGACAGGTCGGTGTCGACGTCGAGCCACACCGCGCCGGGCAGGTGGCCGGACTCGTACGCGGCCCGGCCCGATCTGCCGTCCAGGTACCAGCGCACGTCGACCACGCGGACCTGGTGCAGGTGCGCGGCGAGCCAGGTGCCCGAGACGAGCGGCCCGAACGACACGCCGATCAGCCGCCGAAGCGGCGCTGCCGGGTGCCGAAGTCACGCAGCGCCCGCAGGAAGTCGATCTTGCGGAAGTCCGGCCACAGCGCGTCGCAGAAGTAGAACTCCGAGTGCACCGACTGCCATAGCAGAAAGCCACCGAGTCGCTGCTCGCCGGAGGTGCGGATCACCAGATCCGGGTCCGGCTGGCCCTTCGTGTACAGGTGGTCGGCGATGTGGTCGACGTCGATGATCTCCGCGAGCTCCTCCAGGGTGCCGCCACGGGCCGCGTGTTCCTGCAGCAGCGAGCGCACCGCGTCGGCGATCTCCTGTCGGCCGCCGTAGCCGACGGCGACATTGACGGTGAGACCGTCGCGCGCCGCGGTGTGTTCCTCGGCGTCCTTGAGGGCCCGCGCGGTGTCGGGCGGCAGCAGGTCGAGGGCGCCGACCGCTTTGACCCGCCAGGGGTTCCCCTCGGCGGACAGCTCGTCGGCGACGCCGGCGATGATGCCCAGCAACGTCTCCAGCTCGTCCGGCGGGCGGCGCAGGTTGTCGGTGGACAGCAGCCAGACGGTCACGTGCGCGACGCCCACCTCCCCGCACCAGTCGAGCAGGTTGACGATGTGCCGGGCGCCGACCAGATGGCCCTGGCTGACGTCGTCGAAGCCCGCGGCGCGGGCCCAGCGGCGATTGCCGTCGATCATGATCGCGACGTGGTGCGGGACGGGCAGGCCCTCGAGGTGCGCGCGCAGGCGGCGCTCGTAGACCGCGTAGACGGCGTCCCGAACGCTCATGCCCGCGTTGCCGCCATACAGGCAACCTAGCGCCGCGATCCAGGCGCCGAAACGAGACGACTCCGGGAATTTGCCCAGCGCACGCCTGTTGTGTAATGATGTAATCACACATGCACAGTAAGGAGAATTCAGATGCATGACTTCGAAGCGACCGGCCCTAGGCGCCGGTCAACGAAAGAGGCGGGACCGCAGCGCCGGTTCCGCGAGGGCGGTCGCCGCGGTGGCCCCGGTGGCCCCGGTGGCCCCGGTGGCCCCGGTGGCCCCGGCGCCGGGGTCATGGCGGTCATGGCGGTGGCCGAGGCCACGGAGGTCGCGGTCGCGGCTTCGGACGCGGCTTCGGGGCCGCGGGAGGCTGGCAGCAGGCCGATCTGCCCCCGGCTGACGACGCGGCGGCCTGGCTGACCGGCCGGCTGCCCAGCGACTGGTTCGTGGACGAGCCGACGGTGTCGGTCGACCGCGAGGAGATCGTCGTGGTCGGTGCGCTCGCCGCGCCCGAGGGCACCGAGGAAGGTGACTCCGAGGCCGCGGCCCAGGGCCGGATCAGCCGGTTCCGCGAGGATTCCCGCGAGACCCGGATGAAGATCGCCGACGAGGCCGAGGCCCGCTACGGGCGCAAGCTCGCGTGGGGTGCGTCGATCGGCGACACCACCGTGCTGTTCACGAACCTGGCGGTGCCGGCGATGACCCGGCTGCGCCACGACGAGCGCCGGGTGCTCGACACCCTGGTCGACGCCGGCGTCGCGCGGTCACGCTCGGACGCGCTCGCCTGGTGCGTGCGGCTGGTCGGTGAGCACACCGACGAGTGGCTCGCCAGTCTGCGTGAGGCCATGTCCAACGTGGACAAGCTGCGGGCAGAGGGTCCGACCCGCTGATCGACTCGATCCGGGAGTGCTGTCACCGCAGGTCGGTGCCAGCACTTCCTGCTTCGAGCGCCGCCGCCAGCCCGCCGGCCGTCGTCACCGGCAGATCGCACACCATCCCGCGACACACGTAGGCCGCCGGGCCGTCCGCGACCAGCGGTCGCCCGGCCAACAACGGCTGCCCGGGCGCATCGGGGCTGCCGGAGACGATCACGGCGCCCGGCGGGCGCAACCGCCACGCGGTCTCGGTGAGCGGGCCGCTGCCGCGCTCCCCGACGATCGCCACCTGCAACGGGCCGCTGATGAGCGCCTCGGCGCCGGCCAACGCCCAGCCGAGGAAGCGTGGCTGCGTCTCGGCGAGCGGGGCCACGGCGCCGAGCGCGGCCGCGGCGGCGGCGCGGTGGGCGGCCGAGCCGGTGAGCGCAGCATGGCTGACCAACGCGACCGCGATCGAGCTCGCGCCCGACGGCGTCGCGTTGTCGGTCGGATCGCGCGGGCGGCGTACGAGCCGTTCGGCGTCGTCGGCGGTGTCGAAGAAGCTGCCGGTGTCGTCGCGGAAGTGCGTGAGCGCGACGTCGAGCAGGTCGCCGGCGGCTGCCAGCCACGCGGGTCTCGCCGGTGGCCTGATGCAGCGCCAGCAGCCCTTCGGCCAGGTCAGCCGTAGTCCTCGGCGACGCCGGCCGCGGCGCCCACCCGTCCGTCGCGCGAGGTTCGGCGCAGCCGGCCGTCGACGAGGTGCAGCTCGAGCAGCAGCTCGCGCGCACACTCGCGCCGCGACGAGGTATTCCGGGCCGGCCAGCTGCACGCCGGCCTCGGCCAGCGCGGCGATCGCCAGCCCGTTCCACGCGGTGACCACCTTGTCGTCGCGCGCCGGTTGCGGGCGCTGCGCGCGCGGCGAACAGCCGCGCGCGCCAGTCCGACCACTGCGCCGGGTCGTCGCGGATCGGTCGTGCAGCTGCAGCGTCGAGGTGCCGTGCTCGAAGGTGCCGGCGTCGGTGACCTCGAACAGCCGCGCGGCCGCCGGGCCGTCGGTCACCGAGCACCTCGGCGCAGCTGCGCCGGGCGTCCAGACGTAGGTCCGGCCCTCGACGCCGTCGGTGTCGGCGTCCAGCGCCGAGGCGAAGCCGCCCTGTTCGGTGCCGCAGGTCGCGCAGCAGGAAGTCGGCGGTCTCGCGCGCGACGCGCTCGGCCAGCGGTGCGCCGGTGCGCCGCGACCAGTGCAGGTAGACCGCGCAGCAGCAGCGCGTTGTCGTAGAGCATCTTCTCGAAGTGCGGCACCACCCACTCGGCGTCGACGCAGTAGCGCGCGAACCCGCCGCCGAGCTGGTCGTACATGCCGCCGCGGGCCATCGCCTCGCAGGTCGGGCTCGCCATCTGCAGCGCGTCGCGCGTCGCCGGTGCGCTCGTGGTGGCGCAGCAGGAACTCCAGCGACCATCGACGGCGGGAACTTCGGCGCGCCGCCGAACCCGCCGTTCGGCCGCGTCGAAGGTGGTCCGCAACCGCGGCCAGCGCGCCGTCGAGCACGGCCGCGTCGACGGCGGCGCCGCGGCGCGGCCGGGCAGCACGGCGTCGGCTCGAGCGCCTCGACGATGCGCTGGCCCGGCGTGCGCGCGACCTCGGCGCGGTCGGTCCGCCAGGCGTGGCGTCGACGGCCTGCAGCAACCGGCAGGAACGTGCGTCGCGCGGGAAGTAGGTGCCGGCGTAGAACGGCTCGCCGTCGGGCGTCGAGCAGGCAGGTCATCGGCCAGCCGCCCTGGCCGGTCAGCGCCGACGGTCGCCTCCATGTAGACGGCGTCGACGTCGGGCCGCTCCTCGCGGTCGACCTTGATGCTGACGAAATGCTCGTTCATGCACGGCCGGCGACCTGCTCGTCCTCGAACGACTCGTGCGCCATGACGTGGCACCAGTGGCAGGCGGCGTAGCCGACCGACAGCAGGATCGGGACGTCGCGCCGCTTCGGCCTCGGCGAACGCCTCGTCGGACCACTCCCACCAGTCGACCGGATTGTCGGCGTGCTGGAGCAGATAGGGCGAGGTCGAGGCCGCGAGCCGATTCATGCCACCACCCTGCCCGACCCACCAAGCGTCGAAGGCCGCCGGACGACTGTCCGGCGGCCTTCGACGTGCTGTGGGCGGACCGACGTGGGGGGGAGACGTCGGGCGCCCAGGTGCCTTTGGGGGGGCAACGCTGTTCGTACCCGTACCGAGACCCGCTCTAACGACTTGGTGCAGCTTTTTTTCGGCCCGTTGATCAGCGGTCCGCGTGGATGTCCTCGTCGTCCGGTGGGCGGGGGAACTGCGTGGTGGGTTGGTCGTGATTGCCCGCCTCGGGCGAGCTCGGCTGCGTCGCCGGCGCGTCGTCGCGCGCCGGTTCGGGTTGGGCCTCGTGGGCCTGGGTTGCCTGGGGGTCCTCCTGCGACTGATCCGGCTGCTCCTGGTCGGCCTGCGGGTACCGGGGCAGGACCGCGGTCTCGCCGCCGGTGTCGCCCGGTTGCCCTTCGGCCGGCTCGTCGCGCTGCTCGGCTGGTGACTCGCCGTCGCGGTCGCGACCGGCCGCTGCGGCCGCAGCAGCACCCATCGCGGCACCGGCCCCGAGGGCCAGGCCGCCGCCCGGGCCACCGGCCGCGCCGCCCGGGCCACCGGCCGCGCCGCCCGGGCCACCGGCCGCGCCGCCCCAGTACCCGCCCTGGCTGCCGAGGTCGGGCAGCCGGCTCGTCGATGTCGGGTCGTCCTTGCGAAGCGAGGCGTATGGCGCGGTCTGCCCTTCCTCTTCCTGCCCCGCGCCGCCGCCGTAGGACTGGGGCGGCGGGCCGTAGTAGCGGTCCTGCCACTGCGTCGAGCCGGGCTCGGCTGCCGCCGGGGAGTTGCCGCCGGCCGACGCCGCGACCGTTGGCCGGCGCTTGGTCGTCACCGCCACCACGCTGACGAGGATCGCGACGATGAAGCCGAGCCCGAGACCGGCGAGGAAGACCGTGGTGCCCGGTGCGAACGTGCCGAACAGCGCCCGCGACACCCGGGTCTCGTTGTTCTGCAACGGCTCGGTCAACACGAAAGCGCGGGCATAGCCGCCGAGCATGGTGGCGAACGGCACCGCCATCCAGGTGCCGAAGAACGCGCGGTCCCAGGTCACCGGGCCGCGCACCACCGTGGCGATCAGCAGCGCCGACGCCACGACGGTGGTGCCCACCAGCGTCCACGAGCCGGCGTAGAGGCGCTCGGAGTCGTTGGACAACGGCGTGAACCGCCACGAATAGGTCAGCACCGAGTAGCGGACCCCGCTCTCGACCGAACCGACGGTGAGGTCGGCGCGGGCCAGGCGGCGCGAGAGCCACTCGTTCGCGCCGGCCGCGATCAGCACGATCTCGGTCAGGATCGCGACGAGCACGATCAGTCCGGTACGTGCCTTGGCCGGCGCGAGGACGGTCGGCTCGCTCGGCGGTCGTCCGGATTGCGACGCAACATCGTCGTGCCCGTCCGGGCCGTACTGCTGGGTGCCAGGCTGCATGCGGCAAAGGTAGGGCATTTGGGGCGCTCATTCGGGGCAACGCGCCCGGCACAGACCGCCCTAGACTCGCAGCCATGACCTACCGGCGCACCGACATCGCCGACACCGCCGACATCGCCGACACCGTGCCGAGCGAGACATCCGACGATCACAGCCAGGCCTCGCACGACATCCCGTTGCCCGCCCACCTGCAGGCATCGATCGCTCGCGACTGGGATCCGGCGCCACCCATGCCGCATCCCGCGGCCGGCTCCCGGCCTTCGGTCGCGCCGTACGCGGCGCGGCGCCGGGCTGCGCTTTCTGCGCGTTTCCCGGGCCGGTTGCTCGTTGTGCCCGCCGGGACGATGCGGGTGCGCGCCAACGACACCGACTACCCGTTCCGGGCCGCCAGTTCGTTCACCTGGCTGACCGGGGAGACGGCCGCTGACGCGGTGCTGGTGCTGGTGCCGACCGGCGCCGGGCACGAGAGCCGGCTCTACCTGCGTGAATATGCACAACCCGGTGAGGTGGCCTACTTCACCAGCCGTGCGCACGGGGCGGTGTGGGTCGGCAACGTCCCCAGCGCGGCCGAGACCGGGCAGCTGCTGCAGCTGGCCACGCGCCCGCTCGCCGCGCTGGCCGACGACCTCGCGCCGCACCGCGGCGACCCCGCGCTCCTGCTCGAGGGATTCGACGCGTCCGTCGACGGCCTGCTGCCGCGCGCCGAATGCGGCACCCTCGCCCAGGGCCTCGACGAGTTGCGGCTGGTGAAGGACGAGTGGGAGATCGGCCGGCTGCGGCACGCCTGCGAGATCACCGCCCGTGGCTTCGCCGACGTCGCCCGCGAGCTGCCGACCGTGGCCGGACGCACGGATCTGCGCGGCGAGCGCTGGCTCGAGGGCACCTTCTGGCGCCGGGCCCGGTTGGAGGGCAACGAAGTCGGCTACACCTCGATCGTCGGTGCCGGCCCGCACGCCACCACGCTGCACTGGTGGCGCAACGACGGTGTGGTGGAACCCGGCACGCTGCTGCTGGCCGACATGGGCGTCGAGACCGACGAGCTCTACACCGCGGACGTCACCCGCACCATGCCCGTCGGCGGGCAATGGTCTCCGGCACAGCGGCGCGTCTACCAGGCGGTACTGGAGGCGCAGTCGGCCGGCATCGCCGAGGTGAAGGCCGGCGCCGACTTCCTCGCCGCGCACCACGCGGCGATGTACGTGCTCGCCGACCACCTGCATTCGTGGGGCATCCTGCCGGTGACCGCCGACGTGTCCTGCGCAGCCGACCCGGAGCGACCCGACGCCGGCCTGCACCGCCGCTACACCCTGCACGGCACGTCGCACATGCTGGGCATCGACGTGCACGACTGCGCCCTCGCGCGCGAGGATGCCTACCGCGCCGGCACGCTCGCCGCGGGCCATGTACTCACGGTCGAACCCGGTTTGTACTTCCAGGTCAACGACCGCACCGTGCCGGCCGAGCTGCGCGGCATCGGGGTGCGCATCGAGGACGACATCCTGGTCACCGACGGCGCGCCGGAGAACCTGTCCGCGATGCTGCCGCGCCAGCCCGACGAGGTGACGGCCTGGCAGCGCGAGGTGCAGCACACCCCCGGCCGGCCCTGACCCATGCCCGACCTCGTGCTGCGCCCGCAGCGCGGATTGCCGCACGGCCTACTAATTCCGGAATCCGAACTACGCGAGCGGTTCAGCCGTTCGTCGGGTCCGGGCGGGCAGGCGGTGAACACGACCGACAGCCGGGTGGAGCTGAGTTGGCACGTTGCGACCTCGACTGCGCTCAGCGATGAGCAACGGGCCCGCCTGCTCGCCGCGCTGGCGAATCGGGTAGTCGACGGGCAGCTCACCCTTTCCGCCAGCGAGCACCGGTCGCAGTTGCAGAACCGCAAGGCGGCCCGGGCTCGGCTGGAGAGCCTCGTCGCGACTGCCCTGGAGCCGCCGGCCCCGGCGCGGCGTGCGACCCGGCCCTCGCGCGCGGCGCGGGCGCGTCGGGTCGACGCCAAACGCCGGCGCGGCGATCTCAAGGCGACCCGGCACCGCCCGCCCGCCGACTGACCGACGACCCTGACCCGCGAGTTGTCCGTGCTCGACGCCGTCATGTCGACCTCCAGCACGGACAACTCGGGTGAGCGGGTCAGTCGACGCGCTCGATCGCGACATCGGTCGCGCCGCGGGCGGCGGCGACGCGCTCGGCCTCGCCGTCGACCTGCTTCCACACCGCCGGCCGTACCGCACCGAACGACTCGACGGTGATCGTCACCTTCGTGCCCGACGTCCTGGTACGCCACATGCCGACGACCTCGCCGTCGACGAACAGCACGCCCGGGCGCCCGAGCACCGGCCACAGGGCCTTGTGCACCGACGTGTCCGGCACGATCAAGGTGCGGTCACGCGCCTGCAGATAGGGGTCGAACGGACTGAGCAGGCGCACCACGTCGGGAGCCGGCGACGTGCGCAGCGCGGCGAGCTCGATCGGCGGGTAGGAACGCCGTGTGCCCGTCCACCGAGACCTCGGCGAGATCGTCGGGCCAGCGCTCGGCGACCTCGGCCCGGCGCGCCCCCAGGTAACCCGCGACCTCGGTCACCGTCGCCGGGCCGAGGAAACGCAGATATGCGGCCGCGAGCGCGGCCAACGCCTTCGGATCGGTCTTTTTGATCAGCCTGGCACCCTTGCGGCGCACCAGCACCGGCGGCGAGGTGCCGGGCTCGATCTCCAGTCCCGCAGGCAACGCGGCGGCACGCATAGCGGAATCAGAAATGTGACTGGTCTTGCAGGCACGGCACTCGTGCCGCATCGCGGCCGGGATCTTCCTGGTCACGGCGGCGCTGGCCGCGCCCTTGTCCGTGGCCGAGCGGACGACCTCGTGCATCGCCGCAACGGCGAGCTCGAACTGTTCCATCGCAGCGATGCCCTGCCGCTTGATACTCGGCCCCGACTCGTTGAGGCGCGCCCCGGCATCGGCCTCGGACATCGGGTACAGCGCCTTGGCGAACGCGTCGAGGTCACTGCGGCGGTGCACGTGCGGGGCACCGCGCAGCGACCAGGTCAGCGCGAGCGCTTGCCCGGGCCCGAGCGGCACGGTGTCCGGCGTCACGGTGACGCTGTCGGGCAGCCGGGCCGTGAACGCCAGGGTGGCCGGGTGCCCCATCGCCTCCTGCACCCCCAGGTCGAGCACGCCGAGTTCCCCGACCGAGCCGGCCTCCCGGTGCAGCCCATGTGCCGCGACCCGGTAGGCGAGCACCTGTTCACGGCTCACCGCAGTCGGTCTGCCCATGTCAGGCCGCGGCCTGATCGGTGACGCAGAAGGGGTGCCCGGCCGGGTCGATCAGCACCCGCCAGCGCTCCGGCGTCGGCTGGTGGTCGGCCTTGATCGCGCCGAGCCGGACCGCGGCCTGCTCGGCCTCGTCCAGGTCGTCGACGGCCAGATCGAAGTGGAACTGCTGCGGGGTGTTGCCTTCCGGCCACTCGGCCGGTCGGTGGCCCGGGCTGCGGACCGCGCCGATCCACATGCCGCCGGGGAGTTCGACCCCGACGAAGTCCGCCGAGCTGTAGGCGATCTTGCCGCCGAGCATCTCGGCCCAGAACTGCGCCACCTTCGTCGGGTCGTCGCAGTCGAGCGTGACGGACCACACGCGTCCTACGGTCATCGTTGCCTCCTCGGTTTTCGGATCTACCCAGACTCTGCCCGCGAAAAGCTGTCAACCGCCGGCATGATTTCCTGCGACGATTGGTTCGTGCGCGCCGGCCGCCTGCTCAGCATCCTGCTCATGCTCTCGGTGCGCGGCCGGGTCAGCGCGGCCGACCTCGCCGCCGAACTCGAGGTGTCCCTGCGCACCGTCTACCGCGACGTCGAAGCGCTGAGCAGCGCGGGTGTCCCGATCTACGCCACCCGCGGTCGGCACGGCGGCTTCCAGCTGCTCGACGGTTACCGCACCCGGCTCACCGGCATGTCCGTCGACGAGGCCGACGCGCTGTTCTTCGCCGGGGTACCCGCGGCAGCCGCGGACCTGGGCCTCGGCAGCGTGCTGGCCGCGACCGAGCTCAAGCTGCTCGCGGCCCTGCCGGTCGACCTGCGTGAGCGCGCGTCACGCATCCGGGACCGATTCCACCTCGACGCCCCCGGCTGGCTGCGCGACGGCGCGGCACCACCGTTCCTCGGCGTGGTCGCCGAAGCCGTCTGGACCCAGCGCCGCCTCGACGTGCGCTACGAACGCGCGAACCGGGCCGTCGCCGACCGGGTGCTCGACCCGCTCGGCTTGGTGCTCAAGGCCGGTACCTGGTATCTCGTTGCCGATCGGCGCGACGACGACCGTGGGCCCCGGGCCTACCGCGTCTCACGCGTGCACGCGGCCGCGATCCGTGCGGACGCGGTCGCGCCGGTGCCCGGGTTCGAGCTCGCTGCCCACTGGGACCGCTACCAACGTGAGTACGAGCAGCGGGTGTACCGCGACGAAGCGGTGGTCCGCCTGTCCCCCACCGGCCGGCAACTGCTGTTCCTGCTGGGCTGCGTGCCGGCGCGCCGCGCGCGGGCCGAGATGGGCCGGCCGGACGCCGACGGATGGGCCCGCACCCGGGTGCCGATCGAATCTGTGCAGCACGCGCATCACGCGTTCCTGCAGCTGGGTGAGCACGTCGAGGTGCTCGCGCCGGCGCAGTTGCGCGAGCGGATCGCCGCCTCGGCCGGCCTGCTCGCCCGCCGCTACGGTTCGGAGGTCTTGTCCGCCGGCGCGCCGTCGGCCGGCTGACTCGACGCCTCGGGCGGCGCCGGGTCGGTCGCGCCCACCTGTGGCGGCGGCTGCGGGTACCGCTCGCGCACGGTGCGCAGGTGCTTGGACAGCGATTTGAACAGGAAGTAGCACGCGATGCACAGCAGCAGGATCACGGCCAGCCCGATCGGGCCGGACTTCGCCGCCTCGCCGGTCTTTGCGAGCAGTTCCACGGCACTCATGCTGCGCTGACCCGCTCCCGGAGTCCGGCGAACAGGTCGTTCTCGGGCAGGCGCGACTCGACCAGCGAGCGCACCAGCTCGAAGTCCTCGGTGGGCCATACCTCGCGCTGCAACGCGAGCGGGATCTTGAAGAACCAGCCGTTGGGATCGACCTGGGTGGCGTGCGCGAGCAGCGCGGCGTCGCGGCGCGGGAACCAATCGGCGACGTCGACCTGGGTGGTGATCTTCGGCGGGCGGCGCTCGCCGAACCACTCCTCGCGCCGCTTGATCCACTCCTCGTACGGCGACTCGATGCCCTTGGACAGCAGTGCCTCGTGCAGCGCAGTTGTGCGCTCGATCGAGAACCCGACGTCGTAGTAGAGCTTCGACGGCTGCCACGGCGCTCCGGCCTCGGCGAAGCTGTCCGGATCACCGGCGGCGTCGAAGGCGGCGACGGAGATCTCGTGGCAGCGGATGTGGTCCGGGTGCGGATAGCCGCCGAATTCGTCATACGTGGTGACCACGTGCGGGCGGAAGTCGCGGATCTCGGCCACCAGGCGGGCAGTGCCCTCCTCGACCGACGACAGGGCGAAGCACCCGTCGGGCAGCGGCGGGGGCGGGTCGCCCTCGGGCAGGCCGGAGTCGACGAACCCGAGCCAGTGCTGCCGGACACCGAGGATCTCGCGGGCGCGGTCCATCTCGGCGCGCCGGATCTCGGAGATGTTCTCCTCGATGTCCGTGCGGTCCGTCAACGCGGGGTTGAGGATGCTGCCGCGCTCGCCACCGGTGCAGGTGACGACGAGCACGTCGACCCCCTCGTCGACGTAGCGGGCCATCGTGGCGGCGCCCTTGCTCGACTCGTCGTCGGGGTGTGCGTGCACGGCCATCAGCCGCAGTTGCTCACTCACCCCTCCATTGTGGCCGACCGCGCCGACACGGTTGCCGCGGCCCGGCTGCCGCCGGTTTCGATTGCCGGGGACCGCACCGGCGGTGTTACGTTCCTAGCTTCGTCATTTCCGCTACGCCCTGGAGTTCCCGCATGACCTCGACCAACGACGCCACCGTCACCTGGCTGACCCAGGACGCGTACGACCGCCTGTCGAAGGAACTGCAGCAGCTGATCGACAACCGCCCGGTGATCGCCAAGGAGATCAACGACCGGCGCGAAGAGGGCGACCTGCGGGAGAACGGCGGATATCAGGCCGCCCGCGAGGAGCAAGGCAAGCAGGAGGGCCGCATTGTCCAGTTGCAGTCGCTGCTGCGCGAGGCGAAGGTCGGCGAGGCGCCGGTCAGCGACGGCGTCGCGGGCCCCGGAATGCTGGTCACCGTGCGATTCGCCGGCGACGGCGAGGACGAGAAGTTCCTGATCGGATCGCGCGAGGAGGCCGAGACCGCGGGTGTCGAGGTCTATTCCGCCGCCTCCCCGCTGGGCAAGGCGCTGACCGGCGCGCGTGAAGGCGACACGGTCGAGTACGAGACCCCGACCGGCAAGACGATGAAGGTGACCCTCGTCACGGCGAAGCCGTTCGTCGGCTGACCCGGTGCCGGCGGAGTGGGCGCGATGAGACGCACGTGATCGGCGACCGCTGGGGCGTGACCGAGGCCGAGGTGCAGCGGCCCTACCCTTGCGACGACCTGCTGGCGCACCCCGACCTGCAGGCCTGGCGCGGGGTCGGCGTACACGCCACGCCCGACCAGGTGTGGCCGTGGGTGGCGCAGATCCGGCTGGCGCCGTATTCCTACGACTGGCTCGACAACCGGGGGCGCCGGTCGCCCCGCGAGCTGCGCGGTCTCCCGGATCCGGTGCCGGGTGACCGGTTCACGAGGTCGGGCAACCGCGACCTCGGCCGGATCGAGTCCGCGCACCGGCCGCACGAACTGACCGGTCGACTCGGGAAATACCTGATGTCCTACGTGCTGGTACCCGCGGGCAGCGGCACCCGGCTGCTGCTCAAGATCGTCGGGACCGGCCGGTGGAGCGCGCCGTTGCTGTGCGTCGGCGATCTCGTGATGGCCCGGCGCCAGCTGCTGAACCTGAAGTCGCTCGCCGAGCGATCGGTCTCTGCTGGCTGAGGGATCGAGATCGGCACCGGGGCGGGAGGCGGCCGGCGGCCGGCAACCCACGCGGCGCCGACGGTTGTCCGGAGGGCGGCGCCGGGTTTGTTCCGGCCGGGAGGGTGCGCCGCGTTTGTTCCGGCCGGGCGGGTGCGCCCGCCCGCCCCGATATGTCGAATTCTCGCTCGGATCGTTCCTACCAGGCGCGAACGCGAGGCGTCCCGGCCCTATGCCAGGCGCAGCAGGGCTGCAACGGCCGCGGCGACGACGACCACGACGAGGAACGGCGCGCGGCGCCACACCGCCAGCGCGCCGGCCGCGAACCCGGCGATCCGCGGCCCGTCGAAGACGAGCTCGCCCGTCGGCCCCACGAGCTCCACGACGACCAACGCCGACAGCAACGCCACCGGCAGCAGCTCCACGAGCCGCCGCACCTGTGGGTGCGCGAGCAGGCGCGGTGGCACGAGGTAGCCGGCCAGCTTGAACGCGTAGCAACCGACGATGGTCGCGATCACCAGCACCCACAGGCTCATCGCGGCGACACCCGGCCGGCCAGCAACAGCGCCGCGCACGACGTGAGCACCGGCACCCCCGGCGGCGTGAACGGGATCAACGCCAGTGCGATCACCGCACCGCCGATCGCGACCCGCCGCTCCACCGCCCCGGCTCGCAGGCGCGGTGCGACCAACGCGAGGAACGCCGCCGGGATCACCGCGTCCAGTCCGAATGTCGACGGATCGATCAGCGATCCGGCCAGCGCGCCGAGCAGCGTCGAGACGTTCCAGCAGACGAAGACACCGCCGAAGGTCCACCAGAACGCCACCCGCGACAGTGGCGCGTCGCGTTGGGCGATCGCCATGGCCGTCGACTCGTCGATGGTGCCCAGCGCGGCGACGAGGCGTCTCACCCCTCGCACCTGCAGCAGCGGCGCGAGCCGCATGGCGTAGAGCGTGTTGCGGGCGCCGAGCAGCAGCCCGCTGCCCAGGGCGGTCGCGACGCCGCCACCGCCCGCGATCACCCCGACGACGGCGAACTGGGTGCCGCCGGTGAACGCCAGCAGCGACAGCAGGCAGGTCTGCAGCGTGGAGAAGCCGGCCGACACCGCGGCGGCACCGAAGGCGAATCCGTAAGCGCCCACCGCGAAGCCCACGCCGAGCGCGTTGCGGATGACGAGCGTTCGGGCGGCCTCGCTCACTCCGGTTTGATTCGATTGAGCAGGGCGCCGAGCTCGTGCAGCTCGTCGTCGCTGAAGTGCGAGAGCCAATGGCGCGCGACGCCGTCGAGGTGCACCGGCGCGGCCCGGCGCAGCCGATGGAACCCGGCGTCGGTCAGCACCGTGTAGGTGCCGCGGGCGTCGTCCTTCGACGGTTCGCGGCGCACCAGGCCTTCGGCCTGCAACCGGTCGACGAGACGGGTGAGCCCGGACCGCGACAGCAACACCCGGTCGGCAAGCTCGGCCATCCGCAGCCGGCGGTCGGGGGCCTCGACGAGCTGGAGCAGCACGTCGTACCAGGCCAGCGGCATCCCTGCCTCGGCGGCGAGCTCGCGCTCGAGCTCACGCACGGTCGTGGCGTGCGCACGCAGGAACGACCGCCACACCTGCACCCGCCAGTCCGACGGGCGCAACCGCGCCGGCGTCTGGTCCGGTTGGGCCGCAGAGGTCATCGCGGCTGATCCTACGTACCATCGACGCCGTGCCGCAGCTGGATGAATCCTCAGTCCGCACCGCCCTCGCGTCGGTGCACGACCCGGAGATCCGCCGGCCGATCACCGAGCTCGACATGGTGGACGCCGTCGCAATCGACGCCGCCGGCGGTGTCACCGTCAAGGTGCTGCTGACCGTGGCGGGGTGCCCGATGAAGGAGCAGCTCACCCGAGACGTCACGGCCGCGGTGTCGCAGGTCGACGGCGTGACGGGGGTGCACGTGTCAGCTCGGCGTCATGTCCGACGCGCAGCGTGGCGCCCTGCGCACGAAGCTGCGCGGCGACGCCCCCAGCAACGAGATCCCGTTCGCGCAGCCGGGCTCGCGCACCCGGGTCTACGCCGTCGCGTCCGGCAAGGGCGGGGTCGGGAAGTCGTCGGTGACGGTCAACGTGGCGGCCGGTCTCGCCGCGCGCGGGCTGTCCGTCGGCGTGCTCGACGCCGACATCTACGGCTTCTCGGTGCCGCGCATGCTCGGCGTGACCGGCAAGCCCACCCAGGTCGACCAGATGATCATGCCGCCGGTCGCGCACGACGTGAAGGTCATCTCGATCGGCATGTTCACCCCCGGCAACACCGCGGTGGTGTGGCGCGGGCCGATGCTGCACCGGGCGCTGCAGCAGTTCCTCGCCGACGTCTACTGGGGCGACCTCGACGTGCTGCTGATGGACCTGCCCCCGGGCACCGGCGACATCGCGATCTCGGTCGCCCAGCTCGTCCCGTCCGCGGAGCTGCTGGTGGTCACCACACCGCAGCTCGCCGCCCGCGAGGTGGCCGAGCGCGCCGGGTCGATCGCGCTGCAGACCCACCAGCAGATCGTCGGCGTCGTCGAGAACATGAGCTGGCTGGAACTGCCCGACGGCAGCCGGATGGAGCTGTTCGGCAGCGGCGGCGGGGCCGGCGGTGGCCGAATCGCTGGCCACGTCCACCGGCACCCGCGTGCCGCTGCTCGGTCAGATCCCGATCGACCAGCGAGTGCGCGAGGGCGGCGACGACGGCGTCCCGGTGATCATCGACGCGCCCGATGCGCCGGCCGCCCGGGCGCTGTCCGGGGTCGCAGACGCGCTCGCGGCCCGCCAGCGCAGCCTGGTCGGCCGCTCGCTCGGGCTCACCCCCACCAGCTGACCCGGACGGGTCAGGTGGCGTCGTCGTCGTAGGGGGTGGTAGGCGCGGCGGGGCCCGGCGTGGGACGGGGCCGGGGTCGCGGACGCGCCGCCGGGGCCGGTGGTTCGGCGGGAACGGCCGTTTTCTCCATCGAGATGGGCGCGCCGTTGACCGGCTCGTCGGCCGGCTCGTCCTCGGGCGGGTTAAGCAGGTTGCCGGCCGCGGTCCGGGCGTCGAAGCGGCGCGGGTCGTACGCGCTCAGGTCGAAGTCCTCGCCGAGCACCGCCCGCTGCAGCGCCGTCTTCGGGTTCAGGTTGCGTAGGTCGACGTCGGCGAATTCCGGGCCCAGCTCGTCGCGCAGTTGCTGCTGCGCGCCGGTGGCCATGTCCCGCAGCGACTTGATGATCCGCGCGGCGTCGCGGGCCAGATTGGGCAGTTTGTCCGGGCCGATGACGATGACGCCGACGATCGCCAGCACCATCAGCTCGAGCGGCCCGATGTTGAACACTGCCCGTACCCTTCACCGCCGCGGGATGGCGCTAGGTGACTAGGCCTTTCCCAGCGTGACGGTCGTCGTCCGTTTCTGACTGCCACGGTAGTAGGTGACGTCGATCTCGTCTCCCGGGCGGTGCTGCTGGACGATGACGATCAGCTGGTCGAAGGTCTGGATGGTCTGCTTGTCGGCCACCACGATGACATCGCCGGGCTTGAGGCCGGCCTTCGCGGCCGGGCCGCCGGGCGATACCTGTTTGACGTAGCCACCGACCTGCAACCCGGACAGCGCCGTGACGCCCTGCGCCCCGATCGAGGCGTGCTGGGCCTTGCCGGTGCGGATCAGCTCGGTGGCGATGTCGCGGGCGTGGTTGATCGGTATCGCGTACCCGATGCCGCTGACCGGGATCTGGCTGCCGCTGCCGTCGGAGACGGCGAACCGGCCGGCCGAGTTGATGCCGATGACCGCCCCGCCCGCGTTGACCAAGGCGCCGCCCGAGTTGCCCGGGTTGATCGGCGCGTCGGTCTGGATCGCATTGAGGTAGGCGGAGCTGCCGTCCTCCGCAGTGGCTTTCACCGGCCGGTTCAGCGCCGAGACGATGCCGGCGGTGACGGTGCCCTGCAGCCCGAGCGGGGAGCCGATGGCGATCACCGGGTCGCCGACCGCGAGCTTGTCGGAGTCGCCGAGGCTGGCGACGGTCAGCTGGTCGTTGGGCACCTTGATGACCGCGAGGTCGCTGACCGGATCCCGGCCGACGATCTTCGCCTTCGCCGTCGCCTCGTCGCTGAAGGTGACGACGATCGACGCGTCCGCGGAGTCGGCGGCCGGCGCGACGACGTGGTTGTTCGTGAGCACGTCGCCTTCCTTGTCGATGACCACGCCGGAGCCGATGCCGAACTCGTCCGGGGTCTTGACCGCGATGGACACGACCGCCGGTCCGACGCGCTTGGCGATGCCGGCCACCGAGGTCGGTGAGCGCGACACGGGCGTCTCGACCTTGCCGATCGACGCGTCCGGGCGATGCAACGCGTCGCCGGTGTGGCGGGTCAGCCACCAGCCGACCCCGCCGCCGATCAGCCCGGCGACGAGCGCGATCACCAGGGTGGCGACGATCGTGGGCACCCCGAACTTGACCCGACGGAGGTTGCCGGGGGGATCGAGGTCCTCGTCGTCGCCGCTGTCCTCGCCAGTGCCGGCGGCGTCGAACGCGGCGTCCGACAGGTCGGACTCGGTGTCCTCGTCCGGGTCGAGCTGGGCGGGCCGGCCCTGGGCGAAGATCGCGCCGCGGCCGAGCCAGTAGGCCGAACTCGGGTCGCGCCACGGATCACGGGCCGCGCCGGGCTTCCACCACGGCGACTCGGGCGTGGGCCCGGTCGGCGGCAGCCGGGTGCCCGGCGCTGGATCGAACCCCTCGCGGTTGCGCGACGGGCGGCCGAACGCGTCGGCGAACATCGGCGGCACCGCGGCGGTGTCGGTGGGCCGTGGCCCGAGCCGCTCACCCGGCCCGGGCGCGAAGGACCCGCCGCCGATCGGGCGGCCGAAGACGGCGCGCTCCTGGGGCGAGACGGTGGGCGGCGGCGGCGCGTACTTGGGCGCGTGGGCGCGTGGGGCGAAAGCGCCCTCGACGCCGGCCGGGCGACCGAACTCGGCTTCGGGCCCGGGCGGGGCGGCGCGATGGGCGCCATCCGCGCGTCGCGGGTCCTGCTCGTCGCTCACGACCCGCTCCTCATCGCCGACATCTCATCGAGTCTGCCCCACATCCACCTTCGCCTGCAGGTGAGCATCCGGGGTTCAGCGCTGGTGGGCCTGGAACAGGCTGTAGACCCCGACGACACCGACTCCGCCGGTGGTTCCGCTGCCGTCGCGACCCGTCTGGCCGGCCACCTGACCGGTGCCGGTCCGGGCCGGCGCGTCGGCCCGGCTGGCCACCGATCCCGCGGTGAGGGCGCCGGCGAGCGCGGCGACCGCGACGGCGGTGACGATGGGCTTGCTGCGCCGGTGGGCGTCCTTGGGCGGCGGGCCGGCGACCGGCACGAACCCCGACATCGGCGCCATCAGCCGGGTGGAGAGCACCGTGGAGCCGTCCGGCGCGATGGCCGTCGGCAGCGTGGACACCGGCGTGGTCTGTGGCAGCGAACGCAGGCGCGAGGCCAGGCCGGTCGGCAGCGTCGGCATCGGCGCAGCCCGAAGCGCGAGCGCAGCCTCACGCTGCACCCGCACGGCCGTGCGGCACTCGGCGCACTCGTCGACGTGCTTTCGGGCCCGATCGCGAGCGGAGCCGCCGAGCACGCCGTCGGCGAACGCCGCCACGGCCTCGTCGGACAGATGCTGCACACTCACGCGGTCACGGCCTCCGGTTCGGCCGGGCGCACGCCTGGTGCGCGGTGGGCGAGGGCCTCGCGCAGCAGCACCCGACCGCGGTGGATACGCGAGCGCACGGTGCCGACCTTGATCCCCAAGGTGGCGGCGATCTCCTCGTAGGACAGCTGCTCGAGGTCGCACAACACGACAGCGACCCGGAAGTCCGGGGGCAGCGCGTCGAGCGCGGCCTGGATCTCCGGGTCGAGGTGCATTTCGTCGTAGGTCTGTTCGGGGCCGGGCTGGCTGCCGGCCAGGCGGTCACCGGCGTCCTCCGGCAGTGCGTCGAAGCGGATCCGCTGCCGGCGGCGGACCATGTCGAGGAACAGGTTCGTGGTGATGCGGTGCAGCCAACCCTCGAAGGTGCCCGGGGAGTACTGCGACAGGGAGCGGAAGACCCGGACGAACGTCTCCTGGGTGAGGTCCTCGGCGTCGGCACGATTGCCGGACAGCCGGTAGGCGAGCCGATAGACGCGGTCGGCATGCTCGCGCACGACCTCGTCCCACGTGGGTGGCACCCACGTCGAAGCGTCGGCGGCGCTGACCGTCATCGGATCTCCTCGTATTCGTCACGATCCCGGGTCCGGGCTGTTCCGAGACTCGCAGACGAACCTGTACACCGGCTAAACGCAGCCGCTGTTCCCTTCGTTCCCCCTCAGGCGAACTACGCTGATCGCCCGTGCACAGCTACACCGCCGACGCGGCGAAGACCGCGCATGAACTCGCGGACGTCTGCCTGAACCGCTTGGCCATCCAGGCGCCGCTCGACCGGCCCCAGACCCCGGCGCAGCTCGACGCCTCGGTAGGGCAGACGGTGACACCGGGCGGCATCGGCTCGGCCGAGGCGTTGCGGGTCTGGCGGGACCTGCTCGGCCCGGCCTGCCTGTCGGTCGACCACCCGCGGTACCTGTCGTTCATCCCGAGCGCGCCCACCAAGGCCGCCGGGGCGTTCGACATGCTCGTCGGCGCGACGTCGATGTACTCCGGTTCCTGGCTGGAGGGGTCCGGCGCGGTGTACGCGGAGAACCAGGCGCTGCGCTGGCTGGCCGACCTTGCCGGGCTGCCGCCGCAGTCGGGCGGAGCCTTCGTGCAGGGCGGCACGATCGGCAACCTGTCCGCGCTGGTCGCAGCGCGCGAGGCGGCGTTGCACCAACGCGGCGGCGCGCGGCCGGCCCGCTGGGCGGTTTGCATCACCGCCGAAACGCATTCGTCGGTCGGCCACGCCCTGCGGACTGTCATGGATGTCGACCCGATCATCGTGCCGGGCGACGAGCGGGGCCGGTTGACCGGCCCCGCGCTCGCGGCCACCACGAACACCCTGGCGCCCGAGGTCCGCGACGGGATCTTCGCCGTCGTCGCCACCGCCGGGTCGACGAACCTCGGCATCGTCGACGACATCGCCGGGATCGCCGACGTCGCCGGCCGACGCGGCTGGTGGCTGCACGTCGACGGCGCCTACGGCGGTGCCGGGCTCGCCGCGCCGTCGGTCGCGCACCTGTTCGCCGGGATCGAGCGGGCCGACTCGTTCATCGTCGACCCGCACAAGTGGCTGTTCGCGCCGTTCGACTGCTGTGCGCTGCTCTATCGCGACCCGGCGCAGGCGCGCGCCGCGCACACCCAGCACGCGAGCTATCTCGACGCGGTGAACGTCGAGGGCGAATGGAACCCGTCGGACTTCGCGATCCAGCTCACCCGACGGGCTCGCGGGCTGCCCTTCTGGTTCTCCCTCGCGGTGCACGGCACCGACGCGTACACCGCGGCGATCGAGCAGACCCTCACGGTGACCCGCGCCGGGGCGCAGATCATCCGCGACCGCGACCACCTGACGCTGCTCGTCGAGCCGGACCTGTCGGTGCTGGTGTTCGAACGGGTCGGCTGGAGACCCGTCGACTACGCCCACTGGAGCAGCCGATTGCTCGACGAACAGCTCGGTTTCGTCACGCCGACCAAGCACGCCGGCCAGGTCTGCACCCGCTTCGCGATCGTCAACCCGCTGACTACCGCGGCCGATCTGGAACTGCTCGTGGATTCGATGCGCTGAGTCACTAGGGTCTGCGCTATGGCGGACGCGATGCTGAACGAGGCCAGCCTGGTCTATGCCGAATCGTTCATCGGCGAGGACGAGATCATCGGGCGGGCCCGGGAGCGGGCCCGCGAACTCGGCTGCACACCGATCGGGCCGGCCGGCGGGGCGACGCTGCGGGTGCTCGCCGCCGCCACCGGCGCGCGCGCTGTCGTCGAGGTCGGCACGGGCGCCGGTGTGTCCGGCCTCTACCTGCTCGGCGGCATGGCCGCCGACGGCGTGCTGACCACCATCGACATCGAGGGCGAGCACCAGCGCGCGGCCAAGGAGGCGTTCACCGAGGCCGGCATCGCCACTCCCCGCTACCGACTGATCAACGGCTCGGCGCCCGAGGTCCTGCCGCGGCTGCGCGACGGCGCCTACGACCTGGTGCTGGTCGACGCCGACAAGACCTCCTACTCCGTCTACTACGAGCAGGCGCTGCGGCTGCTGCGCTCGGGCGGCGTCGTCGCCTTCGACAACGCGCTGTGGCACGACCGGGTCGCCGACCCGGGCCAGCGCGACACCGAGACGACGGTGCTGCGCGACCTGGGCAAGACCGTGCGCGACGACGACCGGCTGGTATCGGCGCTGCTCGCCGTCGGCGACGGTCTGCTGGTGGCCGCCAAGCGCTGAGCGTGGCCTGCTACGTCGACACCGTCCGCTCCTACCCGGGGGCCGGGCTGCGGTACACGCGCTTTTGCCACCTGCTCGCCGACACCCCGGACGAACTGCACGCGATGGCCGACGCGCTCGGCATCCCGCGCCGCTTCTACCAGGACCACCCGTGGCGCTGGCACCACGACCTGCCCGAGCACCTGCGGGCGCACGCGGTCGAACTCGGCGCGCAGGAGCTCACGCTGCGCGAGGTGGGCGCCCTGCTCGCACGTCGCAGGGCCGAGGCGGGGATCGCGTAGGTTCGGCTGGTGAAAATCGTCGTACTCGCCGGCGGCATCGGGGGCGCACGGTTCCTGCGCGGCGTGCGCGCCGCGTACCCCGACGACATCACCGCGATCGTCAACACCGGCGACGACGTCACGCTGCACGGCCTGCGGATCTGCCCCGATCTGGACAGCGTCATGTACACCCTCGGCGGCGTGCACGACGTCGAACGGGGCTGGGGCCGTACCGGGGAGACCTGGCGGATCCAGGACGAGCTGCGCGCGTACGGCGCACAGCCCGACTGGTTCGGCCTGGGCGATCTCGACATCGGCACGCACCTCGTCCGGACCCGGATGCTCGACGCCGGATATCCCGCTATCCGACGTCACGGTCCGCGCTGTGCGAGCGTTGGGACCTCGGCGTGCGCGATGCTGCCCGATGACCGACGAGCGCTGCGAGACCCACGTGGTGGTCGATCTGCCCGAGGGGCGCCGCGCGATCCACTTCCAGGAATGGTGGGTGCGCTACCGCGCGGCCCTGCCCGCGCACGCGTTCGTGCAGGTCGGCGTCGACGACGCCAAGCCGGCGCCCGGGCGTGCTGGACGCGCTCGCCACGGCCGACGTCGTGCTGCTCGCGCCGAGCAATCCGGTGGTCTCGATCGGCACGATCCTCGGCGTGGCGGGCATCCACGCGGCGATCACCGACGGCCCGGCACCCGTCGTCGGGCGTCTCGCCGATCATCGGCGGCGCGCCGGTGCGCGGCATGGCCGACGCCTGCCTGCCCGCGATCGGTGTCGCCGACCAGCGCCGAGGGCGTCGGCCGCCACTACGGCGCGCGCAGCGCGGGCGGCGTGCTCGACGGCTGGTTGATCCACGAGGGCGACACCGCCGAGGTCCCCGGCGTCGCGGTGCGGGCGGTGCCGCTGCTGATGACCGACGACGACGCGACCGCCGCGATGGTCCACGCTGCGCGTGGAGCTCGTGCGTCGATCGCCGACGTCCACGGCCCTCGGCTGGAGATCACCGCCGTACTCGGGCATCGGCGAGCTGCGGCCCGGTGACGATCTCGCGGCCGCGATCGCCGACGCAGCACCGCGCTCGACGACGGCGACGTCGTGGTCGTCACCTCGAAGGTCATCTCGAAAATCGAAAACCGGCTGATACGTGCTCGACTGCGACGATCCCGAGCAGCGCGAGGCGGCGCGGCGCGCGGCCGTCGACGCCGAGGCGGTGCGGGTGATCGCTCGGCGCGGCGACCTGCAGATCACGCAGACCCGGCACGGATTGATCATGGCGGCGTCAGGCGTCGACGCGTCGAACGTCGCACGCAACGAACTCGCGCTGCTGCCGCTCGACCCGGACGCGTCGGCGCAGCGGCTGCGCGACGGGCTGCGGGAGCGATGCGGCGTCGAGGTCGGCGTCATCGTCACCGACACGATGGGCCGGCGCCTGGCGCGACGGGCTCACCGACGCCGCGATCGGCGTGGCCGGGCTGAGCGCGCTCACCGACCATCGCGGCGGCGTCGACGCGTACGGCAACACGCATGCAGGTGACCCGGGTGGCGGTCGCCGACGAGATCGCCGCGGCCGCCGATCTGGTGAAGGGCAAGCTCGGCGGCATCCCGGTCGCGGTGGTGCGCGGGCTCGCGGTCGACGGCAAGCTGCCCGACGACGGTCTCGGGGTCCGCGAGCTGCTCCGCGACCCGGCCGAGGACCTGTTCCGGCTCGGCACCGCGGAGGCGATCGAGGTCGGCCGCGCGGACGCCGCCGGTGCGGCTCGGCCGGCGCCGCCGCTGCACGCGAACGCCGTCGAGATCGTGACCGCGATGGAGCCGGAAGCCGTTCTGGAGAAGGCGATCCGGCGAGGCGTTCCTCGGCTTCCTCGCGGCCCGCCCGGACGCCATGTGGCGCTCCTGCGCGCCCGGGCACCTCACCGCCAGCACGCGTCGTGCTCGATCCCGCGCGACAGGCGGTGCTGCTCACGCTGCACCCGCGCGCCGGACTGTGGTTGCAGGTCGGCGGGCACTGCGAGCCGGGCGACCCGACCGTGCTCGCCGCCGCCGTGCGCGAGGCGCGCGAGGAGAGCGGCATCCGCGACCTGCTCTTCGAGCCCGAGCCGTTCGCGCCTCGACGTGCACCCGATCACCTGCTCGCTCGGCGTGCCGACCCGGCATTTCGACGTGCAGTTCCTCGCGGTCGCGCCGCCGGCGCGCCGCGCTCGTGCAAAGCGACGAATCGCTCGACCTGCGCTGGTTCGGCTGGGACGACCTGCCCGACGGCGTCTCGCGCCGAGCTGCCCGACCTGATCCTCGCGGCCGCGGACCCGGCTGAGCCTGATGAGCGACGTGCCTGGCCGACCATCGACGACTGGCCGGTCGCGCATGCCGCCGCCGCGGTCGTCGGGCCGTCCGGGGTGATCGCCACGCACGGCCCGACGGACCACCGCTTCCCGCTGGCATCGGTGACCAAACCCCTTGCGGCCACGGCGATCCTCGTCGCCGTCGAGGAGGAGGCCGTGAGCCTCGACGACCCTGCCGACGAGAACACTGCTGCCCGGCGCGACCGCTGCGACACCTGCTCGCCCACGCCTCCGGCATCGCGCCCGACGGCTCGATGCGTTCCGCGCCGCCCGCCACCCGGCGCATCTACTCGAACACCGGCATCGAGTTGCGCTGCAGGTCTCGTCGAACGCGGCCGACCGACATCGAGTTCGCCGCCTACCTCGACGAAGCGGTGTTCGGGCCACTGTCGATGTCCTCGACGTCGTCTGCCGGGATCGCCGGCCCGCGACGGGGTGTCGACGATCGAGGATCTCGCCCGGCTCGTCGCAGGAGCTGCTCTCCCCCACCGGACTGCTCGGCCTGCGCCGCGTACACCGAACTGCGCACCGTCCAGTACCCGGGCCTGCGCGGGGTGCTGCCCGGCTACGGCCGCGCGACGACAACGACTGGGGCCTCGGTTTCGAAATCCGGGCGCACAAGTCACCGCACTGGACCGGCACCCGCAACTCGCCCGAGACCTACGGCCACTTCGGGCAGTGCGGCACGATGTTCTGGGTCGACCCGCAGGCCCGGCTCGGGCTGGTGGCGCTCGCCGACCGCGACTTCGACGACTGGGCGAGGTCGGGCTGGCCCGCGTTGTCCGACGCCGTGCTCGAAGGCATAGCGTCGCAAATGTGAGCGACGAGCGACTGACGCTGCGGCCGGTGCGCGAATCCGATCTCGGCTACTTCGACGCGTGGGCCGACCCCGCTGCCGACCCGTTCAGCTTCTTCGGCCTGCAGCCGGACGGCTACCTCCGCAAGCGGTTCGCCGACGACGGCCTGCTCACCCCGGACGGCTCCACCCTGCTCGTCGAGGTCGACGGCGCCGTGGTCGGCGATGTCGGCTGGCGCAGCGTCCAGTTCGGCTCCTTCGGCTTCAGCCGCGCGGCCGAGATCGGCATCCGGCTGCTGCCGGACCGCCGTGGACTCGGCCACGGCCGGGCGGCCCAGCGCGCGCTCGTCGAGTACCTGTTCGACACGACGACGATCAACCGCGTGCAGGCGAGCACCGACGTCGAGAACATCGCCGAACAGAGGGCACTCGAACACGCCGGCTTCATCCGCGAGGGCGTGCTGCGCGGCGCGCAGTGGCGTACCGGGGCCTGGCACGACCTCGTCATGTATTCGCGGCTGCGTGGGGAGCGCTGACATGCCCGCCTGGATGGTGACCGACGTCCGGCCGGTTGATCGTGCGGCGTGGGAGGACCTGTACCGCGGTTACGCCGACTTCTACGAGACCGCGATGCCGCCCGGCAGGCTGGAGCGTGTGTGGGGGTGGCTGCACGACCCGCAGCACGAGGTGAACGGAATCGTCGTGCGGCCGGGGCCGGCCGATCCACCCGTCGGGTTGGCGCACTACCGGCCGTTCAGCCGCCCACTGCACGGTTCGGTGGGCTGCTACCTCGACGACCTGTTCGTCGCGCCGGCCGCTCGCGGCAGCGGCGCCGTCGACGCGCTGCTGCTCGAACTGCGCACCCGCTCGGCCGCACGGGGCTGGGACGTCGTGCGCTGGATCACCCGTTCCGCCAACGCCCGCGCCCGCTCAACCTACGACCGCCTCGCCGCCCGGACCGACTACGTCACCTACGACATGCCGCCCGTGGCGCGTTGAGTGGCGACTTACGCCCGCGAGTGGCGCGCATCAAATCGCCAGTGACGTGGGTATGTCGCCACTCAACGAGAGGCGGCGCGCGTGAGGTACGCGCGTTCGTGCCGCAGCCGTCGCACCAGAGCGGCAATCTGGTCCGGCCGGTTGAACACCTCTCGGGGTCCGAAGCTCTCGGTTCGCCAGCCCCCGATCGAAACGTCGACGCCGCGGGTGAGATCGCGACGCATGCGATCTTCGCCGGCGTCCTTGCGACCGTTGTATTCCAACGCGAGCCGGACGTCGCGGTAGCTCAGATCGGGCTCGGCCAACCATTCACCGTAATCGGTGAAGTTGTGTTGGTTCACGTCCGGCTTCGGGAGATCGTTGCTCACCAACGCGTAGCGCAGGTGACTCTGGGGCCGCGACCGCGAGCGGCCGTCGAGCAGCTCGGCCGCCGCTCGGGCGTTGACCACGCCGCGCCGATGGGTAGCCCGCCCGATCAACTTGTCGATCTCGGCGGGTGTGGCGGTGCCGCGTAAGGCACTGTCGCCGGCCGCCATCAGGTCTGGCATCGGCAGGACCTGCGCAAGATCAAGCCAGGTGCGCGCCTCCGACGTGACCGGAATACCGTCGACGTCGGCAACCTCGTCGACGGCGAGCATCTGTCGCCGTGCCCGAACGTGCGCGCGGTGGCTGGCACTGCGTCGTGCCGGCGCCGGCACGCCCGGATGGATGTTCAATTCGATGACTTCGTTGTCCCGGTCCAGGTCGGTCGGCAACCACAAGCCGTGCAACCGCGCTGCGGTGAGTCCGCAGACGACCGTGTCCACCGGGCACACGCTGAGCAGCGCAGCCACCCGGCCGGCGAGATCGACGACAACTCGCCGGGGGCGTCACACCCCGCGGGTCACGCGCACGAGTTCGTTCATGACTCGAAAGTGACCGACACCGGACACGAATGTGCGCACCTCTGGAGAAGCAGGTGCTTGTCCACAGCCCGCGAACGCTCCAGTTGCACGACGGTCACCACGTCCGCTATGCGCGCACGTCCGCCCAACCCACGTCGAGTGGCGACATCACCATTCGAGTGACAGGAACAACGCATCAGTGGCGCGTAACAAGTCGCCACTCACCCGAGTTTGTCGCCACTGAACCGGGAGGGGCGGGCTCCAGATCGCGTGGCCACCGGATCAGATCGCGCGGATGTCGGTGTAGGCGAAGCGCGGGCCGTAGCGGGGCGCGGCGGTCCCGGACAGCTCGACCAGGCGCATCACCCGCTGCCGCTGCCCCGCCCACGGCGCGAGCAGGTCGAGCATCTCCTCGTCCGAGCCGCGCGGACGTCCGGTGAGCAGATGCACCACCATGTGCTTGAGGTGGTAGTCGCCGACGCTGACCAGGTCCGGGTGGCCCACGGCGCGCTGCAACGTCTCTGCCACCGTCCACGGCCCCACGCCGGGCACCAGGCTCAGCCGGGAGCGGGCGGCCTCGGGCGGCAGGTCCACGCACTCCTCGAGCCGCGTGGCCACCGACGCCACGGCCCGGACGGTGCGCTGACGCTTGAGGTCGACGCCCAGGCGGTGCCATTCCCAGGTCGGCAGGTCGAGCAGCGCCCGCGGCGTCGGCGGCACCCGCAGGCCGTCGACCGGCCCGGGCGCCGGCGTGCCGAACCGGGACACCAGCAGCCGCCAGGAGCGGCGCGCCTCCTGGCCGGTCACCTTCTGCTCCAGGATCGCCGGCACGAGCACGGCGAGCACCCGCCCGGTGCTCGTCAGCCGCACCCCCGGGTGCACCCGGTGCACACGGTGCAGCACCGGCGCCGAGGCCACCTCCAGCGCGGACCAGTCGTCGCCCTCGCCGAGCAGGGCCGGCACCTGTGCGAGCAGCCAATCGGCTCCGTCGCCCCAGGCCTGCGCGTGCACCTGCCGGCCCCGCGCGGCCACCGCGAGCGTGCCCGGCCCGACGGGCGTGCCGCACGCCCACCAGAACCGGCCGGCGCCGTCGAAGCGGTGCGCAGGATCATGCCGGCCCCGCAGCAGCGGCCCGACGGTGGCCGGGAGGTCCACCGGCCACCCGGCCACCCAGTCGCGCTCGGGCATCACACGTCCGGGGAGAAGCGGATCGCGCCGTCGGCCAGCCCGACGTCGGGCCAGACCCGCGCGCCGGCGCGCAGCTCGAGCCGGGCGCCGAGCACCGCGCGGTCGCCGATCACGGCGTCCTCGATGACGGTGTCGGCCCCGATCACCGCGCCCGCGCCGACCACCGAGCGCCGTACCACCGCGCCCTCGCACAGTTGCGCGCCGTCGAAGACCACGCTGCTGTCGACGACGACACCGCGCGCGACCGCGACGTCGCGCCCGATCGTGGTCCCCGCCGAAGAGCTGCGCGTCCGGGTCGACCTGCGCGCCGGGGAGCACCAGCCGCTCGCCGGTGTGCGGGACGGCCGGCGACGGCGCCACCCCGCGCACCAGGTCGGACGAGCCGGCCACGAAATCCTCCGGCGTCCCGAAATCGCGCCAGTAGCCGTCGTTGAGGTGCCCGACCATGAGCCCACCGGCCGCGAGCAGCCCCGGGAAGGTCTCCTTCTCCACCGACACCGGCCGGCCGGTGGGGATGGTGTCGATGACCTCGCGGCGGAACGCGTACAGCCCGGCGTTGATCTGGTTGGTCGGCGGGTTCTGGTCCTTCTCGAGGAAGGCGGTGACCCGTCCGTGCGCGTCGGTGGGCACGCACCCGAACGCGCGCGGGTCGGCCACGCGGTGCAGGCACAGCGTCACCTCGGCGCCGGCTTCCCAGTGGGTCCGCAGCATCGCCGGCAGGTCCACCCCGATCAGATTGTCGCCGTTGAACACCAGTGACGGTGTCGGCCCGCAGCACATCGGCCACGTTGCGGATGCCGCCGCCGGTGCCCAGCGCCTCGCGTTCCACGACGTACTCGAGGTCCACCCCGAGCTCGGCGCCGTCGCCGAAGTACGCCTCGAACACCTCCGCCTGGTAGGACGTGCCCAGCACGACGTGGGTGATCCCGGCGGCGCGGATCCGGCTGATCAGGTGGGTGAGGAACGGCACACCGGCCGTCGGCAGCATCGGCTTCGGCGCAGACAGGGTCAGCGGGCGCAGCCGGGTGCCCATGCCGCCCACCAGGATCACCGCATCGACGTCGGCCACCTGACGAGCCTCGCACAGCGATCCGACGTCCGCGATTTCGGTCCGGCTGCGCTTGCACGTGTCTGCCGGGCGAACCGCAATGTGAGGTTTAGCCTCGTCCCGATGTCAGCGCCGAACAACGAACCTGCCGACGCGCGGCCGCCCGTGGTCGCGCACCGGCCGCCGCGGGTGTCCCACGGCATGCGTGTCAGCGTGCGCGCCCTGTGCGCATCCGTGTCTCTGCTCGTCCTGCTCGCGAGCGGGATCGCCTGGGCCACGTTCAAGGACTTCCAGCAGACGATTCCACACGGCGACGCGGTGCCCGCCGACCTCACCGACCCCGACGGCCAGGCGCAGAACATCCTGCTGGTCGGCAACGACACCCGCAGCGGCGCCACCCGGGCCGAACTCAAGGCGTTGCACACCGGGCCGAACCACGGCACTGCCAACGCCGACACCATGATGGTGCTGCATATCCCCTCCGGCGGCGGCCGTCCGACCCTCCTCTCCTTCCCGCGCGACTCGTGGGTCAGCATCCCCGGTTACGGAAAGGGAAAGATCAACGCCGCGTACCCGGACGGCTACAACACGGCGAAGGCGCACCATCGCGGCGAGCTCGCGGCCCAGAGCGCCGGCCTCATCCAGACGATCAAGACGATCCACGCCCTGACGGGGCTGCACATCGATCACTACATGCAGGTGAGCCTGCTCGGCTTCTATCGCATCAGCAACGCGATCGGCGGTGTCACGGTCTGTCTCAACGCCGCCCAGAACGCGACGACCGACCGCGACGAGTTCGGCCACGGCTACTCCGGCATCGACCTGCCCAAGGGCGTCTCGGTGATCAAGGGCGCGCAGGCGCTCGCGTTCGTGCGTCAGCGCCACGGACTGCCGCACGGCGACCTCGACCGCGTCAAGCGTCAGCAGTACTTCCTCAAGGCCGCCTTCGAGAAGATCACCTCAGCCGGGATCCTGTTGAACCCGTTCAAGATGCGTGACCTGCTCGACGCTGTCGGACAGTCGCTCCTGATCGACCCGAAGCTGAACCTCATCGCCCTGGCGCGCCAGTTCGAGTCGCTGACCACCGGGAAGATCAATTTCGAGACCATCCCGAACAACGGCGCCCAGTTGATCTACCCCGACGGTGTCGAGACCTCGGTCGTCGCGGTGAACCGCGCCGCGATCCCGGCGTTCGTCAAGGAACTCGACGGCCAGAGCGACCAGGCTTACGCCAAAGCCCGGCCGGCATCGCCGCGCACGGTGACCCTCGACGTCCTGAACGGCGCGAACATTGCGCTGCTCGCCACGCACAACGCGGCCGCCCTGAGACACTTCGGATTCCGCACCGACGTCGTCGACTCCACCGCGTCGACCCCCCACACCGTGGTCGAGTACCCACCCGGGAAGGAGGACGCGGCCAAGGCCGTGGTGCGTTACGTGCCGCACGCGACGGCCGTGGCCACCCCTGATGTAAGGCGCGTCACGTTGGTGCTGGGCACAGACGGCTACGTGGCGAAGGGCATTCCGGGTGCGGCCGTGATCAGGGCCGCCGAGCATACGAGCGCCCCGACCAAGACGGCGCACGATCCGACGAAGGGCCTGGGCTGCATCGACTGACCTGATCGCGAGCCAACAAGCTCAGCCGACTCACACAGGCCTTACTTGTAGGCTCGTTCGATGTCCTCGTACGCCCCGGCAGGCGGTGCACCTCCGCTGCCTCCACACCTGGACCCGCGGGGACGTCACCGCGGTGGGCGCGCAATCGGCTCCGGCGCGAGCCGCATCGTGATGACGGTCATGACGCTGGTCTCGATAACCCTGCTGATCCTTGCCGGCTATGCCTGGTACACGTTCCGCAACGTGAACGAGGGCGTCAAACGCATCGAGGTCCAGGTCGGGGTCAAACCGAGCAATGCGGTCCAGGAGTTCAACGGCAAGGACGTGAATATCCTGCTCGTCGGCAACGACGACCGCAGCAGCATGACCAACAAGGAGGTTCACGAGCTGCACGTGGGCCGCGACGGCGGCAGCCTGGCCACCGACACGATGATGATCGTGCACATCCCGGCCAACGGGAAGAAGGCGACGCTGATCTCGTTGCCGCGCGACTCGTGGGTGAACATCAAGGGCCAGGGCATGGGCAAGTTGAACAGCGCCTACGCCGATGCCTACGTCAACACCAAGGGCACCCAGGACCAGAAGCGGCTGGCCGGCGCCAACTCCCTCGTCGACGCGGTCGGTCAGCTCACCGGCCTCACGATCGATCACTACATCCAGGTCGACCTGCTCGGCTTCTACCGGATCAGCAACGCGATCGGCGGTGTGCCCATCAACTTGTGCCACGCCGTCAACGACACCGTGGCCTACAACCGCTCGACCGGCCAGGACGGCGGTTCCGGTCTGAAGCTGTCCAAGGGCAAGCACACCCTCGAGGGCGTGCAGGCGCTGGAGTTCGTGCGGCAGCGCCACAACCTGACCAACGGCGACCTCGACCGGGTGCGCCGCCAGCAGTACTTCCTCACCGCCGCCTTCCGCCAGGTGGCATCGGTCGGCGTCCTGTTCAAGCTCAAGTCGGTGGGCGACGCCATCAACCGCTCGGTGTTCATGGACAAGAACCTGAACCTGATCGATCTCGGCCACCAGCTCGAGAACCTCACCGCGAACAACATCATCGGAAAGACCATCCCGACGACCCCGGGCACGACCGACGGCGGCACCAGCGTGCTGTTCGTCAACCCGGCGCAGGTGAAGAAGTACGTCGCCAAGCTGATCGATCCGCCGGCCACGTCCACCACGCCCTCGGCCACGTCCACCACGCCCTCGGCCACGTCGTCGACCTCGAAGACCGCCGCTGAGTCGGCTGCACCGTCGGCCAGTGCGTCGGCCGCGGCGATCGATGCGAAATGCATCAACTGACGCCCGAACAGCTGTTCGCCGACCTGGTGCGCGCGGATGCGGCCCGTCCGCTGGTCACCTACTACGACGAGGCCAGCGGCGAGCGCAGCGAACTGTCGGGCAAATCGCTGGCCAACTGGGTCGCGAAAACCCACCATCTGCTGGGCGACGAGCTCGGCCTCGGCGTCGGTGACACGGCCCTGCTCGCGCTGCCGCCGCACTGGATCTCGGTCCCGATCGTGCTCGGTTGCCTCACCGCGGGGCTGGCCCTGACCGACACCGGCCCGGCCGACGTCGCGTTCGTGAGCACCGAACAGACAGCGGCCGCGGCCGGGATCGCCGATACCTACGTCGTGGCACCCGCCGCGGCAGCTGCCGGCCTGGCGGGCATCGCGCCCGACGGACTGCTGGACTACGTGAGTTCGGTGCGCCCGCAGCCTGATCTCTGGGCCGGCGTCCAGCTCGCCGCCGGGGCGCACGATCCGTGCCTGCCCGGCCGCACGCGCGGCGAGGTCGTCGAAGGAGCGCGCGCGGCCGGACTGCCCGAACGCGCGCGGCTGCTGACGACCCGGGACACGTTCGGGCCCGCGGACTGGGTGGCCACGCTGTTCGCCCCGCTCGCCGTCGGCGGCTCGGTCGTGTTCGTCCGCAACGCCGACGAGGCCGTGATCGAGCGCCGGGTCGCGCAGGAGCGCGCGACTGTCCGCGTCTAGCGCAGCAGGTTTCGGGCCATCACCACGCGGTTGATCTGGTTGGTGCCCTCGTAGATCTGGGTGATCTTCGCGTCGCGCATCATCCGCTCCACCGGGAAGTCGCGGGTGTAGCCGTAACCGCCGAACAGCTGCACCGCGTCGGTGGTCACCGCCATCGCGGTGTCGGATGCGAAGACCTTCGCCGCGGACGACGTGAACGCCAGGTTGGGCTCGTCGCGCTCGGCGCGCGCGGCTGCGGCGTAGACGAGATGGCGTGCGGCCTCGACCCTCATGGCCATGTCGGCGAGCATGAACTGGATGCCTTGGAAGTCGGCGATGCGCTGCCCGAACTGCTGGCGCTCCTTGACGTAGGCCACCGCGGCGTCCAGCGCCCCCTGGGCGATGCCCAGCGCCTGCGCACCGATCGCAAGGCGGGTGTGGTCGAGCGTGCGCAGCGCGGTCTTGAACCCGGTGCCCGGCTCGCCGATGACGCGCTCTGCGGGGATCGAGCAGTTCTCGAGGTAGACCTCGCAGGTGGGACTGCCCTTGATGCCGAGCTTGCGCTCCTTCGGGCCGACCGAGAACCCATGGTCGTCCTTGTGCACCACGAACGCGGAGATGCCGTTGGCGCCGCGGCCCGGGTCGGTGACCGCCATCACCGTGTACCAGGTCGAGACGCCGGCGTTGGTGATCCAGCACTTGGTGCCGTTGAGCACCCAGTGGTCGCCCTCGCGCGCGGCCCGGGTGCGCATCGCGGCGGCGTCTGAGCCCGCCTCCCGCTCGGACAGCGCGTAGCTGATCATCGCTCCGCCGGCGATGTCCGTCAGCACCAGATGTTTGAGCTCATCGGACCCGGACAGGATGATCGGCTGGCTGCCCAGCTTGTTCACCGCCGGAATCAGCGACGACGACGCACAGGTGCGGGCGACCTCCTCGACGACGATGCACGCCGACACCGCATCGGCGCCCGGCCCGCCGTACGCCTCCGGCAGGTGCACGGCATGGAAACCTGCCCGGACCAGCACGTCGAGCACGTCGTAGGGGAACTCGGCGGTCTCGTCGATCTCGGCCGCCCGCGGCGCGATCTTGTCCTCGGCGAGTTGGCGGACCGCCGCACGGAGGTGGTGCTGCTCCTCGCTGAGCTGGTACTGGTCGAACTGCGGGTTGCCGACAGCCATGTCGCGATCGTAGGGCGTCGAACAATTTCGCTGGCGCTGTCACACCACGGCGACCAGTCTCGTCTGCAAGTGCGCAACCAAATCGACCGAGGGAGCACACGATGCGGGTATTCGTCGCCGGCGGCAGCGGAGCGGTCGGCCGCCAACTCCTGCCGCAACTGATCGCCGCGGGACACGACGTCGTAGCAACCACGCGCAGCGCGGCCAAGCTCGACGAGCTGCGCGCGCTGGGCGCCGAGGCGGTGGTCGCCGACGGGCTGGACGGCGCCGCCGTCGGTGCGGTGGTGGCCGCGGCCGAGCCGGATGTCATCGTCCACCAGATGACCGCCCTGGCCGGCAGCCAGGACCTGCGGCACTTCGACCGGACCTTCGCCGTCACCAACGAGCTCCGCACGACGGGGACCGATCATCTGCTGGCCGCCGCGCGGGCGACCGGAGTGCGCCGGTTCGTCGCGCAGAGCTTCACCGGCTGGCCCAACGAGCGCAGCGGCGGTCCGGTCAAGACCGAGGACGACCCGCTCGACGCGGACCCGCCGGCCGAGCAGTGCGAGTCGCTCGCCGCGATCCGGTACCTGGAGCAAGCGGCGCTCGCCGCGCCGCTGGAGGGCGTGGTGCTGCGCTACGGCCTGCTCTACGGCCCGCACGCGTCGGACGAGATGACGGACATGATCGGCAAGCGCGGGATGCCGATCGTCGGCAAGGGCGGCGGCATCTGGTCGATGACGCACACCGCGGACGCCGCCGGCGCAGCGGTCGCCGCGCTGGAGCGCGGCAGCGGGGTCTACAACATCGTCGACGACGACCCGACGGCGTCCGGCGAGCTGATTACCGAGCTCGCCCGCATCCTCGGCGCGAAGCCGCCGCGCCGGGTGCCGGCCTGGCTCGCGCGGGTCCTGGCGGGCGAGGTGCCGGTGTCGATGATGACCAGCGTCCGCGGCTCGTCGAACGCGAAGGCGAAGCGCGAGCTCGGCTGGGCGCCGCGGTGGCCGAGCTGGCGCGACGGCTTCGCGCACGGCATGTCCGACGACTCGCCGGTGCGCCGATGATGCGCAGCGGCGCCGATGCGTTCACCGAGGTACGCCCGCTGCTGTTCTCGATCGCGTACCGGATGCTCGGCAGCGTCGGCGATGCCGAGGACGTCGTCCAGGACGCCTACCTGCGCTTTCACCGCGCGCTCGAGGACGGCACGGAGATCGAGTCGCCCAAGGCCTACCTGTCCGCCGTCGCCACCCGGCTGGCCATCGACCTGCTCCGCTCGGCCCGGGTGCGCCGCGAGACCTACGTCGGGCAGTGGCTGCCCGAGCCGTTGCTGACCGACCCGCTCGCGCCCGACCCGGCCGAGGCCGGTGCGTCCGCGGACAGCTTGTCGATGTCGTTCCTGCTCGTGCTCGAGCGCCTCAGCCCGGTGGAGCGCGCGGTGTTCCTGCTGCACGACGTGTTCGGCTACGAGTTCACCGAGATCGCCGCCATCGTCGACAAGACCCCGGACAACTGCCGACAGGTGGCGGTGCGCGCCCGGCGCCACGTGACCGAGAATCGGCCCCGTTTCGAGGTGTCCCGGGCCCGGCGCGACGAACTCGCCGACCGGTTCGTCGCGGCGTTCGCCGAGGGCGACGTCGACGGACTGGTCGACCTGCTGGCCGCCGACGTCGTGGTCACCGGCGACAGCGGCGGCGTGCCGCCGTCGTGGTCGCGGCCGATCGTCGGTCGGGACAAGGTGGCGCGCCTGCTGGTCGCGCTCGGCAAGCAGCTGCACCGGTTGGACCAGGTCAGGATGGAGCGCGCTGAGGTCAACGGCCAGCCTGGTGCCGTGTTCCGCGACGCCGACGGTGCGCTGATCAATGTGTTCAGCTTCGACATCGTCGACGGCGCGGTGCAGTCGGTGCGGTCGGTGATCAGCCGTGAGAAGCTGCGCCACCTCGGCCCGCTCGCCGACATCCAGGCGCTGAGCGCGACCCGCTGACCCCGCTGACCGCTGCCGCGCAAGTCGTCCGTGCTGGACGGCGGTGTACCGCCGCCCAGCACGGACGGCTCGCTCAGGCGGCGCGGGCGAGGCAGACGACGGCGCTCGACGGCAGCCGCACGCCGCCGTCCTCGCGGTACTGCGCAGTGAGGTCGCCGACCGTCTTCGCGACCGCCGCGCGCTGTTCGGGCGTCGCGGCGTTCAGCGCTGCCGCGAGCGGCGGGGCCAAGGCACCGACGACGTCGAGGTGGCGCTGCGGCTCGAGCAGCGTGCTCGACTCCACGCCCTCGACCGACACGTGATCGAAGCCGGCGTCGCGGACGAGAGCCGCGACGAGGTCGTGGTCGGCGAGCGAGAACGGGCCGCCCGGCCCGATCGGCGGGCCGCCCTGCACCAGGCCGTGCATCATGGCGGCCATGCCCACCGTCGTCATCCAGGGGTTGGCCTGCGCGGTCCCCCAGGTGGCCACGCCCAGTCGGCCCCCGGGCCGCAGCACGCGGTGGATCTCGTGCAGCGCCACCTCCGGCTGCGGCATCAGCATCAGGCCCATCCGGAACACCGCGACGTCGACGGAGTCGTCGGGCAACGCAATCGCGCCCGCGTCGAGTTGGCGCACCGTGACGGTCGGCAGGCCCGCCAGATACTTGCGCAGCACGTCGACCATGCCGTCGGCGAGGTCGCTGGCCAGCACCGAGCCGTCCGGCCCGGCGGCCGCCGCGAGCCGCCGGGCCAGTTCCCCGGCCCCGGCCCCCAGTTCCAGCACCTGCTGGCCGGCGAGCGGACGCACGCCGTCGATCAGGCGTGCGGTCAGGTCCGGCTTCATCGCCTCCACCTGGTCGCGCAGCCGGTCCCAGTTCGGGGCCACCGTCGTCCAGCAGTCCGCGATCGCGATCGTCATCTCCATCAACTCCGATACAGTTCGACTGTTTTGAATAGTGTTAAGGTGTACTCGATATGAACAAGCCCGTCAAGCGCGCCTACGACTCGTCGCGTCGTCAGGAACAGGCGCGGCAGACCCGCCGCGACGTGCTGCAGGCCGCGCACGACCTGTTCGTCGAGTTGGGCTACGCGCGCACGACGATCGCCGACATCGCCCGCGCCGCCGGGGTGTCCCCCGAGCTGATCTACGCGACGTTCAAGAACAAGGCGACCGTGCTGGCCCGGGTGTGGGACGTGACGATCGGCGGCGACGACGAGGATGTCGTGTTCCACGAACGGCCGCAGATCGTCGCCCTGCGCGCCGAACCCGACCTGGCCAAGCGGTTCATGGGCCACGCTCGCATGTGGACCGCTACCGCGCGCCGCATCGCCCCGCTTGCGCTCGCAGTGCGGGCCGCGGCCGGCGCCGAGCCTGCTGCCGCCGAGATGGTGGCCGAGATGAACCGGCAGCGCTACGTCGGACTCGGCTTCATGGCCGCCGACGCCGCGGCGACCGGGCAGCTCGCGGTGACCCAGCAGGAGTGCCGCGATGTCATCTGGGCGATGTCCGACGCAGGGCTGTGGCATCAATTCGTCGTGGAACGCAGCTGGACCGATGAGCAGTTCGCCGACTGGCTCGGCCGCGCATGGGTCGCCACGCTCGTCGTCCCGAAGCGCGGCAGGACCCGCAAGTGACTATGCTCGCACCCGGGCCGTGACCGGCGCTGACAGGTGGATCCGACCACCGGGCAACAGATCGGACGCCGCGCGACCGCATCATCCAGCGGTATCTCGCCGACCCGCCCCGAGGAGCCCCTCATGTCCGAACCGTTCGACGCCCCCACCGCGTCTGCCGCATATCGCAACGCGCTCGAGGTCATCGGGGCCGTCGAGCCCACCGTGGCCGGCGCGATCCGCAGCGAGCTCACCGATCAGCGTGAGTCGCTCAAGCTGATCGCGAGTGAGAACTACGCGTCGCCCGCCGTCCTGCTCACGATGGGCACCTGGCTGTCGGACAAGTACGCCGAGGGCACGATCGGGCACCGCTTCTACGCCGGCTGCCAGAACATCGACACCGTCGAGCAGGCCGCCGCCGACCACGCCCGCGAGTTGTTCGGCGCGCCGCACGCCTACGTGCAGCCGCACTCGGGCATCGACGCCAACCTCGTGGCGTTCTGGGCGATCCTGGCCCAGCGGGTCGAATCGCCGGCGTTGGAGCGGGCCGGGGCGAAGCACGTCAACGACCTCACCGACGCCGACTGGGAGTCGTTGCGCCGCGATCTCGGCAACCAGCGCGCCCTGGGTATGTCGCTGGACGCCGGTGGCCACCTGACGCACGGGTTCCGGCCCAACATCAGCGGCAAGATGTTTCACCAGTCGTCCTACGGCACCGATCCCGAGACCGGACTGCTCGACTACACCGCGCTGCGCGAGAGGGCCCGCGAGTTCAAGCCGCTCGTGCTGATCGCCGGCTACTCCGCTTACCCGCGCAAGATCAACTTTGCGACGATGCGCGAGATCGCCGACGAGGTCGGTGCGGTGCTCATGGTCGACATGGCGCACTTCGCCGGCCTGGTGGCCGGCAAGGTGTTCACCGGCGACTTCGACCCGGTTCCGCACGCCCACGTCGTTACGACCACGACGCACAAGTCGCTGCGCGGTCCGCGCGGCGGGATGGTCCTGTGCCAGCCGGAGTTCGCCGACTCGGTCGACCGCGGCTGCCCGATGGTGCTCGGCGGCCCGCTGGGTCACGTGATGGCGGCCAAGGCGGTGGCGCTGGCCGAAGCGCGGCGGCCGAGCTTCCGCACGTACGCGCAGGCGGTGGCCGACAATGCCGTCGCGTTGGCCGAGGGACTGACCAAGCGCGGCGCGCGGCTGGTCACCGGCGGCACCGAGAACCACCTGGTGCTCATCGACGTCTCGACGTTCGGGATCACCGGGCGACAGGCCGAGTCCGCGCTGCTCGACTCCGGCATCGTCACCAACCGCAACGCGATCCCGCGGGACCCGAACGGCGCGTGGTACACCTCCGGCGTGCGGATCGGCACCCCGGCGCTGACCTCGCGTGGGTTCGGCACCGACGACTTGGACCGCGTGGCCGAGCTGATGGTCAACGTGCTGTCGGCCACGACGCCGGCGTCGGCACCGTCGGGTGCGACCTCGAAGGCGAAGTACTCCATCGCCGACGGCGTCGCCGCGAAGACGCACGACGCCGCGAACGAACTGCTGGCGGCCAACCCGCTCTATCCGGGTCTCGAACTCACCTGAGCGCTGCGATGCGGCCGTACGCTCCGCCGCCGGTGGTCAACGCCGTGCGTCTGATGGTGTTACGCGCGGGCATCGGTCTGATCTCCGTCGTCGTGCTGCTGCTCACCAGGCACGACTTCCGTAAGCGCATCCTCGAACGCACGCCGACGGCAAGCGACGCGACGATCGACACCGCGCTCTGGGTCGGCGTCGTCGTGGGTGTGCTGATCTTGGTGTGCTACCTGTTCCTCGCCCGGCTCGTGCGGCAGGGCGTCAACTGGGCGCGGATCGTCACCTGGGCGATCGCCGGACTCGGCATCCTCGGCGCGGTCGCAGGTTTCAGCCAGCCGGCGCCGCCGGTCAGCCGGATCCTGGGCGTCGCGGTGGGCATCATCGACGTCGTGATCCTGGTGCTGCTCGTCCAGCCGCACAGCCACGCGTACTTCCGGGATCGGGCCGCCGGATAGATTGGGCGCCATGAGCGCCCCCACAGCCACCGCGAACATCGGCGTCACCGGCCTTGCAGTCATGGGCCGCAACCTCGCGCGCAACCTGGCCCGGCACGGGCACATCGTCGCCCTGCACAACCGGACGTACGCCCGCACCACCAGGCTCGTCGACGAACACGGCGACGAGGGCACCTTCGTGCCGTCGGAGTCGCTCGAGGACTTCGTGGCATCGCTGACCAAGCCGCGGGCGATCATCATCATGGTCAAGGCCGGCCGGCCCACCGACGACGTGATCGACGAGCTCGCGCCGCTGCTCGACGAGGGCGACATCGTCATCGACTGCGGCAACGCGCACTTCGCCGACACCCGTCGGCGCGAGGCTCAGCTGCGCGACCAGGGTCTGCACTTCGTCGGTTGCGGGGTGTCCGGCGGCGAGGAGGGCGCGCTCAACGGCCCGTCGATCATGCCGGGCGGCTCGGCCGAGTCCTACCAGAAACTCGGCCCGATCTTCGAGTCCATCGCCGCCGTGGTCGACGACACCCCGTGCTGCGTTCACGTCGGCCCGGACGGTGCCGGGCATTTCGTCAAGATGGTGCACAACGGCATCGAGTACGCAGACATGCAGCTGATCGCCGAGGCCTACGACCTGCTGCGCCAGGGCCTGGGCGTCGAGCCGGGCGAGATCGCGAAGATCTTCCGGAGTTGGAACGAGGGCGATCTCGAGTCGTTCCTGATCGAGATCACCGCCGACGTGCTCGCACAGCAGGACGCCGCGACCGGCAAGGCCTTCGTCGACATCGTGCTCGACGAGGCCGAGCAGAAGGGCACCGGCCGCTGGACCGTGCAGAGCGCCCTCGACCTCGGCATCCCGATCACCGGCATCGCCGAGGCCACGTTCGCGCGCGCGTTGTCGGGTCACGCCGAACAGCGCTCACCGGCGCAGGAGGCGTTCGGCACGGAGGTGGGCGATCTCGACGTCATCGATCGCGCGGTGTTCGTGGAGGACGTGCGGCGGGCGTTGTACGCGTCGAAGGTCGTTGCCTACGCGCAGGGCTTCGACCACATCGCGGCCGGTTCGGCCGAGTACGACTGGGACGTCGACCCAGGTGCGATGGCGATGATCTGGCGCGGTGGTTGCATCATCCGGGCCCGGTTCCTGAACCGGATCAAGGAGGCCTACGACGCCGACCCGCAACTGTCGTCGCTGCTGGTCGCGCCGTACTTCGCCGACGCGGTGCGCAGTGGTGTCGATTCGTGGCGGCGGGTAGTGGCCTCGGCCGCGATGGCCGGGATCCCGACGCCGGCCTTCTCGTCGTCGCTCGCGTATTACGACGGGCTGCGCCGCGACCGGCTGCCGGCGGCGTTGATCCAGGGCCTGCGCGACAACTTCGGCGCCCACACCTATCACCGCGTCGACAAGGAGGGCTCGTTCCACACCGAATGGGCCGGCGACAAGCTCGAGCACGACGCATAGGGCGCCGGCGCACGAGGCGACTGCCGCGGGCCGCGGCCGCGGGCCTGTCGCACACGGCGCGTTGAGTGGCGAGTTCCTGAGCTCAGTGGCGACTTGTTACGCGCCACTGAAGGTCCTTGCTCGCCACTGAGCCGGGGCGCGACGGACAGGTCATTCGCCGGTGGGCAGCTCCACATGGCCGCCGAAGGCCTGCCGCATGGCCGAGAGCAGCTTGTCTGCGTAGAGGGCCTCGCCGCGGCTGGAGAAGCGGGCGAACAGCGAGGCGGACAGCACCGGCGTCGGGACCCCCTCGTCGATCGCGGCCTTGATGGTCCACCGGCCCTCACCCGAGTCGGACACCCGTCCGGCGAGGCCCTCCAACTCGGGGTTGGCCTGCAACGCGCCCGCGGTGAGGTCGAGCAGCCAGGACGCGACCACCGACCCGCGCCGCCACACCTCGGTGACCTTTGCGATGTCCAGGTCGTACTGGTAATACTGCGGCTGGTCGAGCGGCGTCTCCTCCGCCGAGTGTGACTGCTCCTTGGCGCCTGCGTTGGCGTGCTGCAGCACGTTCAAGCCCTCGGCGTAGGCGGCCATCATGCCGTACTCGATGCCGTTGTGGACCATCTTCACGAAGTGTCCCGACCCGACCGGGCCGCAGTGCAGATACCCCTGCTCCTCCGGCGCCGGGTCGCCGGACCGGCCGGGGGTGCGCTCGATCGAACCCAGACCGGGCGCGATGGAGGCGAACAGCGGATCGCAGTGCCCCACCGCCGCGTCGTCGCCGCCGATCATCAGGCAATAGCCGCGTTCGAGACCCCACACACCACCACTGGTACCGACGTCGATGTAGTGGATGCCTTTCGGTTTCAGTTCGGCGGCGCGGTCGATGTCCTCGCGGTAGTTGGAGTTTCCGCCGTTGATGATGATGTCGCCGTCGTCGAGCAGCTCGGCGAGCTGACCGACGACCCGGTCGGTGATCCCGGCCGGGATCATCACCCAGGCGACCCGCGGCTTGTCGAGCTTGGCGACGAAGTCCTCGAGGGAGTCCGCGCCAACGGCGCCTTCGCCGGCGAGCTGCGCCACCGTGTCGGCGCTCGTGTCGTAGGCGACTGCAGTGTGCCCGTCGCGCATGATGCGCCGGATGATGTTGGCGCCCATGCGCCCGAGGCCGATCATGCCGAGCTGCATCTCAGGACTCCTTACGAGCGTTGCGATAGCGATGGATGAGCGCGTTCGTGGAACTGTCGTGCTGCAGGTCCGGATCCCGGGCTGCCGACAGCTCGTCGGAGACCTTCTTGGCGAGTACCTTGCCCAGCTCAACGCCCCATTGATCAAAGGAGTTGATCGACCAGATCGTGCCCTGGGTGAACACGCTGTGCTCGTACAAGGCGATCAAGGTGCCCAGCGTGTGCGGCGTCAGCCGTTCGAGCAGCATGGTGTTGGACGGCCGGTTGCCGTCGAACACCCGGTGCGGCACGAGCCAGTCGGGCGTGCCCTCGGCGCTGACCTGCTCCGCGGTCTTGCCGAACGCCAGCGCCTCGCCCTGGGCGAACACATTGGCGTTCAGCAGGTCGTGATGCACCCCGAGCGGGTTGAGGGAGTGAGTGAAGCCGATGAAATCAACCGGGATGAGCTCGGTGCCCTGGTGGATCAGCTGGTAGAAGCTGTGTTGCCCGTTCGTGCCGGGCTCGCCCCAGTAGACCGGGCTGGTCGCGTAGTCGACGCCCGCTCCGGTGAGCGTGACGTGTTTGCCGTTCGACTCCATTGTCAGTTGCTGCAGGTAGGCCGGGAACCGCTTGAGGTACTGGTCGTAGGGCAGCACGGCCTCGGTCTGGGCGCCGAAGAAATCGGCGTACCAGACGGTGAGCAGGCCCAGCAGCACCGGCAGGTTCGCGTCGAACGGGGCGGTGCGGAAGTGCTCGTCCATCTCGTGGAACCCCGCCAGCAGCTCGCGGAACCCGTCGTGGCCGATCGCGATCATGGTGGACAGGCCGATCGCGGAGTCCATCGAGTACCGGCCGCCGACCCAGTCCCAGAACCCGAACATGTTCATGACGTCGATGCCGAACTGGCTCACCGCGTCGGCGTTGGTCGAGACCGCGACGAAGTGCTTCGCGATAGCCGATTCGTCGCCGAACGCGTCCAACACCCAGGCGCGCGCGGTCGCGGCGTTGGTCATCGTCTCGAGCGTGGTGAAGGTCTTGGACGAGACGATGAACAGCGTCTGCGCGGGATCGAGATCGCGAGTGGCTTCGGCGAAGTCGGTGCCGTCGATGTTGGAGACGAAACGCAACGTCAGGTCGCGCTGCGAATAGTGGCGCAGCGCCTCGTAGGCCATCACCGGGCCGAGGTCCGAGCCGCCGATGCCGATGTTGACGATGTTGACGATCGGTCTGCGCGTGTGGCCGAGCCAGGTGCCCGCGCGGATCCGGCCGGCGAACTCGGCCATCCGGTCGAGGACCTCGTGCACCGCGGGTACGACGTCGATGCCGTCGACCCCGATGTGCTCGCCACGTGGCGCGCGCAACGCGACGTGCAGCACGGCGCGGTCCTCGGTGATGTTGATCTTCTCGCCGCCGAACATCGCGTCGATACGTTCGCGCAGGCCCGACTCGTCGGCGAGTTGCACCAGCAGCCGCATCGTCTCGGCGGTGATCCGGTTCTTGGAGTAGTCGAGGTAGATGCCGCACGCGTCGACGGTCAGCGTCTGGCCGCGGGTCGGGTCGGCGGCGAACAGATCTCGCAGTGTGGTGTCGGCCAGCTCGCCGTGGTGGGCGCGCAGGGCGGTCCACGCGGGGCGCTCGGTCAGGGGGGACGGGTGGTCGTTGGCGGTCACTGTGTGCTCCCCATGTCGCCATGCCTACCAGACCCGCCGCGGCTGCCGCAGCGGCCGTCACCGGTCGCGTCCAGATAACCTGTCGTGTCGTGCAGAGCCCGCCAGGAGTGTCGTACGTGATGCCGGTGCTGAACGAGGCGGCCTACGTCGAATCCGCGGTCACCAGCATCCTCGTCCAGGACTACGCCGGCCCCACCGAGATCGTGCTCGCCCTCGGGCCGTCCACCGACGGCACGAACCCGATCGTGGCCAGAATGCAGGCGAAGGATCCCCGCATCCAAACCGTCGACAACCCCGGTACCGACATCCCGATCGGGCTCAACGCGGCCATCCGGGCCTGCCGGTACCCGGTCATCGTGCGCGTGGACGCCCATACCGAGCTGCCCGACGGCTACACCCGCCGCGCCGTCGAGACGCTGCTCTCGACCGGCGCGGCCAACGTGGGCGGGATGATGTTCGCGGTCGGCCGTCCCGGGCTGCAATCCGCGGTGGCCTGGGCGTACAACAGCCGGCTCGGCCTCGGCGGCGGCGCCTACCACGCCGCCGACGAGCCCCCGGGGCCGGCCGAGTCGGCCTACCTCGGGGTGATGCGCGCCGACGCGCTCGCCGAGATCGGCGGGTTCGACGAGTCGCTGCGGCGCGGCGAGGACTGGGAGCTCAACCACCGCTTCCGGCAGGCCGGCAAGTTGGTGTGGCTCGACCCGTCGCTGCGGGTGCGGTACTGGCCCCGCTCGACCTGGAAGGCGTTGGCGCGCCAGTTCTACGCGACCGGTGTCTGGCGCGGCGAACTCGTGCGCCGGCTGCACCGACGCAACTCGCCGCGGTTCTTCGCCCCGCCCGTGCTCGTGCTCGCCTCCGGCGCGGCGGTGGTGCTCGTGCCTCTCGCGGCCGCGGGGGCACTGCCCGGATGGCTGGGGGGTGCGGCGCTCGCCGGCCCTGCGGCCTACGCGGCGCTGCTCGCGGGGGTGGCGCTCGCATCCCGCGGCACCCCGCTCGAGCGGGTTCAGCGCAGTGGCGTCCTGGCGGTCATGCACTACGCCTGGGGCAGCGGCTTCCTGGCGGGGATCGCCCGCGGCGCGGGCGATGCCGTCGACACGTCGCGGGCGGCGGCGCCGGTCGGCTGAACGGCCCACAATGCGTGGCATGCCCAACGACCTCTTCGACCTGACCGGGCGCACCGCACTGGTCACCGGCTCGACCCGTGGCATCGGGCTGGCACTGGCGCGGGGGCTCGCCCGCGCCGGCGCCCAGCTGGTGCTCAACGGGCGCAATCCGGCGGCGCTCGAGCGCGCCCGCACGGCACTGGACGCCCGGGCTGTCGCCTTCGACGCCAGCGACCCGCGGGCCGTCGACGCCGGCATCGCCGAGATCGGACCCCTCGACATCGTGATCAACAACGTGGGCGTCCAGTCCCGGGCTCCGGTGACCGAGGTCGACGACGCCACCTGGGACCGGCTGCTGGCCACCAACCTGTCCAGCGCGCTGTACGTAGCCCGCGCAGTCGCGCCGGCGATGATCGCGCGCAGGTCCGGCAAGATCGTCAACATCTGCTCCCTGCAGTCCGACCTCGCACGGCCCGGGATCGCGGCCTACGCCGCCACCAAGGGCGGGCTGAAGATGCTCACCCGCGGCCTGTGCGCCGATCTGGCGCCGCACGGGGTCCAGGTCAATGCCATCGCGCCCGGCTATTTCGAGACCGAGCTGACCGCGTCCCTGGTAGCCGACCCGGCCTTCCACGACCGGATCGTGGCCCGCACTCCGGCCGGCCGGTGGGGCCGCGTCGACGATCTCGTCGGCTGCGCGGTGTTCCTGTCCTCCGGGGCCTCGGACTTCGTCAACGGCCAGCTGATCTACGTGGACGGCGGCCTCAGCGCGGTCGTGTGAGGCAATTCTTCACTTTGCTTCACATAGACTTGACACAAGTTAGTTGCGTGTGAAATCTTCTTCTTGCGAGCGAACGGCGTGGTCTTTGTCGGGGGGCAGACCAGGTCGCAACGGCACGGCTTGGTCCTACCGGGGGGGCGGACCAATCCAGGAGTTCGCTCGAGCGGCCCCGTTTCGCCGAACCAGAGTCGGCGGGGCGGGGTCGCGCCGGCTTGCGGTCAAAACGCCGCGGGGTCGGTCACCGGGATCGCCGACGACTGCGCCGGCCCGACACAGCCGCACGAACTGCGCACGATCATCGTCGTCGGGACGCGCTCGGTGACCGGCGGCGCGTCCGAGGCCGCCATCCGCTCCTTCAGGATCTCGAAGGCCCGGGTGCCGATGGTGTCCCAGTCCTGGGCGATGCAGGTGAGCGGCGAGACCAGCAGCGGCGCCCACTCGAAGTCGTCGAAGCCGACGATGGCGATCTCGTCGGGCACCCGGACACCCCGCGCGTTGAGTTCGTGCAAGACGCCGACGGTGATCGCGTTGTTGCCGGTAACGATGGCCTGCGGCGGGTTCGCCAGATCCAGCAGCGACGCGCAGGCCGCGGCCCCGCCCTCTCGCGACGACGCGCCGGAGCGCACCAATTTCGTGCTGCGCACAGCATCGGTTCGCTGCACGCCGAGGGAGTAGCCCGCGAGCCGTTCGTCGGTGGTGCTGATCCCTGGCAGCCCCGAGATGAAAGCGATACGCCGTAGGCCGTGCACCCCGGTGAGGTGAGTGACGAGCGCCGCGACGGGCTCGACGTTGTCGGTGCCGATGTGGTCGAAGCGGTGATCGCCACTGGTCCGGTCGATCAACACCGTCGGGGTTGCTGATTTCGCGAGGACCTGCAGGGTCTCCCGGCCGGCCTGCGGGCCGGGCGCGATGATGATCCCGTCCACGCGATGCTGCAACAGGCTGTCGATGAGTTGACGCTCGCGATCGACGTCGTCGGCGGTCTCGCCGAGCAGGATGGTCGACCCGTCGGCCGTGGCAGCGTCGTCGATCGCGGACACCACCAGGCCGAAGTGCGGGTTCGACCGCGCCGACATCGCGACGCCGATCGAATGGGTCCGTCCGCCCCGCGCAACGGCGCGGGCCAGCCGGTTGTGGCGGTAGCCGAGCCGGTCGATGGCCTCGCGAACCCGTTCGCTGGTAGCCGGCTCGACGGTGCGCGTCGCGTTGACCACGTGCGAGACGGTCGAGACCGAGACCCCGGCACGGCGCGCGACATCGGACATCGTGACCACCATGCCTCGGCGCCCCTCTTGTTCTGATTGTTCGGTAGATCCCGCTCGCAAACGCTTGCGCAAACCCTTGCGGATGAATTCGTGATCAGTTAACCTCATTGTCATCCGCTGCGCCAGGGGGTGCGTCGGCGGAAGACATCAATCACGGGGCGCCGATTTCGGGCTGCCACGAATCCTGAAAGGCAGGGCACGAATGGACGACATTCGTCAGGCTCAGGGCCGCAACCGCCGCCGCCGGCTGATCGCCGTTTCCGCGGCTGCGGTCGCCGGGGCGCTCGCGTTCACCGCGTGCAGCTCGTCCTCGGGCGGCGGCGGCACCTCCGGCGCGGCCACGGGGGGAGGCAGCGGCAAGAAGGTCGGTGTCTCGCTGATCCTCAAGACGCTGAGCAACCCGTACTTCGTCTCGATGCAGAAGGACGCCGAGAAGGCCGCCGCGGCCAAGAACGTCAAGCTGACGGTGGCCGCGGGCAAGCAGGACGGCGACACGCAGACCCAGATCAGCGCGATCGAGAACGCCATCGCCCGCGGCGACAAGGGCATCCTGATCACCACCAACGGCGACGCGGTGAACGCCGCGCTCAACCAGGCCAAGACGCAAGGGCCTGTTCGTGATCGCCCTCGACACCGCGCCTGAACCCGGCGAGCACCGCCGACATCACCTTCGCCACCGACAACTTCCAGGCCGGCAAGCTCATCGGCCAGTACGGCGCGAAGAAGCTCGACGGCAAGAAGGCCGTCATCGCGATGCTCGACCTGTTCAACAACCAGGTCGTCTCGGTCGACATCAACCGCGACCAGGGCTTCCTCACCGGGATGGGCATCAACCCGGGCAGCACCACGAGAACGGCGAAGGAAGCCAAGACCGGCAAGTACTCCGGCGGCGACTACACCGATCGCCTGCCACCAGCCGACCCAGGGCGCGATCGACGGCGGGCGCACGGCGATGGAGACCTGCCTGTCGGCCAACCCGGACATCAACGTCGTCTACGCGATCAACGAGCCGGCCGCCGAGGGCGCCTACAACGCGCTGAAGGCGCAGAGCAAGCAGAACGACGTCACGATCCTGGCGATCGACGGCTGCTGCGCACGGGATCGGGTTCGTCGACTCGGGCGAGTTCGCGGCCGACTCCGCGCAGTACCCGGGCAAGATGGCCATCGCTCGGCGTCGCGGCGATCGCGAAGCTGGCCAACGGCGGTTCGAAGCCGACCGTCGACCAGCGGCAAGGACTTCTTCGACACCGGCACGAACCTGGTGACCAAGACGCCGGTCTCCGGCGTCGCGAGCCAGGATGTCGCCGACCGCCAAGAAGGCGTGCTGGGGCAGTAGCTGACCATGCGTGTCGGCGGGCCGGTGGCACCGGCCGGCCCGCCGCCGACCGCAATTTCCGACGACCCGCATCGATCGAGCGCTGGTCCTCGTCGGAGTAACCGCCAGGAGGAAGCAGTGACGGCAAGCATCGAATCCGCCGCAGTCGGCCGAGGAACTGGCCGGCGACTCGCAGCACCCTGCGACAACGCGTTCACGAGATCCTGCACCGCTACCCGGCGCTCAGCCCGGCGATCGTGCTGGTGCTGTCGATCATCGTGTTCAGCTTCTTCAGTGATCGGTTCTTCCGGCTGGAGAACCTCTCGCTGATGACCGCAGGCCATGTCCGTCGTCGGCGTCGCTCGCCGTCGGGCAGACGCTGATCATCCTGACCGCCGGCATCGACCTGTCGATCGGTGCGATCATGGTGCTGGCGTCGCTGGTGATGGCCAAGCTGGTCGCGACGAATCACGTGAACGCCGTGCATCGCGCTGCATCGTGGGCGCCCTCGTCGGCATCGCCGCCTCGGGCGCTCAACGGCATGCTGGTCACCCGGCTCAAGTTGCCGCCGTTCATCGTCACGCTCGGCACGCTGGGCATCTTCACCGCGATCACGCTGATCTACGCCCAGGGCCAGACGGTGTCGCTGCACCCGGACTCATTCGTGCTCTGGACCGGCAAGACGCATCGCCCTGGGATCCTTCGATCTCACCAACGGCGTCATCCTCATGGTCCTGATCTACGTCGTCGTGTCCTTCGCTTTGCGAAACACGGCGTGGGGGCGGCACCTCTACGCCACCGGCGACGACACCGAGGCCGCGCGCCTGGCCGGTATCCGCACCGACCGGGTGTCCTGTCGCGTCTACGTCGTCGCCGGCGTGATCACCGCATGGCCGCCTGGGTCCTGTTCGGCCGCGTCGGCGGCGGCGACCCGAACAGCGCGACCAACGCCAACCTGGAACTCGATCACCGCCGTCGTCATCGGCGGCACCAGCCTGTTCGGCGGCCGCGGCGTGGTGGTCGGCACCCTGATCGGCGCGCTCGATCGTGCAGGTGTTCAACATCGGCCTGGCGCTTGCCGGGCTACGACCCAACTACCAGGTGCTCGCGATCGGCGTGCTGGTGATCGTCGCCGTTTCCGTCGACCAGTGGATCAGGAACGTGAAGGCATGACGAGCTTGGAGAAGGACCCGGGCCCGGCGCCGCAGCAACCGGGTCAGCCGCGCGAGCCCGTGCTCGAGGCCCGCGGCCTCGTCAAGACGTTCGGCCGGGTCGTCGGGCTCGCCGGCGTCGACCTCAAGCTGTACCCCGGCGAGGTGCTCGCCGTCATCGGCGACAACGGCGCCGGCAAGTCGACACTGATCAAGTGCCTGTCCGGCGCGATGGTCCCGGACGGCGGCGAGCTGTTCGTCGACGGCCGTCCGGTGTCGTTCAAGGCCACGAAGGACGCCCGCGAGGCGGGCATCGAGACCGTGTACCAGACCCTGGCCGTCGCGCCGGCGCTGGACATCGCGTCGCAACCTGTTCCTGGCCCGCGAGGTGCGGCGCAAGGGACCGCTCGGCTCGGTGCTGCGCATGCTCGACACCGGGTACATGAGGCAGTATGCCGGCGAGCAGATCAAGAAGCTCGGCATCAGCACGCTGCAGAACATCAACCAGGCCGTCGAGACGCTCTCCGGCGGTCAGCGGCAGGCCGTCGCGGTGGCCCGGGCCGGCGCGTTCGGCGGCAAGGTCGTCATCCTCGACGAGCCGACCGCGGCGCTCGGGGTGCGCGAGACCGGTCAGGTGCTGCAGCTGGTCAAGGACCTGCGGGAGCAGGGCCTGGGCATCATCCTGATCAGCCACAACATGCCCAACGTGTTCGAGGTGGCCGACCGCATCCACATCCAGCGCCTCGGCGGCGCGGTGGGCGTCATCGACCCCAACACGCACACCATGGACGACGCGGTGGCCTACATGACCGGCGCCCGCAGCCTGGAACCGGAGAACAATCTGGCCGCGCGTAGCTGACCACTGCCTGCGAGTTGTCCGCGCTGGACGGCGTTATGACGCCGGCCGGCGCGGACACCGCGTTAAGCAGAGAGGGCGGCGGAGACGATCTCGCGGGCCTCGTCCTGGATCCGGGCCAGGTGCTGCGGACCGCGGAAGGACTCCGCATACAGCTTGTAGACGTCTTCGGTCCCCGAAGGGCGCGCAGCGAACCACCCTGATTCGCTGACCACCTTGAGGCCGCCGATCGGGGCCCCGTTGCCCGGCGCGTCGGTGAGCTTCGCGGTGATCTTCTCACCGGCCAGCTCCTCGGCGGTGACCTGCTCGGGCGACAGCTTGGCCAGAATCGCCTTCTGCTGCCGATCGGCCGGTGAGTCGATCCGGGCGTAGGCAGGTGCGCCGTGCTCGGCGGTGAGCTCGGAATAGTGTGCTGCCGGGCTCTTGCCGGTGGCCGCGATGATCTCCGACGCGAGCAGGCACAAGATGATGCCGTCCTTGTCGGTGGTCCACACCGAGCCCTCGCGCGTCAGGAACGAGGCGCCCGCGCTCTCCTCGCCGCCGAAGGCCACCGAGCCGTCGCGCAGTCCGGGCACGAACCACTTGAACCCGACCGGCACCTCGAGCAGCTTGCGGTTGAGGTCCGCGGCCACCTTGTCGATCATCGACGAGCTGACCAGGGTCTTCCCGACGGCCGCCTCGCCCGGCCACGAGGTTCGGTGCGCGTAGAGGTAGCGGATCGCGACCGCGAGGTAGTGGTTCGGGTTCATCAGCCCGCCGTCGGGCGTCACGATGCCGTGCCGGTCGGCGTCGGTGTCGTTGCCGGTGGCGATGTCGAAATCGGCCTGCCGGGCGATCAGCGATGCCATCGCCGACGGCGAGGAACAGTCCATCCGGATCTTGCCGTCCCAGTCCAGCGTCATGAACGCGAACTGCGGGTCGACGGTGGTGTTGACAACGGTGAGGTCGAGCCCGTACCGCGCACCGACCTCGCCCCAGTAGTCCACGCTCGCGCCGCCCAGGGGGTCGGCGCCGATCCGGACGCCGGCGCCCCGGATCGCCTCCAGATCGACCACCCGCGGCAGCGCGCCGACGTATTCGTCGAGGAACTCGTAACGGCGCGTCGTGTCCGCGGCCAGTGCCCGCTCGTGCGGAATCCGCCGAACGCCGCGCAGCTGATCGGCGAGCAGTGCGTTGGCGCGGTCCTGGATCCAGCCGGTGATGTCTGTGCCGGCCGGGCCACCGTCTGGCGGGTTGTACTTGAACCCGCCGTCGCTCGGCGGGTTGTGCGACGGCGTGACCACGACCCCGTCGGCCAGCCCACGCGTCCGGCCCTCGTTGGCGGCGAGGATCGCGCGCGAGAGTGCGGGTGTCGGCGTGAACCGGTCGCGGGAGTCGATGAGCACGGTGACCTCGTTGGCGGCGAACACCTCCAGCGCCGACGCGGTGGCCGGGCCGCTCAACGCGTGCGTGTCCGCCCCGAGGAAGAGCGGCCCGTCGATGCCCTGGCCGGCCCGGTACTCGCAGATCGCCTGACTCGTCGCGACGATGTGGTCCTCGTTGAAGGTCGTCCTCAACGAGGAACCGCGATGACCCGAGGTGCCGAAACTCACCCGCTGTTCCGGGTCGGCCGGGTCGGGGTGCAGGTCGTAGTAGGCCGCCTCGAGTGCGGCGAGGTCGACCAGATCCTCAGGGGCTGCCGGCTGACCGGCCCGCGGGCTCGTCATGAGTTGATCCTGGCACTCGGGCGTTCACGGCAGCCAACCGGCATCGAGCATGCGTTGCACGACCCGTTCGGCGGCGTGGCCGTCGTCGCACGGCGTGAACCTCGCCTGCCAGGCCGCGTAGCGCTCGGCGTACTTGTGCACAGCGTCGGGGACGTCGCCGATCGCTTCGAGAAGTTCCTCGCGGGTGGCCACGACCGGCCCGGGTGCGTCGGCGAGGAGATCGAAGTAGAACCCGCGCAGCACGTCGCTGTAGTGATCGAGGTCGGGCGTGTAGAAGATCATCGGCTTGCCCGTGGCTGCGAAGTCGAACATCACCGACGAGTAGTCGGTGATCAGCATGTCGGCGACGAGCATGAGCTCGGCGACGTCGGGGTAGCTGGTGACATCGAAGAGCCGCTCACCGCGCACGTCCGGCCCGTGGCCGAGGGTGCGCGAGTGGCCACGCACCAGCAGCACGTGGGCCGGCGGCAACGCCGCGTCGAACTCGACGAGGTCGAGATAGTCGACCAGCCCGGCGCGGTCGTCGCGCCACGTGGGTGCGTACAGCACGATCCGCGCGGCATCCGGCACGCCGAGCAGGCGGCGCACCTCCCCCGCTCGTGCGGCGTCGACGAACACGTCGTTGCGCGGATAGCCGGTCTGCCAGATGGGCCCCTTGAATGCGTACGAGGTTCGGAAAATCCTTGCGCTGTAATCATTTTGCGCCAACATGACGTTCCAGCGCATCGACTGCCGCACCGTCGCGAACCGGGTGCGCGGCGTGGTGTTCGGCCGGTCCAGTGCGAGTCGTTTGAGCATCGTGCCGTGCCAGGTCTGCAACACCCGCTGGCCGCGGCGGCGCCGGTGGGTCCAGCGCAGCCAGTCGTTGATCACGTACGCGCGCGCCTGCGCCCGGACCCGCCACCATTCGCGGCTGTACTCCACCAGCGGCACCGCGCCGGGCGGCACCGGCACCGAGCGGTCGCCGACGCTCCAGTACCGCCGCACGTCGGGCCGCACCCGCGCCAGCGCCCGATCGATCGCGGCCGGGTTGTCGGCGGCAGTGCGGCCGTAGAAGCTCTCGAAGTAGACGGCGTTCTCGCGCCGGTGCGGACGCATCGCCCAGGCCCGCAGCCGGCGTTGGGCGGCGGCGCCAAGCTCGTTGTCGGCCAGCGGTGCGCTGACGCGAACCACGAGGGCGCCGCCCGCTGCGCCCGCCCGGGCCCGGAACAGCGGGTGCAGGACGTCGGGCAGCGCCGCCTCGACGCTGACCCGGTGAGCGGTGCCGACATCGAGGCGGTAGTCCCCGGATGGCAAGGCGAGACTCGGCGCTCCCCAGCGCGTGGCAAGGAGCGGGAACCGGGCGCGCACCAGGTCCGACTCGTGTTCGAGCGTCGCGTCGATGGGCCCGCGCGGGCCGTCCAGGCTGGCCGCGGACAGTGCGCCGGCACCGGTGAGCTCCACCACGAGGTGGTCGGCCGTGATGTCCACCGCATTGACGGTCGGCCGGTGCCGCGGCTCGGGCAGCGGCGGCTCGCGGTGGTCGACGCGCGCGCGGATCTGGGCGAGCACCCGTTCGGTGGCCCGGCCGTCGAGGTGGTCGAAGTGTTCGTCGCGCAGCCGGTCGCGCTCGGCGTGCGCGGCGGCGACGGTGTCCGGCTCACCGCGTACCAACGCGTCGAGCGAGACCAGCGCGTGCTCCCAGCTCGCGACGTACCGGCCGCCGGTGAACGACGGATAGGGCTGATAGAGCCCGCGCGCGTCGAGATAGGCGTCCACGTCGGTCGCGAGGAAGACCGTGGTGCCGCCCGTGAGCGCGAAGTCGTAGGCCACCGACGAGTAGTCGGTGACCACGTGATCGAAGGCCGGCAGGGCCGGGGTGAGGTCGGCGAGCCGGGTGGCGTCCAGGGTGCGGATCCGGTCGCAGCTGCGCGGGCCGCCGGAGTAGTCGCCGCGCCCGAGCGGATGGTTGCGCACGATCAACACACCGTCGACGCGTTCGAGCCATGCCCCGATGTCGGCCCAGGTCGCGTCGTCCGGCGCGGCCGGGTCTGGCTCGCCGTCGCGCCAGGTCGGGGCGTAGAGCACGAGGGCACCGGCCTCCGGCAGCGGCCCGACCAGCGGCGCCAGCAGGTCGCGGGCGCTCGCACGTCGCTGCGCCGCGCTGCCCTGCAACAACACGTCGTCGCGCGGGTCACCGGTGATCACGATGCGCTCGGCCGGCGTCCCGAACGCGCTCGCGATGCGCGATACCACCGGCGCACCCGCGACCGGGATCAAGTCGATCTGCGCGCCCGGCCGCCCGGTAGCCGCGCCGCACGACGGCCCGGCCGAGCCGTGAGGACGCGGTTTGCGCGATCGGGGCGTCGAGGTGCAGCTTCTTCAACGGGATGCCGTGCCACAACTGCACGACGAAACCGCCGCGGACCGCGTAGCGGTTGACGTCACCGAGGCCGTGGGTGACCACGAGCACGCGGGCGCGCAGGGTGAGCCAGAATCCGCGGCGGCTGCGCTTGCGCTCCGCGTCCAGACCGAGCGCGCGGGCCTGGGCGAGCTCGTCGTCGGTGGTCGCGAGCCACACGAGCCGGGTGCCGGCCGACAGCTGTGCGCGGGCCAGCCGATACAGCGGTAGCGCGCCCTCACCCGGCCCGATACCGCAGCCGAACACCCACAGCCGCGCGGTGCGCGGCACGACCAGGGTGGCCAGCGCGCCGAGCAGGTACCTCGGCAGCCGGCGCACCCCTGCGGCATTGCCCGCCTGGAAGGTGAACTGGGCCATCAGCGGGCGATTCCGGACGGCTGTGGCACCCGTGCAGCCTACGGACCGTTGCCCGGCGTTCGCGTGATGTTCTGCGCCCCGTCACGGCCGGAGGCGCACGCGCAGTGCCCGGAACTGCTCCGGCGTCGCGACCAGGACGCGCAGCTTCGGGTCCTTCACCTGCAGCCACGGCGGGCTCGGTGCGGGCAGCCCGGCCAGCCGCGGGTCGGCCAGCACGGCCCGGACCGCGGGCCGGTCACCGCCGGCGACCAGGGCCTCGACCCGCCCGTCGGTGAGCACCCGGACCGCGGCGTCGGCGGCGGCCGCGAACGCCGCATCGGCCTGGTTCGCCCGCCGGCGGGCGTAGCGCTGCTGCGACCAGCCGCCCGCCTTGGTCGTGCCTTGGACGTAGCTGCCGCCGACCTTCGAGGCGAGCAACAGGTCGCCGTCGAAGAGGCCGACGGCGTGGCCACCGCGACGCACGAGCAGCACCGCGATCCGGCGTTCTCGCGCGACATGCTCGGTGAGGCCGCCGACCAACGGCGGGAACGGGACCTCGATCCACGCTTGCGCGCCGTCGGTGCCGGTGAGCTCCACCCATTCGGGCGTCGAGACGGTGGCCGTCGCGCCGTGCCGCTCGGTGAAACCCGCCAGCCACCGCGGCAGCCGCGCGGCGGCCACCGAAACCTCCCGCACACCGGCCGGGACGTCCATCAGCCGACGGTGCCGGCCGGCTCGCGCTCGGCGGCCGCGATGACGGCCGGCTCGCGCTCGGCGGCGCGCACCAATGCGATGCCGCCGAGCACCACCGCGCCACCAACTGCCTGCAGGACAGTGGGTCGCTGGTCGAGCAGCAGCCAGGCGAACACGACCGCGAACAGCACCTCGGCCAGCCCGAGGAACGAGGCGAGCCGCGCGCCCAGGCGGCGGGCCGCGCCGATGCCGGACGCGTAGGCGATTGCGGCGGCGACCACGGACAGCCCGAGGATCGGCACCAGCCAGCTGACCTGCCAGCCGGCGAGGACGACATCAGCCGTCGAGGCGCGCATCGGCAGCACCCCGGTCAGGCCGAGTGCGCCCAGCGCCACGCCGCCGACGAACAGCCCGGCCCACGCCGTGACGATCGGCGGCAGCGAGTCGCCGGCTCGCCCGCCGTCGGCCGCGCCGGCGGAGATGATGAAGTAGCTCGCCAGGCCGACGGCCGCGAACAGACCCCACATGACGCCGACGGCATCGACGTGCTGGTCCCCGGTGAGGTCGAGCACCAGCACGAGCCCGAAGATCGCCGCCACCCCGCCGGCGATCGTCAGCCGGTTCGGACGCTGGTGATGCCGCAGCCACATCCAGACGACCACCAGGAGGACACCGGAGTACTCGAGCAGCAGGGCCACACCCACCGACAGGTGCTCGACCGCCGAGAAGTAGCACAGCTGGGCCAGGCCGACGGCGAACCCGCCGAACGCGACGATGATGGGCAGGTTGGCGCGTAGCAGCGACCAGCGGCCGCGTAGCTGCACGACGGCCGGGATGGTGAGCACGAGCGCGGCCAGGCTGACCCGCAGCGGTGACGGCGGCGCCCGGCGTCCAGCCGGTGGCGATGAGCGCGCTGGCGAACGTGCCGGAGGTGCCGAACGTCGCGGCGGACAAGACGGCGAGTCCGAGACCCGCGCTGCTGGTACGCATCACACACCTCCCGTAATGACCAAAACGCTCTATGCTCATGACGGAGCCTATCGGTCGACACTGTCAGGAGTCAAAGTGCTTTTTGCCTATGACACCGAGATCGGGCTGCAAGCTGCCTCGGCGCTCGTCAACACCGCGTCCCGCGACGCCGTGGAGACGCTGGACACCCCGGCGCAGCTCGACGCGTTCGTCGCCCGGTGGGGGTGGACGAAGACACACAAATACGGCAAAGCGGAGCTGCGCGCCGTGCAGGATCTGCGCCCCCGATTGCGAGAGATCTGGTCTGCCGACGAGGACCGTGTGGTCGAGATCGTGAACGGGCTGCTACGAGAGGCGCAGGCGCTCCCGCAGCTGGCGAAGCACGACGAGTGGCCCTACCACCTGCACGCCTGGACGCCGGCCCACTCGATCGCGGATCGGATGGCGGTGGAAGCAGCCATGGCCGTCGTGGACGTGGTGCGCACCGGCGAGCTCGACCGGCTGCGGATGTGCGCGGCCGACGACTGCGAGGACGTCGTCGTCGACCTGTCCAAGAACCGGTCCCGGCGCTTCTGCGACAGCGGCTGTGGAAACCGAGCGAACGTGAAGGCATACCGCGAGCGGCAGCGCGCGCTCCGATAGCGCCGTGTCGCGCTGGGTCGGCGGGGCCGCAGCGTCGCGGGGCCGCAGCGTCGCGGGGCCGCAGCGTCGCGGGGCCGCAGCGTCGCGGGTCCGGAGCATCGCGGGTCCGGCGGTGGCCGCCCGGAGGCGACTCTTGCAACGAGATGACCACGGAGCGCGCCGTCAGGTGGTCAAGTCATTGCAAGAGTCGGGTTTGGGCGGGTTTGAGGCCCTAGGGTGGCCGGCGACTACGACGTGACGTCCTTGCGGTCGAAGCGCAGCCAGGCGTAGCCGAGGAACAGGGCGGCATAGACCAGCGCCAGACCGGTGCCGCGCAACATGTCGTCCCACCTGATCGGCGAGCTCAACGTGTCGACCCACGCGTACTGGAAATGCGTGGGCAGGTACTGGCGGTACGGGTCGAGCGCGGTGATCTGGTCGAGGATGTTGGAGATCACCACAAGCATCACCGCGCCGCCGACCGCGCCGAGCGGGTTGTCGACGCTGACGCTGAGCAGGAAGGCCAGCGCGGCGACGATCAGCAGCTGTCCGCAGACGTAGGCGACGCTGACCACCAGCCGCCAGGTCGCCGCGCCGGTGTCGAACGAACCCCCGATCGGCGAACGGATCGGCGCCCACCCGAAGAACAGCCCGCCCACCACGAACGCCCACAGCGGCAGCAGGACGTTCGCGGCGACGCTGAGCAGGCCAGCCACGATCAGCTTCTGGCGCAGCAGCCGCGAGCGCGGCACCGGCTGGGCGAGCAGGTAACGCAGCGATGACCAGCTCGCCTCGCTGGCCACCGTGTCGCCGCAGAACAACGCCACCACCACGACCAGCAGGAAGCCGACCGCCGCGAACTCGGTGAACATCGCGAAGTTGAACCCGCCCGCGGTCGCGAGCCCGACGAGCTGCGGGGCGTCGCTGTCGGCGCCGCCGCCGATCTTGAACGCGATCGCGATGATGATCGGCAGGATGATCAGCAGCCCGAACGCGACCTGGGTGCGGCGCCGCTTGACCTGGCGGGTCAGCTCGACGCGCAGCTTGAGCGTCTTGCGCGGGTCGTAGGTCAGCTCGCGATCGGGATCGAGCTGGGCGAGACGGCTGTGGAAACCACGCCGAGTGGCGGCCATCCCGGACAGTTCACGGTCGCTTGCGCCTCGGCTCGTGGGTTCGCTCACCGGTCGTCTCCGACCAGGTCGAGGAAGACGTCTTCCAGCGCGCGCCGGGCGGGCACTGCCTGCGCGGAGATGCCGGCGGCAGCGAGCACCCGGGTGGCCTCGGCCGGGTCGGGCACCGCGAGCTGCAACCCACCGGCGCCGGCGATTTCGGGAACCGAACCGGCCGCCACCAGCTTCCCGTGGTGCATGACGACGACGTGCGTGCAGGTCTGCTCGACCTCGGCGAGCAGGTGGCTGGACACCACCACGGTGCGTCCGGTCTGCGCGTAGCGCTGCAGCACCTCGCGCATCTCGGCGATCTGCGGCGGATCGAGACCGTTGGTCGGCTCGTCGAGCACCAGCACCTCGGGCAACCCGAGCATCGCCTGGGCGATGCCGAGCCGCTGCTTCATGCCGTGGCTGTAGGCCTTGACCCGGCGGTCGATCGACGCGCCGAGGCCGGCGATCTCCAGCGCGGTTTCGAATTCCGCTTCCTCGTCCGGGCGCCCGGTGGCGGCCCAGTACAGCCGCAGGTTCTCCCGCCCGGACAGGTGCGGCAGGAACCCGGGCCCTCGATGAACGCGCCGAGCCGCGACAGCACCGGCGCGCCCGGACGGATCGGCTCGCCGAATACGTGGACCTCGCCGGCGGTCGCGGTGATCAGCCCGACCAGCACGCGCAGCGCGGTCGTCTTGCCGGCGCCGTTCGGGCCGAGCAGGCCGACGACCTGACCCCGCTCGACGGTGAAGGTCACGTCGTCGACGGCGCGATAGCCGCCTCTGTACTCCTTCACCAGACCGTCGATGCTCACCGGGACGTCGGCGAGATCCGGACGTGGCCGCAGCACCCGGCGCCGCCGAACGATGACGAACGCAACCGCGCCGGCGACCAGCAGACATGCGAGCACTCCGACGATCAACCAGCTCATCGGGTGCCCGGCGCTGATCGGAGTGCCGGACGTGGTGGGCAACTCCAGCGCCGCCTGTCCGGACGGCAGCGCGACCGCGTAGTTGCGCGCCTCGCTCGGCCCCGCGTACGCGAAGTCGCTGGCGCTCACGCTGAGCGCCAGCCGGTGCCCGGCCTGCACGTTGCGCACGAACGACGGCAACCGCAAGGTCACCTCGGTGGGCCGACCCGGAGCGAGCCCGGTCAGCCGCACCGGCGTCACGAGCTGCGACGGCAGCGTGCTCGAGCCGTCGTTGCTCACGTCACGCACGGCGGCGAACAGCACCGCATCGGTGCGTCGTCTTCGTGGTGATCACGACGCGCACCCGCGGCTCGCCGGCGACGAGGATGCCGTGCTGCAGCGTCGGGCGACACGAACAACGCGGTCTGGCCGGGCGCGGTCGGGAAGCTCGTCAGCACTTGATCGAAGCGGCTGGAGATACCACCCAGCCCGGGGATGCTGGTGATCACGGCGGGCACGCCGCCCGCCGGCGACGCGATGGTCTGGCTCACCCCCGGATCCTGACGCTCGTCGTGTGACGCGGCGTGCCGGCGATGCCGGGATAGCCCGTCGGCCTGACGGGTCTGTTCGGACGCGTCGCCGGTGGCGGCCGACACCACGCCGGCCTGCTCGGCGAACCGGAACGGCTGATGTGTCGACACGTCGTTCGCGAAACGCCGTGTCGAACCAGTCGATGGCCTCGCTCGTGGCGGTGTCGCCGCCGACCGATCCGTCGTCGTGGCCGCCCGGCCGCCACACCACCCGCACCGGCGTGCCGTGCGCAGCGATGCCGCGCGCGTTCGCATCGGCCTCGCTGAGCGGGAACAGCGAGTCCTGCTCGCCCTGGGTCAGCAGCGTGGGGGCGTCGATGCGGTCGAGGACGGCCGCTGGGCTCGCCCGCCGCATGAGTGCCCGCATCGCGGCCGTCGGGGTGCCGGTGGCGGCCGAGGCCTGGTACGCGGCGCAGACGTCGGGCGCGAAGTTGCCGCACCCCGCTGATCCGGACGCGCCGTCGGCGCGCTGTTCGCCCAGCAGCGCGGTGATGCTCGTCGATGCGTTGACCGCGTTGCCGAACAGCAGCCCGGCCCACAGCTTCTTGAACACGCCGGGCGTGGTGGCGCCGAAGTTGGGGAACAGGGCGTGGGACAGGTCGTTCCAGGTGATGTCCGCGGCGACCGCGCGCACCCGTTGATCGGCGCCGGCGATCAGCAGCGACAGCGCGCCACCGTAGGAGGAGCCGGCCACGGCGATCTGCGGTTTGCCGTCCTTGCGGACGACCTGTTTCAGACCGGCGAGGTAGTCGATGAGCAGTTTGCCGTCGTGCACCTCGTAGTTCGGCGCGGCGAAATGGATCAGACCGCCTGAGTTGCCGAATCCGCGCGCGCTGTAGGTGAGCACCACGAAGCCGTGCTCGGCGAGCGTGCGCGCCGTGGGGTCGAGCGAGCGTCTTGCTCCCGCCGAAGCCCTGGCTGAGCAGTACCGCGGGCGCCGGCGTGCTCTCGGGCAGGTAGAGGGAGGTGTCGAGGTCGACCCTGGTCGAGCCTTCCGGGGTGCCGGTGACGAACCGGGAGCTGACCCGGACACCGTCACCCGAGGACGCGATCCAGACGAGCAGCCCGGCTACGACCAGCACGAGCACGGTCGCAACGGCGATCAGCCGGGAGCGGCGCGTGCGCAGGCGCTTGCCAACCGCATCGCGCCACATTTGGTCAGCGTACGGACGCCCGCCCGGCGCCACCCTCAGGGACGTCCCTGACTTCGACCCGGGTCAGCGCCCTAGGCGCCGCTGCAGCGCGGCGTCCTTCGCAACTGCCGTGGCGCGCAGCTCCTCCTGGAACGTCGCCATCCGGTCGGCGAGGCGCGGGTCCGCAGCGGCGAGGATGCGCACCGCGAGCAGGCCCGGCGTTGCGGGCGCCGCCGATCGACACCGTCGCCACCGGCACCCCGGCCGGCATCTGCACGATCGACAGCAGCGAGTCCAGGCCGTCGAGGTACTTCAGCGGCACCGGCACGCCGATCACCGGCAGCGTGCGTCAGCGACGCGACCATGCCCGGGCAGGTGCGCGGCGCCGCCGGCGCCGGCGATGATCACCCGCAGGCCGCGGCCCGGCGGCCTGCTGCGCGTAGTCGACCATCCCGCGTCGGCGTGCGGTGCGCCGAGACCACCCGCACCTCGTGCGGCACGTCGAACTCGGCCAGCGCCTCGGCGGCCGCGCCCATGACGTCGACCAGTCGGAGTCGCTGCCCATGATCACGCCGACCAGCGGTGTCGCGTCATCGCGGCGTCACCGTTCATCAGGTACGCGGCGGCGGCCGTCGGCGCGCTCGCGAACCGTCGGCGAGATCCGTCGCCCGAGCGCGGTCACGTGCCCGACCTTGCGGCCGGGCCGGAACTGCTTGCCGTACAGGTGGATCTTGACGTCCGGCCAGCGGCCATGAAGTGGTGCACCCGCTCGTCGATGCCCTTCGGGACGACGTCGTCGGGGCCGCCGAGCAGGTTGGCCATCACGACCACCGGCGCGGTCGGCGTGGTGGCGCCGAGCGGGTAGTCGAGCACCGCCCGCAGGTGCTGCTCGAACTGCGACGTGCGCGCGCCCTCGATCGTCCAGTGCGCCGGAGTTGTGCGGGCGCATCGCCAGCTCGTTGACGACGCAGCGCCGTCGGCGGTCTCGAACAGCTCGACCGCCAGCACGCCGACGACGTCGAGCTCGGCGGCGATCCGCAGCGCGAGCGCCTGCGCCGTCGTCGGCGCGGTCGTCGGTCGAGATCCGGGCGCCGGGGCGATGCACCTCGACGCAGATGCCGTCGCGCTGCACGGTCTCGACGACCGGCCAGGCCGCGCCCTGCCCGAACGGCGAGCGGGCGACCACCGCGGCCAGCTCGCGGCGCGATCGGCACCCGCTCCTCGACGATCAGCCGGGTGCCGCGAGCCGAGCACGTCGGCGCGCCTCGGCGTCGGGCCGACCACCCAGACGCCCTTGCCGTCGTAGCCGCCGGTGGCCGCCTTGAGCACCACCGGCCAGCCGTCCTCGGCGCCGAACGCCGCCAGCGTCGGCGGCGTCGCGCGACCGGCGCCCATCGCGGGCACCGGCACGCCGAGCGCGCCGAGCCGCTCGCGCATCGCCTGCTTGTCCTGGGCGAAGCGCAGCGCGGCCGCGCCCGGGTGCACGCGTGACGCCGTCGGCCGCGAGCGCCGCGAGGTGCTCGTTCGGCACGTGCTCGTGGTCGAAGGTGACCGACGTCGCAGCCGCGCGCGAACGCCGCGCAGATCGCGCGAGCGAGCGGTAGTCGCCCGACCACGACGTCGGCGGCGACCAGCGCGGCGCCGTCGTCCGCGCGAGTCGGCGAGGACCCGCAGCGACTGGCCGAGCGCGATCGCCGCCTGGTGCGTCATCCGGGCGAGCTGCCCGGCGCCCACCATCCCGACCACGGGCAGTCCGGTGCGTTCGTCCACGACCAGAGGGTATCCAGCGGAACCGAACCGGGCGGCACGGCACGAATGGGTGAGTGGACGGTGCCTCTGGGAGGGGACACGGGGATGGCTCAGTTCGAGACGTTCAACAGGGGGCTGCTCACCCTCAAGTCGGAGCCGCACGTGACGATCCAGAAGCGGGGCGCGCTGTCGATGAACCGCTCGGCGTTCGTCGCGCTGGGCTCGCCCGATGCGGTCGAGCTGCTCTACGACCGGCGGGCGCAGGTGATCGGGCTGCGGCCGGTGCGCCCCACGGCCGACCACGCCTACCAGGTGCGCCGTTCCACCCGCGCCGACAGCGGTCCGTGGATCATCTCGGCGATGGCGTTCATGCACTATTACGACATCGACATCGCCAAGACCCGCCGCTGGTGCGCGCAGCTCGATCACGACGTGCTGTGCGTCGACCTCAACCAGGAACCGACCATCGTCGAAAGTCACGCGCCGAACCGGCTGAGGGCTGGCATCGTGGCAGTGTGCGTGATTACGCGGGCGTTGCCGGGCAGGCCTTCGGCTGGGTCGAAGCTGTCGGCGCGCCGGAATCAGACGATCTGTACGAGGGCACCGCCGGGGCGCTGCTGGGCTGCGCGGAAGCCACCTCCGCCGGGTTGGACGTGGCCCGAGTGGCGGCCGCGCGCGCGCGACCGGCTGATCCACATCGCGCGGCACGGCGGCGAGAACTTCGTCGAGGACGGGCTGTTCGGCGGTTGGCCCGGCATCGCGGTCGCGCTGCGGGCGTGGGACCGGGCGGTCGACGATCCGGTGGCCGCGCAGGTGGCGGCCGAGCTGTCGGTCCGCGTCGCCGTCTCGCCGGTGACGAACGAATGCACCGACGTGATCTCCGGTGCGGCCGGAACGTTGCTGGGCCTGCTCGACGACGACTCGCCAAGCCGCGCGGGATGCCGCGGGGCAAGTCGCCGATCACCTCGCCGCCGCCGCCGAACCGGCCCCGGGTGGACTGCACTGGCGCGTGACGCCCGACTGGCACAACCTCCAGCCCGGCTTCTCGCACGGCACGGCCGGGGTGGCGTACGCGCTGGGGATGGCCGGCCGCGTATTGGCCAGGCCGGACCTCGTCGAGACGGCGACGCGCGGCGCGCAGGCGCTGTTAGACGTGGGTGACCACCGCGACGGTTGGGCGGTGCCGTTGACGATCCCGGCGCAGCCACACGACCCGCCGGTCGCTTACGGCTGGTGCCATGGCGCGGCCGGCACCCTGCGGCTGTTCGTCCTGCTGGACGAGATGGACCCGCGGCCGCAGTGGCACGACACGATCGCCGCCTGTCTGCAGTCGCTGCGGGGCAGCCGTATCCCGCAACGGCTGTACCCCGGCTACTGGGACAACGTAGGCGCGGTGCTGCGGCACGGCCGGCGTCGGGAAGGTGCTGCTCGACCGGTACCACGCCACCGGCGACCCGACCCTGCTCGCCTGGGCGGACACCCTTGCCGATGACGTCGTCGACCGCGCCGTCACCACCGCGGACGGGCTGAGCTGGTCGAACACCGAGCACACGGCGACCCCGCCCGAGCTGCCGCCCGAAACCGGCCTCATGCAGGGCGCGGCCGGGGTCGCCGGCTGGCTGGCGCAACTGGCCGACGCCCACCGCGGCGGGCCGCCCGCGGACCTGCTCGGGCCCGCCCCGCCGTGGATCTGACACGACAACTACTGTCGCAAGCGTGGTGGCAATGGATACCGACCAACGTGTCGGCAGCATTCTCGGCACCCGGGTGCAACGGCTCGAGGATCCGCGAGTTCCTCACGACCGGCGCCGTCTACACCGAGGACCTGCGCGACGAGCGGCTGGCCGACGCGCTTCGCATGACCGTCGTCCGCTCGCCGATCGCCCACGCCCGGATCGTCGCGATCGACACCACGGCCGCGCTCGAGTCGCCCGGCTGCGTCGCGGTGTTCACCGCCGACGACCTCGCCGAGCTGCCGGGCCAGACACCGCCGCTGCCGATGTACCCGGACGGGATGGGCCAGCCGCTGCTCGCCTCCGGGACGGTCCGGTTCGTCGGCGAACCGGTTGCCGCGCGTGCTCACCGAAGGGCGCTACCAGGGCGAGGACGCCGCGGAGCTCGTCGACGTCGAATACGACCCGCTCCCGGCCGTGGTCGACCCGAAGGACGCCGAGCGCGGCGACACGCTGTTGTTCCCCGACGTCGGCTCGAACGTCTGCTTCGCCGGGGGCGCGGAGCCCACCGAGGACGGCGCGTTCGCCGACTGCGAGGTCGTCGTGTCCCGCGAGATCGTCAACCAGCGAGTCGCGGTGGCGCCGCTCGAGGTCCGCGCCGGCGCGGCAGCGTGGGACGGCGACCGGCTGACGGTGTGGCTGCCCAACCAGGGCGCGCAGGGTTCGCAGGTCGCGCTCGCCAAGATGCTCGGGTTGCCGAACGACCAGGTCCGGGTCATCACCCCGGCGGTCGGCGGCGCGTTCGGCGCGAAGTTCGGCGCCGACGTCGAGCACGCGCTGGTCGGCTACCTCGCACGCCGGCTGGAGCGCCCGGTGACCTGGGTCGAGACCCGCTCGGAGAACATGGTCGCGATGCCGCACGGCCGCGCGCAGGTGCAGACCGTCACCATCGGTGGGCGACGTGACGGCCGGATTATGGGGTACCGGTTGCAGATCCTGCAGGACTGCGGCGCCTACCCGAAGTTCGGTGGCCTGCTGCCGACCCTGACCTGCTTGATGGCGCCCGGCGTCTACGACATCGAGCATCTCGAGACGTCGTTTCGCAGCGTGGTCACGAACACGACCCCGGTCGGTGCCTATCGCGGCGCCGGGCGCCCGGAGGCGACGGCCGCGATCGAGCGCGCCGTCGACCTGTTCGCGGCCGAGATCGGCATGGATCCGGCCGAGGTCCGGCGCCGCAACCTGTTACCGGCCTTCACCGAGCCGCTCACGAGCAAGGCCGGCGCGACGTACGACTCCGGCGACTACCCGATGGCGCTCGAACGCGTGATCACGGCCGCCGATTACGCGGGACTCCGGGCCGAGCAGGCAGCCCGGCGCGGCCGCGGCGACACGCGCCAGCTCGGCATCGGCGTGTCTGTCTACGTCGAGATCACCGGCGGCGGCGATGAATCCGGGCCGCCGCAGGAGAACGCGACCGTCGAGCTGCACGCCGACGGCAGCGCGACCATCCTCACCGGCACCTCGCCGCACGGCCAGGGTCATTCGACGGTGTGGGCGATGTTGGTCAACGCCGAACTCGGTGTCGCGCTCGACAAGATCACCGTCATCTGGGGCGACACCGATGTCGTGCCGGCCGGCGGTGGCACCGGTGGTTCGCGCAGCCTGCAGCAGGGCGGTGCGGCGGTGCGGCAGGCCGCACGCGAGCTCGTCGAGGTGGCGAAGAAACTGGCCTCCGACCAGCTGGAAGTTGCCGTCGAGGATCTCGTGATCGATGTTGGCCGCGCGGGGCTCGCGGTACGCGGTGTGCCCACCAGCGGCATCAGCTTCGCGACGCTCGCCGCCAGCCACGAGCTCAAGGTCCGCAGCGTATTCACCGCGGCGGGGGCCACCTACCCGTTCGGTGCACACGTTGCGGTGGTCGAGGTCGACGTCGAGACCGGGCAAGCGCGGCTGCGCAGGCTGTTCGCGCTCGACGACGCCGGTACGGTGATCAACCCGCTGATCGCCGAAGGCCAGCGACACGGCGGCCTCGCGCAGGGCGCGGCACAGGCGCTGCTCGAGGAGGTGCTCTTCGACGAGGACGGCAACCCCACGACCAACACGCTCGCCTCCTACCCGATCGTGTCGATCACCGAGGTGCCGAGTTTCGACCTCGTCACCACCGAGACACCGACGTCGTACAACTCCCTGGGTGCGAAGGGCATCGGGGAGGCCGGCACGATCGGCTCGACGCCGGCTGTGCAGAACGCCGTGATCGACGCAGTGGCCCATCTGGGCGTGCGGCACATCGACATGCCGGCCAGCCCGATGCGGGTGTGGACGGCGATCAACAACGCTGGGCGAGGAGTGCAGTGATGCGCCTGGACATCACCGTCAACGGCCATCCGCGCACCGACGACGTGGAGCCGCGGTTGCTGCTCGCGCACTATCTGCGCGACGTGTGCGGGCTGCGGGCGACCAACATCGGCTGTGACACCACCTCGTGCGGAGCGTGCACCGTGCACGTCGACGGCGAGGCGGTGAAATCGTGCACCGTCCTGGCGGTGTCTGCGGCCGGCTCCGCCGTGACCACCCTCGAAGGCCTGGCCGCGAGTCCCTCGGAACTGCATCCGGTCCAACGCGCCTTCCGCGCCGAACACGCCCTGCAGTGCGGCTTCTGCACGCCGGGCATGGTGATGGCCGCCGTCGCGCTGATCGACGAGCACGACGAACTCGTCCGAACGCGACGTCCGCGAGGGGCTCGAGGGCAACCTGTGCCGCTGCACCGGCTACCACAACATCGTGCGCGCCGTGCTCGCCGCCGCGCGCGAGCGGCAGGAAGCCACCGCATGATCCCCGCCGCGTTCGACTACGTCCGCGGCCGAGTCCGTCGACGCACGCCGTCGCACTGCTGGCCGAGCACGGCGACGACGCGAAGCTGCTCGCCGGCGGGCATTCGCTGCTGCCGATGATGAAGCTTCGGCTGGCCTTCCCGTCGATGATCGTCGACGTCCGCCGGCTGCCGACGCGGCCTCGTACGTCCGGGTCGACGGCGACGCGGTTGCCATCGGCGCGCTGACCCGGCATCGCGACCTCGTCGCAGTCCGACGTGTTGCGCGCGGAGGCGCCGCTCATCGCGATCGTCGCGTCCTATGTCGGCGACCCGCAGATCCGCAACCGCGGCACCATCGGCGGATCGCTTGCGCACTCCGACCCGGCCGCCGACCTGCCGGCCGCGGTACTCGCGGCCGACGCGACGCTCGTCGTCCAGGGACCGGCCGGCACCCGCACGATCGCCGCCACCGACTTCTTCACCGGCTACTTCGAGACCGCGCTGGCCCCGGACGAGATGCTGGTCGAGATCCGGGTTCCGCGCACCGGTCCCGGCCGGCGCGCACTACGAGAAGTTCACCCGGCGGGCCAACGACTGGGCCGATCGTCGGGGTCGCCATCACCGCGGGCCGGGTCGCGCTCGCGAACATGGGCAGCACTCCGTTGCGCGCGCACGCGGTGGAAGGCGCCCTCGCCGAAGGCGCGTCGGCGGAGGAAGCGGCGCGGCTCGCGGCCGACGACACGGCACCCGTGGCGGACATGAACGCCGACGGCGACTACCGCCGCCATCTCGCCCGGGTGCTGACCCGGCGTGCGCTCGAGGCGGGCGCATGAGTCGGTTCCGTCAGCGCCAGTCGAGCTGCGCCACCTCCCCGCCGACGATCCGGGCAGTGTCGGCGGGTTCACCATTGCCTGCCCATACGGTGTACACGCCTTCACGCAGCCCCGGATAGATGGCGGCGTACCGCACCCCGGACGGCCCGTGCCGCTCGCGCACCGCCACATGCATGCGATGCGCGTGCTCCTCGTCAGTTTGACTTACTTCGATTTCCGCATGATGCATGTCGGCGCCGGTGTTGATGATCAACGCACCGATGTCACCGCCGATGTCGAGCAGGACGGTGCCGTCGTAGCTCGGCCCGAGCTGGGCGGTCTCCGCGTTCATGAGTGCAGGTCCGGTGCCGGAGTGTTGTCCGGCGGGTTGTGGTAGCCGTCGTGCGGGGTGCCGAGGTAGGGGAACGCCGGCAGGTAGTGCACGGTGTTCTTCGCGGTGACGTCGGTGTTGCTCGAGGTCAGCCCGGGCGTGATCGCGCCTGCGGCGGCGTCGGGCTTGTACGACGGGTCGACGAGCGGGATCGTCGCGCCGGCGAGGGCGCGCAGCTCGATCGTCGTCACGTCGTCGAACACCCGGCGCCCGTTCGGGTAGCCGGCGACATCACCACCGAGCACGCCGAGGTTGCTCGGCGAGTCGGTCTTCGGCGGCACCGCGACGTTGAGCCGCAACAGGTCGGCCTGCACGGGCCCGGAGAAGGTCGGCGCGCTCGGCAACACGCTCGCCGGGATGCCCGTCAACAGGATCGCGACGATGTCGGCGCGCGGCTTCTTCGTACTTCGCCAGGTTCGCGAACACCCCCGGATACAGCACATTCAGCAGATCGGACAGCTCGGGATGCTGGTAGTGGCCCGCGAACTGCGCGTCGTCGTGCGGCTCCTGCGAGTTCCACCGGTCCTTGCGCGGGATGGGGATGAGCACCTCGTTGATGAGCGGGTGGCCCTGCCGCGAGACCTGCTGCCAGGGGCCTGCGGTGGTGGTGGTGCCGTCGCGATGGTAGATCTTCGCGCGCTGCCGGCTGGCCTCTGCGTAGACGCCGAGCACCGCGGTGTCGGCCTTGACGTTCGTCGGCCGGCGACCGTCGGCTGTCAGGTCCTTGATCGGCACCTGCAGCGCAATGGTGTGGATGTTCTTGGCCTTGGTCGCGTTGATACCCGGCGCGGCGGGCAGGTGCGCGAGATGCGCTTCCAGGAAAGGCCGCAGGATGCCGAGGTCGAAGATGGCCCCGAGGTCGACGTAGAAGCCCTCGGCGCGCTGGCCGGTGAACACCTTTGCGTCGCCCACCCGGTGCACGGCTGATGCGGCGAGCGACGCGTAGTCGGGTGTGGAGTTCGGCCCGATGTTGCACGGCGGGCAGGCGAGATCGGTGGCGAGCACGCTCGTCTGCCCGCCGGCGATCCGGGTGACCTTCGCGAACTGACGCCGGTTCCAGTTCGGGCTGTCGAGCGAGGTGATCGGGCCGGTGTTGTAGAGGAACGTGTCCGGGTTGCGGTAGCGCGTGTCGAACTCGAACCGGTAGGTCACGTCCGGGCGGGCGTCGCCGTCGTTGTCGATGCGGATCTCGTACCGCACGTCGTCACCGAACTCGTAGAAGTTCGGTCCCCCCGCGGGATCTTGCAACGGCACGAAGTTCGCGATCAGCGTGACCGTGTGTGGCCGGTCCGGGCTGACGAACGCGTAGACGTCGGTGTTGTCGGCGGCGGCATCGTTGCTGATGCCGGGCGCCTCCTTGTGTGACGACACGGCCGGCCTCAGGCGCCGCGGCCGGCGAGGCGGGCGAGCTTGCGGGCCAGCGCCTTGTCGTGGTGGATGACCTCGGACTCGCCGACGAGCACGGCGATCTCACCGGTGCGGGCGTCCTTGACCCACACCGCGAACGGCCCTTCGTGCGCCGGGCCGCGCACCGGCACCTGACCCTCGGCGTCGGCGGCGGCCACCGGGACGACGGTTGCCGCGCCGGCCGCAGCGGCGGTGATCGAGGCGCGCTTGAGAAAACTACGACGGGACTGCTCTGGCATTGATTTCGCCTTTCGCAACGCGGCTCAGGGAGCCGGGGTGTTTTCGCCGGGGTTCTGATAGCCGCCGTGCGGCGTGCCGAGGTACGGGAACTCGGACAGGTAGTTGACGGTGTTCTCTGCGGTCAGGTCGGTGTTGCTCGACGTCAGGCCGGGCGTGATGGCCCCGGCTGCGGCGTCGGGTTTGTACGACGGGTCGATCAGCGGATAGGTCGCGCCGGCGATGGCGCGCAGTTCGATGGTGGTCACGTCGTCGAACACCCGCCGACCGTTCGGGTAGCCGGCCGGGTCCATGCCGATCAGGCCGAGATTGCTGGGCTTGTGGGTGGTCGGTGGGATCGCGAGGTTGAGCCGCAACTGATCGGCCTCGACCGGTCCGGTGTAGTTCTGGAAACCGTCGACGATTCCCGGCCGGGATGCCGGTGAGCAGGATCGCGGCGAGGTCGGTGCGCGGCTTGCCGGACTTGTTCAGCTCGTCCAGGTTGGGGAATACGCCGGGATAGAGCACCGGCAGCAGTCCGGCCAGCTCCGGATGAGTGACGTAGTGGTCGAACTGCTTGTCCCGGAAGGGTTTCTGCGCATTCCAGCGGTCCTTGTCGCCGACCGCGATGAGCACCTCGTTGACCAGTGGATGGCCCTGCCGCGACACCTGTGCCCACGGCCCGTTGTGGTGCACCGAGCCGTCGGAGTCGTAGACGCGCGACTGCTGGCGCTTGGCGCTGGCCCACACACCGATCGTCGAGCGCGCGTTCTTCGGATCGGTCGGCTTGTGGTTGCCCAGGGTCAGGTGCGAAATCGGCGCCTGGATCGCGATGGTGTGGATGTTCTTCGCCTTGGTGGCGTTGATACCGCCGGAGGCCGGCATCTTCGACAGGTGCGCGTCGGCGAACGGCCGCAGCACCCCGAGGTCGAAGATCGCGCCGAGGTCGACGTAGAAGCCCTCGGCCCGCTGCCCGGTGAACACCCGGGTCGAGCCGAGCTTGTGGATCGCCTGCCGGGCCAGGCGCGGGTAGTCCGGCGTCGAGTGCGGACCGACGTTGCACGGCGGGCAGGCGAGGCCGCTGCCGATCACCCGAGGCACGCCACCGCGCACCCGGGTCACCGTGGCGTACTGGCGGCGGTTCCAGTTCGGGCTGTCCAGCGAGGTGATCGGCCCGACGTTGTACAGGAACGTGTCCGGGATGGTGTTCACGGTGGTGAAGGTGAACCGGTAGGTGATCTCGGCGCGCGAGTCGCCGTCGTTGTCGATGTGGATCTCGTAGCGGACGTCGTCGCCGAACTGGCTGAAGTTCGGGCCGGCCGCGGGGTCCTCGAGCGGGACGAAGTTGGCGATCAGCGTCACCGTGTCCGGCCGGTCCGGACTGACGAACGCGTAGACGTCGGTGTTGTCCGCCGCCGGGTCGTTGGAGATGCCGGGTGCCTCTTTGTGCGAAGACATGCCTACCTCTCGCAGCTGTTGGCGGGGTGGCGGGCGAGCGCCGCGTTGACCAGCAATTCGCTGCCTGAGACGGCACCGGTTCCCTTCCCCCCGTGAGCCGTTCCTATCCCAGATATGGGCGCAAGGACAGGGTTTGCTGAGAAGATGTACGGCAGGTTGGCGGGGCGGGTGCGCGCCGGAAGGACGGGCAAAGTGACGACGCGGCGAGCAAATCCTTCGGCCCGCCACACTCTCGGCAGGTAGTCTCGCAGTCGTCATGACAGTGCTCCGACCCGCGTCGCTCGCCGATCGGCTGCGCGGTTCGTGGCGGGTCCTGCTCAAGGAACTGACTGCCTTCGGGCTGGTCGGCGCGCTGGCGTTCGCGATCGACATCGGCCTGTTCACCTGGCTGACGCACGCTGCCCACCTGGGCGCGCTGAAGTCGAAACTGATCTCGACCGTGGTGTCGACGACCTTTGCCTACTTCGGCAACCGGCATCTGTCGTTCTCGCACCGGGCCCGTACCAGCATCGGCCGCGAGACCTCGTTCTTCTTCGCCATCAACGGCGTCACACTGCTGTTCTCCGAGGCGATCCTCGCGCTGTTCGTGTACGGCTTCGGATACGGGCACCGCAGCGCCATGATTTCCGTCGTCAACATCGCGACGATCGGGCTCGGCACGATCTTCCGGTTCTGGGCCTACAAGCGGTTCGTGTTCCTGCACCCGGACCGCGTGCACGCACGCAACGTCGACATCGACGAGGAACTCGCCGAATAGTCGGTCAGTCGCCGCCGCCGATGTCGGTCTCGTAGGCCTCGTAGATCAGGTCGGCGCCGCGCTGGCGGTGCCGGATCAGGTGTCCCAGCAGGCTTGTGGCCCGCTCGCGCAGGTCGTCGACATCGTCGGGGGTCACCGGGGCCGCGCTGTCGGCCACCAACCCGGCGATCTCCTGGGCGATGGTGGCGTGCTCGGCGGTGAGCGCGGCGACCCCGTTCGCCAGCCGCAGGTCGCCGGCCATGATGGCCTGGTGCAGGCCGTCCGGACCCTCGGTGACCTCGACGTGCGCACCGAAGTCGTCGGCCAGCGCGGTGAGGCTGCTGTGCACCGCCTCGCCCCAGACCACGTCCCGTCCCCGGGCGGGCGCGGCGAGCGCGGCTTCCATGTCGCCGATCGTCTCCCGCAACTCCGCGCGGCGGATCCGCACGGCGGCGAGTTCGGCCTGCGCCGAGATAGTCGCGTCGTCCATCTGGCACCTCCGGGCGTTTCCGTCATAGTCCCTGGCGGTCGGCGCCGCGTCCAGACCTAGGGTGCTGTGTGTGGTTGTTGTGTTGCACGGGGGTGGGTGGTCGGCCGCGGCCGCGGCGGGCTGTTACGGGCCGTTCCTGGCAGCGGCCGAGCCTCGACCGACGGTCGGTTGCGTCGTCGTCGACGAGGGTGACGGGCCGGGGTACTTCCAGCGGTTCGCCGACGTCCTGACCGCCGTGGCGCCGTGCCGGCCCGAACCGTTGTTCCTGACGGCCGGCGCGGGGTTCGACCCGGCCCGGCTCGCCGGTTTCGACGCGGTCCTGGTCTGCGGCGGCCGCACCCCGGCCTACGGGAGCGCGCTCGGGCCGGTGGCCGGCCCAATCCGCGACTGGCTGGCGGCGGGTCGCCCCTACGCGGGCTTCTCGGCCGGCGCCGCGGTGGCCGCGACCGCGGCGGTGGTGGGTGGCTACCGGGTGCGGGGTCGGGTGGTGTGCCCGCCCGACGCCGGCGAGGACCTGGAGGAGATCTCGGTCGTCGACGGGCTGGGGCTGGTGCCGTTCGCGGTCGACGTGCACGCCGCGCAGTGGGGCACCCTGGGCCGGCTGTGCGCCGCGGTGGCCGAGGGCCTGGTGCCGGCCGGGGTGGCGCTCGACGAGGACACGGCGCTGGTGGTCGACGGCGCCGCGATCACCGTCGTCGGGACCGGCGCGGCGCATATGGTCACCGCCGCGCCGCCGGGCACCCGGGTCCGCACGGTGCCGACCGGCCAGCCACTGGCGCCCGACCTCGACTACCCCGACCGCGACTACCCCGACCTCGACTACCCCGACCTCGACTACCCCGACCTCGGCTGACCGCCTCCCCCACCGCGAGTTGTCCGCGCTGCCCGGCGATATTTCACCGGGCAGCCCGGACGAACTCCGGCAGGAGGGAGAGGGGTGGGCGCGCGGGCGTCAGGTGGGCGCGCAGGCGGCGGCACGGGCGCGCAGCAGCGCCTGCTCCCGCACGTTCGCAGTCAGCTCGGCGGCGGCCTCGAACTCGGCGCGGGCCTCGTCGAGGCGACCCAGCTTCGCCAGCAGGTCGCCGCGCACGCTGGGCAGCAGGTGGTAGTCCTGCAGCGCCGGAACTTCGCGCAGGTCGTCGACGATGGCCAGACCCGCGCCGGGGCCGTCGGCCATCGACACCACCACGGCCCGGTTCAGCTCCACCACCGGCGAGTCGGTGAGCTCGACCAGGCGCCGGTACTGCGTGGCGATCTGCACCCAGTCGGTGTCTGCGACGCTGCGGGCCCGGGCATGACACGCGGCGATCTCGGCCTGCACGACGTTGGGGCCCTCGCCCCCGAGTGCCAGCGCCCGGGCGAGCGCGCCGAGTGCGTGGTTGATCAGCACCCGGTCCCAGCGCGCGCGGTCCTGGTCGAGCAGCGTGATCAGCGTGCCGTCCCCCGTCGACGACCCTCGCCTGCCTGCCCTCGAACCGCACCCGTTTGCCCTCCGCCGAGGGCTGTAGGCCGTCGGCGGCCAGCATGACGCCCGCCGCGACCCGCTCCTCGTTGAACTTGCCCATCTCCGCGAACTCTTCGGTCGTGGGCACCCGTCCGGCCTCGGAGGCCTCGTCCGCCTTGACCAGCACCATCGCTCGCAGCTCGGTCTCCCTCGTCCCACCGGCCCGGGCATTGCGCCCGGTCCTTGTCGGCTCAGCAAGGCGTCGAACGCGCCGCCGCCGATTCGACAGGTTCCGGCAAAGTTCTTCGGGTGCCTGAGCGCGGACAGATACCCCCATTCGAGCACGGTGCCCTCGTCGGCGATGATCGAGCGGTGTCAATCGCCCGCCGCAGCGTCGCGGCCGTGCTCCTCGCGCTCAGCGTGATGGTCACCGCCTGTTCGAGCACGACGTCCACCACCCCGCCGCAGCCGACGCGGGCGACCCCGATGCCCCACGGCGCCGGCGCCCGGCCCAACATCGTATTCGTCCTCACCGACGACCTGTCGATGAACCTCATCAGCCACATGCCGCACGTGCAGCAACTGCAACGATCCGGCACGACGATGTCGCGCTACTACGTCGTCGACTCGCTGTGCTGCCCGTCACGGTCGGCCATCTTCACCGGCGAATACCCGCACGACAACGGCGTGTTCACCAACCACGGCCGCGACGGCGGCTACCGGGCCTACAACGCCAACGGCAACGTGCGGCGCTCGTTCGCGGCGGCGCTACGGCGCGTCGGCTATCGCACGGCGATCATGGGCAAGTACCTCAACGGCTACCAGCCCGACGACGAGCCGGCCCGCGGCTACGACGAGTGGGACGTCGCCGGCGACGGCTACCCGGAGTACGACTACACGCTCAACCACAACGGCACACAGGAGCCCTACGGTCATGACCCGCAGGACTACCTCGTCGACGTCCTGGCCGCACGTGGGGAGCAGTTCATCCGCACGGCCGCAACGGACGGTCAGCCGTTCATGCTGGAGGTGGCGACGTTCGCGCCGCACAAGCCGTACACACCCGCGCAGCGTTACGCCGACGCCGTGCCCCACCTGACCTACCCGCGTACCCCGGCCTACGACACGCTGCCGAGCGATCCGCCGTCGTGGCTGCGCAGCCGTCCGCCGCTCGGACGAGGCGCGCAATCGAGAATCGACGCCGCGTACCGCGAGCGGGTGCGCGCGGACCTCGCCGTCGACGATCTGATCGCACGTCTGCAGAAGACCTTGCGGGACAGGGGCATCGCGGGCAACACGTATTTCGTTTTCAGCTCAGACAACGGCTATCACATGGGCGAGAACCGATTGCTACCCGGCAAGCAGACGGCGTTCGACACCGACATCCATGTACCGCTGGTGGTGAGCGGGCCGGGCGTGCCGAGCGGGCGAACCGTCGGCCGGCTGGCGTCCAACATCGATCTCGCACCGACCTTCGAGTCGCTCGGGGGCGCGCGGGTGGGTGCGCACGTCGACGGCGTCAGCCTCGCGTCGTTGTGGCACGGCGCCCGCCCGACGGACTGGCAGCAGGCCGTGCTCGTCGAACACCACGGGCCGGACGACACGCCCGGTGATCCGGACGCGCAGGGCCCGGCGTATGGAGACCCCCCGAGCTATGAGGCGATACGCACTACCGGCGCGCTGTACGTCCGATATGACAACGGCGAGCAGGAGTACTACGACACGACCCGCGATCCGTACGAACGGCGCAACCTCGCCGTGTCCGGCGTGCCGACGGCCCTGCGCACCACGTTGGCCGCGTTGGCGACCTGCCATGACGCCGCTCAGTGTCAGGCGGCGGCGCGGGTGCCTTGATCAGGGCGTGATCGCGTCGATGGCGCGGTAGATGCGCTGTTCGCTGACCCGGCGCGCGGTGCCGAGTTGTTGCGCCCACAGGCTCACCCGCAGTTCTTCGACGAGCCGACCGATGTCGCGCACGTCATCGGCGGCAGCGCGCCCGGACGGTAGCGCCTGCAGCAACTCGTCGTACGCGTGCTGGACGGTCTGCACGCGCAGCATCCGGCCGCGGTCGGTGTCCACGTCGCGCGAGCAGGAGTTCGAGCCGGCGACCGATCGCGGCCACGTAGCGCGCGAGGTCGCGCAGGTGGGCGCTGCCGGTGGCGGAGACGAAGCCGCGCGGCAAAAGTCGGCGCAACTGCGCCCTGATGTCCTCGACGGCGGGCCGCTGGGCCGGCGGCGGATCGGCAGGCAGCGCACGTCGCACCTCGTGCACGGCGGCGAGCACCCGTTCGACGTCCGAAACGACGGCGCCGGTCGCCGGGACGAGTTCCTGCGCCACTCGCGTGGTCAGCTCGGTGAATCCGGCATGAGTCCAGACCGGTGTCGGGACGAGAGCGTCGGCTGCGGCGTCTGCGCAGTCGTCGAGCAGTTCGGTGAGCGTGCCGTCGGGATTGCTGTTGAGCACGAGCCGCGCACGCGTCGTCAACGAACGATCGACCGCCTTGTTCGGGCTGGACACGGTGAGTCGCAGCAGCCGGCGGATGCCGGCGGGCATCGCAGCCGCCTGCTCGGTGGCGGTGGGGAACACCCGGAGGTCGACGCGGTCGCCGACGTCGACGAACGCCGGGAAGCCGCGCACCAGGTGCTTGCCGCTGCGCCGCTCCACCACGACGGGCACTTCGGCGAGGTCAGCCGGCCAGCTGCGCAGGCCGGAGCGCTGCGAGCTCACCGGCGACCGCCGAGGCGACGGCCGCTCGCACGGGTGCGGCGAGCTCTTCCTGCAGGGCGTCGAGATCCTTGCCGAGCGCCAGTCGGCTGCCGTCCGGCGCCTCGACCGCGAACGTCACGCGCAGGTGCGCCGGGAGCTTGGCGAGGTCGAAGGCGTCGATCGGCACGAGCACCCCGCTCCGGGCGTGCAGCTCGCGCTGCAGCCCGGTGAGCAGCGGTTCCTGGCCGGGCAACAACCGCGCGAGCACTGCTCTCGCAGTGTCCGGCGCCGGGACGAAGTTGCGGCGCAGGTCCTTGGGCAGCGACCGGATGAGCGCGGTGACGAGTTCCTCGCGCAATGTCGGCACCTGCCAGGCGAATTCGTCCCCGCCGAGCCGGGCCAGCACGTCGACCGGCACGTGCACCGTGACGCCGTCGTCGCTCGCGCCGGGCTCAAAACGATAGGTGACCGGTAGCGCGAGATCGCCTGCGTGCCAGGTGTCGGGTTGCTCGTCGCTCGCCGCAGCCCGCAGCAGGTCGGCGCGGGTGAGGGTGAGCAGGTCGGGACTCGTGTGCCGCGCCTTGTTCCACCACGCGTCGAAGTGCCGGGCGGACGTCACGCCGGCCGGGATGCGCGCGTCGTAGAACGCATAGATCTCGTCATCGGTGGCGAGCAGGTCGCGACGCCGGGCGCGGTCCTCCAGTTCGGCCAGTTCGGCGCGCAGCGACTGGTTGTCGCCGAAGAAGCGGTGCCGGGTCTGCCACTGCGCCTCGACGAGCGCGTGTTGGAGGAACAACTCGCGCGCCACGTCCGGTTCCACGTTGGCGTAACCGATCCGGCGGTGCGCGACCAGCGGCAGGCCGTACAGCGTTACCCGCTCGTAGGCCATCGCGGCGCCGCGACGTTCGTCCCAGTGCGGCTCGCTGTAGCTGCGCTGCACCAGATGCGCGGCCAGCCGCTCGACCGACTCGGGTTCGACCCGGGCCGCCACCCGCCCGTACAGGCGGCTGGTCTCCACCAGCTCGGACACGACGACCCAGCGCGGCGGCCGTTTGGTGAGCACCGATCCGGGCGCGAGCACGAATCGCGAGTTGCGGGCGCCGGCGTATTCGCGGCCGTCGCCCTCGCGTAGGCCCACATGGCTGAGGAGACCGGCGATCAGCGCGGCGTGTACGCGGTCGTGATCGACGGGTTGATCCGATTCGACCATGCCGAGGTCGCGCGCGATGCTGCGCAGCTGGCCAGTCAGGTCCTGCCACTCGCGCACTCGCAGGTAATGCAGGAACTCGTCGCGGCACATGCGCCGAAATGCGTTGCCGGAGCGGGCTCTTCTCTGCTCGCGAAGGTAGCGCCACAGGTTGAGGTAGGAGATGAAATCGGAGTGGTCGTCGGCGAAGCGCGCGTGCTTTTGCCGGGCCGCCTCTTCATGGCCGGACGGCCGTTCGCGTGGGTCCGGGATCGACAGCGCGGCCGCGAGCACCAGGATCTCGCGCACGCAGCCTTCGGTGTCGGCCTGCACGATCATCCGGGCGACGCGCGGGTCCACCGGGAGTTGCGCGAGCAGCCGGCCGAGGTCGGTGATCGTGTTGTCGGCGTCGAAGGCGTTGAGCTCGCGCAGCAGCAGCATGCCGTCGCGGACACTGCGCGCGGTCGGGTGGGTCCAGGAACGGGAAGTCCTCGATGTCGCCGAGGCGCAGCGCGGCCATCTGCAAGATGACGGCGGCGAGGTTCGTGCGCTGGATCTCCGGGTCGGTGTAGCGCGGGCGGGCGTCGAAGTCACGTTCGCTGTAGAGCCGGATGCAGACGCCGTCGGCCACCCGGCCGCAGCGGCCTGCGCGTTGTGCCGCGGAAGCCTGTGAGATCGCCTCGATGGGCAGCCGTTGCACCTTGGTGCGTCTGCTGTAGCGCGAGATCCGCGCGGTGCCGGGATCGACCACGTAGCGGATGCCGGGCACGGTCAGCGAGGTCTCGGCCACGTTGGTGGCGAGTACCACGTGGCGGCCACGGTGGGGCTGGAACACCCGTTGTTGATCGGCCGTCGGCAACCGGGCGTAGAGCGGCAGGATCTCGGTGTTCGGCAGGTCGAGGCTGCGAAGCGCGTCGGCGGTGTCGCGGATCTCGCGTTCACCGGACAGGAACACCAGCACGTCGCCGGGTGGTTCGCGCTCGAGTTCGGCGATGGCGTCGATGATCGCCTCGGTCTGGTCGCGGGTCCGCACGGTGTGGACGACGTCCTGATCCGGGTCGTCCGGGTCGTCGTCGGCACCGCCGGTCACTTCCAGCTCGAGCGGGCGATAGCGGATCTCGACCGGATAGGTGCGGCCGGACACCTCGACGATCGGCGCGCCGCCGCCGGTTCGCTCGGAAAGTGTCGCGAAGTGCGCTGCGAACCGCTGCGGCTCGATGGTGGCGGAGGTCACGATCACCTTGAGGTCCGGGCGCCGCGGCAGCAGCCGGCGCAGGTAGCCGAGCAGGAAGTCGATGTTGAGACTGCGCTCGTGCGCCTCGTCGAGAATGATCGTGTCGTAGGCGAGCAGCTTGCGGTCGCGCTGGATCTCGGCGAGCAGGATGCCGTCGGTCATCAGCTTGACCAGCGTGCGGTCACTCGCCTGGTCGGTGAATCGCACGGTGTAGCCGACGGCGTCGCCGAGCGGAGTGCGCAGCTCGTCGGCGATGCGTTGCGCGACGGTGCGGGCGGCAAGGCGCCGTGGCTGGGTGTGCCCGATCGTGCCGCGCACACCGCGGCCCAGCTCGAGGCAGATCTTGGGCAGCTGGGTGGTTTTTCCGGAGCCGGTCTCGCCGGCGACGACGACCACCTGGTGGTCGCGGATCGCCGCGGCGATGTCCTCGCGTTTCGCGCTGACCGGCAGGTCGGGGTAGGTGATCTGCGGCAGTGCGGCGGTGCGTGTGGCGATCAGCCGCTCGGCGCGCTCGAACTGGCCGACGAGTTTCGGCGGCGCGGGCCGTTCGGCGGCGCCGGAGAGTCGACGGCGCAGCCGATCGGCGTCGCGGATCGTGAGGTCGTCCAGCCGCGCGCGCAACTCGGCGACGGTCGGTCCGGACACTCCGGCAACGATAGGCGCTCCCCCCACCCAGGTGTCGGCCTTTGCGGGGGCGATCAGAGGTAGGCGAGCAGCAGGTCGGCGAGGCCGGTCGGGTTGCTCAGGGCCACCAGGTGCCCGCCCGCGATCTCGGTGACGTCGGCCTCGTCCAGGTGGCCCGCGAGGCGCTGCATCGCGACCCGGCGCTGGAATGCGGCCGGGAAGAACCGGTCGTCGAGGCCGATCACGACCTTGATCGGAATATCCGGCCAGCGCGCGAAGTCGCACGGTTGACCGAAGGGTGTGTCCGACGGCGCGCGTTGCCCATCGGCGCCCGCAGCGGCCACGTCGGGCGCGACGTCGTGCAGGAAGTCGCGTTCGACGTCGAACTCGGGGTCTCGGCCCTCGGCCACCGCAGCGGCTCGCCGCGCTTCGCTCTGGCCGGTAGCGCCCCACCAGGCACCGGGCGTCTCCCCCGGCAGCGGGATCATCGCGTTGACCAACACGACCATCCGCAGCGGGGTCCGCGCCGCGACCATCGGCGCGGTGAAGCCGCCGAGCGACTGCGCGACCAGCACGACATCGGGCCGGTCACCGACCGCGGCCTCGACCTGTTGCGCGTACTCCGGCAGCCCGAGGGCGGGATCGTCCTCGCGGATGTCGACCGCGATCGCGTCCTGCCCGCGCGCTTCGAGTTCCGAAACCAACAGGTGCCAGTACCACGCCGCTCCGCCAGCACCGGGAACGAGCACGAACGTCGTCATCTGTCTGTCCTACTCGTCATCTCCGAATTGTCCGCGCTCGACGTCGTCATGACTACGGGCAGCGCGGACAACTGTGCGGCGCGGGGGCGAGCTGTGCGGGGCGGGGGGAGGCGGCGGGGCACCCGGTCAGGTGACCGCGAAGATGCGCGCGGACACCAACGCGCCGTCGTCGATCACCAGCTCGCCCATCGTGCCGTGCGGTTGGCTGCGCCGGTCGGTGGGCGAACCCGGGTTGAACGCCCGCTGGCCACCGTGCATCTCGTTCCACGGGATGTGCGAGTGGCCGAAGACGACCACCGCCGCTGCCGGGAACAGCGAGCGCAAACGCACCTCGCGGCCCCTCGCCGGGCCACTGTCGTGGACCATCGCGACGCGGAGCCCGGCGAGGTCCAGCTCGAGTGTGCCCGGCGCACCCCACGCCGCGATGTCAGGCCCGTCGTTGTTGCCGCGCACCGCCTGCACGGGCGCCCACCGCGACAGCTCGTCGAGTACGTCGGCGGTACACACGTCTCCGGCGTGCAGGATCAGGTCGGCGTGCGACAGGGCCGCCGCGACCGACGGCGGGCAGGCCTGCCAACGCCGGGGGGCGTGGGTGTCCGACAGCACCGCGACGCGCACTCCACCAGTGTGCGGGTCGCCTAGGCCAGCAGCTTGGCCTTCTGCGCGTCGAACTCCTGCTGGCTCAGCACCCCGCGATCACGCAGGTCGGCCAGCTTGTGCAGCTCATCGACATTGCTCGCCGAGCCCGCCGACGCCGACTGGATGTAACTGCGCATCGACTGATCGGCTTCCTTGGCGGCGCGCATGTCCCGCGCGCTCATCCCGCGACCGCGCACGATCAGGTAGATCAGGATGCCGATGAACGGCAGGATGATCACCAGGATCGTCCAGCCGGCCTTGCCGCCGCCGCCGAGGTCGTCGCTGCGGAAGATGTCGCCGATCACCCGGAACAGCAGGAAGAACCAGACGACCCAGAGGAAGATCTCCAGCATCGTCCAGAAGAGGTCGAGCAGCGGATAGCCGTTGCTCTCGGCAAGCAGAGACAGCGACACTTCGGACTCCTTGATCGCACTATGGTGAACGGCCGCGCCGGCCGGCTCGGGTGGAGCCTATTCCTGTGCCACGGGCGCTACGGCGAGGCCACCCCGTTACCGGGCGCGAAAGTCGGGAATCGTCACTGATCCGTCGTCGGCGAGGCCGAAGCCGGGGTTCCAGGCCACCTCCCACGCGTGCCCGTCCGGATCGGTGAAGAAGCCTGCGTATCCGCCGTAGAAGGTCTCGGTGGCGGGCTTGGTGACGATCGCGCCCGCGGCTTGCGCCGTGGCCATCGCGGCGTCGACGGCATCGCGGGAACGCACGTTCTGCGCCAGCGTCAGGCCCCGGAATCCGCCGGATGTGACCCGGTCGACCCCGGCGTCGTCGGCCAGCTTGTCCTGGTGCCAGAGCGCGAGTGCGAGACCGCCGACCTGGAAGAAGACCGTCTCCTCGACCTCCTGCCCGCGCCAGCCGAGCTCCTCGTAGAACGCCTTGGCCCGGGCGAGATCCGTGACACCGAGGGTGACGAGGCTGATGCGTTGATCCATGCCGGACAACCTGCCACGGCGCTACGACACCCGGGCCGCGCGTTGGACGGCTGCCGCGAACTGCCCGACGAGCGAAGGTGTCGGGCTCCGCGCCCGGCTGACCACGACGATTCGCCGGCGCCGTCCGGCGATCTCGGTGGCGTGCACGCCCGGGCGACGCCGCACCCCCGCCTTTGCCGTCGGGGACCCGGACCTGCAACGCTTGGTCGTGCTCGAACGCTCGCCGGCTGATCACCTCACGACGCTGCGCCACGCCGGCCGCTGACCGACCGTATGTCGATGCAGCCCGCGCGGGCCCCCCAGCCGAGGTACTGGCCACCGCGCGTCCCGCTGCTGCAACGCAAGGTGCTCGACGCCCAGATGGTCTGGGTGCGTGAACGCGACCCGAGGCCGTGGGGCGTGTGGCCGTGGCTCGGGCCGCTGCTCACCCTGGTGGCCGTGATCGCGCTCAGCGTCGCGATCCGACCACACGTGCCGCACACCGGCACCGGGCGCGCGCTGCTCGTGGTCGCCGTCGTCGGGCTCGGCGAACTGCTCCTCGTGGTCGCGATGCGGGTGTTCGCCGCGCCGGTCGTGCGCAGCGCCGGCGGCTGGCGCACCACGCTGGGCCTGCACTGGATCACCGGCCGCGACTGGGCGCCGTGGGGCATCGGACTCGGGTTCCTGTTCGCCGCCCGCATCGCGATCAACGTCGTCGCCGCGCTGGCCACCCACGGCGCCGCGGTCCGGCAGGCGCAGAACCTGCCGGTGCACGAGGCGTCGGCGGCCGGGCTCATCGTGCTCGGCGTCTACGCCGTGCTGATCGCGCCGCTGATCGAGGAGAGCTTGTTCCGCGGCGTGCTGTTGCGCAGTTTCATGCGCCGGCTGACGTTCTGGCCGGCCGCGGTGGTGTCGAGCACCATTTTCGGCGTGCTCCACACCTATGAGGTGTCGACGCTCGCCGGCCGCATCACCCTCGCCGTCAACGTCGGCCTGCTCGGCGTCGTCAACTGTCTGCTGGTGCGTATCACCGGCCGACTGACGCCGGCCGTCATGCTGCACGCGACCGGCAACCTGTTCGCGTTCCTGGTCGTGCTGGCGCGCTGATCAGCCGAGCAGCTTGCGGCACAGCGCGACCGAGTCCGCGTCGGTCCAAGAGTTGGCGCGCAGCCACGAACCGACTCCGCCGTGCAGTTCGTCCACGGCCGCCAAGACCTTCTCCATGGTGGCGGCCCGTGGGCGCTGCTGCTCCGGGTCGGTCATGGCGATGTCGTCGGCGTACGCGGGCCGGTGACCGAGTCGCTGTTGCACCGCCGCGATCCGGTCGGCAGTGAGTGCATAGTCGGCCGCGATCGCTTCCGGGGTCACACCCACCTCTCGCAACGCGAACGCCACGACGACTCCGGTGCGGTCCTTGCCGGCCGCGCAGTGGACGATGGTCGCGCCGTCGGCGTGCGCGATGAGACGCAGCGCAGCGACGACGGAGTCGGGCCGGTCCCCCAGGTATCGCAGGTAGACGCTGGTGGCGCCGGTGTAGCGGCTCTCGTCCTCCACGAAGACGCCCAGCGCGACTGCGTCGGCCGCGGCGAGATCGGTCGAGACACCGGCCTCCGGGTAGAGCGAGTGATGCTCGATCCGGACCGACGGTTCGCGGGTCATCGGCCCGGGGCCCTCGACCTCGACCTCCTTGCCGGTGCGCAGGTCGGCGACGGCGCGCACGCCCAGCTCGTCGACCAGGTGGCGGACGTCGGTCGTGCGCAGTTCCTGCAGGCTGTCCGAGCGCAACAACCGCTTCGGCTGCACAAGCCGTCCGTCAAAAGTAGGCAGGCCACCGACGTCACGGACGTTGTCGGCACCTTCGAGTGCTATCCACAGTGGTTCGTTCACTGCTTCGACGGTACGAGTCGCTTATTAACGGCGTGCAAACACCGGTGCGGTTCGAGACCGACGTCACGACCGGGCCGCAGGTTCGTGCTCGGCGAGGGCCCGGCGCAGCAGCCCGAGGCCGGCCCGCAACGTCGCACACGCCGGACATTGCGCACAATGCTCGTCCACGGCGTCCGGATCGGCTGCGCCCTCGGCCGCGGAGAAGACGAGATCGTGATCGGCGCCGCACTCGCCGCAGCGGCTGACGTGCACCCCCGCGTCGGCGGACAGCGCTTCGAGCAGCGTCTTGCGACCACGCCGCAGGTGCATGATCGTCACCTCGTGCTGCGTGCGACACACCGTCGCGCACTGCTCGACCGTCATCGCGAAGCCGTCGCACAACACGACCGCCACCCGGTCCGGATCGGTCATGTGCGCAAGCGAACGGTCGATCGCGTCGTTCGAGGTGAGCGCCGCTCGCAGCGCGTCGAGATCGATCGCGTGACCCGGCTCCTCCCAGTGATGTTCGGCGGTGCGGGCCTGCGTCCAGACGTCAGAGGGCGCATACCCGCACAGCCACTCACGGCAGGCCCGCACGGTCAACGTGTAGAGCCATTCCTCGCGCGTCACGTCTCCGGCGAACCGGTGCCACTCGGCCTCGGCCGCGTCGCGGTCGATCACGCCGGCAACGACGTGGTCGGCGTTGCCGTGCGGACCGAGGATCAACGCGGCGAGCCGGCGCAACTGGTCGGTGCTCGCCTGTTCCGATGTCGTGGACACGGCGCCTCCCGCTACGAGCATGCCGCTGGGCGCAGGACCGTGTCCAGATCAGCCCTCGCCCGCGTACGTGCCGAAGCTCCGGCGATTGCCCTCGGCGTCGGCGGTGCCGAGGCGCAGCAGTGCGAGGCCTACCTGTACGCCAGCCTGCAGCGGGTGACGTCGACCCTGACCGGTTGACCCGCACGGTCCGTGGTCGGGCAGGCTTGCGGGCATGCCCGACTACGGACACGACCTGCAGTTCGGCACCTTCCTGACCCCGACGGCCGCGGACGCCGACCGGGTGGTGGAACTGGCCGCCCTGACCGAGGTGGCCGGGCTGGATCTGGTGACGGTGCAAGATCATCCGTACCAGGCGCGGTTCCTCGACGTCTGGGCGTTGCTGGCGACCGTACTGGCACGGACATCGAGCGTGCGGGTGGCGCCGAACGTGGTGAACCTGCCGCTGCGCCCGCCGTTCGTGCTGGCCAAGACGGTCGCGAGCCTGGACGTGCTGAGCAAGGGCCGGGTCGAGCTGGGGCTGGGCGCCGGCGGCTTCTGGGACGCCATCGCGGCGGCCGGTGGCCCACGCCGCGGGCCGGGCGAGGCGCTCGCGGCGCTGGCCGAGGGGATCGAGATCATCCGCGCCGCGTGGGACGTCCGCGGGCGGTCGGTGCGCCTCGATGGCAAGCACTACCAGGTGACCGGCGTGCATCCCGGCCCGGCGCCGGTCCATCCGGTACAGATCTGGCTGGGCGCGATCGGGCCCAAGATGCTCGCGCTCACCGGGCGGGTGGGCGACGGCTGGCTGCCGAGCATGTCCTACGTGCCCCCGGACACCCTGGCTGAGCGCAACGCGATCATCGACGAGGCTGCCGGCGCGGCGCGGCGCGCGCCGACCGACGTCCGGCGGCTCTACAACGTCAACCCGTCGCCGGGCGGTGGGCAGCCCGGGCTCACCGGCAACGCCGCCGACTGGGCCGAACAGCTCGCCGAGCTGACACTGACACACGGCATGAGCACATTCATCCTCGCCGCCGACGATCCGGAGGTGATCAACCGGTTCGCGGCCGAGGTGGTGCCGGCTGTGCGGGAACTGGTCGAGGCCGAGCGCAGCCGTGCAGCAGTGGCCGTCGGGCAGCCGGCCGCGGTCGCCGAGACGCCGGCCACCGGCTTCGCGGTGCGCGCGACACCCGACGACGGGGTGCGGCGCAGTGCGCAGCAGCCGTGGGACGAGAGCGCCCGACCGGAGTACGCCCCGCCGCCCGGCGAACGCGAGTACCCGGCGCACGACCAGGCGGTGGCCCAGCACCTCGTCGACATCCACGACCACCTGCGCGCGGAGCTGACGCAACTGCTGCAGGTTATCGAGCAGGTGGCGGCCGGATCGGTCGATGTCGGGCATGCGCGGTCGCTGCTCAACACCATGACGATGCGCCAGAACAACTGGACCCTCGGCGCCTTCTGCGAGTCGTACTGCCGGGTGGTGACGACTCATCACTCGTTGGAGGACGCGAGCGTGTTCCCGCACCTGCGCCGTCGCGATGCCGGCCTGGGCCCGGTGCTCGATCGGCTGGAGTCCGAGCACCACGTGATCGCCGCGGTGCTCGACGACGTCGACCGCGCGCTGGTCGGGCTGGTGTCCGAGCCGGACGGGATGGCCGGGCTGCGGTCTTCGGTCGACCTGCTGTCGGACACCTTGCTGTCCCATCTGGCCTACGAGGAGCGGATGCTGCTCGAACCGCTGGCGAGGTACGGCTTCTACTGACGCTCGTCGATGATGCGACGCATCTTGCCGAGCGAACGTTCGACGCCGTCGGGGTCGAGGACGTCGACGCGCACCGAGACCCCGATGCTGTTCTTGATGAGCGTGCGCAGCTCCGCGCCGGCACGCGTGCCGTCGTCGGGGGCGGCGTCTGCGCGGCGTTCGACGCGCACGGTGAGCTCGTCGAGGCGGTCCGGGCGGGAGAGGACGCATTGGAAGTGCGGCGCGAGGGCGGGGGTGCGCAGGATGAGTTCCTCGATCTGGGTGGGGAAGAGGTTCACGCCGCGCAGGATGATCATGTCGTCGGAGCGGCCGGTGATCTTCTCCATCCGGCGCATGGTGCGCGCGGTGCCGGGGAGCAGGCGGGTGAGGTCTCGGGTGCGGTAGCGGATCACCGGCATGGCCTGCTTGGTGAGGCTGGTGAACACCAGCTCACCCTGTCCACCGTCGGGTACGACCTCGCCGGTGACCGGGTCGACGATCTCCGGAAGGAAGTGGTCCTCCCAGATGTGCAGCCCGTCCTTCGTCTCGACGCACTCGTTGGCGACGCCCGGGCCCATCACCTCGGACAGCCCGTAGATGTCCACGGCGTGCATATCGAGCTGCTGCTCCATCTCGTGGCGCATGTCATTGGTCCATGGCTCCGCGCCGAAGATGCCGACCTGCAAGGAGGTTTCGCGCGGGTCGATGCGCTGCCGGCGCATCTCGTCGACGATCGCGAGCATGTAGGAGGGCGTGACCATGATGACATCGGGCTCGAAGTCACGGATGAGCGTGACCTGACGTTCGGTCATCCCTCCGGAAACCGGAATCACGGTCGCGCCGAGCGCTTCGGCGCCGTAGTGGGCACCGAGACCACCGGTGAACAGGCCGTAGCCGTAAGCGATGTGGACCTTGTCGCCGGGGCGGCCGCCACTCGCCCGGATCGAGCGCGCCATCACCGTGGCCCAGGTCCTGATGTCCTCGGCGGTATAGCCCACGACGGTCGGCCGACCGGTGGTGCCGCTGCTGGCGTGGATGCGCGAGACCTGCTCGCGCGGGACCGCGAACATGCCGAACGGGTAGTTGTCGCGCAGGTCTGCCTTCGCGGTGAACGGGAACTTCGCGAGGTCAGCGAGGTCCTTGCAGTCGTCGGGATGTACGCCCGCCGTGTCGAAGGCCCGCCGGTAGTGGCCGACGTTGTCGTAGGCGTGGCGCACGGTCCACCGCAGCCGTTCGAGCTGCAGTGCCCGCAGCTCGTCGACCGAGGCGCGCTCGATCGGCTCGAGGTCCTCCGGCGACGGCGTGCGGTCGTGCATGGTTCCTCCAGGGTCAGGCGTCGAAGTCGACGGTGATCGTGTCGGACGTAGGGACCGCCTGGCAGGTCAGGATGTACCCGGCCTCGAGCTCGTGCTCCTCGAGGGCGTAGTTGCGGCGCATGCTCGCCTCGCCGCGGACGAGGTGCGCCCGGCAGGTGCCGCACACCCCGCCCTTGCAGGCGAACGGCAGATCCGGGCGCGCGTGCTGCGCGCCGTCCAGGATCGGCGTGCCAGGTGCGACGACGGTGGTGGTGCTGCGCCCGTCGAGGATCACCGTGACCTCGGCGCCGGGGCCGACCGGCGCGTCGACGTGTTGCAACTCCTGCGGCGGGTCGTCGCCGACGTAGAAGAGCTCGCGGTGGATACGGCGGCGCGTGACGCCGAGGTCGGTGAGCAGGTCGACGGCGTCGTTAACCATGTCGAACGGCCCGCACAGCCACCAGTGGTCGACTCCCTCGACGTCGACGGTGATCGGCAGCAACTCGCGCAGCTTGGGCGCGTCGAGGCGGCCGTTGAACAGCTCCACCTCGCGCAGCTCGCGGGACAGCACGTGCACCACCTGCATGCGGGCCGGGTACGCGTCCTTGAGGTCGGCGACGTCGTCAGCGAACATCACCGAGTCGCTGCGGCGGTTGCCGTAGAGCAACGTGACAGCCGTGTCCTCGCGGGCGGCGAGCAGCGACGCGGCGATCGAGAGCATCGGGGTGATGCCCGAGCCGGCGGCGATCAGCACGTGCCGGCCGGGCACGTCGAGATCGGGAGTGAAGCTGCCGCTGGGGACCTGTGCCTGCAACACGTCGCCGGCGCGCACCTCGTGCACCAGCCACCCGGACAGCGCTCCCCCGGGCACCTCGCGCACGCCGATGCGCGGCGACCGACCGGCTGGTGCACAGATCGAGTACGAGCGGCGTTGCGCACCGCGCTTGATCGTCAGTGACTGTCCCGGTGCGAATGCGAACTCGGTCGCGATGTCGGCGGGTACCGCGAACGTGACGGCGGCCGCGTCGTCGGTGAGCCGGTCGACCTGGGTGACGGTCAGCGGATGGAAGTCCGTCCGCATCAGATCTCCTTCACGTACTCGAACGGCTCGGCGCACGCGTCGCAGCGGTAGAGCGCCTTGCAGGCGGTGGCGCTGAACTCCGCGGTGCGGGTGGTGCCGGGTGAGCCGCAGCGCGGGCAGGCGACCGGTGTGGGCCGCGCGGTGAGGGTCAGCGGCATCGGGCCGCGACGCCGCGGCGCGGCGACCGGCGCTGCGATGCCGGCCGCGGCCAACTTGCGGCGGCCGTCGGGCGTGATCCAGTCGCTGCTCCACGCCGGCGCGAGCTGCGTGCGCACCCGGACGTCGCGGTAGCCGGCCGAGGCGAGCCGGTGCACGATGTCGCGGCTGATCTCGCGCATCGCCGGGCAGCCGGAGTAGGTCGGCGTGATGGTCGCGACCGTGGTGCCGCCCTCGTGTTCGACGGCGCGCAGGATGCCGAGGTCGGCCAGGGTGAGCATCGGCAGCTCCGGGTCGGGCGTCGAGGCCGCCGCCGTCCCACGCGCCTACCACGTCGCGTCCGGGTGAGCACGGGCGACACTCTGCAGCTCGGCCAGCACGTAGCCGAGCGCCTCGGTGTGCACGCCGTCGCGGCCCGCGCGCCCGCCGACGGCGGCCAGCGGAGCGGCCGCGGGGCGCTCCAGCGCCGCGGTGGCGAGCACGTGTCGATGACGACGTCGAACTCGGCGCGCTGGGCCGTCGGTGTCGAAGAGCTCGTCGACGAGCGGCCAGGTCACCTCGAGCGCCGCCTGCATTTTGGTTTTGGAAAGCTCGGTTCCGTCGCCGAGACGCACGACCCATTGCGCGGCGTAGTCGCGGTGGTAGGCGAGCTCGTTGACTCCTTTGGCGGCGATGGCGGCGAGTACCGGGTCGTCGTGCTGCGCCAGCCGCTCGAACAGCGACAGGCGCCAGGTGGCGAAGACGAGCAGCCGGCCGACCAACTCGGCGAAGTCGCGGTCGCGGGCCTCGACGAGGCGGACGTTGCGGAAGTCCGGCTCGTTGCGGAAGAACGCGAGGTCGTCCTCGGAGAGCCCGTTGATGGCACCGGCACGCGCGAGCAGCAGCCGGGTCTGGCCGAGGAGGTCGAGCGCGATGTTCGCGACCGCCGTCTCCTCCTCCAGCTCGGGCAGGCAGCTCACCCACTGCTGGAGCCGATGGCTGTAGATCAGCGCGTCGTCGGCGAGCATGACGCATTGTGCGGCCAGCTCGACGGCGTCCATACCTTCAGGTACGGACGTGTCGACACCCTCGAGCGGGTCGACGAAGCCGGTGCCGAACGCCCATCGATGGTCGTCGGTGTCTTCGGCCAGTGAGTCGTACGGGTTGTCGTCGTCCATGGTCGCTCACATATGGGGGACGTCGGCGGGAATGTCGTAGAACGTCGGGTGGCGGTAGACCTTGTCGCCCGACGGGTCGAAGAACGGGTCCTTCTCGTCCGGGCTGGACGCCGTGATGTGCTCGGCCGGCACCACCCAGATGCTCACACCCTCGTTGCGCCGGGTGTAGAGGTCGCGGGCGTGGTGCAGGGCCATCTCCGGGTCGGCGGCGTGCAGCGAACCGACGTGCACGTGGTTGAGGCCGCGCTTGCCGCGCAGGAACACCTCGTACAGCGGCCAGGAGCTGCGCACGGCGTTCTCGCTCATGAGCGCCCCTTCGCGGCGTGTGCAGCCGCGGCTTCGCGGACCCAGGCACCGTCGTCGTCGGCGGCCTTGCGGTGCGCGACCCGCTGCGCGTTGCACGGCCCGTTGCCTTTGATGACCGCGGCGAACTCGTCCCAGTCGACCGCGCCGAAGTCGTAGTGACCCCGCTCGCCGTTCCAGCACAGGTCGGGGTCGGGCAGCGTCACGCCGAGCTTCTCGGCCTGCGGCACGGTCATGTCGACGAAGCGCTGCCGCAGTTCGTCGTTGGTGTGCCGCTTGATCCCCCACGCCATCGACTGCGCGGTGTTCGGCGACTCGGCGTCGGGCGGCCCGAACATCATCAGCGACGGCCACCAGAACCGGTCGGCGGCGTCCTGCACCATCGCGCGCTGTGCATCGGTGCCGCGCATCATCGTCAGCAGGAGTTCGTAGCCCTGCCGCTGGTGGAACGACTCCTCCTTGCAGATGCGGATCATCGCGCGGGCATACGGGCCGTAGGAGGAGCGGCACAGCGGGACCTGGTTGCAGATCGCGGCGCCGTCGACCAGCCAGCCGATCACCCCGACGTCGGCGTAGGACAGTGTCGGGTAGTTGAAGATCGACGAGTACTTCTGCCGCCCGTGCATCAGCTTGTCGGTGAGGTCGGCGCGATCGGCTCCGAGCGTCTCGGCCGCACTGTAGAGATACATGCCGTGCCCGGCTTCGTCCTGCACCTTCGCGAGCAGGATCGCCTTGCGCCGCAGCGACGGCGCGCGAGTGATCCAGTTGGCCTCGGGCTGCATACCGATGATTTCGGAATGCGCATGCTGCGCGATCTGCCGGATCATCGTCTTGCGATAGCCGTCGGGCATCCAGTCGCGCGGCTCGATGCGGCGGTCGTGCTCGATCGTCGAGTCGAAATGCTCCTGCAGTTCGGTCACGGCCATTGCTTCGCCACCATCGTCAGCACGTCGTACTGCGCGGCCACCGAGTCGTCCTGCTTGGTCACCACCGCGTCCCAGCGCACCTCGCCGTAGTCGCCCTCGCGCGGGCTGATCTGCTTGCAGGTCAGGGTGACCGTCAACGAGTCACCCGGATACACCGGCGACAGGAAGCGCAAGTTGTCGACGCCGTAGTTGGCGAGCACCGGGCCCGGATCCGGGTCGACGAACAACCCGGCCGCGAAGGACAGGATCAGGTAGCCGTGCGCAACCCGCCCGTCGAAGAACGGGTTCGCCGCGGCGGCAGCCTCGTCCAGGTGGGCGTAGAACGTGTCACCGGTGAACTCGGCGAAGTGCTCGACGTCGGTCATCGACACCTCGCGTGGCCCGGCGACCACGGAGTCGCCCACCTGCAGCTCGGCCAGCGACTTGCGGAACGGATGCACGCCCTCGTTGCGCGGTGCGCCCGCGACCCAACGGCCGGTGACGGCGCCCAGCATGTGCGGGCTGCCCTGCACGGCGGTGCGCTGCATGTGGTGGAACACCGCGCGCATGCCGCCCATCTCCTCGCCGCCGCCGGCGCGCCCCGGCCCGCCGTGCACGAGCGCGGGCATCGGCGAACCGTGCCCGGTGGACTCCGGCGCGGCGGTCTGGTCGAGCACCAGCAGCCGGCCGTGCCACGGCGCGACGCCGAGGACCACCGAGCGCGCGAAGTCGGCGTCGCCGGTGACGACGGACCCGGCCAGGCTGCCCTTGCCACGCGCGGCGAGCTCGATCACCTCGGCGGCATCGCGGTAGGGCAGCACCGTGCTCACCGGCCCGAAGGCCTCCACCTCGTGCGGTTCCGCACGGGTCGCGTCGGCACAGTGCAGCAGCATCGGCGCGACGAACGCACCGCGCTCGGCATCGGCCCCGACGACCTCGACCTGCTCCGGGTGGCCGAAGACGAGCCGGCCGGCCGACTGCAGCGCTTTGAGCGAACGGCGCACCTCTTCGCGCTGCTCCAGGCTGGCCAGCGCGCCCATCCGCACACCCTCGGCGCCGGGGGCGCCGACGACCACCTTGGCCAGCCGGGCAGCGACTGCCTCCAGCACCGCGTCGACCTGTCCCGCCGGCACGAACGCTCGCCGGATCGCGGTGCACTTCTGGCCGGTCTTGACGGTCATCTCGGTGACCAGCTGCTTGACGTAGAGATCGAACTCGGGAGTGCCGGCAACGGCGTCCGGGCCGAGGATCGAGCAGTTCAGCGAGTCGGCCTCGGCATTGAAACGCACCGCCCGGGCCACCACGGTCGGGTGCGAACGCAGTCGCTGGGCGGTGGACGCCGAGCCGGTGAAGGAGAGCAGATCCGCCTCCTCGAGGTGGTCGAGCAGGTCGCCGGCGCTGCCGCACACGAGCTGCAGCGCACCTTCGGGCAGCAGCCCGGACTCGACGATCAGCTCGACCAGCCGCTCGGTGAGATAGGCGGTCTGCGACGCCGGCTTGACCAGCGACGCCACGCCGGCGATCAGCGCGGGCGCCAGCTTCTCCAGCGGTCCCCACACCGGGAAGTTGAAGGCGTTGATCTGCACCGCGACGCCCGGCAGCGGGGTGAGGATGTGCTGGCCGAGGAACTGCCCGCCGCGGCCGAGCGGCTCGACCGCGCCCTCGACGTAGAACCGCTCGTTGGCCAACTCGCGCTTGGCCTTGCTGGCGTAGGCAAGCAGGACACCGATGCCGCCGTCGACGTCGAACTTGGCGTCGTAGAGCGTCGAGCCGGCACGCGCCGACAACTCGTAGAGCTCCTCGCGGTGCTCGCGCAACATCGCGCCGACGGCCTTGACCAGCGCCGCCCGCTGGTGGAACGTGAGTTCGCGCAGCGCCGGGCCGCCGACCCCTCGGCCGTGCTCGAGCGCGGCGCGCATGTCGACGCCGGCCGACGAGACCCGGGCGACCTCGGCACCGGTGACCGCGTCGCGCACCGGGGTGCCGTCGCCGCGGTGCGAACCAGGTGCCCGAGACGTAGCTGCGCAGTACCGCCATCCGCTTCTCCTCCGAATTACCGACCGACCATTCAGTAAGTTAGTCTAGTCGGGTGGCGAACTCAACCGTCGACGCGATGATGGCCGCGGATGACGCATCGCGAGCGCTCGGCATCGAGCTGATCGAGCTGGGCGAGGGCCGGGCGGTGACCCGGATGACGGTTCGCCCGGACATGGCCAACGGGTACGGGCTCGCCCACGGTGGGCTGGTGTTCTCGGTGGCCGACACCGCGTTCGCCTGTGCCTGCAACAGCTTCGGGCCGAGCGCGGTAGCAGCCGCAGCGGAGATCGTGTTCGTCGCGTCTGCGCGGGTCGGCGACGTCCTGAGCGCCGAGGCCGTGGCCCGCACCCGGTTCGGCCGCACCGGCATCTATGACGTCACCGTGCGCCGTGGCGACGAGGTCATCGCCGAGTTCCGTGGCCGCAGCCAGGAGGTCAGACGGTGACCGCCACCCGGCGCGGGCGCCCCGGCTACGACCTCGATCGTCTGCTCGCGGTGGCCGTCGAGGTGTTCAACGAGCGCGGCTACGACGGCACCAGCATGGAGGATCTCTCCCGCCGGCTCGGCATCGCGAAATCGGCGATCTACCACCACGTCGCGAGCAAGGAGGAACTGCTGCGCCTCGCTCTGGACCACGCGTTGGACGGCCTGTTCGCCGTCGCGGACGCCGCGCGTGCGGTGGACGCGCCGGCCATCGAGCGGCTGGAGTTCCTCGTGCGGGGCAGCGTGCGGGTGCTGCAGGAGCAACTGCCCTACGTGACGTTGCTGCTGCGGCTGCGTGGCAACACCGCGCTCGAGCGGGCCGCGCTGCGCCGGCGCCGCTCGTTCGACCAGTTCGTGGCCGAGCTCGTCGAGGAGGCCGAGCGCGACGGCGACATCCGTCCCGACGTCGACCCGGCCGTGACCGCGCGGCTGCTCTTCGGGCTGGTCAACTCGGTGGTCGAGTGGTACCGCCCGGACCGGCGCTCGCCGGGCTCGCTGCCCGACGCCGTGTGCGCCATCGCCTTCGACGGGCTGCGGGTAGGCCGCGGCTGAGGTCGCGAACTCCGGTCAGGTGCGGTTCAGTTCGCCGTTCTTACGCTGCGGCGATGGGCCAGGCGGTGTCGCGGCGATCGTTTCTGGCGATGACCGGCGCGGCCCTCGCCGTCGGGGCGACGTACGCCGTCGACCAGGCGTTGCGCGCCGACCCGGCCGGGGTCGGCGGCCTTGGTGACATCGACCATTTCGTGCTGCTCATGCAGGAGAACCGGTCCTTCGACCATTACTTCGCCACCATGCCCGGCGTGCGCGGGTACACCGACCCGGCGGCCCGCGCGGTGCTGGAACACAACCCGGTGCAACCGTTTCGGCTGCGGCTGTCCGGACCGGGCGCGAACCCGGACATGATCCTGGCCGACCCGGCGCACTCCTGGTCGGCCCAGCACGGCGCGTGGCACCACGGTGCGCTCGATCGCTGGCTGGCGGTGCACACCCTCGACGACGGCCCGGCCGCCGCGCCCGCCGTGATGGGTTACTACACGCGCGCCGAGCTGCCGGTGCACTACGCGCTCGCGCAGTCGTTCACCGTGTGCGACAACTACTTCAGCTCGGTGCTGGGCCCGACCGGGCCCAACCGGATGTACTGGATGAGCGCCACGATCGACCCCGCGGGCCACGGCGGCGGCCCGGCGCGCGGCGACATGTCCGGACGAGCGCGCGGGTCGTTGGACTGGACGACATTCCCGGAGCACCTCGAGGCCGCTGGTGTGAGCTGGAAGGTGTACAACCACCTGCCGCCGGATCGCTACAGCGCGTTGAGCGGGATGTTGCGCTACTTCCGCAACTTCTCGGACCCGGCCTCGACGCTGTATCGACGCGGACTCGCCCCGCGCTGGCCGGCCGACTTCGAACGCGACGTGCGCGCCGGCACGCTGCCCGCGGTGTCCTGGGTCATCCCGTCGATGTGGACGAGCGAACATCCCAGTTACCCGCCCGCCGTCGGCGCGCAGACGATCATGTCGGTGCTCTCCACGCTCGTCGCCAATCCCCGCGTCTGGGAACGCAGCGCGCTGATCGTGAGCTACGACGAGAACGGCGGGTTCTTCGACCACGTCGTGCCGCCGACCGCGCCGGCCGCGACGCCGGGCGAGTACCTGGCCGGCGCGGCGGGCGCCGGCCCGATCGGCCTCGGGTTCCGGGTCCCGTGCCTCGTGATCTCCCCGTACAGCCGCGGCGGGCGGGTGTTCTCGCAGGTGCTCGATCACACCTCACAGCTGCGGCTGGTCGGGCGCCGGTTCGGGGTCGACGTGCCCAATCTGAGCGACTGGCGGCGCGGGGTCACCGACGACATGAGCGGGGTGCTCGACCTGCGTCGCAGCACTTCATCGCCGCTGACGCTGCCCGACTCACGCACCGTGCGTGCGCTGTCCCGGGCCGCGGTCGTGCAGCACTCGCGCGACACGGCGCTACGGTCCTGGCAACGCCGTCACCGCGGCGCCTGACCCGTCGCCCGGGAGGAAGCGCCGACATGATCCGCAACGTCGTGCTGGGCAAGATCAGCGATCCCGGCGACCCGGTAGCGCAGGCGCAACTCGACGCGGGCCTGGCCGGCATCAGTGCCCTCCAGCTGCCCGGCCAGTTGACGATGCACATCGGCCGCGACGCCGCGCTGCGCGACGGCGGCTGGACGTTCGCGATCACCAACGACTGGGTCGATGCCGACGCCTACCGCGGCTACGACCTCGACGAGGAGCACAACCGCTACCGCGCGATGATCGTCGAGGTGCTTTCCGACGTGGCTCGCGTGCAGTTCGAGATCTGACCTCAGCCCACCATCGCCGCGGTGACCGCCACCTCGTCGCCGCCCTCGGCAACCTCCTCCGGCAGGTTCTTCGGTAGCACGATCAACGCGACGAGGAACGCGACGATGACGAACCCGAGCGCCCACCAGAACGTCTGCCCGTACGCCTCGGCCATCACCGGCGCCAGCCGGTCGCGCAGCGCCGGCGGCAGGCTCTGGGTCGCACCGCCGCCGCCGGCGCCGCCGAGCTGGTCGGTGAGTGCAGTGGCGAGCAGCACGCTGAGCAGTGCGGTGCCGAACGAGGCGGCGGTCTGCTGCACGATGTTGAGCGTCGTGCTGGCCTTGGCGATCTGGGCGTGTTTGAGGGTCTGCATGGCAGCGCTGAAAGTCGGCATCATGCCGAAGCCCATGCCGATACCCATCAGGAACAGCCACAGCGCAAGCAGCCAGTACGACGTATCGGCGCCGAGTTGGGTCAGCCCGGCGAAGCCGATCCCGACCGCGACCAACCCGGCCGGCACGATCCGCCCGACGCCGGTCTTGTCGGTGAGCCGGCCGGCGATCGGCATGGCGATCATCGCGCCCAGGCCCTGCGGTGCGGTCAGCAACCCGGTGTCCAACGCCGACTCGCCGCGCACCGTCTGCAGATAAAGCGGGATCAGCAGCATGCCGCCGAAGACCGAGATGATCAGCAGCGCCAGCGTGATGACCGCGCCGGAGAACACCTTGTTCAGGAACAACCGCAGGTCGATCAACGAGTAGGTCAGCCGCAACCCGTGTAGGACGAACCCGGCGATCATGGCCAGCCCGATGATCATCGGCACGAGCACCTTCGCCGAGTCGAAGCCACCGGAGGAACTGGACTGCGCGAGCCCGTAGATCATCAGCGCGAGCCCGGGCGAGAGCAGCAGCAGCCCGATCCAGTCCAGCCGCTCGTGCCTGGACGTCACGTCACGCGGCAGGATCTTGAGCGTGAGGATCACGGCCAGGATCCCCATCGGCACGTTGATGAAGAAGATCCAGCGCCAGGAGAAGTCGTCGACCAGCCAGCCGCCGAGGATCGGCCCGAACACCGGCGCGAGCAGCATCGGAACGCCGATGACCGCCATGACCCGCCCGACCCGGTGGGGGCCGGCAGCGCGGGTGAGGATCGTCATGCCGACCGGCATCAGCATGCCGCCGCCGAGACCCTGCAGGATCCGGAAGGTGATCAGCGACCCGGCATTCCATGCGCAGCCGGACAGCACCGATCCGCACACGAACAGCACGATCGACATCAGGTACAGCCGCTTGGTGCCGAATCGGTCCGCACCCCAGCCGGTCAGCGGGATGACCGTTGCGAGCGCCAGCGTGTAGCCCGTGGCGACCCACTGGATCGTGGTCAGCTGGGTGTGGAAATCCTGCGCCAGCGTCTTGATGGCGACGTTGACCACGGTGACGTCGAGGATCGACATCATCGCTCCGACGACCACGACAGACGCGACGAGCAGCACGCCGCGGTCGAGCTTGTCCTTGGCCGGCTTGTCCGTTGGGGTCGAATTCTTCGACAGCGATGGAGTAGCCATGAGCATCCTTCGCGCTAGCTGTTGTGACCAATCGTAGGGCGGCTGGGAAACGCGAACCGGGACCGCCCCAGCTTGACCGGCGCGGTCCCCGATCTTGTGCGACCCGCGTTGACCGCGCCCGCCGCTGCACCTAGTTTCGCGCTCATGGATCTGGTCGGGCGGCGCGCATAGCTCGCGGCGCTCTCGGACTGCCTCGAGGAGACCGCACCGGTGCGGGCACGCTGGTGCTCGTCGGCGGCGAGGCGGGCGAGGGCAAGTCGGCCCTGGTGTCGCGGTTCTCGGCCAGGTGACCGTGCCGGTAGTGGCCGGCTTCTGTGACGGTGTCTCCACACCCGGCAAGGGCGCCTTCGACGTCGAGCTCGGCAGCCGAGGCTTGCGCACCGGCCAAGCTGCGGTCGAGCTGGCCCGCGCAACCGGTGACGCCTACGCCGAGCCCGACTCGCTGAACTCGATCGGCTGTGCCCTTGCGTGGCACGGCGACGTCGAAGCCGGGATAGCGCAGCTCGAGCGCACCGGCACGATGACGGTGGGCCGCATCGCGGCGCTGACGGTGGGCCGCATCGCGGCGCTGACGGTGGGCCGCATCGCGGCGCTGACGGGGATCGGCATCATCGGCATGCGGCGCGGCGACCCGGACGCCGCCGCGGTGCTCGCCGAGGCTGCCTGGCTGCGCGGTGATACCCGTGCCGCGCGGACGCACGTGCGGGCTGGACTGTCCAGCGAACGAGCCGATGAACCCCGACGATCTCGGCGCCCTGGCCGCGTGGTCGGCGCGGGTCGGCGGCCCGGCCGGGCACCCGCGCGAACCCGGCCGGGCTGACCGCCTGCGAGCTGGAGGTGCTGACGTTCGTGGCCGACGGATTGACCAACGGCGTAATCGCGCCACGGCTGTTCATCGCGGACAAGACCGTCGCGAGCCTCAGAGCCGCAGGCCGACCGCCTCGTGGATCAACGCGGCCTGCAGCTCCTGCTCACGCTGATAGAGCAGTCCGAAGGTGAAGCCGTTGTGCTCGGGCCGCACCCCGGTGCTCGCGCCCACCCGCCGTAGGATCACCGCCGACTGCACGCTGTCCTGGTGCTCGCCGAGCACGTCCTGCAACCCCTTGAGCCGGTCGACGCGCCGTTGCGCCCGCTTGCCGATGGCCGGCGCCACCAGCTCCGCGGCATAGCGGGCCCGCTTGGCGGCCTTGCGGGCGCGGTGCAACAGTTCTGGATCCTCCGCCTTCGCGCCGCGCTTGAGCCGCCGGGCCGTCGTCTTGTGCGCGGCCTCCGCAGCGGCGACGAGGTCGGCGACCTGGGTCTGCTGCGGTGTCGGCGGGTCGTCGGCAAGCTCGCGGATGCGCCGCAGCATCGCCAGGTAGCGTTCGGTGTTCAACGCTCGCGGCCAGGTCTTCGCGGGCGCGCAGTTGCGCGACGAGCAGCGTCTGGTCGAGGTCGGCGGCGACCGGGCCCAGCACCAGCTCGGGCGGCAGCGCCGCGACGGCAGCAGCCAACCGGGGTCGCTGCACCTGCTGGTCGCGCACCGCCCCGAGGGTGTTCTGGTACCAGGACAGGTCGGCGTCGAATTCGGCCAGCTCGTCGGGGAACAGTTCCCCGAACACGCGCAGGATACTGCGCAGCCGCCGGACCGCGACGCGCGTCTTGTGGACCGGCTCCTGACCACGGCGCAGCGCTACGTCGCCGGCGCTGACCACCTGAAACTGCTCCTCCAGGTAGTCGACGAGCAGCTGGGTGGCCTCGTCGCGAGCCGGGTGGACGGCAGTCTCCACCCCGACGGTGCGGGCGAGTTTCGACCCCGACGCGGACTCCCGCGCGCCCGCAGCGAGCAGCTTCTTGGCCAGGCGCCCCAGCAGTTTCTCGTCGCCGTCGCCGAGCTCGACCTCGATCTCGCGCCACTCCGACAGCTGGGTGGCGGTGCCGAAAGTCGCACCGTGCACGCTGTCGTCGGCGATCTCGGCGAGCAGCGAGCCGCGACCGTAGATGCCGGTGAGCCGTCGGGTGGTGCGCACCGTGGCGATCGGCTGCAGCGGCGCGCCCAGCGTCAGTCCGGCGACCAGGCCGGACAGCTCGCCGGGCACCTCGGTCTCGCCGTCGAGCGGCAGGCGCAGTTCGGTGCGCGCGTTCTCATGCGGCACCTTGAGGTGCCAGCCGGTGTCGGTATCACCCTCGCGACGGCGCAGCGTCACGCGGTGCCGCAGCAACGCGCGATCGGAGGTGTCGAAATAGGTGGAGGCCAGCTCGACGGTCGCGCACCGGGTCGATGCGCCGTCGCCTGCGGCTCGGGTCAGCTCCGCCGACGTCGGCAGCGCGAACCCGTCGGGCACATCGAATTTGAGCTCGCGCTCCTCCTGCGTGTCGACCACCCAACAGTCCTTCCCGTCGAGACGACGAACCTATCGGGTCAGCCTCGCTGCTCGCGCCGGGACAGTGCGTCGATGATGCGCTCGTCGGTGCGGCGCTCGCGCTGCAGGTCGGCCTCGCGTTCCGCGCGCTCGGCGCGCTGTGTCTCGGCCAAGGCGCTGTCGAACTTTTCGAGCGCCGGATCGTCGTTGTTCTCCGCCATGTCGACGGACGTTAGCCGACGAAGGTGAACAACCTCAGGGGCGTGAACCGCGCCACAGGAGGCGGTGGCGGACAATTGCGGGATGACCTGGATTGCCCCGAAACCGGACGACGTCGACGGCTCGCTCGTCGGCCCCGACCGACCCATGCTGGAGGCATATCTCGACTGGCAGCGCGCCACACTGCTCAATATCTGCGCTGGTCTGAGCGCCGAGCAACTCGCGCGGCGGCCGATCGAATCGTCGAACCTGTCGCTGCTGGGCCTGCTGCGCCACCTGGCCAAGGTCGAACGCACCTGGTTCGTCGAACGGCTCGGTGGGCAGTCGCTGCCGCCGATGTACGACCCGGCGTTCGGCAAGGACGCCGATTTCGACGACGTGCAGCCCGCGGACGCGCCGGCGGCGATCGAGCGTCTGCAGGACCAGTGCCGGGCCGCCCGCGAGATAGTTGCGCAGCACTCCTTCGACGACACCATCACCAGTCACGGCGAGCTCATGTCGCTGCGCATGATCGTCGTGCACATGATCGGTGAGTACTCGCGCCACAACGGCCACGCCGATCTGCTGCGCGAGCGGATCGACGGCGTCACCGGGCGCTGAGGCGGATCAGCCCTCGAGGTCGTCGGCGTCGGCCTTGGCGGCCTCGGTCTCGGAGCCGGCGCCCTCGCGCTCCCGCTCGAAGACGTCGGTCCAGCGGCGTTCGCTGTCCGTCTGGCGGGCCACCTGCTCGACCATCTCGGCGTCGGTGAGGCCCTCGCCCGCCGGCTTCGTCTCGCCGTTCTCGCTCATCCCTGAGCGGTACCCCCGTAGGCGCGCGGCCAACCGTCCGTGGGATCAGCGCGACGCGCGGCGGATCCCCAACTGTCCGTAGATCGGGCCGACGCGCACCGAGACCGAGAGCCAATGCACACGCAGCAGCGGCTTGTACCAGTCGAATGGTTCGAGGCGCACCACGGTCTGCAAGGCGGGGCCGCGGGTGCGCGGGCCGTCGGTCGGCTTCGGCAGCGGTGGCCGCCGGCACCGGCGGCGGCCGCGCGCCGGGCGAGCGCCGCGGCGCCGGGGTCGGTTCGGGCTGCGGAGCGACGGCTCGGCGAGCAGGTCGGCGGCGAGCCGTCGCGCGCGGCGATGTCGCGAGAGTTCATCGCCGCGCCCTTCGTTCGTCCGCGAGGGCGAATGCGGGTTTGCTCCGCTTCTCATGCTGCCAGCACCACCTGGTGATATGCGGCCAGCACCTCGTCGGCAAGTTGCTCGTAGGCCTCGGCAACCGAGCTGTTCGGCGCGCGCAACACCACCGGCCGTTTGGCGAGGGTCGCGCTGGCAACCCGGCGCGAGTACGGGATCCGGGTCGACATGATCGGCAGGTCGGTCTGCTCGAGCGCCCCGGCCACCTCGCGGGCCGCGTACCCCGCGTTGTCCCAGTTCGCGCACACCAGCCCGAGCAGATTCGCCGACGTGTTCTCGAACCGCCGGTGCTGAGTTGAGGAACGACGTGATGCGCGCGGCCCCGACCGCGCTGCCCGGGTCGGAGGTGAACACGGCGATGACCGAATCGGCGGCGGCGATCGCGGCCAGGGTCAGATTGCCGGTGTCGCCGTGGGTGTCCAGGATGATGTGGTCGTAGCCGGCCATCACCGGGCGCAACGCCCGCTTGATGCTCGTGATCAGCCCGCCCTGCTGCGCCAGGCTCACCCCCAGCGCCTCGAGCGACGGATGCGCCGGCAGCACGTCCACGCCGGGCGCGACGTCACGGCGGATCACCGTCCGCACGTCGACCGCTTCGTCGCCGAGCACGCCGGACGAGCGAGTCCTGCGGGCCGGCGATCACGCCGAATGCCCTGCCGAGGCTGTCCTGCGGATCCGCGTCGACGGCCAGGGTGCGGCCATGCCGCCCGAGCACTGCCGCCAGATTCGCCGCGGTGGCGGTCTTGCCGACCCCACCCTTGCTGCTGCAGATCGCTAGCCGCATACCACGAGTCCTTCGCACACCGGGGATTGGCCTGACACTATGCCGCACCTGGTGCGGTTCGGGTTATGCGCGCCGCCACACGCGGGTGTGTGGCACGAATCGTCGCTCAGCCGACCGTGATCGCATCCAGCCGCTCGCGCAGGAAGTCCGCCGAACGCACCGGCGGGTAACTGTTCGGCCTGCCGACCGGCGGCTGCAGCGCCTCGACCATCGCGTCGCGGTCGGCCTCGTAGAAGTAGACGAGTGACACGAGGTCCTCGTCGGGCGCCTCGGCCTGCGGCGGCAGCACCCGGTGCCGGTTCGACTTCCACCGGTCGCCGCTCCAACGGGCGAGCAGGTCGCCGGTGTTGATGGTGAACGCGTCCGGGACGAACGGCGCGTCCTCCCAGCCGTCGGACTCGGTCCAGACCTGCAGGCCGCCCTTGCCGGGCTCGCGGTCGAGCACGGTGACGGTGCCGAAGTCGGTGTGCGGGCCGATCCGGAACTGGTTCTCCTCCGGCGCGCCGGCGACGTCCATCGGCGGGTACCAGTTGATGTTCATGGTGTGCGTGGAGTGGCTGGTGTGACGGGTGAAGAAGTCTCGGGCCAGCCCGAGCGCCGCCGCGCACAGCCGCAGCAGCTCGTCGGAGAGCACGCTTCATCGTCGCCAGGTACGTCGTGATCGCCGTCTGCAGCGCCGGCACCTCGGCCGGGAACACGTTGCGCTGGAACCAGTAGCCGTCGAGCTCGCCGGTGGCTTCGTCCGCGCCCACCGAGAACGACTCCTTCAGATCGGGCGGCGTCTCGGTGCCCTCCGCGTAGGCGTTGGCCTCGACGCCGGGCGGCAGCCAGCCGCGGCCGGCGACGGTGACCGCGTATTGCTGCTTCACTCCCGCGGGCAGGGCGAAGAACTCGCGCGCCGCCGCGCGCACGTCGGCGCGCAGCGCCGGATCACGCCGTGGCCGGTCACCAGGAAGAACCCGACGTCCTGCAATGCGGCGTCGACCTGCGCGGCGACCTCGGCCCGGCCCGAGCGCCGTCGAACCAGGGCCGAGGTCGATGACGGGGACGTGTGGCATCAGTCGACTCCGATGTCCTCGTTCCAGATGTCGGGATGGGCGGCGATGAAGTCGGTCATCATCTGCACGCAGCCCGGGTCGTCGAGCAGCACGACCTCGACGCCGTGCTCGGCGAGCCAGTCGTGGCCGCCGTAGAACGTGCGCGGCCTCGCCGATCACCACCCGCGAGATCCCGAACTGGCGGATCAGCCCGCTGCAGTACCAGCACGGCGACAGCGTGGTGACCATCGTGGTGCCGCGATAGGTGGGCTGGCGCCCGGCGTCGCGGAAGGCCGCGGTCTCGCCGTGCATCGACGGGTCGCCGTCCTGCACCCGGCGGTTGTGGCCGCGGCCGAGCACCGCGCCGTCGGCGCCGATCAGCGCGCCGCCGATCGGGATGCCGCCCTCGGCCAGCCCCGCCTGCGCCTCCTCGACGGCGATCGCCAGCCAGGCCTGCGGGTCGTAGGTCACTGGGCCAGTGTGGCCTGCCGCGACGGGGTTTCGGCAACCGGCGGTCCGAGCCTGCGGCTTGAGTGCCTTGAACAGCACGTAGTAGAGGATCGGCGGCGATCACGAAGCCGACCTCGAAGGTGAGGTCGCCGAGGCTCGGGTGGTCGGTTGGCAGCGGGCCGATGTACTTCGTCTGGTTGGAGAACAGCCAGATGCTCACCGCGCCGCCGACCAGCATCGCGATCGAACCCGGCCCAGTTCTGGTAGCGCGCGGTCGCCGAAGAGCAGCTGGCTGTCGGTGCCGCGCCGCAGCCACCGGTCGACGAGCACGACGCCGAGCCACGGACCGACCCAGTAGGCGATGATCAGCAGGAAGTTCTCGTAGTTCGCGCCGGCGTCGTCGAGCGCGAGGAACGCGACGACGGTGCCGGCCGCCCCGAGCACGAGCGCCACCGCGGCGCGGGCGGCGTGCGTGGGCAGCCGCAGCCCGGCGGCCATCACCGACACCGAACCGGAGTACATGTTGATCGCGTTCGCCGAGATCGCGCCGAGCGCGATGGCGAGCAGCGTCAGCTTGCCCGAGCCAGGTCGGCAGCAGGCTGGTGAAGGTGTCCGGGTCGACCGCCTTGCCGCCGGCCGTGATCGCCGCCGGCGCCGGCGATCTCGAGCAGGACGCAGGAGACGAACACGCCGAGGAACGCGTACACCGCGATCGGCTTGGCCGGCGTCTCCGGCGCGAGGTAGCGCGTGTAGTCCGACGCGTAGGGGTTCCAGCCCGGCCGCGTAACCGAACGTAGCGCCGAACATGATCAGCCAGCCGCCGGGGACCGACGTGTGCGCCGCGCCCGGGTGCGGTCTTGCTCAGCACGATGACGCAGGCGATCACGAAGATGATCGCCAGCACCGGGAACGCGAATCGCTCGAACGCGTGCACGAGGTTGTGCCCGAAGAACGCGATGCCGACCTCCAGCACCACGATGATCAGCAGGCAGAGGCCCTTGGGGATCGCGTGGAACAGCGCGTGCAGCGCCAGGGCGCCGCTCACGCTGTTGACCGCGAACCAGCCGGCGCCGGCCACCACCGCGTTGATGCCCGCGGGCAGGATGTTGCCGAGGAAGCCGAAACCGCTGCGGCTGATCACCATCTGCGGCAGTCCGTGCTTCGGGCCCCAGGTCGACAGGACGCCTTGCGTGACCGAGCCCAGTGCGGTGCCGAGCACGATCGCCGACACGGTCTGCCAGAAGGTCAGCCCGAAGTACAGCGGCCCGAGGATGCCGACGCCGACGTCGCGAACTCCATGTTCGGCGACGTCCAGGTCCACAGCAGCTGACGCGGCTGGCCGTGCCGCTCGTCCAGCGGGATGACCTCGATCCCGCCCGGCTCGACGGCGACGACGCGGTCTCCGTAGTTGCGGTTCGGGTCATCGACGATGACGGCGGTGTCGGAGGTTGACATGCGCGACAGCATCTCCTGGGTTCGTGTCGTGCGCGTTACCGGGTTGGCCCGAATCATGCACCCGGCGCTAGGGATTCGGCGACGACGCGCAGACCCTGCGCCGCGATCGTCAGCGCCGGGTTCATCGCGCCGACGACGGGAAGAACGAGCCGTCGACGACCCAGAGGTTGTCCACCTCGTGGGTACGACACCACCCGTCGAGCACGCTGCGTGCCGGGTCGGTCCCGGCGACCACCGTTCCGCACTGATGACTGTTCGTGCTGATGTCGAAACGCTGGGTCGCGACCGCGTCGTAGCCGGCCGCCCGCAGCACCCGCTTCGCCCGGCGCAGCCGCGCGGCGTGCGCGCTCATCCCGACCGCGGTGCGCGCGGTGCTGATGCGGCCGGACGCGTCGATGGTGACCCGGTTGTCCCGGTGCGGCAGGTCCTCGGCCATCACCAGCCACTCGACGCTGTGCCGCGCGACCTCGTTCAGCACCGCGAGCGGCACGATGGTCGCGTAGCGCGAGCGCACACACCACGGTGCCGCCGCCGATGCCCTAGCCGATCACCACGACGTCGGCTTCGAGCGTCTCGGCCATGGGTGAGTAAAGCCGCATGAGCGGCACCTTCATCGGCACCGTCACCGGATCGTTCTCCACGCCCGCCGGCGAGAACCCGACCGTCGCGATGATCGATGCCGCGTACGGGCACCACGGCGTCGACGCCCGGTACCTGAACTGCGAGGTCGCCGCCGACGCGTTGGGCGACGCCGGTGCCCGAGCCATGAGCTGGGCCGGATTCAACTGCTCGCTGCCGCACAAGGTGGCGGTGATCGACTACCTCGACGAACTCGCCGAGTCGGCCTCGATCGTCGGCGCCGTCAACTGCGTGGTGGCCCGCGACGGGCGGCTGGTGGGCGAGAACAGCGACGGCGCCGGGTTTCTGGCCGCGCTGCGCAGCGTCGGCGATCCGGCCGGTACGCACGTGGTGATCTTCGGCGCCGGCGGCGCCGCCCGGGCGATCGCGGTGGAGACCGCGCTCGCCGGCGCGCCGCAGATGACCGTGGTCAATCGCAATGCCGGGCGCGGTGCGGAGCCGGCGTCGCTGCCCGCCTGGACGTCGACGTCGCGTCGCTGGCGCCTCGATGCTGGTGCCGACGTGATCCCCAACCCCGCCTGCCACGACCTTGTTGCGCGAGGCGGCCGAGCGCGGCTGCCCGACGCTCGACGGCCTCGGCATGCTCGTCAACCAGGGCGTCATCAGCATCAAGTTGTGGACCGGTGTCGATGCCGACCCGGAGGTCATGCGGACCACACTCGCGGAGATCTGCGCCGGCTAGTTCGTCGGATGCGCTCGGGCGAGCAGGTACAGCCACGGGTCGACCCGGCCGTGCACGTGGTCGAGTGAGATCACCGACCAGCCGGTGCGGATCAGCACGTCGCGCAGACCCGGCTCGCGCCAGTAGGTGTAGTGCCGCGGCTTGCCGAGCTTCGCGGTGGTCCAGCCGGCGCCGTCGCCTTCCTTGAGAGTGAGCGCGAGAATCCCCTGGTCGTCGACTGCGTTGCGAGCCTTGATGAGCACCTCCGCGAACTGCGCGCGGTCGAGGTGCAGCAGCACCGCGTCGGCGAGCACCGCCGCGTACGGACCACCAAGGTCGTCGGTCCGCACGTCGAGCAGCCGCGCCGGATGGCCGGCCGAGCGCTGCATCTCGACGAACGCCGCAGTCGCATCGGTGCGCTCGACCGGCACGCCCCGTTCGCCCAGATAGGCGGCCGCCCGGCCGGGCCCGCTGCCCACCTCGAGCGCGCGGCCGCCACCCACCAACTCCGCGAGCGCATCGTAGAACCGCACCACCGCCTCCGACGGCCGCTGAGTCTGGTCGGCATAGTCCTGCGCGCTGGCCTGGTAGGTGGCGATCGTGACATCGCACGGGTCGGTCACGATCACCATCCTGCTCGCCGGTCGTTACCGCGACGCCGCGCGCGCTCGCGCTCATGATTGCGACGCCGGCTTCGGCTCACACCTCATCGAGCGCGACGCCGGTTTCGGCTCACAACTCATCGAGCGCGATGCCGGCTTCGGCTCACACCTCATCGAGCGCGACGCCGGCTTCGGCTCACAACTCATCGAGCGCGATGCCGGCTTCGGCTCACAACTCATCGAGCGCGACGCCGGCTTCGGCTCACAACTCATCGAGCGCGACGCCCGCTGACGGCCGTCATCGTTTCGACGCCCGCTCTTCACCTCCTGAGTGGTTTCTCGTGGAGCGGGTTTCTTCTCGGTTGTCGGTCTGGGTCGATGTGTGGTGGTGGGATCCACGCGGGTCGGCCGTGGTGGGTGATGCAGTGCCAGCCGAGCTTCTCGAAGTTGCGGTGGTGGTAGCCGCAGATCATCGCGCCGTTGTCGATGGTGGTGGGGCCGCCGTCTTTGAACGGGATGATGTGGTGGATCTCGGTCCAGGCTCCCGGCCGGTCACAGGCTGGGAAGGTGCAGCCGCCGTCTCGGGCGAGGATCGCGAGGCGCTGGTTCTCGGTGAACGCCCGCCGGATATCGGTATGGCCGGTCACGACTCCTTCGCTCGTGACGCGGACCGCGCTGATGCGCTGGTCCGCGCCGCCCCAGCGCAACGCGGTCTTGGCGGGGATGAGCGCGCCGTGCCCGGTCTCCGCGAGACCCGTGCCGGTGCGCAACGACTCCTCGCCCACGATGACGATGACAGTGGTGGCGATCCCGCCGGCCGGCGGCAGGGACCCGTCCAGGCACAACCTGGTCAGCGCATCGAGCAGGGCGTCGTGGCGCCGCTGCCCCGCCGTGCGGCGATCCTTCTCTCCGTCGGTCTCCGGCGCCGGGCTGGCGAGCGCGTCGAACACGCACAGCAGCCGTTCCGCGCTCTCCGCGGTCAGTTCGCCGCGCAGGGCGGCCGATCCGTCCGGGCGTGGCCGCACGGTGAGGTCGCGTTTGCGTTCCCGGTCTTTCGGGTCATCCAGGAGCCCGTCGGGGTTGAGGTGGTTGTGGATGTGCTGCGCGGCCTTGTGCAGATCGGCCGGGTCCAGCGCGGCCGCGAACCCAACGAGGTCGCGCTCGACGGCCTCGCTGTGTTCGGCCTGCAGCGCCGCGGGCAGCGCCTCCACCGCCCGGACGATCACCCGGGCATGCTCGGCGGAGATGTCCCCGGCCACTTGGGCGGCGGCGACGTCGCGGAAGATCGGTTCGAGCGGTTCCCCGGTCAACGCCCTCCGCGGCCCGGCCGCCTCGGCGGCGCGCACCCGGGCCCGCGCCTCACCAGGGTGTAGCCGCAGCAGCTGACCCAGCAGCACCGCCATCGACGCCGCCCCCAGCGAGTGCGGCAGGCACCGCGTCTGGGCTTCGGCGATCAACCCATGCCCGACTGCCACCAGCCGCCGGGAGAGCCGCTCCAACTCCCGCAAGTCGACGAGCAGTTCGTCGTCGGTTGGGACGGTCAGGTCTGCCGCGAGCAGCCCGTCGACGAGCGAGTGCGCCCCGGCCAGCGTCGCGGCTGGCGCATCGGTGGTAAGTGCCTCGCTCATAGGTACGATTTTAGAGGTCGGGACCGACAGTTTCGGGTTGGCCACAACCCAAGAAACAAAAGAGTTTTGAGCCGCGCGGGCGGCAACCCGACAGCGGCACGCAAGGACCAGCGCAACACCTTCGTCGCCGCGCTCTTTGCTTGTCGCCGACCCGAGGACGGCGGACTATCCCACCGCGGCCGTTTCGTTTTTCAAAACAGCACACATCCACCAATCGCAGGACCGACAAGTCAGCCGCCAGCAAGACCCATCACCCCACCCTCGAGGCGCCTGCTCCGCACGAAGCTGAAACCAACCGGCCGAGTACAGAGCCGGCCCACGCGAAGGGCAAGAGACATCATGAACAAGTTCGCCGGCTACGTCCGGGTCCGCCGCCTCGCGCGCGGCCAGTCCGGTGCTCTGCGGCACCGCCGACGCCACGGGCCCCGACAACCACCGCGCACCTCGGCCAGCGACGACAAGGGCGCCTTCTCCGGGCAGGAGACGATCACGAACAACACCGGGCCGACGCTCACTCCCGAGGACGGCCAGAGCGAGACGGTGACCGGCTACACCGACGACGTGCTCGGCATCGGGCTGGACATGACGTACACGCTGCCCAACGGCGAGTACGCGTTGTTCCAGACCTTCGTGTCCGCCCTCGCGACAACGCGACGACGCGACGACGGTTGGGGCTACGACCAGATGAGCGGCGACATCCTGCCGGTCGTGCCCACCCAGGACAAGAATTCACCGGACACGGTCCGGTGAGCCACGGCGTGCACGTCACGTCCAAGGTCTGCATCTCGCCGGCTACGTCCGCCCACGCCGGCTGAGCATCCCGATCGTCACCCCGACCTGCGCAGCATCCGTCCGCTCGTCCGAGTCCAGATACACCGTCCGCGCGCCGGTCGCGAGCGTCCAGCCGGTGACATCGCTCCAGTACTGCAACTGGCGCACCCGAACGTGCAGCGTCACGGTCTTGGTCTGCCCGGCTGCCAGCCGAAACGCGCCCGTAGGCGCCAGTGCCTTCTTCGCGAATTGCACACCGCTCGGTACCGTTGCCGGCGCGCCGAGCTACACCTGCGGCACCGCGGTGCCGGCCACGGACCCGTTGTCGGTCACCGAGAAGGCGACGTCCAGGCCATCATCCGGCGCAGCAGCCGTCCGCAGTGCCGAGTACCCGAACTTCGCGTACGACAGCCCGTAGCCGGACGGGGACAGCGGCGCCTCGCCTGCCGCGTCGAAGCACCGGTAGCCGATGTTCACGCCTTCCGAATAGGTTGTCTTGCCGGCCGTGCCGGCGTTCGGTCCGCCACCCCCGGCGGCACAGACCTTGCCCGCCGAGTCGACGCCGTTGGAGCTCCGGTCCGGGTGCGCGGCCTGGTGCGCGACCTCCTGTCGAGCCGTTTGGGCCAGGTGAACGGCAGGGCGCCCACTGGGATCGACCTACCCCGTACCGCGGCGCTGTGGTGAAACCACCACCGACGGTGGTCAGCGTCGTGCCGTCGACCACCAGTTGCCCGGTCCCGCCGAGCGACTGGATGTTCAGCCAGTACTTCCCCGCCGCCGGCACCGTCAAGGTGCCGGTCCAGGTGGCCGGAGTGCCGGCCGGCAAGCCATTCCCGGCGGCCGTGGTGAAGTCCACCTGCGCGTCGACCCGCGTCGAACCGTTCGACGTTCGCGCCAGCCCGGGACTGCCGTCGTGCGACAGCGCCGACGCCGGCACCGGGCTGCCCGTCAGGTCGTCGGCCACCGCGTAGTCGATCTGCGCGCCGGTGCCCGTGGTCTCCTTCTGCGAGGTGGCGAGCGCACTGGTCTGCTCGCTGAGCAGGCCGCCCACGGCCTCGGTGACCCGCGACTCCTGGATCGAGCTGCTCTTGATCGCGGCCGTGGGTGCCTGGCGACCATGACCCGCGCACCGAACGTGCTCGACGCGCTCAACCAGATCTACGACGCCGACCTGACCTTCGACGAGCTGAGCGAGTTGATCGACCAGGCAGACGGCATCGCCGTACGGTTCGTCAAGGATCTCGGCGCGCTGGTGGGTCGACCGCTCGGCACGCTCCTGACCGCGCCCCTCGACCCCGACTGTGTGGTGATCGACGCCGGGCTCGGTCCGGCCGTCGGCCCCTTCATCGAGGGCCTGAGCGTCGAGCTGGCACGCCGCTGCCCGCCCGTGCTGTTCTCCGGGCTGGCGATCGCGCCGGGCAGCCTCGTCGACGTGTGCGCGTGCGCGATCGTCGCGGCGAGCGCCGCCGCGCGGGTGGTCAGCCGCCCGCGGCCGATAGGCAGCTGCATGCCCCGCAAGCGGCGCAACCGGCCGACTGGTCGGCCCCGCGCATCCCGGCCGCGGTCAGCAGCTCGGCCACCCGGTCGGTGACATCGGCCACCAACCACGACGGCAGGGCGCGCACCCTTCCGCCGTCGGCGGGCAACGTGCCCGGCCCAGGCCGGAACGGCACGACGAGGGGATACACCCCGAGCCGGATCAACTCGCCCGCCCATTCGACCGCGGCGTCCGGGTCGGTGTCGGTCCCGACCACGACGTAGGTCGAGACCTGGTTGCGGCCGAAGAGCCGCACGGCCTCACGCCACACCGGGCGCCCGACCTGCGCCGCCGATTCGGCATGCAACGCCAGGCTGCTGCCACCGGCCGCCTTCAGCGCGGCGAGCACCGAAAGCTCGCGCGGGATCGGGATCTGCACCTGGACCGGCAGGCCGGGGACGGCGCCCGAGACGGCGGCCACGATGCCGGCGAGCCGCTCACCCGCGTCGCTGGTGATGATCGCCGAGCGGACTCCGTCAAGGCGCACGGCGTCGGCGGCCAGTTGCGCCAATGCGGCGGCCGGGACGGCCCGCGCGCCGGTCACGCCGATCGTCAGCACGTCCGCGCCGTGCCGATTCGCCAGCAGGTAGTAGGGCGTGCCGTCGGCGGTGGACAGCCGGTGGAAGCTCGGCCGCTGCACCGGCGCGACGTCCAGGCCGAGGTCGGTGCCCTCGAGCAACAGGTGCCCGCCGCGGACCAGGTACTTGCTGTTCGCGACGATCGGCAGCGCGGCCCCGGTGCCGGCGACCAGCAGGTGGCCTATCGCCGCGGAGCGCGGCCAGGGTTGCGGACCCTCGTCGAGAGTGACGCCGCACACGGCGAGATCCGAGCGCAGTGACGTGCTCGGGCGGCGCGCCGTGCTCGTCATGTACCGAGTAGACCCCGGCCCGATGTTTCGGCGGTTACCGCCACAACAACGGCGTGTATCGAAGTTGATCGTGTGATATGTGCCGTGTCGTTACCGAAAAGTCGCCGGGAACTGGGCATCATGGGGCCGACACAGGAGTGGGGCCCGGTCATGTATGAGATGACCGGGCCCCACCTGTCGAACCTGTCCCACCGACCCGAGGGCCTGCCGGACCTGCCCGACCGACCGGGGTGTTTGACGACGCGGACGTCGGCCGCTTCCCCGATCACCAGCCACAGCACCTATCGGCCCGAGAGCCGACCGGCATTGCGACCGGTTGTCACCCGCTGCAAGGCCCACCCGAACCTTCCGGTTTCCCGGCCGATCCGGCTCCGAGGTTTCCCTCGGTCTCGGTCCTCCGCGTTGCGACTTGCAATTTCTACAGCGCCGACAACCCCCCGCACAACCCCTGCAGCGGTGGATTGTGCGAGTTTCCTGGATCATCCACAACAAGTGCCCGGTTATCCCCCGACGCAACCGGTTGTGCACCGGTCCGTCCACAAGTTGATCAACAGGCAGGCCGAATTCGACGCATTGGGCGAGCAGTGCGCGGCTGCGGCCCAGGCATCATCGACACATGCCGGAACTGACTCGAGCCGACATCACCCGAGCCGACTTGGACGAGGCCACCGAGATCGTGGGCCGCGTGTTCGCACCGACGCCGACCTACCGGTGGCCGCTGCTCGCTGAGGCAGTCGGCACCGACGTCGTCGTCAAGCACGAGAACCACACGCCCGTCGGTGCGTTCAAGGTGCGCGGCGGTCTGGTCTACGTCGAGCGGTTGCGCCGTCGTCGGCCAGACGTCACCGGCCTGATGGCCGCGACGCGCGGCAACCACGGGCAGAGCGTCGCGTTCGCCGGGCGCGCCGCCGGGTTGCCGGTGACCATCGTCGTGCCGCACGGCAACAGCCGGGAGAAGAACGCGGCCACCCGCGCGCTCGGCGCCGAGGTGGTCGAGGCCGGGCACGACTTCCAGGCCGCCCGCGAGCACGCCGCGGCGCTGGTCGAGACCGATCCCGGCCTCGACGTCGTCCCGTCGTTCCACGCCGACCTGGTCGCCGGGGTGGCCACCTACGCCGCCGAGTTGTTCGCGCAGGCCGGCGACCTCGACACCGTCTACGTCCCGGTCGGCCTGGGCTCGGGCATCTGCGGGCTGATCGCGGTGCGCGACCTGCTCGGGCTGCGCACCGAGATCGTCGGGGTGGTCAGCGAGCGCGCCGACGCCACCGCGCGGTCCTTCGCGGCCGGCCTCCCGGTGAGCACCGAGTCGGCCGACACCTTCGTCGACGGCGTCGCCACCCGGGTGCCCGACCCGGACGCGGTACGGCGCATCGTCGCAGGCGCCGCGCGGATCGTCACCGTGTCCGAGGACGCCGCCGCCGACGCGATGCGCCTGATGTACCGCGCCACCCACAACGTCGCGGAACCGGCCGGCGGCCTGGCTCTGGCCGGGCTGCTCGCAGAGGGCGCACGCGGGCGTGTGGCGGTGATCCACACGGGCAGCAACGTCGACTCCGACGTGCTCGCCGAGGTGCTGCTCGGCCGCACGCCGTCGACGCCGTCAGCGCTTGCCGCTACCCGGTGATCAGACGTCGATCGTCTCCGCCGGGGCGAGCGCGGTGTAGGTGGTGCCGTGATCGGCACCGATGCGGGTGAGGTGTCCCTCGACGAAGTTGCGGCCGATGTCGTTGAGCAGGACGTTGTGGATGCCGACCGCGCGCGGCGCGCGCACGCTCACCAGGAAGTCGATCACTTCGGCGGTCTTGGACCACGGGGCATGGATCGGCACGAGGAGCAGCCCGACCGGGTCGGTGGGCACGATCAGCGAGTCACCCGGGTGGTAGACGGTGTCCTCGACCAGGTAACCGATGTTCGGCACGACCGGGATCGTCGGGTGGATGAGCGCGTGCTGGCCACCCAGCGTGCGCACCGCGAACCCACCGGCCTCGAACGCCTGCCCGGGCGCCGCGGTGACCACCTGCTCGCCGAGTTCGGCCAGCGCCGCGACCACCGGCTCGGGCGCCCAGATCCGCAGCCGCGGGTCGCGCCGGGCTGCCTCGAGCACGCCGTCGAGGTCGACGTGGTCGGGATGCTCGTGGGTGATCAGGACCGCGGCCACGCCGTCGAGTGCCGCCTGAACCTCGGAGAACATGCCGGGGTCGATGACGAGCCTGCGGTCGCCGTCGTCGAGGCGCACACAGGAGTGCGTGTACTTCGTGAGCGTGCTCATTGCTCGTCGATGACGTGGACGGCGGCTTCCTCGGCGCTGGCGGCCAGCCCGTCCAAGCCGACGTCGGTGGCGATCTCCTCGCTCTCCTCGTCGGGACCGAGCCCTTCGTCGGGGGCGACGAGGCGCCCGGACCGCGGATCCCGATCGGCGCGGTCGAGGTCGGCCTCGGTGATGTCGGGCTCCTCCTCGGCGAGCTTCTCGTCGAGCGATTCGCCCTCGAGGGATTCGGCCTCGGTCTCGCCGCGCCAGCCGTGCGGGGCGCGATCGGGCGGGACGTAGCCACCCGAGTCGAGCGGGTCCTCGGTGTCGTCGCCGGTCAGGGATTCGGACGGGTCGACCTGGCTACTGCCGACGAATCCGCCGACGTACATGTCATCGGCATTGCGCTCGCTCATACTCGCTAGCCTGCCCGATTCGTCGACGCCGGTCACGGGCAGGCTGCCGCTGTGACCTCCGTACTGTGGCTGCGCCGCGATCTGCGGCTGCGCGACCACCCGGCGCTGCACGAGGCTGCCGCGGACGGCCCGGTGGTGGTGCTGTTCGTGCTCGACCGGGCGCTGCTCAAGCCGGCCGGCGCGCCACGGGTTGCGTTCCTGTACCGCACCCTTCGGGCGCTCGACGCCGACCTGCGCGAGCACGGCGGGCGGCTCCTGGTGCGCCGCGGGAACCCGGCCGATGCGGTGCCGCTGGTGGCGCGCGAGGCGAAGGCGGACTCGGTGCACGTGAGCGCCGACTTCGGCCCGTACGGCACCGGCCGCGACAAGAAGGTGGACGAGGCGTTGGGCGACGTGCCGCTGGTGCGCACCGGGTCGCCGTACGCCGTCAGCCCGGGGCGGGTGCGCACGGGCGACGGTGCGGCGTTCAAGGTCTACACGCCGTTCTACCGCGCCTGGAAGGACCACGGCTGGCGCGCGCCGGCGTCGACCATCACCGGCCGGGTCGACTGGCACACCCGGCTCGACGGCGTCGACGTTCCCGCCGATCCGCAGCTGCCGACGCCGCTGGAACTGCCGCAAGCCGGTGAGGGCGCCGCGCTGCGGGCGTGGCGCGCGTATCGCAGGAACGAGCTGAGCACCTACGGCGACGACCGCAACCGCCCCGATCTCGACCGCACGTCGCACATGTCCGTCTATCTGAAGTGGGGCTGCATTCACCCGCGCACGATGCTGGCCGACCTCGGGCCCGGCGACGAGACGTATCGCAAGGAGCTCGCCTGGCGCGAGTTCTACGCGAGCGTGCTCGCCGAGTGGCCGGGGTCGGCGCGCGAGTACTTCCTGCCGCAGCTGCGGAACATGCCGTACGCCCGGGCTGCCTCCAAGGCGTTGCGCGCCTGGCAGGACGGCACCACCGGCTATCCGATCGTCGACGCCGGGATGCGCCAGCTGCTCGCGCAGGGCTGGATGCACAACCGGGTGCGGATGATCGTGGCATCGTTCCTGGTCAAGGACCTGCACATCGAGTGGCAGCACGGCGCGCGGCACTTCATGCGGCACCTGGTCGACGGCGACCTAGCGAGCAACCAGCACGGCTGGCAGTGGACCGCCGGCACCGGCACCGACGCCGCGCCCTACTACCGGGTGTTCAACCCGGTGACGCAGGGGCAGAAGTTCGACCCGCACGGCGACTACGTGCGCCGCTGGGTGCCCGAACTGCGCGGCGTGGCGGGCAAGGCCGTCCACGAGCCGTGGGAGCTCGGCGACGGCATGCCCGGCGACTATCCCGAGCGGATCGTCGACCACGCCGTCGAACGCAAGGTGGCCCTGGACCGCTACCACGCGACCCGTGGCTAAGCGATGCGCGCCAAGACACTGACCGCGACCTCGGCCGGCGTCACCGCCACGTCGGTGGTCGGCGCGCCGGCATCGCGGGCCGACACCACGTGGTACCGGCGGCTGCACAAGCCGCCTTCCAGCCGCCGCCGGCGGCCTTCGCGGTGGTGTGGACGGCGCTGTGCGCGGCGATCGCGGCCGGGTCCCCCGACGCGATCGACACCCTTGACGAAGCCGCGCGTGAGCGCTTCGGCGAAGCCGCGCGTGAGCGCTTCGGCGAAGCCGCGCGTGAGCGCTTCGTGGGCGCCCCGGCGGTCAACCTGACGCTGAATGCGGGTTGGACCTGGTGTTTACTTGCGGCTGCATCGCAGGCTCAGTCGGAAGTGATCAGACCGGCGTGATGCCCCACCGGCCACGCCATTTCTCGCCGGGTGCGAGGACGAGTAGGCCGGCACCGGAGTTGAAGGCGTCGGGCGGGCAGGTCATCGGCTCCACCGCGACCCCGTGTTGGCCGGGCGTGACGTCGGCCTTGGTGAACACCTGCAGATAGCCGAACGCGGCGTCGAACCACAGCTGCGCGCCGCCGTCGCGGGTACGCACTCCGGCATGGCCGCGGCCGTCGGTGAGGACGAGGTCGGTGTACGCGTCGTCCAGACGCAGCTCGCCCAGCTTGCGGCCCCGCCGCAGATCCTTGGGCGTCTTCGCGACCTCGTGCGAACCGACCGGAATCTGCGCGTCGTCGAGCTCGAGGACCTCGCGGGCGGGCAGACGCACGGTGACGTCGTCGAGGTCGTGCCCGCGGGTGGACAGGTAGGGGTGCGACCCGGCGCCGAACGGCGCAGCCGCGTCGCCGCGGTTTCGGGCGGTGAGGGTGACCCGCAGGCCGTCGCGCTTGTGCAGCCGGTAGGTGATCGTCACCCGGACCTCGAACGGGTAGCCGGTCTGGGGCACGACGTCCAGGCGCAGCTTCACCCGATCGGCGCGATGATGCACCTTGGTCCAGCGCGCCCAACGGCCGAGGCCGTGAATGGCGTTGCCGGTGGCCGGTTCGGAGACGATGAGCTGGTAGTCGACGCCATCGAAGCTGTACCGGCCGCCGCGGATCCGATTCGGCCACGGGACGAGGGTGGCGCCGCACGCCTTCGGCGCCAGCCCGTCGGCGTCGTAGTGGCAGGTGATGTCGACCCCGCCGACGGTGTAGCTGCGCAGCCCCGCGCCCACCTCGGCGATCACCGCCTCGTGCGCGCCGGCGGTGATACGGAACTGCCGTCCACTACGTGCCATGACCGGCGACGTTAGCCCCCGGCGCCGGAGGTGAGCGCGGCGCGGGCGTCGTAGCGCCAGAACGGCCGCACCAGCGTGCCGGCGATCGCGACGACCACCATGCAGGCGATGCCGCCGCCGACCCAGGAAACGGTGGTCGACGTCGCCGACGCGGTGGCGCCGGCACGCACGTCGCCGAGTCGCGGGCCGCCGGCCACCACCGCGATGAACACGCCCTGCATCCGGCCCCGCATCTCGTCCGGGGCGTAGGTCTGCAGGATCGTCTGCCGGTACACCGCGCTGACCAGGTCGGCGGCGCCGGCGAGGATGAGGAATCCGACCGCCAGCCACAGCTGGTGCGCCAGCCCGCTGATCGCGACCGCCGCGCCCCAGGCGACGACGGCGAGGGTCAGCGCGGCGCCCTGGCGGCGCACCCGGCCGATCCAGCCGCTGGACAGCCCGGCGAGCACCGACCCGATCGCGATCGCGGCGTACAGCGGCCCGACCTGCCCGTGGAACCGGTCGTCGGCCACCTCCGGGAACAGCGCGCGCGGCATCGCGAACACCATCGCGCAGATGTCGACGAGGAAGGACATGAACAGCACCGGACGGCCGGCGATGAACGCCAGGCCCTCGGCCACCGAGCGCAACCCGAGCTTCTGGCCGGTGTGGTCGGGTTCGATGTGCGGCAACCGAAACGCCGTGTACAGCGCGGCGGTGAACAACACCGCGTCGATGCCGTACGCCCAGGCGAACCCGTTGGGCAGGCCCACCAGCACCCCGGCGATGAGCGGGCCGACGACCTGGCCGACGTTGCCGACGGTGAAGTTCAGCGTGTTCGCCGCCGCCACCAACTCGCCGTCGACGAGTCGCGGGATGATCGCGCCGCGCGCGGACGAGGCAACCGCGAAGGCACCCGACTGCACCGCCACCAGAGCGAGGATCAGCCACACGTTGTTGACGCCTGCGAGGGTCTGGAGCAACAGCGACAGCGTCATCAGCCAGGACAGCACCGAGGCCCAGAAATACAGCGTGCGGCGGTCCATGGCGTCGGCGATGGCGCCGCCGTAGAGGCCGAAGACGACGATCGGCACCAGCCCGGCCAGGCCGACCAGCCCGACGTAGAAGGACGAGCGGGTCAGCGCGTAGACCTGCACCGGCACCGCGACCTGGGTGAGCATCGAGCCGATGAACGACGTGCCCTGCCCGATCAGCAGCCGCCGGTACGGCGGCGATCGCCAGCGGCCGGGTGTCGACCGCCTGCCGCGCGCAACCACCGCCCGCACCCCACCGGCTTGTCCGTGCTGTGCGGCGTCATGAGTACCCGCAGCACGGACAATTCCGGGTGGGGAGGGATCGGGGTCTGGTGCCGGTGGGTCGGCGGGTGGTTCGTCCGTCACGGTGCCAGCCGCTCGCGGACCCAGCCGCCGTCCACCTCGCGGTACCGGATGCGGTCGTGCAGCCGTCCGGTGCGGCCCTGCCAGAACTCCACCTCGACCGGGCGCAGCACGATAGCCGCCCCAGCGGCGGCGGAGCCGGGACGTCGACGCCGTCGAAGCGCGCTTCGACCTCGCGCCACCAGCTCGTCCAGCTCGGCCCGGGAGGCGACCACCTGCGACTGCGGCGAGGCCCACGCGCCGAGCTGCGACTCCCGGGGGCGGGTCGCGAAGTACGCCTCGGTCTCGGCGCGCGCGACCTTGCCCACGCTGCCGCGCGAGCCGCACCTGACGCTGGTGCGCCAGCCACACGAACACGGCGGCGGCCTGCGGGTTGGCGTCGAGATCGCGGGCCTTGGCCGAGTCGTAGTTGGTGTAGAAGACGATGCCGCGCTCGTCGATCCCCTTAGCAGCACGGTGCGCACCGACGGCATGGCCGGCGGCGTCGACGGTGGCCAGCTGGATCGCGTTCGGCTCCAGCACCGCGGGATCGGCGCGCCGCGACCTCGAACCAGTTCCGCAGCTGCGGCAGCCAGCTGTCGGGTAGGCCGCGAGTCGGTCAAGCGTGGTCGCGCTCGTAGCTGCGGCGCAGCGCCGCCGGGATCGGTCATCGGTGACAATCCTTCCACCTCCGTACTTCGCCCACGTCCCGGGTATGAGCAGAATGGGCAGCGGTACTCGCTCGCAGTCGCAGAACCGAGCCCGATCGGAGCAGCACGATGGCAGACGACTACAGCCCGGGTCTCGAGGGCGTCATCGCCTTCGAGACCGAGATCGCCGAACCCGACAAGGACGGCGGCGCGCTGCGCTACCGCGGCGTCGACATCGAGGACCTCGTCGGCCACGTCACCTTCGGCAACGTGTGGGCGCTGCTGGTCGACGGCAAGTTCGGCCCCGGCCTGCCGCCGGCCGAGCCGTTCCCGATCCCGGTGCACACCGGCGACGTCCGCGTCGACGTGCAGGCCGCGCTGGCGATGCTCGCGCCGATCTGGGGCTACCGGCCGCTGCTGGACATCAGCGACGACGAGGCCCGCGAGCAGCTCGCCCGGGCCGCGGTGATGGCGCTGTCCTACGTGGCGCAGTCGGCGCGCGGGCATCGGCGACGCCGGCGGTCCCGCAGTCGCGCATCGACCAGTGCGAAACGATCGTCGAGCGGTTCATGACCCGCTGGCGCGGCGAGCCCGACCCGCAGCACGTCAAGGCGGTCGACGCCTACTTCGTCTCCGCCGCCGAGCACGGCATGAACGCCTCGACGTTCACCGCGCGCGTCATCGCCTCCACCGGCGCCGACGTCGCCGCCGCGATGTCCGGCGCGATCGGCGCGATGAGCGGCCCGCTGCACGGCGGCGCCCCGGCGCGGGTGCTGCCGATGATCGAGGAGGTCGAGCAGGACCGGCGACGCTCGCAAGGTCGTCGACCGGCATCCTCGACCGGCACGAGCGGCTGATGGGCTTCGGGCACCGCGTCTACCGCGCCGAGGACCCGCGCGCCCGCGTGCTGCGCCGCACCTGCAAGGAGCTCGGCGCGCCCCGCTACGAGGCCGCGCACGCGCTGGAGCAGGCCGCGCTGGCCGAGCTGCGCGAGCGCCGCCCGGACCGCCCGATCGAGACCAACGTCGAGTTCTGGGCCGCGGTCATCCTCGACTTCGCCGAGGTGCCGCCGCACATGATGCCGGCGATGTTCACCTGCGCCCGCACCGCGCGGCTGGTCGGCGCACATCATGGAGCAGAAGCAGACCGGCCGCCTGGTCCGGCCGTCGGCGCGCTACGTCGGCCCGGCCCCGCGCAAGCCGGAGGAGGTCGACGGCTGGGACGACATCGCCCACACCTGATCAGGCCCCACACCTGATCAGGCCCCACACCTGATCAGGCCCCACACCTCCGATCAGGCCACGCCCGAACTCCTTGCGGTGGCGCTCCTCGTCGGCCGGGGTGATGGGCGCGCCGGCGCCCTCGCTGAGCAGCGCGCGCAGGCTGTCCCCGACGAAGAAGTTCCACGCGCCGGAGCAGACGTCGCAGCACTCGGAGTCGGGGTGCAGTCCGACGTGCGTGAAGCGCGGCTCGCTGCCGCCCTCTCGCGGGCTGATCTCGAAGCGGATCTCGGTGTCGATCCACCCGCCCTCGCTCGTCGCCCGGACCCGCCTTCCCGGCCCGTCGAGACGAAATCCGCGCCGGAATTCGACACGAACAGCCGGGGAGACGCGCCTTCCCGCCCGTTCGTGTCGCCGACCCCGCGTCCGCCCGACCCGTCTCACCGTGCGGGATCCCGGACCACCGGCATCCGACTCTTGCAACGAGATGACCAGGATCGGCCCCGGGTTCTGGTCATCTCGTTGCAAGAGTCGAGTTCAGAACGGGTCAGCCGAAGGTCTTGCCCTCGCCGCGGTAGGTCGGCACCGAACGGGTGACGCACACCGTCCTCGACCACGTGGATCGTGTCGAACCGCTCGCAAGCTCGCCAGCCTTCGCGTGCCGGAACCACACCCGGTCGCCGATCGCGAGGCCTTGCGCCCGCGGGCCGCGCACCGGTGTCTGCACCTCGCCGGCGCCCTCGGCGCGCAACAGCCGCAGCCCCCGTCCGCGGGTGCCGGCAGCCGCGACGGCCCGGCCGGCCCGGACGCGATGTACCCGCCGCCGAACAGCGTCGCGATGCGCGCGCGCCGGGCGGCGGATGACCGACAGCGCGAAGTAGAGCGCCGGGCGCGGCTCGAAGGCGCGGTAGCCGTCGAACAGCGTCGGCACGTAGAGCCCGGAACCGGCCGTCACCTCGGTCACCGCGGGATCGGCCGAGCTCACCTCGAGGCTGCCGGTGCCGCCGCTGTTGACGAACTCGAGGGCCCCCGCGGACTTCTCCACCGCCTCGACCACTTCACCGCGACGCTGCGCGAGCTCGGCCGCCGAACGGGACTTGACGAACCGGATGATCGGCGACGTGTCCGGCAGGCCCGGCGATCTGCGCCTCGTAGAGCATCACCCCGACCACCCGCTGGCCGAGGGTGGCCACGGCGTGGGCGAGTTCGGCAGCCGCCTGCGGCGTGTGCACCGGCGAGCGGCGCACGCCCGAGGTGCACCGGCCCGAGCCGCAACGAGGCGTCGACGTCGAGGCATACGCGCAAGGCCGGGCCGACCGACGAGCAGCCGCAGCTGTGCGACGTCGTCGACCATCAGCGTGATTGCGTCGGCCAGTTCCGGATCGGCCTGCAGCCGGGCGATCGCGCCGCGGTCGGCCGTCGGGTACCCGACGAGCACGTCCCGGATGCCGCACCCGACCAGCCAGATCGCCTCGCGCAGCGAGTACGCCATCACCCCGGCAAAGCCGGGCAGCGCCAGCACCTGCTCGAGCACCGCGCGGCAGCGTACCGACTTCGCCGCCACCCGGATCGGCTTGCCACCGGCCCGGCGGGCCAGGTCGGCGGCGTTTGCGCCCAGCACGGCGGCGTCCAGCGCCGCCAACGGCGGGTCGAGGTGGGCGGTGGCGGCGCTCAGCGCCTCGAGATCGGCGAGGTGCAGGCGGGCGGACACGTCGGCGACCCTACCGAGACACCGCCGGGTGCGGCCGCTGGCAGGATGACGCCATCATGAGCAGCTGGACCAATTGGGCCGACACGGTCAGCGCCGAGGTCACGGTCGCCGCGCCGGCCACGGTCCGCGAGCTGGCGGCCGTGATTGCCGGCGCAGCCGAGCGCGGCCAGACGGTCAAGCCCGTCGGCGCAGGTCACTCATTCACCTCGATCGGGTGGACCGACGGCATTCAGCTGCGGCTGGACCGGATGTCCGGGATCGTCGCCGCCGACCGTGCCACCAACACCGTCACGGTGCTCGCCGGCACCCGCCTGCACACCCTCAACGAGGCGCTGTGGCGGCTCGGGATGTCGATGACCAACCTCGGCGACATCGACGTCCAGACGATCTCCGGGGCCATCTCCACCGGCACCCACGGCACCGGCGCGAAGCTCGGCGGGCTGGCCACCCAGGTCCGGGCGCTGGACCTCGTGCTCGCCGACGGCAGCGTCCGCAGCTGCTCGGCCGAGGACGACCCGCAGCTGTTCGCGGCCGCCCGCGTCGGGCTCGGCGCCCTCGGAGTGATCGCCGCCGTCACGCTGCAGTGCGAGCCGGCCTTCGCGCTGGCCGCCGCCGAGGCGCCCGCCGCCCTCGACGAGGTGCTGGCCGATCTCGACGAGCTCGTACACGGCAACGACCACTTCGAGTTCTACTGGTTCCCGCACACCCGCCGGGTGCTGACCAAGCGCAACAACCGGGTGCTCGAGGGCACCGAGCTGGCGCCGTTGGGTCGGTTCCGTGACTGGCTCGACGACGAGTTCCTCTCCAACACCGTCTTCGAGCAGGTCAACCGGCTGACCACCTCCCGCCCGCGCTTGATCCCGCGCGTCAACGCGCTGGCCTCGCGCCTGCTGACCGCGCGCGACTACATCGACCGCTCCTACCGGGTGTTCGCCTCGCCGCGGTCGGTGCGCTTCCGTGAGATGGAGTACGCGGTTCCCCGAGCAGCGGTGCCGCAGGTGCTCGGCGAGATCGAGCGCTACTTCGCCCGCAGCGGCGATCTCGTCGGGTTCCCGATCGAGGTCCGTTTCGCGGCCGCGGACGACATCTGGCTGTCCACGGCCAATGGCCGCGACAGCGGGTACATCGCCGTGCACCAGTACCACCGCCGCGACTACGAGCCGTACTTCCGGGCCGTCGAGGCGATCGCCGAGGACGTCGACGGCCGTCCGCACTGGGGCAAGCTGCACTACCGCGACGCCGCGTCGCTGCGCGGCACCTACCCGCACCTGGACGACTTCGCCGCCCTGCGCAACCAACTCGACCCGCACCGGGTGTTCGACAACCCGTACCTGCGCCAGGTGCTCGGCTCGTAACGCGCTGCGTCCGGCGCCTCGGCCAACACAGCCGCCGCAGGCCCAGGCGCCCTCGGCCAACACCGCCGCCGCAGGCGGCGCGCCGACCGGAGGTCCAGGCGCCTCGGCCAACACCGCCGCCGCAGGCGGCACGCCGACCGGAGGTCCAGGCGCCTCGGCCAACACCGCCGCCGCAGGCGGCGCGCCGACCGGAGGTCCAGGCGCCTCGGCCAACACCGCCGCCGCAGGCGGCGCGCCGACCGGAGGTCCAGGCGCCTCGGCCAACACCGCCGCCACGGCGTGTGCTGCCGGGCATCGCGCCCGGCCGCCCCTAAGGTCAGCGCATGCGTCAGCTGCGTCTCGTGCACCTCACCGACGACGGCACCACGCTGCTGCTGGAAAGCCCCGATGTCGGCGAGCAGTTCCACCTCCCGGTCGACGCCGTGCTGCGTCGCGCCGTGCGCACCGAGCGTCCCCGGCCGGTGGCCGCCGCCGAGCCTGCCACCCCGGTCGAACCGGGTGCGACGATCGGGCCGCGCGAGATCCAGGTGCGGGTACGCGCCGGCGAATCGCCGGAGTCGCTCGCCGCGGCCTACAACGTGCCGGTGGACCGGATCCTGCGCTTCGCCGCCGCGGTGGTCGAGGAACGGGAGCGCATCGCCGCCGAAGCCCGTCGCGGTCGCGCCCGGCGCACCACCACCGAGGGCCAGGTCGTGGTGTTCGGCGAGGCCGTCGACGAACGGTTCGCCGCGCACGGCATCTCCCCCGCCGACGTCGAGTGGGACGCCCGGCGCCCGGACGGCGAGTGGCTGGTCGTGGCCCGCTGGGTCGGCGGCGTCGAACCGGACGAGGAGCACGCCGCCGAGTGGGTGTTCCACCTCGCGTCGCGCACCGTGACCCCGATCGACGACACCGCGATCGACCTGCTCAGCGACCGACCGATCCGGCCCGTCGTGCCTCCCGAGCCCCTACCCCCGACCGCGCCGCCACTGGGGCCCGGCGTGTTCGTGTTCCCGCCCATGCCGGATGCCGCCACCGGCCCGGTGCCGCGGGTCGAGGAGGTGTACGACCAGGACGCGCCGTCGGAGGGGCCGCTCGATCTCGCGCCGCTGACGTCGTCGAGCGCGGCGCCGATGCCGCCGGCAGGGCCCGCGGCCCGCCCCGACTTCGACGAGCCGCCGTTGCCCCTGGGCAACTGGACGCCGGTCGAGGCGACTACGGACGCCGAGCCGACCCTCACCGAGAAGCTGCGTCGCAAGCCGGCCCGGCGTCGCGAGTCCGGCGCCACCCGCACCAAGGTGCCGTCGTGGGACGACATCCTGCTCGGAGTACGCCGCGAGTCCGAGTAGCCGCTTCGGGCTGACCTGAAGTCGACTTGAAGTCCTGACGTGAAGCGGCGTGCGGCGCCGTCGAAACTCGGTCGCTCCGCGTCGCCGTCGCGAAGTACCGTCGACTGTCGTGACCTCTGCGGCGCCGAGCCCGACGGTCGCGAGCGAATCCAGCACGCTTGCGACGGTTGCCCGGCTGCGCCCGTGGGCCCGGCCGCACCGACGCTCGATCATCTTCATGATCGCGACGGCTACCGGCGCGATGCTGCTGCAGTCGCTCCTGCCGCTGGTGATCGGCGCGGTCGTCGACGGCCCGATCGCCGACCGCGATACCGCCGGACTGTGGGCACTGAGCGGTCTGGCGCTGGCGTTCGGGATCGGCGAGTCGGTGCTGTTCTTCGCTCGGCGCAAGGCGATGGCGAGTTCCGCGCTCGGCATCGAGAGTGACCTGCGGCGCGACCTGTTCGCCCATCTGCAGCGGTTGCCGGTGTCCTTCCACGACCGCTGGCCGTCGGGGCAGCTGCTCTCGCGGCTGACCACCGACCTGTCGACGATCCGCCGCTTCGTCGGTTTCGGCGCGGTGTTCCTGCTGGCCAACTTCATCACCACGCTGGTGGTGTTGGGCCTGCTCGTCCATCTGCAGGTGTGGCTGGGCCTGTTCGTGCTCGTGGCCATGGCCCCGCTCGTCGTCATGACCCGGCGTTTCGAATTGCGCTACAGCCGCGACGCGCGTCGTGCACAGGACCTCACCGGCGACCTCGCCACCAGCGTCGAGGAATCCGTGCTGGGCATCCGGGTGATCAAGTCCTACGGTCGGCGCCGGCACATGCTCGCCGGCTTTCGCGAGGACGCCCGGCGCCTACAGTCCGCCGAGCTGACCAAGATCCGCACGCTGGGCCTGTTCTGGGCGATGCTCGAGGGCCACCCGCAGGCGGTGCTCGCGCTGGCCACGGTGGGCGGCGTGTACGCCACCGCGCACGGCACGCTGAGCACCGGCGACCTGGTGGCGTTCCTGGCGCTGTACCTGCGGCTGATCTGGCCGATCGTCTCCCTCGGCTGGTTGATGGCGCTGGCCGAGGAAGCCGCGAGCGCCGCGCGGCGCATCTTCGAGGTGCTCGACACCGAGTCCACCATCGTCGACCCGGTAGCAGCGGTGCCCGCTGAGCAGGGCAGCACACTGACCTTCGAGGACGTCCGGTTCCGCTACGCCGACTCCGACGTCGACGTGCTGCGCGGGATCGACCTGCGGATCGAGGCCGGCGAGACGATGGCGCTGGTCGGTGGCGTCGGATCGGGCAAGACGACGATGACCGCGCTGGTGCCGCGGCTCTACGACGTGACCGGCGGGCGGGTGCTCATCGGCGGCGTCGACGTGCGCGACCTGCGTCTGGACCAGTTGCGGCACGCGGTCACCACCGCGTTCGAGGACGCCACCCTGTTCTCGGCCGGCGTGCGGGAGAACCTCACCCTCGGCCGTGCCGGGTTGTCCGCCGACGACGTGCGAGAGGCGATCGACCGTCGCCCGCGCGGAGTTCGTCTACGACCTGCCCTACGGCCTGGACACCCGCATCGGCGAGCAGGGTCTGTCGCTGTCCGGCGGGCAGCGGCAGCGCCTCGCGCTTGCCCGCGCGGTGCTCGGCCGCCCGCGGGTGCTGGTGCTCGACGACCCGCTGTCGGCGCTGGACGTGCACACCGAATCACAGGTCGAGGAGGCGTTGCGCCGGGTGCTCGCGAGCACCACCGCGCTGGTGGTCGCGCACCGTCCCTCGACGGTGCTGCTGGCCGACCGGGTGGCGCTGCTGGCCGACGGCCGGATCGCGGCCGTCGGCACGCATCGTGAGCTGCTGGCCACCGTGCCCGCCTATCGGCAGCTGCTCTCGCAGGCTGCCGAGCTGGAGGGGGCGGGGACGCGATGACCACCACCGACCCGACGACCACGCCGACCGACGCCTGGCGCGGGCGGCAGGCGGCCGGCGAGGGCCCGACGGACACCGACCGCGACGGCGGACTGCGTCTGCACGGGGCCGGACGCAGGCTGCTCGGCGAGCTGATCCGCCCGTACCGTCGGCGCATCCTCGGCGCGCTGCTGATCGCCATGGCCCAGGTGATGGCCACCATGGCCGCGCCGTGGCTGATCGGCGTCGCGATCGACACCGCGCTGCCCGATGCCCGGCACGGCGACTACCGCGCGCTGTTGGCCGTCGGCGGCGGATTGTTCGTCTCTGCGCTGCTGTCCGGATACCTGCGCTCGGTGTTCGTGATGCGTAGCGGTCGGATCGGCCAGGAGATCCTGTTCGACCTGCGCGGACGCGGTTTCGACCATATCCAGTCGTTGTCGGTGTCCTTCCACGAACGGTTCACCTCGGGCCGGGTGATCTCCCGGCTCACGTCAGACGTCGACACGCTGACCGAACTGCTCGACACCGGCGTCGACGAGCTCGTCACCACGATGCTGAACAGCGCCGCGATCGCGGTGCTCCTGGTGGCACTCGACGTGCCGCTGGCGCTCATCGCGTTCGCGTCGCTGCTGCCGCTGTGGTTGTTGTACCGATGGTTCTCGCCGCGCGCGGCGGTGGCGTTCGGCCGGACCCGGGAAACCGTCGCGACGCTGATCGTGAACATCGTCGAGACGTTCAACGGCATCCGGGTCGTGCAGGCGTTCCGCCGCGAGAAGCGCAACGACGAGATCTTCGCCGGACTCAACGACGCCTACCGCGCGACGAACCGCGACACCTTCAACCTGCAGGCGTGGTTCATCCCGGGCACGTCGCTGATCGGCAACGTCGCCACCGTGCTCGTGCTGCTCGTCGGCGGCTACCGGGTGATCGACGGCAGCCTGGAACTCGGCGTGCTCACCGCATTCCTGCTCTACGTACGGCAGTTCTACGACCCGATGGAAGACCTCGGGATGTTCTACAACTCGCTGCAGTCGGCCACTGCGGCGCTGGACAAGATCGCCGGGGTGCTGGCCGAGCCGCCGAGCGTGCCGGAACCGGACGACCCGGCGTCGTTCGGCGGATCGGCGCGCGGCGAAGTGGAGCTGTCCGGCGTCCGCTTCGAATATCGAAGTGGTCGTTCGGTGCTGGCCGAGCTCGACCTGCTGATCCCGGCCGGGCAGACGGTCGCGCTGGTCGGCGCCACCGGCGCCGGCAAGACCACGATCGCGAAGCTGATCTCGCGGTTCTACGACCCGACGTCGGGTGTCGTGCGCCTCGATGGCGTCGACCTGCGATTGGTGGCCGACGACGAAATGCGCAACGCGGTCGTGATGATCACCCAGGACGGCTTCCTGTTCTCCGGTTCGGTCGCCGACAACATCGGCTTCGGCCGGCTCGGCGCGACGCGCGAACAGATCGTGGCGGCTGCCCGGGCGGTCGGCGCGCACGAGTTCATCGCAGCGCTGCCGGACGGCTACGACACGGACGTGCGCAAGCGCGGCGGCCGGCTCTCGGCCGGGCAACGCCAACTCGTTGCGTTTGCGCGGGCATTCCTCGCCGACCCGGCGGTGCTGATCCTCGACGAGGCGACGTCGTCGCTCGACGTGCCCACCGAGCGGGCGGTGCAGCGAGCGCTGCGCACCGTGCTCGCGCAGCGCACCGCGCTGATCATCGCCCACCGCCTGTCGACGGTGGAGATCGCCGACCGGGTGCTGGTGCTCGAGGACGGCCGGATCGTCGAGGACGGCACGCCGGCGCAGTTGATCGCCTCCGGCGACGGCCAGTTCGCCTCGCTGCACACCGCCTGGCGCGATCCGCTCCCTCGTCGAGTGCCGCCGTAAGCGGTACGTAACCACCGGCTCCCGAACCCGCCTGATGCCGCACCTCGAACTGTGGGTGATGGACATCCTCAGGAGGGACCAGCAATGCGTGCACATCGGAAAACAGCGGCGGCCGTCGTGGCCGCCGGTCTCGCCGGAAGCCTCGCCGCATGCAGCAGCAGCGGCGGCGACAAGCCGGTCGGGCAGTTCAAGACGCTGTCCGGCGACAGCACCAGCGTCGTCCTCGACGCCGGCTTCGTGAAGGCCCTCGGTGCGCTGAAGCTCACCCCGGGCCTGATCGGTACCGCGAAGATGGCGAACGGCACCGTCTCGTTCCCGATCACCGGCGGCGAAGCCACGATCTACAAGAAGGGCGAGGTCACGCCGTACGTACAGGGCGTCATCGACCACAACGGCAGCGGGCTCAGCCTCACCGGCGGCCCCACCAAGGTCGACCTCAAGAACTTCGTCGTGCACCCGGGCGACAACTCCGACCTCACCGGCGAGGTCGACGTGGTGAGCGGCGGCAAGACCACCGTGGCGGCGAAAAGCATGAAGCTGTTCGACCTCGACGGCAGCACGCTCGAGACGCCGACGATCAGCAAGAGCGGCGTCGCCACGCTGCAGGGCACCACCGTCTACCTGTCCGCCGACGCGGCGAAGGCACTGAACGCGGTGTTCATGACCAAAGCGCTCGCCGGCGGGATGACGGTCAAGGTCGGCACCGCGATCATCAAGGCGACCGGTAGCTGAGGACAGCGAAGGCCACCGCAGCCGCGGTGGCGACGTTGAGCGAGTCGACCTGCGCGGCCATCGGGATCCGGACGCGCAGGTCGGCCATCGCCGAGGCGGATCGGGTCAGGCCTGGTCCTTCCGCGCCGAACATCGTGGCCCAGCGAGGGGGGGTCACGATGTTCGGCAGCGGCGTTGCCGCGGCGTCCGGCGTCATCGCGAGCAGTTGAAAGCCGTTCGAACGCAACACTTCCAGCGATTCCGGCCACGGCCCGTCGAGCACCGCGAACGGCACCTGCAGCACGTGACCCATCGAGACCCGCACGCTGCGCCGGTACAGCGGGTCGGCGCACTGCGGGTCGAGCAACACCGCGTCGACGCCGAACGCCGCAGCATTTCGGAACAGTGCCCCGAGGTTTTCGAAGTCGTTCAACGACTCCAGCACCGCGACCCGGCGAGCGCCGGACAGCAACTCGCCGGCCGCGATGGGCGGGCGCCGGTCGGCGGAGGCCATGACGCCGCGGGTCACCCGGAACCCGACCATGTCGGACAGCACCCACTTGTCGACCGAGTAGACCGGCACGTCGAGCGGCTCGAGCGCGTCGCGCAGCACGGCGATCCGGGCCGGCACGGCCACCACCGAGCGCATCCGGTAGGGCGAGGCGGCCAGGCGCTGCACGACGTTGGCGCCCTCGGCGATGACGACGCCGCGGCGGTCGGGCCGCACGTCAGCGTCGGCGAGATCGCGGAAGTCGGCCAACCGCGGATCATCCGGGTCGGTCAGCTCTTCGAGACGCACGGCGTCAGGTCTACGCGGCGAGCGAACGCGCGGCCACCATCTCGACGACGTCGCCGGCATTCATGCCGCGCCGCCGCGCCATCAGCGCACCAAGGGCGAGCACGCAGACGACGCAGATCAGCCCGCCGCCGACCAACCCCCAGCGCGGGCCGAACGTCTCAGCGAGCCAGCCGACGATCGGCGCGCCGAGCGGCGTGCCGCCCATGAAGCACATGAGGTAGAGCGCCATCACGCGGCCGCGCATCTGCGGCGCCACCCCGAGCTGCACGTGCGAGTTCGCGCCGGTGGTCAAGGTCAGCATCGCCATGCCCGCCGGGACCAACGTCACCGCCGTCAGCGCGAAGGTGGGCATCAGCCCGGTGACGACCTCGAGCACGCCGAAGGCCACAGCAGCGCTGAGCAGGAAGAGCATGGTCGGCCGCTTCATCCGCCGGGTCGCGAGAATCGCCCCGCAGAACGCTCCGACGGCCAGCGCCGTGGACAGCAGCCCGTAGCCGCTGGCGCCGCGGTCGAAGACCTGCTTGGCCATCAGCGCGCAGGTGATCTGGAAGTTCAACCCGAACGTGCCGACCACGAAGATCAGCACCATGGTGAGCAGCAGATCGGAGCGGCCGCGGACGTAGCGCAGCCCCTCGCGCAGCTGCCCGCCGGCCCGGGCCAGCGGGCGGGCCGGGAACAGTTCGGCCGGACGCATCGCGGCCAGGCCGGCCAGCACGGCCAACGACGACACCGCGTTGCCGATGAAGGCCCAGCCGGTGCCCACCGCCGTGATCAACACGCCGGCGACCGCCGGGCCGAGGATGCGGCCGGTGTTGAAGATCGTCGAGTTGATCGCGACGGCATTGGTCAGATCGTCCTGCCCGACCATCTCGACCACGAACGACTGCCGGATCGGGGTGTCGATCGCCGCGAACAGGCCGAGCAACGCCGCCAGCACCAGCACGTGCCAGTACTGCACCGCGCCGCTGAGGTCGAGCACGCCGAGCACGAGCGCGACCAGCGCCAGCCCCGATTGGGTGATCAACAGCAGCTTGCGCTTGTCGCCGCGGTCGGCGATCACGCCGCCCCAGAGTCCGAGCAGCAGCGCCGGGCCGAACTGCAACGCGGTCACGATGCCGAGCGCGGTCCCGGAATTGGTGAGCTGCAGCACCAGCCAGTCCTGCGCCACCCGCTGCATCCAGGTCCCGGTGAGCGAGACCAACTGGCCGGAGGCGTAGAGGCGGTAGTTGCGCACCCGCAGCGAGCGGAACATGCCTGGTCGGGCGGCGGGCTCGATGTGTTCGGACGTGGTGGGTTGGCGCAGTGCGGTCACCGCTCGGCCAGCTTGTCGAGCACTGGCACGACCTGCTCCAGCAGCGCTCGCTCCTGCGCGTTCAGCGTGGCCAGGTGCTGGCTGAGCCACAGGTCGCGGGAGCGGCGTTCGGAGTCGAGCAGATCCTGACCGGCCGCGGTGATGGCGATGATCGCCTGCCTGCGGTCGGTGGGGTGGGGGTCGCGGCGCACGAGGCCGCGTTCCTCGAGGTTCGCGAGCACCTTGGTCATCGACGGTGGCTGCACCCGCTCGCAGTTCGCGAGCTCGCCGGCGCTCATCGGGCCACGCTTGGACAGCGTGCCCATCGCGGCGAGCTGGGTGAGGGTGACGGACATGTCGACGCGCTGGTTGCGCATGACGCGGGTCAGCCGCAGCAGGGCCGGGCGCAGCGCAGCGGCGAGCTCCGGAATCTCGCTCGTCGTCTGCGTTGTTGCCGCCACGATCGTTAGTCTAACTAACGATCCTGGTTCGTGCCATATCCTGCTCAGGTGCCCGAGATCGTGACCCCGCCGGCGGTGCAGATCAAGGCCCGCCGCATCGTGCTCATCGGCACCGTGGCGTGGTTCGTGGCGTTCGTCGTGCTGCTGCCCTGCTACAACTGGCTGGGCCACCACGATCACCGCGTGTGGCTGTGGACCTGTCTGGCGGGCTGGGTGCTCGGCCTGATCGGGCTGGCGATCATGACGCGACACCGGCGCGCCGGCCGGACCAACTAGTCGACGGTGATCTCGTCGCCGTCGTCGTAGGCGATTTCGACGATCTCGGCCAGCGGGGCGCCGATGACCACGCTCTCCGAATGCGCGCCGCAGCCGTATTCGACGCTCACCACCTGCCCGTCGGTGTCGGTGCGCTCGTTGCCGCAGACGCCGAACCCGGCCTGCAGCGATCCGGCGAGCGGCAGCAGGTAGCCGCAGGTGCCGCAGGTGGCCGGGGCGTGGCGGGCCATCGAGGTGCCCGGCCCGCGGTCGCCGGCGAACCAGCGCTCGGCGGCGTCGAGGCGACCCTCGCGCGACATCACCCGCACCCGGCCCAGGCCGAGTTCGAAGGCGACGGGCTCGACCGCCGGGTCGTCGCAGAGCAGGTAGGCGGGTACCAGCCGCGGATCGTCGGGCGGGGTCGGGAGCAGGTCGCCGGGGCGCAGATCGCCGGGGCGTACCCGCTCCTGCCACGGCACCCACGGCGGGGGCAGCAACGCACCGTCGCCGGGCAGCAGCACGATCTCGTCGACGGTCGGCTCGCCGCTGACGCCGACGCGTGCGAGTGACACCGCCCAGTACCAACCGCGGTAGCCGGCCAGGGTGGCGGTGAAGGCATGGGTGACCACGTGCTCGGACTCGGCGCGGGTACCGAGGTGCCCGGCCACCGACGTGCCGCCGACCTCGACCGCTGCGGCGCGAGCCGTCTCGACCGCGGCGGCCAGTACGGGGTCCGGCTCGTCATTCACACCCAGCATTGTTCCACCGCGATGTCGCCCGTGCAGCCGGCGGTGGTGAGGCAGGATGGGACGGTGGCCAAGGACAAGGATCCGCACCCGCGGGGGCGGTTCACGAAGTCCGGTCACACGACCCACCGGCCGCGACAACACCACACCGGTTACGGCCCTCCGACGCACTACGCCGCGCCGCCGCCGCGCCCACCCGAAGTGCCGACCCAGAGCTATCACAGCGCGGCGGACGCCCCGACCGGGCGGATCAGCCCGCCGCCGTCCCCCGGTCCGGAGCAGACGGCCGCGCTCGCGGCGGCGAAAGCTGCGGGCGGCTCGACGGCGATACGTAGCGCGGCGAGCGGCACCAACCGGGCGGCGCGTGCCGTCACCCGCAAGGTGATCGACGCGAGCAAGTCCGACGGCGCACACGAATCCGGGTTGACCGCGCTGATCTGGAACCAGGTGCTGTCCTACGGCACCGACGCGATGGTCACCGTCGCGCTGGCCGGCACGGTGTTCTTCGGTGCGTCGGCGCACGCGCAGCGCGGCAACGTGCTGTTGTACCTGCTGATCACGATGGCGCCGTTCGCGGTGATCGCGCCGGTGATCGGCCCGGCTCTCGACCGGCTGCAACACGGCCGGCGCTGGACGATGGCCGGTACCGCGGCGGGTCGCGCGGTCCTCGCGCTGCTCATGGCCGCGCACTCCACCGACCTGCTGGTGCTCTATCCGTGCGCGCTCGGGTCGCTCGTGCTGTCCAAGGCCTACGGCGTGGTGCGGGCGGCCGCCGCGCCCAGGCTGGTGCCGCCGACCATGACGCTGACCCAGGCCAACGCCAAGCTGACGATCTTCGGGCTGGGATCGACCGTCGTGCTCGGCACCTTCGTCGGCGCGATCATCAAGGTGAGCGGCTCGTACTCCGCCGGGTTGGTGGTCACCGCGATCGGTTTCGCGGCGTGCGCGTTCTTCGCCGTCAAGTTGCCCAAGCAGGTCGATTCCACCGAGCCCGCGCCGCGCCATCCCGAGGAACCGAAACGTCCGCTCACCCAGGTGAAGGTGCCCGCCTTCCAGCGGCTGGTGGCGTGGGCGGCACGAGGGTTCGACCCGCACGTCGTGGTGGCGCTGCAGGGTGAGTCGGCGCTGCGGCTGCTGTCCGGTCTGTTGACGATCTATCTCGCGTTCTACGTCGAGTCGACCCAGCACGGATGGCAGGGCGTGCTCGAGCTCGGGCTGGTGATCGGCGCCGCCGGGGTCGGCAACTTCATCGGAACCGCGATCGGCAGCCGGCTGCATATGGCCAAGCCGGAACTCGTCGTCGTCGTCTCGGTCTGCATCGCCGGCGGCTTCTGCCTGCTCGTCGCGATCTTCTTCAACGTGCTGCTGGCCGCCGTCGCGATGCTCGTCTCGGCGATCACGAACGCGCTCTCCAAGATCGCGCTGGACTCGCTCATCCAGCGTGACGTCGCGGAAACGCTGCGGGCGAGTGCGTTCGGCCGTTCGGAGACGTTCCTACAGCTCGCCTGGGTGTTCGGCGCGGCGATCGGCGTGCTCCTGCCCAGCCACGGCACCGACGACGGCACCGTCGCCTTCGTGGTGGCCGGGGTGATCACGGCTGCGGTCGCGACGCTGACCATCCTGCGCCGGCGGGCCGTGGAGCGGGCCGAGGACGCATCCCGACGGGCGCACCCCGGGCCGGTCGGCCCGCAGACCGCCGAATGAGACCGTCCCGTGCCCTGGGCGTGGGCGCCGCCCTGGCCGGTGCACTGCTGCTCACCGGATGCGACAAGCCGGTGCCGAAGATCACCGTGCAGGCCGGGTCGTTCTCGACGACCATCACGCCCACGACGTACTGCTTCGACGTCGGTCACTGCCGCGCGAGCACCAGCATCGACCTGCCGGTGGTGAACACCGGGCCGGACGACAAGGTGCTGGTCGACGTTCCTCGTGAGGTCGCCGACCGCGGCTGGTCGGCAACGGCGTTGACGCTGGACGGGACGAAGAACCTCGGCGGCAGCGGCCCGATCCACGACAGCCACTCGTATCGCATCGCCGCCAACGCCAACGACGGGTCGCCGTTCATCGTCGCGGTGCAGCAGTTACGCAAGGGCAAGCCGGACGGCAGTCGGTGGAGCTTCCTCGTGAAGACGTCGGTGACGGGGTGAGGACGCTCATCATCACCGCGGTGGCCGCCGAGCGCGAGGCGATCCTGGCCGCGCTGCCGTCGGCGCAGGGCGTGTCGGTGGTGGCGGGCGGCGTCGGTCCGGCCGCGGCCGCTGCCTCGACCGCCCGATCGCTCGACGGTGTCGATCTGGTGCTCAGCGCGGGGATCGGCGGCGGCTTCGCGCCGTTGGGCCCCGGCGACGTCGCCGTCGCCGCCGACATCGTGTTCGCCGACCTGGGCGCCGACTCGCCGACCGGGTTCCTGCCGCTGTCGAGCCTCGGCTTCGGCGACGAGCATCACCTGGTGGCGCCGAGGCTCGCGGTGGAGCTCGTCGACCGTACCGGCGGGCACCTCGGTACCGTGCTCACGGTGGCGACGGTCACCGGCAGCGCGGCTCGGCGCGACGTGCTGCGCGAGCGGTTCCCGGACGCCGTGGCCGAGGGGATGGAAGGTGCCGGGGTGGCCACGGCGGCCGCGGCCGTCGGCGTGCCGTACGGCGAGATCCGCGCGATCAGCAACGCGGTCGGGCCACGCGATCGCGACGCCTGGCAGGTGCCGCGTGCGCTCGAGGCGCTCGGCCGGGCGGTAGCGGGGCTGGTCGCGTGAAGATCGCCTACTCCCCCTGCCCGAACGACACCTTCGTGTTCCATGCGTGGGCGCACGGGCTGGTGCCGGACGCGCCGCCGCTGGAGGTCACGTTCGCCGACATCGACGTCACCAACACCGGCGCCGAGCGCGGCGACTTCGACGTCGTCAAGGTGTCCTACGCCGCGTTGCCGTGGCTGCTCGACCGCTACGCGTTGCTGCCGAGCGGCGGTGCGCTGGGCCGCGGCTGCGGGCCGCTCGTGCTGACCCGCGGCGGCGTGGACTCGGTGGCCGGGCGGTCGGTGGCGGTGCCGAGCTCGCGCTCGACGGCCTACCTGCTGTTCCGGCTGTGGGCGGCCGGGCAGCGTCCCTCGCGCATCGACGTCGTGCCGTTCACCTCGATCATGCCGGGGGTGCGCGACGGCGCCTACGACGCCGGGCTGGTCATCCACGAGGCGCGGTTCACCTACCCGTCCTACGGGCTGTCCGCGCTCGTCGACCTCGGCGAGTGGTGGGAGTCGGACACCGGGTTGCCGATCCCGCTCGGCGCGATCCTGGCCCGCCGCGCGCTCGACACCGCGGCGCTGGGCAAGGCCGCGCGGGCGTCGGTGGAGTACGCGTGGGCGCACCCGCAGGCGTCGGCCGACTACGTCGCCGCGCACGCCGACGAGATGGCGCCGCAGGTGCAGCAGCAGCACATCGCGCTCTACGTCAACGAGTTCACCCGCGACCTCGGCGACGAGGGCTACGCCGCCGCGAGCGCCCTGCTCGATCGTGCGTACGCCGCGGGGTTGACGCCGTCGTCCCCGCCGTTGCGCTGACCTTGGGCTCGCGCTCGCCGCCGAGTCCTCACCGCAAGTGACGGCGGGAAGCACCCGCTCCCCGCCCACTACGGTCGATTTCCGGCGCCGAAATCGACACGAACGGGCGGGAAGGCGCGGTCAGCCGACCGCCGCCGCAACTTAGCTAGGCGTCGAGGTTGTCGGCGAACTTGCGCAGCAGGCCGGCGACCTTGCGGGCCTCGGCGCGATCGGGGTAGCGCCCGCGGCGCAGCGAGTTGGAGGTCTGGTCCAGCAGCTTGATGAGGTCCTCGACGAGCGGCGCGAGCTCCTCGGCGGGCATCCGGGCGTTGCGCACCACCGAGGGCACCGGGTCGAGGACGCGGACCTGCATGGCCTGATTGCCGCGCCGGCCGGAGACGATGCCGTACTCGACGCGGGTGCCGGGCTTGATCTCGGCCATGCCGGCGGGCAGGGCGTCGCGGTGGACGTAGACGTCCTCGCCCTCGTCGTTGGACAGGAATCCGAAGTTCTTCTCGGTGTTGTAGAACTTCACCTTGCCGGTCGGCACCGGGCACTCCTTGCTGATCAGATACGCCAGAGTCAACGCACCGTCTCGGTGCCTCACGTCGTCATCAGGTTACTGCCAGCAGTCGGCTGGTTTCGCCAGGGGCCGATCGCCGACTGTGCGCGAACGCCCACCCGGATAGACTGAACAGCCCGTTGCTGCCGAGAGGGGTTGCTGATGGCCGGCACCGCACCGCGTTTCCCCGAGCCCTATCGGCCGCCGACCCACATCGTCGACTTCACCGTGTCCGAGCTCGTGTCCGACGCCGCAGGCTCGCACTCGCCCTACGGCGACATCGAGTTCCCCGTCCCGGCCGAGTCGCTGTGGTACGAGCACCCGCGTCCGGAGGACCGTCCGCACCTGGCCGGCGGGCGCTGAGCCCCGACCCGTTGGCCGCAACACCCGGCACGCCGGACGAGGTCGAGCGACCGGCCACCTTCGTCGGCTGGCTGCGCCGCCGCGACGACCGGCAACTGGGCAGACTCTTCGCACTGCGGCCCGACCTCGCGCTCCCCGCCCCGCCCGACTTCGTCGCGCTGGCGGCGCGCGCAGGGGTGCGCGGCTCCACCCAGCGCGCCGTCGACAGCCTGGACGCCCGCACACTGGCCGCGCTCGAGGCGCTGGTGATCGCGGCCGACCAGGACGGCCTCGTGGCCGAGCCGGGGATCGAGGCACCGGAACGCGACGAGCTGTCCGACCTCGCACTGGTCTGGGGTGACGCCGATGCGCTGCACGTGACCTCGGCCGCCCGGGAGGCGATCGGGCCGTACCCGCGCGGGCTGGGCCGGCCCGCCGCGGTCGTGTTGCGGACGGCACCTGATCTGAGCCTGGTCCCGGTGCTGCGCCACCTGGGCCTGCCGCCTGCCGGGCAGCCGCGCGCCGGTGCGGCGATCGCCGAGGTGCTCGGCGATCCACAGCGGGTCGCCCAGCTCCTCGCCGAGTGCGACCCGGCCGAGCGTGAGGTGCTCGACCGTCTCGCCGCCGGGCCACCGGTGGGCGCGCTGCGCAGCGACGTCGACGGTGACGGTCTGCGCGCCCCGGCCCGGCGGCTGCTCGAACGCGGTCTGCTCGTCCCCATCGACACCCATCGGGTCGAGTTGCCGCGCGAGCTCGGGATCGCGTTGCGCGACGCCGACGCCGTCGGGCCCTCGGCCGATCCGCCCGTCACCCGCACCGTCGAGCGCGAACCCGACGAGCTCGACCGGCTCGGCACCACCGCGGTACGCGAAGCGTTACGGCTCGTCGATGCGCTGGCCGAACTGTGGACGGCGCAACCGCCCGCGCTGCTGCGCTCGGGCGGGATCGGGGTGCGCGACCTGCGCCGCACCGCCCGTGAGCTCGGCGTCGGTGAACCGACGGTCGCGGTGATCGCCGAGGTGGCCCACGCGGCCGGACTGCTCAACTCGACGAACGGCGCGGAGCCGGGGTTCCTGCCGAGCACCGAGTACGACGACTGGCGCGTCCGCGACACCGCCGCGCGATGGCTGACGCTGGCGTCGGGCCTGGCTGACCATGACCCGCCAGCCCGGCCTGGTGAGCCAGCGCGGCGATCGCGACCGGGTGATCGCGGCACTCGGCCCGGACGTCGAACGCGGCACCATCGCGGCGCTGCGCCGGCAGGTCCTCGACGAGCTGCGCGAGCTGCGACCCGGCTCCGCGCCCGCCAATCACGGTGAGGTGCTCGCCCTGGTGGCGTGGCGTGCGCCGCGCCGCGCCGCCGCCCAACGCGCGCTCGTCGAGTCGATCCTGGTCGAGGCCGACCTGCTGGGGATCACCGCGGCCGGCGGGCTGACCGGCTACTCCCGCACGCTCCTCGCCGGTTCGGCGGGCGCCGCCGAGCATGCGCTGGCCCGGGCGCTGCCCGACCCGGTCGACCACTTCCTGGTCCAGCCCGACCTGACGGTGGTGGTGCCCGGTCCCCCGACGCCGACCATGGGCACGGAGCTCGGGCTGCTGGCCGACGTGGAGTCGACGGGCGGGGCCAGCGTCTATCGCATCACCGAGGCCTCGGTGCGCCGCGCCCTCGACGCCGGCCGCACCGGCCCGCAGCTCGCGCAGTTCGTCACCGATCACTCCCGAACACCGATCCCGCAGGCGCTGAGCTACGTCATCGACGACGCCGCGCGCCGGCACGGCATCCTGCGCGCGGGCACCGCGACCGCCTATCTGCGCAGCGACGACGAGGCGCTGCTCGCCCGGGTGCTGGCCGACCGCAACGTCGCCGGGCTCGGGTTGCGGATGATCGCGCCCACCGTCGTCATCTGTCAGGCGCCGGTCGGCCGGGTGCTCGAGGTGCTGCGCGAGGCCGCCTATGCACCGGCCGCGGAAGCCCCGGATGGTGGCCTCGTCACGGTCGGCGCCGAGGCGCCGCGCGCGCCGTCGCGGCCACCCAGCCGGCCCATCGTCACCCGCAGCACCATCGACACCGACGCCCAGCGCGCCGAATTGGTGCGCCGGATGCGCGCCGGCGACGAACTGGGCGAACGCGCCCGCCGGGTGCAGTCGGTCGCCGGGCAGGTGCCGGGCGTCACCTCGGCCGCGACGATGGAGCTGCTGCGCCGCGCGGTGCGCGAGGAGCGAGTCGTCTGGCTCGGCGTGGCCGACCCGAACGGCGGCGCGACCGCCCACGAGCTGTCGCCGATCTCGCTGGCCGCTGGCTACGTGCGCGGGTACGAGCGCGGGCTCACCGGGCTGACCTCGTACCCGGTCCACCGCATCACCGCGGTCCGCTTCGTCGACGAGGACGACGAGTGAGTCTGCTCTACCCCAGCCCGCGGGCGTCGTTCACGCCGCTGTGGTGGCGGATCCCGGTGTGGACTGCGATGACCCTCGCCACCGTGATCTGGGCCTCGGACGCCGACCGCAAGGTCGCCACCGGGGTCGTGATGGGGCTCGGTGCCGTCGTGCTGCAATTCGCCGACAGCCCGCGCGCCTGGGTCCGGATCAGCGCGGTGCTCGGCGCCACGGTCAGCGGGCTCGCGGTGTCGTTCATCTCCCCCAAGGGGCTGGCCTACGCGCTGGTGGTGGTGGCCGCCTCCCGTGCGCCGCGGGCCTTCGACGGTCTCGCGCTGCGCTGGTTCACGATCCTCGACACCATCGCGTTCGGCGTCACCGTCGGCGTCGTCAGCCGCAGCCTCGCGGGCTACCTCGCCGGTGCGGCGATCCCGGCGCTCGTCCAGCGCGCCATCGAGCACCGCGATCTCATGCGCGAACGCGACCGCGCCCAGGCGCTGCTCGCCGAGGCCCAGGGCGCGCGCGAGGCCGAGGCGCAGTCGGCCGCGCTGCGCGAGCGGAGCCGGATCGCCCGCGAGATGCACGACGTGCTCGCGCACAGCCTGGCGGGTTTGTCGGTGCAGCTGCAGGCGGTGCGGGCAATCGCGGCCCGCGACCACGCGCCGGCCACCGTGCTGGAGCCGCTGGACAAGGCCGCCGCGCTGGCCAAGGACGGCCTGGCCGAGGCCCGCAGCGCGGTCGGCGCGCTGCGCGACCCGGTCGGGCTGGGGCTGGCGGAGCTGCCCGCGCTCGTCGCGCGGCACCCGGGCGAGGCCGCGCTGCACACCGTCGGGACACCCGGCGAGGTGGCGGCCGAGGCCGGCCACGCGATCTACCGCGCGGTGCAGGAGTCGCTCACCAACGCGGTCCGCTACGCGCCCGGCGCGGCCGCGGACGTGACGCTCACCTGGTCCGCGGACACGCTGCAGGTCGCGGTGACCGACGGCGGTCGCGCGCCGGGCCGCGATCCGGTCACCGACGCCGGCACCGGCCTGGGCCTCGCGGGCATGGCCGAGCGGGTCGAGCAGGTCGGTGGGAGCCTGCACGCCGGTCCCGAAGGGCCTGGTTGGCGGGTCACGGCCACCGTGCCCGCGGCCTCGGTGGTGCCGGCCGCATGACGATCCGGGTGGTGCTCGCCGACGACCAGGCCGTGGTGCGCGACGGGCTGGCGCTGTTGCTGTCGGCCAGCCCCGACATCGAGGTGGTCGCCGCGGCGGCCGACGGCGCGGCTGCGGTGGCCGCGGTGCGCCAGCACGCCCCCGACGTCGCGCTGCTCGACCTGCGCATGCCCGAACTCGACGGCGTCGGCGCGACCGACCGAGATCGTCGCCCAGGCGCCGGACGTCAAGGTCCTGATCCTGACCACCTACGCCGACGACGACGCGATCCTGCCGGCGCTACGGGCCGGGGCGGCCGGCTACCTGACCAAGGACGCGTCCGGCGAGCAGCTCGTCAGCGCGATCCGCGACATCGCCGCGGGTCAGACGGTGCTCGACCCGGACGTGCAACGGCGCCTGGTGGAGTTGCTGCGGACCGGCCGGCGCCGGCGCCGCACCCCGGCCGCCGAAGCGGGCCGTGGGCTGACGAAACGAGAGATCGACGTCGTACGCCTGGTCGCGCAGGGGTTGTCGAACCAGCAGATCGCCCGCCGGCTGGTGGTCAGCGAGGCCACCGTGAAGACCCACCTGAACCACGTGCTGTCCAAGCTCGACGTCGACGGCCGGCCGGGGCTGGTCGCCTGGGCGTGGCGTCAGGGGCTGGCGCAGCGCTGAGACCGGAAGAGCATCGTTGTCAGCTGCGTTTGCGACAATGGACAGTCGCCGAAATACAGGGGAAGACGTGACCGACGGACCGCTGATCGTCCAGTCCGACAAGACCCTGCTGCTCGAGGTCGACCACCCGACTCGCCGCCGAGGCGCGAGCCGCCATCGCGCCCTTCGCCGAGCTGGAGCGCTCCCCCGAGCACGTGCACACCTACCGGCTGACGCCGCTCGGGCTGTGGAACGCCCGCGCCGCCGGGCACGACGCCGAGCAGGTCGTCGACGCGCTGGTGCGCTATCGCCGCTACCCGGTGCCGCACGCGCTGCTGGTCGACGTCGCCGACACCATGGACCGCTACGGCCGGCTGCAGCTGGTCAACGACCCGGCGCACGGCCTGGTGCTGCGTCAGCCTCGACCGGGCCGTGCTCGAAGAGGTGCTGCGGCAGAAGAAGATCGCGCCGATGCTCGGCGCGCGCATCGACGCCGACACCATCGTCGGTGCACCCGTCCGAGCGCGGCCGGCTCAAGCAGGCGCTGCTCAAGGTCGGCTGGCCGGCCGAGGACCTGGCCGGCTACGTCGACGGCGAGGCGCACCCGATCGCGCTGCGACGAGGACGGCTGGCAGCTGCGCGCCTACCAGCAGCAGGCGGTCGGACATGTTCTGGGCCGGCGGCTCCGGCGTGGTCGTGCTGCCCTGCGGCGCCGGCAAGACGCTGGTCGGCGCGGCCGCGATGGCCGAGGCGCAGGCGACCACGCTGATCCTGGTCACCAACACCGTCGCCGGCCGGCAGTGGAAGCGCGAGCTGCTCGCCCGCACCTCGCTCACCGAGGAGGAGATCGGCGAGTACTCCGGCGAGCGCAAGGAGATCCGCCCGGTCACCATCGCCACCTACCAGGTGATGACCACCCGCCGGAAGGGCGAGTACCGCCACCTCGAGCTGTTCGACTCCCGCGACTGGGGCCTGGTCATCTACGACGAGGTGCACCTGCTGCCGGCGCCGATCTTCCGGTTGACCGCCGACCTGCAGTCGCGCCGCCGGCTCGGGCTGACCGCGACGCTGGTCCGCGAGGACGGCCGCGAGGGCGACGTGTTCTCGCTGATCGGCCCGAAGCGCTACGACGCGCCCGTGGAAGGACATCGAGGCCCAGGGCTGGATCGCGCCGGCCGACTGCACCGAGGTGCGGGTGACGCTCACCGACGCCGAGCGGATGGCCTACGCGACCGCCGAGCCCGAGGAGCGCTACCGGATCGCGGCCACCGCCCGGACCAAGCTGCCGGTGGTCCGGGCGATCGTCGACCAGCACCCGCGACGACCAGGTGCTGGTCATCGGCGCCTACCTCGACCAGCTGGACGACGTGTCGGCCGAGCTCGACGGCGCGCCGATCATCCAGGGCTCGACCACCAACAAGGAGCGCGAGCGGCTCTTCGACGCGTTCCGGCGCGGCGAGGATACGCGTGCTGGTCGTGTCGAAGGTCGCCAACTTCTCCATCGACCTGCCCGAGGCGGCGGTGGCGATCCAGGTCTCCGGCACGTTCGGCTCCCGCCAGGAGGAGGCGCAGCGGCTCGGCCGGGTGCTGCGGCCGAAGGCCGACGGCCGGCAGGCGCACTTCTACACGGTCGTCTCGCGCGACACCCTCGACACCGAGTACGCCGCGCACCGGCAGCGGTTCCTGGCCGAGCAGGGCTACGCGTACACGATCGTCGACGCCGACGACCTGCTCCGCCCGCTGTGAACCAACCGCTCGCGCCCGTCCCGGACGACAAGGACTGGACCTGGGCGATCGCCCGCCGCTGCGCCGAGTGCGGGTTCGACCCGACTGCGGTGCAGCGGTCGGCCGTTCCACGGCTGGTGGCCGACTACACGGCGACGATGCGCGACGCCCTGTCGCGGCCCGACGCCGCGCAGCGACCGGCCCCGACCACCTGGTCGCCGCTGGAGTACGGGTGTCACGTCCGCGACGTCTGCACGCTGTTCGAGCAGCGCCTGCGGCTGATGCTCGATCAGGACGATCCGGTCTTCGCCAACTGGGACCAGGACGTCACCGCGCTCGAGCAGCAGTACTGGCGCCAGGATCCGCAGGCCGTGGCCGGTGAGCTGTCCCGCGCCGCGCGGTCGGTGGCGACGGCGTTCGGCGCGGTGCGCGCCGGCCAGTGGGGACGCCCGGGCCGCCGCTCCAACGGGTCGGTGTTCACCGTCGACACCTTCGCCCGCTACTTCCTGCACGATCTCGCGCACCACGCCCATGACGTGACCCGGTGAAGATCGTCATGACAGCGAGCCCGCCGGATGCTTGAGTGGATCTCATGAAGCCCTCCCGCATCGCGGTCGCGTTGCTCGGCGCAGCCGCCGCACTGACCCTGGCCGCCTGTGCATCGACGACCGACGGGCGGGGCGCGCGGGGCAGCGCGGCGGCCACCGGTGGCGTGCCCCCGGGATCTGCGCCGGCCTCGGTCGCGCCGTCCACCTCGGCGAACTCGATGCCCTCCGACGCCAAGGGTCTGTACACGCTGATGCTCGACGGTGTGGCCAGCGTGACGACGGCGCACCTGGACATGACCATCAGCGCGGCCGGCCAGGCCCTGACGATGTCCGGCGACGAGAGGCTGCACAACGGCAAGGTGACGGCCATGAAGATCGAGGAGAAGGTGCCGGGCGTTGCCGACACCATCGAGATCATCGTGGTGGGCGGCAAGATCTACGCCAAGGTCCCCAGCACGCTCAACACCACGGGCAAGCCCTACCTGCTGATCAGCGAGAGCAGCGGCAACGCCCAGGTGCGCCAGCTCGCCGAGTCGATCAACTCGTCGTTGACCACCGCCTCGGTCAACGGGTACGCGGTGTTCGCCCAGGCCGCCGACTCACTGAAGCTGGCCGGCACCGAATCCCGTAACGGCGTGCGCGCCACGCACTACACCATGGTGATGAACCCGTCGAAGCTGCCGCCGGACTACCCCAGCAAGCAGGAACTCCTCGCCAGCGGCGTCGACACCATTCCGATCGAGCTCTACGTCGACGCGCACGGGCGGCCCGTCGAGATCGGCGAGCACTTCACCGTGAAAGGGCAGACGGTCGACACCAAGGCCACCTTCAGCGGCTACAACGCGCCGGTCGAGATCACCGCCCCGCCCGCGAGCGAGGTCGGCACGGAATGACCTTGCGCCGCGGGTAACGCCCGTCGGTAAGGATGGAGCGGTGGACGCCGCTCTCGACACCGTGCTCAACGTCGTCCTGCTGGTCATCGTCGCGGCCGGCGTGGCCGGCCTGGCGCGCCGCATCGGCTGGTCCGAACCGCTCGCGTTAATCGCAGTCGGCATCGGGATCTCGTTCATCCCGAACGTGCTCGACGTCGAGCTCACCCCTCAGCTCGTGCTCTACGGCCTGCTCCCGCCGCTGCTGTACGCGGCCGCGATCCGCACGTCGCTCGTGGACTTCAAGGCCAACAGGCGCGCGATCCTGCTGCTGTCGGTGGGGCTGGTGGCGTTCTCCACGGTGGCCGTCGGGTTCGTGGCGTGGTGGGTCATCCCGGCCATCCCGCTCGCCGCCGGCTTCGCGCTCGGCGCGGTGGTTGCGCCACCGGACGCGGTGGCCGCCACGACGGTGGCCCGCCGGGTCGGGATGCCGCGGCGGATCGTGTCGATCCTCGAGGGCGAGAGCCTGATGAACGACGCGACCGCACTGGTCGCGCTGGGTACTGCCACCGCGGCCCTCACCGGCAGTGTCACCGCGTGGGACATCGGCTGGAAGTTCGTCCAGGCCGCTGGCGGCGGCATCCTGATCGGGTTCGCGGCGGCGTTCGTGCTGGCGCTGGTCCGGCGGCGCATCAGCGACCCGGTGCTGGACACCACGCTGTCCTTCGTCGCGCCCTATGTCGCGTTCCTGCCGGCCGAGCACTTCCACAGCTCGGGCGTGCTCGCGGTGGTGATCACCGGGCTGATCCTCGGGCACAAGGCGCCGCGACTGCAGTCGGCCAGCTCGCGGATCGCCGAGAACATCAACTGGCGCACGGTGCAGTTCGTCCTCGAGAACGTCGTCTTCCTGCTGATCGGCCTGCAGATCCGCACCATCCTGCGCGACGTCGCCGACACCCATCCGAACTGGGTGAAGGTCGTCTGGGCCTGCGTCGCGGTGCTGATCGCGACGATCCTGGCCCGAGCACTGTGGGTCTTCGGCTCGGTCCTCGTGTTGAAGGCACTGCGCCGTCGCCAGGTGTGGAGCTGGCGTGTCACGCTGGTCGTGGCCTGGGCCGGCATGCGCGGCGTGGTGACCCTCGCCGCGGTGTTCCTGCTGCCGGCCGACACCCCACAACGTGCGCTGCTCGCCCTGGCCGCGTTCACCGTGGTGGCCGGCACGCTGCTGATCCAGGGGCTGACCCTTCCGGCGCTGGTGCGCTGGCTCGAGCTCCCCGGACCGGACGCCGCCGAGGACGCCCTGCAGGCCGCGGGTCTGGTCACCGCCGCGGCCAACGCCGGGCTGGCGGTGCTCGACGAGGTGGCCACCGATGACGACCCGGACGAGGTGCTGGCCGATTTGCGCGACCGCGCGATGGTGCGCAGCAACCGGATCTGGGAGCAGCTGGGGCGTCCGCAGAGCGAGCTGGAGCCGCCGGCGGCCACCTACCGGCGGCTGCGGTTGCAGATGCTGTCGGCCGAACGCGGGTCGATCCTGGAGGCGCGCGACCGCGGCGTCTACGACGACGAGGTGCTGCGCGTCGCGTTGAACATGGTCGACCAGGAGGAGTCGCTGCTCGACCGGCTCCAGGACGCGTCCGCCCGCATCGAGGAGGAACTCACCACGCCGGCCCGGCAGGCCGGCCACTGCAGGCATCTGCGCGATGCGCCGCGGATGGTCACGGCCCGCACTCCGGAGGGCTGCGAGCAGTGCCTGCGCGACGGCACGCGTTGGGTGCACCTGAGGCTGTGTCTGACCTGCGGGCACGTCGGCTGCTGCGACTCCTCCCCGCAGCGCCACGCCACCGCTCACTACCGCGTGACCGAACACCCGGTGATGCGCTCGATCGAGCCCGGCGAGGCCTGGCGCTGGTGCTTCGTCGACGAACTCCTCGGCTGACTCTGCCCGCCGCTCCGCCCGCCCGCTGCTGCCCCGCCCGCCCCGCTGCTGCCCCGCTGCCCCGCGCTGCCCCGCTGCCCCCCGCGGCGATGATCATGCACGTACCGCTGCCCTGGCGGCGGTGCGTGCATGATCATCGCCCGAATGCGGCCTCGCGCACCGTCTCGGGCGCCGCCGTGTACACGTAGCGGTACAGCTGCACGAGCGCGTCGGTGAGGTCGTCCTCGCTCAGCACGTCCTCGCGCTGGTGCGTGCGGTGGATGGGCCACCACTGCGCCTCGCGCCGCGTCGATCGGGTCGATGCGCAACTGCCCGTCCCGCACCACCAGCGCGTAGAACCGCCGCAGGTACTCGCGGGCTTTGTCCGGGTCGTTGTCGCGGATACGGCGCCCACACCCTGGTTGGCCCGCAGCACGTACCGAGCACCGGGAGCGGTCACGACATCCCGAACCCGATCCGCGTCATCGACACGGCCGCCTTCAGAAACGCCCGCCACTCCCGCCGGTAGTGCGCCACCCACCCCTCGAACTCTGCCGTCGCCACAGCCACCGCATCTAAATCCCGCGCCCCACCGCAAGCTCCCTCCGAGTCCGCAGCAGTATGGCGGGGCCCACGAGCGCTGGACCGACCCTGCGCTGCTGTGCCGGGCGGAGCACACGGCGAACAAGAGCCAAAAGGGCGGCCCCGCCGAAGCGGGACCGCCCTTCCGAACTGAATGCAGGTGGACTCAGAAGTCCATGTCTCCGCCGGGCATTCCCCCGCCGGCCGGGGCCGCAGCCTTCTCCGGCTTGTCGGCCACGACGGCCTCGGTGGTCAGGAACAGCGCGGCGATCGACGCGGCGTTCTGCAGCGCCGAGCGGGTCACCTTGGCCGGCTCGACGATGCCGTCCTTGAACATGTCGACGTACTCGCCGGTCTGGGCGTTGAGGCCGTGACCAGGCTTGAGGCCGAGCACCTTCTCCGAGACCACGCCGCCCTCGAGGCCGGCGTTGATCGCGATCTGCTTGAGCGGTGCGAGCAGCGCGACCTTGACGATGTTCGCGCCGGTGGCCTCGTCACCTTCGAGGTCGAGCTTGTCGAAGGCCGTGACGGTGGCATTGGCCAGCGCCACCCCGCCGCCCGGCAGCAGGCCCTCCTCGACGGCCGCCTTCGCGTTGCGCACGGCGTCCTCGATGCGGTGCTTGCGCTCCTTGAGCTCAACCTCGGTGGCCGCGCCGACCTTGATCACCGCGACACCGCCGGCGAGCTTGGCCAGCCGCTCCTGCAGCTTCTCGCGGTCATAGTCGGAGTCGCTGTTCTCGATCTCCGCGCGGATCTGGTTGACCCGGCCCTGGATCTGGTCGCCGTCACCGGCACCCTCGACGATGGTGGTCTCGTCCTTGGTGGTGGTGAACTTACGCGCCTTGCCCAGGTCGTCGAGCGAGGCGTTCTCCAGCTTGAGCCCGACGGTCTCACTGATCACCGTGCCACCGGTCAAGATCGCGATGTCCTGCAGCATGGCCTTGCGGCGGTCACCGAAACCCGGGGCCTTGACGGCCACGGACTTGAAGGTGCCGCGGATCTTGTTGACGACCAGGGTGGCCAGCGCCTCGCCCTCGACGTCCTCGGCGATGATCGCCAGCGACTTGCCGGTCTGCATGACCTTCTCAAGCAGCGGCAGCATGTCCTTGACGTTGGAGATCTTGCCCTCGTGGATCAGGACGTAAGGGTCCTCCAGATCGGTCTCCATCCGCTCGGAATCGGTGACGAAGTAGGCCGACAGGTGGCCCTTGTCGAAACGCATGCCCTCGGTGAGCTCGAGCTCAAGGCCGAAGGTGTTGCTCTCCTCGACGGTGATGACACCTTCCTTACCGACCTTGTCCATCGCCTCGGCGATGATCTCACCGACCGTCGAGTCCGCAGCCGAGATCGACGCGGTCGCAGCGATCTGCTCCTTGGTCTCGACGTCCTTGGCCTGGTTGCCCAGCACCTCGGACACGGCCGCGATGGCCGCCTCGATGCCGCGCTTGAGCGCCATCGGGTTCGCACCGGCCGCGACGTTGCGCAGGCCCTCGCGCACCAGCGCCTGGGCGAGCACGGTGGCGGTGGTGGTGCCGTCACCCGCGACGTCGTCGGTCTTCTTCGCGACCTCCTTGACGAGCTCCGCACCGATCTTCTCGAACGGATCCTCGAGCTCGATCTCCTTGGCGATCGAGACACCGTCATTGGTGATCGTGGGGGCGCCCCACTTCTTCTCCAGCACGACGTTGCGGCCCTTGGGGCCGAGGGTCACCTTCACGGCGTCCGCGAGCTGGTTCATGCCGCGCTCGAGGCCGCGCCGGGCCTCCTCGTCGAACGCGATCAACTTAGCCATTCGCTGTGGTCCTCACTGTTGGTTGGCTTGATACGCCGGCTGTGGTGCCCGCGACGGACGGCCCGTAGGACGGGCCTCACTCAGTTCCGACTGGCACTCACCATAGACGAGTGCCAACTCAGGTTTAGCACTCCCCCCGGGCGAGTGCAAGGAACGCGTCGTTAGGTCGAGACGATGTGACCGTCGAGAGGTTGTCCAGGGCCTACGGGCGCACGCAGGCGCTCGCCGGGGTCTCGTTGACGGTGCGTCCGGGCGAGGTGGTCGGCCTCGTCGGCGCCAACGGCGCCGGCAAGTCGAGCGCCATCCGCATCGCGATGGGCCTGCTGGGCACCGACTCCGGCACGGTGAGCCGGCAGGGCCGCGCGCTCACCTTCGCCGCCCGGCAGCGCTTCGGCTACTCGCCCGAGGAGCGCGGGCTCTACCCGAAGATGCGAGCGATCGACCAGGTCGCCTATTTCGGCCGCGGTTGCACGACCGCGGCCGTGGCCTGCGCGAGTCGCGGTTCGAAATCCGCTGACGTCATCGCGGCCTCCTTCGCAACGTCACAGACGACGACCCGGGGCGCACGAAGCGCTCCGGGCCGTCGAGAGGTGACTGCGGGAGGTCAGCCGACGATGCGAACGCCGTCAGCCTGCGGGCCCTTGGGACCCTGGACGACGTCGAACTCCACCCGCTGGTTCTCATCGAGTGAGCGGTAGCCGTCGGCCTGGATGGCCGAGTAGTGGACGAAGACGTCCTGGCCGCCATCTACGGCGATGAAGCCGTAGCCCTTCTCGTTGTTGAACCACTTCACGGTGCCCTGTGCCACGTGCACTCCTTGCTAGGGGCCGGTCCACACCCCACACCTCGTGGGGCCTGGGGTCTTCGTTCCTTGGTCCCGCCCTCTTCAGTGCACGTCCCACAACGGGCCGTGGTACTTCGCGTGCGAAAACTCTCGGCACTATGACCGGGGCGGACGCTACACGGAAGGTGAGCATCCGCCAAGAAGGCGAGCCAAAACCGCTTACACCAAATCTGGTCCGGTCCTGTGCGGTAGCGCTCTCACTCCTCGTAGCGCAGCGCGTAGGCCTGCGATCCGCCGCCGTACACGAGCAGGGTGCCCTCGCGGATCGCCCAGACGACGTGGCGCGCGCCGAGGAAGCTGTCGATGGTGGCGGCCTGATTCGCGGGGCCGCTTGCGCACGGCACGGCGGCGCCGAATCGCAGCCGCAGGTCCGCGGTGCCGGGGTGCACCTGCGCGCTGCCGGTGAACGTGCGGCAGCCGTCGCTGCCGGTGACCCGCCCGGCGCGCTCGATGCGCAACATCGCGGGGGCGACAGCTGGGTCGTGCTCGATCGCGGCGAGGCGCCAGGTGCGGCCGGTGAAGCGGTTCGGGTCGGTGGCGGCAGTGTGCGGGTTCCATCGGTAGACCAAGGTGCCGGCGCCCGGATGGGTGATCGTCAGGTAGCCGTCGACGGCGCTTTGGCGGATGCCGCCGTCGAGAACCGAGTTCACGATGCCGACGGCCGGCGAGGTGGAGCAGGGCCGGCCGGTCGCGCTTGCCTGCAGCCGAATACCGGTCAGCTGCTCGTTCACGGCGCCGGTGAGGGTGCGGCACCCGCCGTCGGTGGCGTGCAGCCGGTGGTTGTCGTCGATGCGCAGGGTGACGTCGTCGGGCACGGGGTAGGTGCCGTGGTCGTTGCTCGCGCGTACGAGCAACCAGTCGGCGCCGACGAACGTCGCGACGTCGAGGCTGGGGGCAGGCAGCTTCGTCATGCGCAGCTGCATCGACTTGCCGTTGCGGATCGTCAGCGTGCGACCGGAGATGTCGTAGGTCGCCGTACCCCGAAGTATCTTCTGCTGCTGCGGCCCGAAGGTGGTCTCGCCGACAGAGTCGGTGCAGCTCTTCCACCGCACCACCTGGCCGGTGAGCCGCAGGTTGTCGCCGCTGACGTGCACCTCGGTGCCGATCACCTGGCAGGCGTCGTCGGCGACGAGGTGCCCCGACCCATCGATCTGCAGCGTCGCGGAGCTGCTGTGGCGGCCGTGGTCGCCGACCAGCTGCCACACGCTGCCGTGCAGCGGCGCGGCGGGCGGTGCCGCGGCCTGGTCGCCGTCGGGCGCGCCGGCGCACGCCGCCACGCCACCCGCCACCAGCACCGCGGCGACAGTCGCGGCCGATGCCGCCGACACCGCCCGTCGCCCGCCGCCCGTGCCGATCACGTTTTCCCGCCGAATGATCGGTTCCCGGCCTGCGAGCCGGTCATTTGACGGGAAAACATGATCGGCGGCGGCTGTCCACAGGGCGGGTCCTCGTCCACAGTCCACTGCGCGGTCATGTCTGTGTTGACGCGATGTACTCAGATCTACGTTCCATGCGCGATCTACCGAATTCGGCCGTGTTCACCCGGGCGCAGGCGCGCTCGTGCGGGTGGACCGACGCCGCCATCACCCGAGCGATCGATAGCGGTCGGGTGCGACGGGTTCGGCACGGCTACCTGACGTGCAACACGGACCCGTCCCTCGTGCTGGACATCGTGGCCGCGGCGCAGGCCTGCCCGAACGGGGTGGTGAGCCACCGATCTGCGGCCGCGCTGTGGCGGATCCCGATCGTCGGGCGCCGGGCCGGGCGGCCCGAACTGACGGTAGCTCCGGACGGGATCGGTTCGCTCGCCGGTGCCGGCCTCTACCGCGCGACCCTGCGCCCCGACGATGTCGAGTCGGTCGCCGGCATGCCAGTCACGTCGCCCGCACGCACCGCCGTCGACCTCGCGCGACACCTTCCCTTCACGGCCGGCGTCGCCGCGCTCGACCACGTGCTCAACCGCCGATTGGCCACCGCCGACGACATCGACGACGTGCTGTGCGCCTGTTGGAATTGGCCCGGGATCCGCCGCGCCCGGCACGTCGCCGCGGCGGCGGACGGGCGGGCCGAATCGCCGCTGGAATCGGTCAGCCGGCTCGTGTTCGCACGCCTCGGGTTACCCGCGGCAGACCTGCAACCGCGGATCTTCGATGCGCGCCAGATCTTCTGCGGACGGTGCGACTTCTACTGGGACGACTTCGGCGTGGTCGGCGAGGCCGACGGGCGGGACAAGTACGACGGCCGCGAGGTCCTGTGGGAGGAGAAGGAACGCCAGGAGGGGCTCGAGCGTCTCGGCATCGTCGTCGTCCGGTGGGGCTGGACCGTTGCCACGAAGCGCACCCAGGAGTTGCGAAACCGGCTCGGCGACGGGTTCGAACGCGGTCGCCAGCGAGATCGATCAGGTCTTCCCAGGAAATGGTCGGTTCGCCCTTCCTGAAGCGGTCATTTCACGGGAAAAGCCGATCGACGGCGCCGGCTACAGCAGGCCGGCCTCGCGCATGCCCTTGAGCGTCGGCGGGATGACGGCGGCGGGGCGGGCGCCGTCGCTGATCGCGTCGATGGTCTTCAGGCCGTCGCCGGTGTTGTAGACGACGGTCTCGATCGACGTGTCGAGCGCCCCGGACTCGGCCAGCTTCTTCAGCACCGCCAGGGTGACCCCGCCGGCGGTCTCGGCGAAAACGCCGGTGGTGCGGGCGAGCAGCCGGATGCCGGCGCGGATCTCGTCGTCGTCGACCGCCGCCATCGCGCCTCCGGAAGCGCGCACCGCGTCCAGGGCGTACGGTCCGTCGGCCGGGTTGCCGATGTTGAGCGACTTCGCGATGCCGGTGGGCTTGACCGGCTGCACCTGCGACGTGCCGGATTCGAAGGCGGTGGCGATCGGCGCGCAGCCGGCCGACTGCGCGCCGTAGACCCGCCACGACGACTGCGGCACCAGGCCGGCCGCGACGAGCTCCTTGAACGCCTTGTTGATCTTCGTCAGCATCGAGCCGGACGCCATCGGCGCGACGTACTGGCCGGGCAGGCGCCAGCCGAGCTGCTCGGCCACCTCGTAGCCGAGCGTCTTGGAGCCCTCCGCGTAGTACGGGCGGACGTTGACGTTGACGAACCCGGTGTTCTCGAACTCGTCCTCTTCCGAGAGCTGCGAGCACAGCCGGTTGACGTCGTCGTAGGAACCCTCGACGCCGACCAGCGTGCCGCCGTAGATCGCGGTCTGGACGATCTTGGCGGGCTCCAGGTCGGCCGGCACGAACACTATCGAGGGCATTCCGATCCGCGCGGCGTGCGCGGCCACCGAGTTCGCGAGGTTGCCCGTGGAGGCGCAGGCGATCCGGGCGAATCCGAGCTCGCGTGCCGCGGTGATAGCCACCGACACCACGCGGTCCTTGAACGAGTGAGTCGGGTTCGCCGAGTCGTCCTTGATCCAGACAGGGGCGGTGAACCCGAGTTCGTCGGCCAGCCGGTCGGCGCGGATGAGCGGGGTCATGCCGGTGCCGGAGTCGACGCGGGAGGCGGTGTCGTGCCCCACCGGGAGCAACCCGACGTAGCGCCACAGCGAGTGCGGGCCGGCCTCGATCTCCGCCCGAGTCACCCGGGCGAGCGCGGCCGGGTCGTAACCGATCTCGAGCGGGCCGAAACACTCGAAACACGCGTGCTGGGCACCCAACGGGTACTCGGCGCCGCAGTTGCGGCACACCAGTCCGGAAGCGGGGGACGGCGCAGTGGGACGATCAGCGACAACAGTCATCGGGCGAGGCCTTTCTCCTCATCTTTCCCGACCGCGAACGCGCGGTCAGGCCGGAGTTGGCACCTGCGGCGGCGGCCTCGCACCGAAAACGGTGGAGTCATCGCACGTGGTTGCCGGGGCTTCGTCGGGCCGGTCCCTCTGCCCCTCTGGATGAGCGGTGCTGTTCAGTTGTCCAGCCATTGTCGCACAACCGGCTCGTCCGTTTGTCCCGGTCAGATGCCGGCCGTGAGGACCACCACCACCGGCCCGCTCGGCAACTCGGCGAACCGCTCCTTGGCGCGCGAGATCCACGAGTACTGCGCGCGCAGCGCCTCGGCGGCCGCCTTCGCGCCCGGCACGGACGGGTCGTAATAGGCGCAGGTCGAGATGATGGTGTTGCTGTAGTTGTCGTAGTTGGTCACGGTCCAGCCGTCGTTGCGCAACTTCTGCGCCGCGGTCTTGGCCAGTCCGGCGATCGAGGTGTTGTTCAACACGATGAGCGGGATGGCCTTCACCCCGGTCGGTGACGACGATGCCGCCGACGTGGGCGGGCTCGACGCGTTCGACGCTTTCGCCGACGACGTCTTGGTCGGCGTCGGCGACTTCGTGACGGTGCTGACGATGGTGCGCGGCGTGCCGGTGTCCGAGCTCACGTGCCCTTTCGGCTCGCGCAGGGCGAGCAGCGCGACCACCAGCACGATCACTCCGAGAGCGACCACCGAGATGCCGACGACGCGATCACGCCGGTGGCGCCGCGCTTGCTGTCTGGCGAGGCGGCCGTCCTTCGCGTTCAGTGTTCAAACCTCTATACCCAGTCGACGAGCCGACCGCTGGCGCTGCCGACTTGCCCTTAATCGTCGCAGACGCTTCACCAGCATCGGGTCGGCGGCCAGGGCCGCCGGGGTGTCGATGAGCGCGTTGAGCACCTGGTAGTAGCGAGTCGCCGACATGTCGAACAGCTCGCGGATGGCCTGTTCCTTGGCTCCGGCATATTTCCACCACTGTCGCTCGAAAGCGAGGATCTCGCGGTCGCGCCGGCTCAGGGTCTCACCGGCCGATGCGGCCGTGTCATGTCCCGCCGAAGCGTGCACGGAATGCATCCTTCAGTGCCCTCCACCCGTGTTCAACTCGGGGCGCGTGATCTGCCGAGGGCAAATCTCACGCGTGTAATTCGTGGCGTGCGCCATTCAACCACGAGCCGTATGTCAAGCAGTTCCGGCGCGCTGTGCATAACCTCGCGACGATCCACACCCGGCGCGCTCGACCCGGCGCGCGTCGGGATCGGCCCGGATGCTCGACCCATGTCCCCGATCCCGAGCCCGGGCGAGATGTTCGCGCTGGCCGACCGCATCGCGGCTCACGCCCAGGCCACTCGGCGCCGGGCCGGCGAGATCGGCGCCGCGGTCAGCGCAGCTCAGTGGCGCGGCACCGCCGCCGACGCGTTCTACGGCCAGGCCAACATCCTCACGAGCGGGTTGCGCGCGGCCGCCGACCAGCTCGACGACGCCGCCGACGCGCTGCGCCGCCACGCCCGCCGCGTGCTCGACAAGCTCGAACAACTGGCAGACCTGGGCGACGACCTCGGGGGTATGGGTGCCGACGTCGCCCACGGCGTCGGCGACATGATCCTGCATCCGCAGCGCCTGTTCGACGACGGGGTCTCGCTGTTTTGCGACGGCAGTTCGGCCGTGCGCCACGTCCTGAAGTTGGCCGGGTCCTGATGAGCCGCCGTCCCGATCCGGTCTCGGTGCGCGGTGGCGCCGGCGGCATCGCGGCCGACTGCGCCGCGATGCTCACGATGGCCCGCCGCTTCGGCGCGGTCGCACACGACACGCTGGCCGCGGCCCTGCAGTTGCACGGGTACCTGTTCGACTTCGCCAACACGCTGTCCGCGCTGCTCGACCCGGTCGGCTACGCGCGGTACGAGGCCGACCTGCTCGACGCCCTCGACGGAGTGCACGGGCTGACCTGGCTCGGCGCCCACGCCGGCGTCATCGACGGGGAGCTGCGGGTGGCCGCGACGGCCTACGAGGAGGCCGACCGCCTGGCCAACGACCTCCACGACACCGTGGTCGGGCTGGTCTCAGCCGCCCCGGCGCTGGTCGCCGCGGCGGGCGAGCTGGCTCGGTCGGGCAACCCGATCGCGGCCGCACAAGCCGGCCTCGTCCGCGATCCCGAGGCCGCCGACATCGTGGTCACCACGCTCGGCATCCCGGCCGCGCTCGCCACCCTGGCCGGGCAGATCCCGGACGGTCACGGCGTCGTGCGCGATCCCGGGGTGGACCGCACCGGCGTCGCGGCGCTGCCGCCGCGCCGGCTGCGCGATCTGGTCCGCGATCTCGCGCAGCGATCCGACCGGGGGCCGCACGGCGCGATCGACGTGCGGATCCTCACCATGCCCGACGGCACCCGCAAAGCCGTCGTCGACATCACCGGCACCAAGTCGTGGGATCCGCTGCCCACCTCCGACATCACCAGCCTCACCACCAACGGCCGCGCGCTGGTGGGCCGGCGCACCGCCTACGAGGAGGGGGTGCTCGCCGCGATGCGCGCCGCCGGGGTGCGGCGCACCGACCAGGTGATGCTCGTCGGGCACAGCGAAGGAGGCATGGTCGCCGTCACCACCGCGCGCGACGCCACCCGCAGCGGCGAGTTCGACGTCACCCACGTGGTCGCCGCCGGCGCGCCGATCGGGCGGTCGGCGGCCGACGTGCCGGGCCGGGTCAAGGTGCTCGCTCTGGAGAACCGCACCGACGTGGTGCCGCACCTGGACGGCGCGGCGAATCCCGATCGCCCGAACGTCACCACCGCTACCGGCGAGCGCGGCAATCGCACCGTGCGCGGCGATCACGATCTCACCCGCAGCTACCTACCGCTGGCCGGCGACGTCGAGGCGAGTCAGCACCGCTCGATCCGCGAATTCCTGCACTCGGCGCGCGGATATTTCGCGGCGGCGCAGGTGGTCACGCACACCTACCAGATCGCGCGGAGGTGATCGAAGGTGAGCCGAACCCGGCGTGTCGCAACATTGGTCACACTTGTCACAGCAGTAACATTGATGGTTTCATCGTGGCGTCTTCGTAGTCTTCGAAGGCGGGCGCGCCATGTGGGGGAACCGCGCTCCGGCGAGCCGCGACCGGCCGGTCGCTGTCCGACGGGAAAACCAGATGAGCCGACCGCCGTACCGCACCCACCCGGATCGCCGGGCCCGCTTCACCAGCCGCCGGATCGTTCGCCCGTTCGCGCTGTGCGTGATCTTGCTGACCCTGATCGGCGCCGCCGTGGGCGTGGCCGGAATGGCCGGCGCGACCACCCCGGGGGCCTCGCCGATCGGCAGCTTCGAGTGGCTGTCGCGCGCGAGCACCGGCGCCGACCTGACGGTGCGTGGCTGGGCCCTCGACCCCGACACCAAGAACCCGGTCACCGTGCTCGTGACGGTCGACGGCAGATCCGCAGCCGGCATCGTGGCGCGCGTGGCCCGCCCTGACGTCGCGACGGCGCACCCGAAGTCCGGGCCGCTGCACGGCATCTCGGCGCAGGTGCCGGCAACTGCCGGTGAGCACCGGGTGTGCCTCACTGCGCGCAACATCGGCGGTGGCCACGACGTGTCGCTCGGCTGCCGGCTCGTGATCGCGATGCACCCGAAGGTCACGACCGCGCCGCGCACCGTGCGCGCGAGCGCGACCTACGGCGCGGCCCGCGTCACCTGGGTCAAGCCGGCCGGTGACGGCGGCGCCCCGCCGTGGGCGTACACGGTGACGGCCACGCCGGGCGGCCGCTCGGTGATGGTGTCCGGGCTGATCGGCGCCGCGACCGTGAGCGGGCTGGCCGCACACACCAGGTACACGTTCAGCGTGCAGGCGGTGAACGTGGCCGGCTCGTCGAGGGCGGGGCGCTCCAACGCCGTGACCACCCCGAGCGGGCCGCCTCCGCAGACGACTCCGGCGCCGGTGTCCACCAGCCGCTACGTGCGCAACATCCGCGGATCGAGCGCGGCGGAAATGGCGCGGATGCGCTCCGAGGGCTACGCCGACGCTCGGGCCAACCCGAGCGGGCACGCCTACCTGATGCTGCTCGACATCGGCGGCCAGGACGGGTACGACGGCGGCGTGGTGCTCAGTGCGACCACTCGCTTCGTCACGTACCGCAACCTCGTTCGGGACCTGGCGGCTTATCTGGACGGGTATCACCGCGGGCAGCGGTCGACCGCGCCGGCCACGATCGCGATCGGCACGAACAACGACATGGACGTGTCGGCGAGCACCGGCCGGGCGTGGGCGACGCAGGTCGTGAACCCGCTGGTCTCGCATGCGGCGGGCTGGTCGCAGCTGCGAGTCGTCGGTGCCAACGACATCGAGCCCGGTTTTCGCGCGACGTACTCGCAGACCCGGTCCTGGCTGTCGGGGTACCTCGCTGCGTCGCGGGCGCCGTTCGTGTTCAACGGGTCCGCCGACGGCTGCGCGTGGACCGTGACGAACCGCCGCTGCAACAACGGCTGGTCGATGTACGGGCTGTACACGCTTACCGCCGGGGCCGCGCCGAGCCGCATCCTGAACCTGCCGCAGATCTACAACACCACCATGGCGTCGCAGTGGAAGTACATCTCGCTGACCGGGGTAGCCCGTAACCAGCCGCGAATCCGCTTCGGCGGCCCGCTGACGGAGTGGACCGCGTGCGCGCAGGCGAGCAGCTGCGGCAGCCTCACCGGCAAGACCGCATGGGCGGTGTTGTGGCGCGCGCTCAACTCCCATTCCCGCCTGCGCATCGGCAGCCTGCCGTACTCGACCGACCTGCGGATCGACCGGTGAGCCGGGCCCCGGCGCGCGGCGGCCGGGTGCTGCTCACCACCGGCGCGCTGGGCGCCGCGCTGGCCGTGGTCCTCACCGGGTGCGACGGCGGGAGCGCACTGCCCGCGCCCCAGTCGGCCGCGACGGCGCCGCTGCTCGCGCCCATCCCCGCCGGCGCCTCGATCGACCCGCCGTCCGCCGGCGGGACGGGCACCGGATCGGCCGTCGGGTCGCAGGAGGCCCCGGCAGTCGCTGCGGTGTCGATCGGCACCGCCTCCGACACCGCGCCGGGCACCAGCCGCCCGCGCCGCCCGTCGCCCACCGCGCCGAATGCGCGGCCGGCGACTCCCGCCGCGGCACCCACCACCGCGGACCGTACCGGTGGCCCGGTCGTCCACACAGCCCCCGCCCCGCGCTCCACGTGCGCGCGTCTGGCCATCCGGGTCATCCGTGGTTCGGCGGCCTTCGGGCGGGAGTTCGCGGCGCTGCAGTTCACCAACACCGGCACGTCCACCTGCCGCCTCAACGGCTACCCCGCCGTGGCACTGCTGCGTGGCGGCGCCCGGATCGGCACCCCCTCGGCGCCGGCCTCGGCGAAATCCTCCACCTTCCTGCTCGCGCCGGGAGCCACTGCAGAGAGCCAGCTCAACGACTACGTCAGCTGTCAGGCCCCGCTCTCGGACACCGTCCGGGTGGTGGCGCCGGGCAGCTCGCAGCGCACGTCGCGCCCGGCGCAGCTGCGCGCCTGCACGCTGCGGGTCAGCGCGCTCGGCGAGCCCCAATAGCCCGACCCGCCCCATCCCGACCGTCCCCGCACCCTGCGACTTGTCGTGCGTCGCGCACACACGACGCGCTGCAGCGCGGACGACTCGCGTTTACTGGCACCCGTGACCGGCGACGCGCTCGAGCTGTTCCACACGGCGGCGGGTTCGGTGCCCGCCTATCGCGCCTTCCTCGCCGAGCACGGCGTCGACCCGGCGTCGGTGCGCACGGCGGTCGACTTCGCCCGGCTACCCGTGATGACGAAGGACAACTACGTCGCGCGGTACCCGCTGCCCGAACGCTGTCGGGGCGGGCGGCTGGACGGCTGCGACATCGTCGCGGTGTCGTCCGGCTCGAGCGGCACGCCGACGGTCTGGCCGCGCTCGGCCGCCGACGAAGTGGTGATCGCCCAACGGTTCGCGCAGGTGTTCGTAGACGGGTTCGGCGCCGATCGACTGCGCACGCTGGCGGTCATCTGCTTCCCGCTCGGCACCTGGGTGGGCGGGCTGTTCACCCTCGCCTGCGTTCGGCAGCTGTCCGCACAGGGTCTGCCCATCACCTCGGTCGCGCCGGGCAACAACATCGCCGAGATCCTGCGCGTCGTCGCGGAACTCGGCCGCTTCGCGGAGCAGGTCGTGCTGCTCGGCTATCCGCCGTTCGTCAAGCAGGTGATCGACGCCGGCACCGCCGCCGGGCTGGACTGGACGCAGTACTCGATCAAGCTGGTCTTCGCCGGTGAAGTGTTCAGCGAGAGCTGGCGCACGCTGGTGTCCGAGCGCGCCGGCATCACCGACATCGAGCATGGCTCGGCGGCGCTGTACGGCACCGCCGACGCCGGCGTCCTCGGCAACGAAACCCCGCTCAGCGTAGGCATCAGGCGCTTCCTATCGCAGGATCCGGCAGCGGCGGTCGAGCTGTTCGGCGAGACCCGACTGCCCACGCTGGTGCAGTACGACCCGCAGGTTCGCTTCTTCCAAATGACCGACGACGGCGCGTTGGTGTTCTCCGGCGACAACGGCGTGCCGCTGATCAGATATGACATCGGGGACAAGGGCGGGCTGGTTCCGTTTGCCGAAATGATCACGTTCTGTCGCGACCACGGCTTCGACCCGCTCGCACCCGCCGGCCCGATCACCGAGCTGCCGTTCGTCTACGTGTTCGGCCGCGCGATGTTCACGGTGTCCTACTACGGCGCGAACGTCTACGCGGAGAACGTCGCCGGGGGCCTGGAACAGCCCGACGTCAGCGACTGGGTGAGCGGCCGGTTCGTGCTCGAGGTCCGCGACGACGCCGAGGGCGACCGCGAGTTGTGGGTCACCGTCGAGCTGGCCGCCGGCGAACCGGCGACGCCGGCCCGCGCCGCCGTGGCCGCCGCATCGATCCGATCGGCACTGCTGCGAGGCAACAGCGAGTTCGCGAACTACGTCCCGGGCCCGAACCAGCTGCCGCGCGTCCACCTGCGCCCGGCCGACGACCCGGACTACTTCCCCGTCGGGCGTGAAGCACTGCTACACCCGCTAACGCCTCGATCCAGCCGCACGTCGGGTGCGCCGAGGCGCGCGGCGTCAGCGGTTTGGTCGTCGGGTTGGTGTTGCGACTCGCGCTCGGCGGCCACCCGCAGGTCGTAGTGGTTGAGCTCGTTCTCGACGTCGTCCTGGGTCCAGCCGAGCACCGGTGCGATCAGGGCGGCCACCGCACGGGCAGCCTCGATGCCACGGTCGGGCACCTCGATCGAGATGCGAGTGCGGCGGGTCAGCACGTCCTCGAGATGCCGCGCGCCCTCCTGGGTCGCCGCGTAGACCGCCTCGACCTGCAGGTACTCCGGCGCACCGGGCAGGGGGTCGCCGAGCTCCGGACGCTGCACGATCAGGTCGAGCAACTCGTCGATGAGCGAGCCGTACCGATTGAGCAGGTGCTCGACCGTCGCGACCCGCAGCCCGGTGCGCTGCGCGGTCGCGCGGCGCGCGTTCCACGCCGCGAGGTAGCCGTCGGCGCCGACCAGCGGGACCCGCTCGGTGCACGACGACGGCACGGTGCGCTCCAGGCCGTGCACCGCGGAATCGACGGCGTCCTTGGCCATCACCCGGTAGGTCGTGTACTTGCCGCCGGCGATCACGGTCAGCCCGCGCACCGGGCTGGCGACGGCGTGTTCGCGCGAGAGCCGGCTCGTCTGGTCCGATTCGCCGGCCAGCAGCGGGCGCAGCCCGGCGTAGACGCCGACGACGTCCTCACGGGTCAGTGGGTCGGCCAGCAGCGTGTTCGCCCAGTCGAGCAGGTAGTCGATGTCGGTCTCACTCGCCGCCGGATGGGCGAGATCGAGCGCCCATCCGGTGTCGGTGGTGCCGACGATCCAGTGGCTGCCCCACGGGATGATGAACAGCACGCTCTTGTCGGTGCGCGCGATCACCCCGGTGGCCGAGTTGATCCGGTTGCGCGGCACGACGAGATGCACGCCCTTCGACGCCCGCACCCGGAACTGCCCGCGGCCGCCGACCAGCTGCTGGATCTCGTCGGTCCACACACCGGCCGCATTGATCACCTGCTGTGCGCGGATTTCGAAATCCGTACCAGTTTCCAGGTCGCGCACGTGCACCCCCGCCACCCGATCACCCTCGCGCAGGAAGGCGTCGACCCGCACGCTGTTCACGCACAACGCGCCGAACCGCGCGGCGGTGCGCGCGAGCATCATGGTGTGCCGCGCGTCGTCGACCTGGCCCTCGTAGAAGCAGATGGCGCCGCGGATCGCCGAGCGCTTGCCGGACGGGAAGGACTCCATCGTCTTGCGGCGGCTCAGGTGCCGCGCGTGATGCGGCACTCCGCGCCCGGCGCCCATCACGTCGTAGACGCCGATGCCGAGACCGACATAGGCGCGGTCCCACACGTGCTGCAACGGATAGATCAGCGGGACCGGGCGGGCGAGGTGCGGGCACAGCGTGTTGAGCACCAACTCGCGTTCGCGCAGCGCCTCGAACACCAGGCCGAAGTCGAACTGCTCCAGGTAGCGCAGCCCGCCGTGGACCAGCTTCGTGGACCGGCTGGACGTGCCCGACGCGTAGTCGCGCGACTCGACCAGCCCGACCCGCAGGCCGCGGGTGACCGCGTCGAGGGCGGCGCCGCTGCCCACGACGCCGCCGCCGATGATCAGCACATCGAGTTCCTCGGCGGCGAGCCGCTCGATCGCCGCGGTGCGGTCGGCCGGTCCCAGTGCGGGGTGCTGCACGTCAATCCACCTCGACCCAACCGAGCGTCCGTTCGACCGCCTTGCGCCAGCCGGCGTGGCCGTCGGCCCGCTGCTCGTCGCTCCACTGTGGCGTCCAGCGTTTCGACTCCGCCCAGTTCTCCCGCAACTCGCCGAGATCGGCCCAGAAGCCGACGGCCAACCCGGCCGCGTATGCCGCGCCCAGCGCGGTGGTCTCGGCGACGACCGGGCGGCTGACCGGCACGCCGAGGATGTCGGCCTGCAGCTGCATGCACAGGTTGTTGGCGGTGACACCGCCGTCGACCTTGAGCACGTCCACCTGCACACCGGAGTCGGCCGTCATCGCCTCGGAGACGTCTCGGCTCTGATAGCAGATCGCCTCCAGCGTCGCGCGCGCCAGATGCGCGTTGGTGTTGTACCGAGAGAGCCCGACGATCGCGCCGCGGGCGTCGCTGCGCCAGTAGGGCGCGAACAGCCCGGAGAAGGCCGGCACGAAGTAGACCCCGCCGGTGTCCTCGACCCGGGCGGCCAGCGACTCGATCTCGGCGGCGCCGGAGATGATGCCGAGCTGGTCGCGCAGCCACTGCACGGCCGACCCGGTGACCGCGATCGAACCCTCCAACGCGTACACCGGGTCGGCGTCACCGAGCCGATAGCAGATCGTGCTCAACAGCCCGTGCTTGCTGCGCACCAGTTCGGTGCCGGTGTTGAGCAGCATGAAATTGCCGGTGCCGTAGGTGTTCTTGGCCTCGCCGGGCTCGAAGCACACCTGACCGAACATCGCGGCGTGCTGGTCGCCGAGATCGCCGGTGATGCGCAGGCCGCCGAAGTCCAGTCGGTCACTCACCGCGCCGAAACCGTCCGGGTCGGACGACGAGCGGATCTGCGGCAGCATCGCCCTGGGCACCGCGAACAGGTCCAGCAGCTCGTCGTCCCAGTCCAGCGTCTCGAGGTTCATCAGCATCGTGCGGCTGGCGTTGGTGACGTCGGTGACGTGTCGCCCGCCGTGGGTGCCGCCGGTCAGGTTCCAGAGCAGCCAGCTGTCGGTGGTGCCGAAGAGCGCGTCGCCGCGCTCGGCCGCGGACCGCAACCCGTCGACGTTGTCGAGCAGCCACTTGATCTTGCCGCCGGAGAAGTAGGTGGCCGGGGGCAGGCCGGCCTTGGTGCGGATGACATCGCCGCGGCCGTCGCGGTCGAGCGCGGCCGCGATGCTGTCCGTGCGGGTGTCCTGCCACACGATCGCGTTGTGCATCGGCCGGCCCGAGCGCCGGTCCCAGACGACGGTCGTCTCGCGCTGGTTGGTGATGCCGATCGCGGCGAGGTCGGCGGCCTGCAACGAGGCCGTGTTCAGCGCGCTCTGCACGACCGAGACCGACCGCTCCAAGATCTCCACCGGGTTGTGCTCCACCCAGCCGGCCCGCGGCAGGATCTGCTCGTGCTCGAGCTGGTGCCGGGCCACCTCGCCGCCGTCGTGATCGAAGATCATGAACCGGGTACTCGTCGTGCCCTGGTCGATGGCGCCGACGAAGTCACCCACGGTTGCCCCGCACCACGGCGATGCCCGAAGCTCTGCTCATGCGACCGACTTTTCACAATGCGCGCCCGGACCGCAAGTGACGGCCCGCTCGGTGGTGTGGTCGCAGCGGGTGCGCTACGCGGAGGTGGACCAGCAGGGGGTCGTGTTCAACTCCCACTACCTGCTCTACTGCGACGAGGCGATGGCGCTGTTCTGCCGGTCGCTGGATCTCCCGGAGCTGGTCACGGACGTCCAGCTCGTCGCGTCGACGCTGCAGTGGACCGCCCCGGCACGCTACGGCGACACCGTCGACGTCGAGGTCGCCTGCACCCGGGTCGGGCGCACCAGCATGGTACTGACCTTCGACATCCGGGTCGCCGGGCTCGGAAGTGCTGCCGGGTCGAGACGACCTACGTGAACACCGACCTCGCCGGCACCTCGGTGCCCTTCAACGACGAGCAACGCGCGACCCTACTCGCTCCCCGACCCGTTGAGTGGCGACATCCGGAAGTGAGTGGCGACTTGTAACTCGCCATTCACCCGCGTTTGTCGCCACTCAACACACGGAGGGGCACGTCGCGTGGCTCAGCGGCGACGGTTATGCCGTGCCGACGGGTCCTGGCCCGCGAGGGCCTTCTCCAACAGAGCGGCCAGGGTCGCGCGCTCTGCGTCGGTCAGCGGGGCGAAGACGCCGGTCTCCTCCGTCTCGGCATCGAGCACCGCCGCCCGGAACCGCTCCCACCCGGCCGGGGTGAGCGACACCACCGTGCGGGTGCGATTCGCCGGGTCCGGCGCGCGGCGCACCAGGCCGCGGGCCTGCATGACGTCGAGCCGGTGGGTCATCGTCGACGCCGAGACGCCGGCCGCGTCGGCGAGCTTCGACGGGTTGGAGTGCCCGTTGCGACCCTCGATCGCCAGGGTCTGCAGCACCGGCCAGTCCGACCGGGAGATGTCGAGCGCCTCGAAGCGCTGGTCGTAGTACATGTCCAGGCGGCGCGACAGCCGCGACATCGCCGTGGTGATCCGCTGCACGGTCTCGGCGGCACCGGCCTCGGTGTACACCCGCACGGCCCGCTCGTACTCGGCCCACGGCGTGCGTGACATGCGTGCACCTGTAGGCCGCGCATGAACAAGATCACGTTTGCCGACTCCGGGTGGAACAAGCGCTACCGGGCGTGCGTGTTACCTTCGATGTCGAAGTTCGTTTTAGAAATATTGAGATTGAAATGCTGTTCTGACCCGACCGGTGCGCCGCCTCGCGTTCCTGCTCCTCGGCGCCTCGCTGGGGGCGGTGGGCTGGGGTGCTGCCCTTCCTGTACGCCGACGTCGCGCAGTCGCGCGGATTCGGCGCGGCGACCGCTGCCCTCACCTTCACCGCGTTCGCGCTCGGGCGCGCTCGTGGCATCCCCGCTCGCGCGGTCTGCTCGCTGATCGCGCCCCCGCGGTGACGGTGGCGACCGTGGCCCGCCTGGGCATGGTGCTCCTCACGGTGGCATTGATGTTCGCCCGGGACGCCAGTTCGCTGTGGACCGCAGCGTTCGGCTACGGCGCTGCCCTGGCGGTGCTGCAGCCCTCGATCTCGGTGCTCGTGCTCGGGCCTCACACCCACCCCCCGCCGTCGCGACGCGTTCGCCTGGCAGTTCATCGCGATGAACCTCGGGCTGGCGCTGGGCGGCTTCGCCGGTGGCTACCTCGTCGCCCTGTCGACGTCGACCGGCCCCGGCCCGCCTACCTGTTCGCGGCGCTGTGCAGCCTGGTCAGCGCGGTGGTCGTGTACGCCGTGGGCCGATCGGTGCGGCGCGGGCCTGTCGCGGCCGACGAACCGAGCGAGGACGTCGGCTACCGCGCGGTCCTCCGCGCGCCGGGCGTGCGGTGGATGCTGGCCGTTACCGGGCTGCTGACGCTGGCCTGCTACGCGCAGTTCGACTCCGGACTGCCGTCCTACGCGCTCACCGTGCTCGACGTGCCGCCGACCACGCTCGGGACCGCCGTCGCGGTCAATGCCGTGCTGGTGGCCGCGCTGACCGCGCCAGTGGTGCGCGCGACCCGCCGATCGGCCCCCGCCGACTTTGCTCGCGACCTGCGCCGGCCTCTGGATCGCCGTCTGGCTGGTACTCGCGGCACCGTTGCTCGGCCTCTCGCCGGCCTCGGCGTTCGTGCTCGCCGGCTACGCACTGTTCAGCGTCGGCGAGACCATGCTCGCGCCGGTGCTCACCCCGCTCGCCGCCGCGCTGGCCCCGGCCGGCGCCACCGGCCGCACCCTCGCCGCGATGAACGGCGCCCAGACCGCCGCCACCGCCGTCGGCCCGGCCGCCGTCGGGGTTGCTGCTCGGCCTCGGGCTGCCGCTCGGGTTCCTCGCGATGCAGGTGCTGTGCTGTGGTCTTGCAATCGTCGGAGCGCGTGCGTTGCGAAACGCGACAGCGCGCGAAGTTACGGCCGGTCGTGCAGGCAAGTCTCACAGTCGAGTGATTGTGGCCGCTGCGCGTCACGCGACACCACCACACCGCACCGGCACACCCAGCCAGCCGGCCGCGCAGGGTTACCCAATACGACTTGATGCGGCGCCACCGATCGGGTGACCACGGCGCCGGCGCCTACGAGGCAATGCTCGCCGAGCTCGATACCGCACACCACCGTCGCGTTGGCGCCGACTGAACCGCCGCGGCGCACATACGTCGGCGCCAGCTGCCACGTTCCGGTGGCGCGTGGATTGCGATCGTTGGTGAACACCGCCGCCGGCCCGACGAAGACCTCGTCAGCCAGCTCAACACCGGCATAGAGGGAGACGTTGTTCTGCACCTTGCAACGATCGCCGACGCGTACACCGGCGTCGACGAACACGTTGGCGCCGATGCTGCAGTCGACACCGATTGCGGCGTCGGCACGTATGTGGGCGAAGCGCCACACACGCGTGCCCGCACCGATCACGGCTCCGGGCTCGACCTCGGCGGCTTCGTGGACGAAGATCACTCTCGCGCCATCGGAGCAGCGGCGTCCTTGGGGTGCACAACCCGCAACCCGGACAGTGCCGCACCGCCCGCGGACACGACGTCAGTGGCGATGAACAGCGCGCGCGACACGACCGCGATACCGAGAGCGGCGCCAGCGGACATCACCGGGGCCAACGCAGCGACGATGATCGCCTCCCGAACGCCCGCGCCGGACGGCAGGACCACGAACAACACCCCGGCGGCCATCGCCAGCGCGAATCCGCCCACGCATCGGGTCACCCCGTCGAACCCGGGCGCGCCGAGCGCGTTCGCCAGCAGCCAGAGGTGGATGCCGAAGAACGTCCAGGTCAGCGCCAGCCAGGCACACGCGGTCAGTACGCCGCGCCAGCTGAGCGGCTTCGGCAGCGGCCCCTTGTGGGCGAGCTTGAGTACGAAATTCACCAGGCGGGTGAGAACCGGCGGACACGAACCGATGACCGCGAAGGGCAGTGCGGCAACCAGCAGCCACACCCACCCGCTGTCGGTGGACACCAGGACCGGGAAACCGAGCAACCCCATGCACAGCGCCGTCGACAGCGAGAGTCCGACCCAGGCAAGTGACGTCGTGAACGCCCGGCCGCGTGGCACGCCGGCCTTCTTCCCGAGCTCCATCTGCAGCACGATCGACCAGACGCTGCCGGGAAGGTATTTGCCGAGTTGGCCGACGAAGAAGATCCGACCGGCCGTCAGCGGGGGCAGCGGGTGGCCCTCGTCGGCGAGCAGGGCCCGCCAGGCGAGCAGGCCGGTCACCGTGCCGGCCAGGGCCGCCACGAAGGACAGCACGACGCTGGGCCACGCGAGCGTGCCCAACGCCGACTGCACCTCGCTCCAGTCGGAGACGATGGCATAGCCGATCGCCACGACGATGAGCACCGCAAACGTCGGCCGCACGAAGGGCAGCGCACGCTTGAGCAAGCGTCGATGCGCCGGTGCGGCCACCGTGCCGACCGACGCCGAGGGGTTCCCTACAGCCGACACCAGCCTCGGACACCAGCCCTTCGTCGTTGAGGAGCAACCGGACAGATTCGATGAAAGGTGCTTCACAGTATCAACCGGAGAGCCTGACATCGCTGCACCGCGACCGGGAACCTCCGCTCAGCACGCGGACATACGCAGCTGAGCGGCGTCCCGGTCGTGCCGCCGGAGCTGGCTAGGATTGACCGTTCGCGTCAGAGCGGAGTGTTCGTTGATCAATATTGCTGCTGTCGATCTGCCCCAGGGCACCGAAGACCTCGTCCTCGAGGTGGTGCGTTCGGGGATGCTGGCCCAGGGCCCGATGGTGGCCCGATTCGAGGCGGAGTTCGCCGCCATCGTCGGCGTGCGGCACGCCGTCGCGGTCAACAACGGGACGACCGCGCTCGTCGCGGCATTGCAGGTCCTCGACCTCGAGCCGGGCGACGAGGTCGTGACGAGCCCGTTCACTTTCGTCGCCACCCTCAACGCGATACTCGAGGCCGGCGCCACGGCAGTGTTCGCCGACATCCGTGACAGCGACTTCTGCATCGATCCCGACGCCGCGAAGGCCGCGATCGGGCCGCGGACGAAGGTTCTGATGCCCGTGCACCTGTACGGACAGTGCGCCGACATGGGCCCGCTCACCGCACTCGCCGAGGAGCACCGGCTCTGCGACCTGTCGAGGACGCCGCGCAGGCCCACGCCGCGGCGATCAATGACCGGCGGGCTGGTTCGTTCGGTTTGGGTGCTTCTCGTTCTACGGGACGAAGAACGTCACCACCGGTGAGGGCGGCATGATCACGACCGACAACGATGTGTCTGGCCGACAAGCTGCGCGTGTTGCGCAACCAGGGCATGCGCGCCCGCTACCAGTACGAGACGGCCGGTCACAACTATCGGCTCACCGACCTGCAGGCGGCACTGGCGTGCCGCAGCTCGCGGCCATCGAACACTCCACGGCCACCCGGCGGGCCAATGCGGCCCGGTCTGATCGACGGGCTGCGCGACGTCCCTGGTCTGCGCGTGCCAGAAGAGGCCGAGGTCGCCGACACGTATGGCACCAGTTCACAGTCCAGCTGACCGACGACGCTTGCCTTCGGCCGCGAGGAGTTTGTCGCCGCCCTCGCCGAGCGGGGAGTCGGCTGCGGCGTCTACTACCCGAAGCTCGTCTTCGACTACGGGTGCTACCGCTCTCATCCTCGTGTCGTGGCCCAGCGACGTCCCGGTCGCCGAGTCGATGGCCGATGCGTCGTCTCGTTACTCCGTTCACACCAAGCTCACGTCTGCCGACATCGACACCGTGATCGGTGCCGTGCGCGACGTACTTCGAGCTGCGTGATGACCACCCCCGCACGCCTCGCGCTCGTCGGCGGCGGCACCATGGGCTCGCTGCACGCCCGCGTGGTAGTCTCAGTCGTCGCGCGCAGAACTCGCCTACGTGGTCGAGCCGGACGAGAGCGCCGGCGTTGCCCTTGCCGAGCGGTTCGGCGCGACCTGGTTGTTTGATCTCGACTCGCTGCCCACCGTGCAGGGCGTGATCGTCGCGGCGGCGACCGAGATACATCAGACGATCGGCCAGACCGTTATCGAACGCGGCATCCCGTTGCTCATGGAAAAGCCCCTGACCCCGTCGCTCGCGGACACCGAGGCGCTGATCGCCTCTGGCGGCAAAAGCGGACGTGCCCCTGATGTGCGGCCTGCTCGAGCGCTACAACCCGGCCATCATGACGGCCCTCGGCGTGGTCGAGGAGCCGCGGCACATCCAGTCCACCTCGGCACTCCCCTTACGTAGCGCGCATCCGAACCGGCGTGTCCACCGACCTGTTGCTACACGATGTCGACATCGCGATCCGGACTTGCCGGCACGGTGCCGACGAGCGTGCGCGGCTCGTTCGGCTATCTGCACCCGGATTCGGTCGCCGGCTCAGAGGACGTCGCCGAGGCACTGCTGGGTTTCTCCGATGGGACTCGTAGCCAATCTCTCGGCGAGCCGGATCAGCCAGCGCAAGGTGCGCAGTTTCGACGATCGCGGAGCAACAGCGGTCTGATCGAAGTCGACCTGTTGCGGAATGCGGTGACGATCTACCGGCACGTGCTCAACGAGTCCGGTCCAGATGGGCTTGGTTACAAGCAGCAGACCATCATCGAGATTCCGGCCCTGGTGTCGACGCGCGAGCCGCTGGCTGCCCAGCTCGACGTCTTCCTCGACCTCGTGTCCGGCGCACCTGGACCCTCGGCCGAGCGGCGAGTCGATCGCTCCGGCACATCTCCGGTCGTCGACGAGGTGCGCCGCAGCGCAGCTCGCCAACTGACCGCGGCTAGGCCCGGCTCGCCGCGACCAGACCCGCCAAGACCGCGAGATGCTGACCCAGCACTACGTCCATCGAGAAATGACGCAGCACCAGCCCGCCCGGCCTCGTCCGATCGCTCGCGCTCTCTGGATCGCCGAGCAGTCGCGACCAGCGCGTCGGCCAACGCGTCCGGGTCGTCGAGCGGCACGAGCACGCAGTTGTCGCCGCTGACGCAGCTCGATACCGGGGAAGTTGTCCGGCCGAACCGCGACCACCACCGGCACCCCGGCCGCCATGCTCTCCAGCGTCGCCGTACCCATCCCGTAGCCCTGCAGGTCGTGGGCCTCCACCGTTGCCGCGGCGAGGTAGTGCGGCACCTCTGCCTTCGCTACCGCGCCGACCGCGATCACGCATCGGCGACGCCGAGGTCGCGCGCCCGCTCGCGGAACTCGTCGTAGTACACCTGTCCGACCACGAGCACTCGCGGCGTCCGGACTCGCGGCGAGCACCTTCGGCAGCGCTTCGACCGAGGGCGATCCGATCGCGCAGCGGGATCACGTGGCCGAGCGAGACGATCACCGGCGCGTCGCCGAGTCGTGGCGGCGGCGAACGACTTCGGCATCACCGCCGACATCCGGGTCGGGTCGACGCCGACCGGGATGTAGTCCAGGCCCGCGAATGCACCCCGGTAGCGGTGCCGGATGTACTCATCCATCTGGACGTCCATGACGACGATCCGAGGCCGATACCGGCGCAGGATCGGTCGCACCACCATCGCGTCCAGCCAACGGAAGACACCGTGGTAATGGGCCTTGGGGTTCTCGAGCCGGGTATGCACGGACAGCAGCGCCGGGACCCCGCGCCGTGCGCGCGTAGCGGCCGGTCGCCCAGGTGAGGTCGAAGAACTGGCCGTGCTGATGGATGACGTCGGGGCCGAAATCGTCGAGCAGCGCGCGAAGCTGCCGCGGCAGCGACGGACGCAGCGTGAACGCCATGTCGAAGCTGACCGACAGCCGGCGTCTCGGGATCGAGAGCGACGGCAACCGAACGATCCGCAGGCCGGCTCGGGTTCCTCCGTCACCGGGGCGTCGCGGTAGGCCGCGGTGAGCACGAGGACCTCGTGGCCGCGCGCGCGTATCCCGCGCGGCCAGCGCGTCGGAGAGGTGCGCGCTTCCGCCGACGCGCGGGGGAAGAAGTTGTTGACGACGAGGATCCGCATCAGCGCCTGTTCCTCTTCCGTGACAGCGGTATGAACTCGACTTCGTCGCCGTCGAAGAGCAACGTCGGCGCACCGGCCGGGCCGGAACGCCGGCGACGACCGTGCGGCTGGCGACGTCGCGGGTCACGACCGCGCCGGCCGCAACGACCGCCTCGTCGCCGATCGTCACGCCCTTGTTGACCACCGCGTTCGCACCGACGAACACGCGATCGCCGATTCGCGTGGGCGCGCGTTCGATCTCGGTGAACGCTGCGGCCGGACACGCACCGACGCACGGTGCTGTGTGAGTAGATCTGCGCGCCGCAGGAGATGTCGCAGCCCGCACCCGATGACGAGCCCGCCGGAACCGTCGACCACGGTGAATGCGCCGATCCAGGTGCCGGGCCCGATCTCCGGATCGCCGACGATCCAGGCGTGCGGGTTGTACGGATTCGGCGGGAGGCCGTCCGGCGCGCCGACGCTCACCCGATCGACCGCTTCACCAGGTTGGTCATCCCTTCCTCGACCGCGATCGTCGGTTCGAAACCGAGAATCTCACGTGCGCGGGTGGTATCAGCGGCACGCCGCGCCACGAGTACGTCGCGGGGATTGAACTGCGGTTCGACGTCGGCCCCGACTGCGTCGATGAGGATCCGGGCGAGTCGCGCGACCGTCGTGTCGATGCCGGTGCCGATGTTGATCGGCAGGTTGTCCTGCTCGGCGTCGAGCGCCAGAACGGTGGCTCGGGCGATGTCGTGCACGTGGATGAAGTCCATGGACTGCTCACCGCGTCCGTCGATGACCGGCGGCTCGCCGTGCTCGAGCCGGTCGACGAAGTGGTTGATCACCGAGGTGTAGTACGCGGTGGTCTTCTGGCCCTCGCCGTACACGTTGAAGAAGCGCAGGGCGATCCAGGACAGCCCCGCTCGGCGCTGGTAGAAGCCGAGCAGGTCCTCGCCGGCACGCTTGCTGATGCAGTAAGGGGTCAGCGGATGCAGCGGATCGTCCTCGTGCATGGGGATCTTCTGCGGGTCGCCGTACACCGACGCGCTCGATGCGAACACCAGGCGGCGTACGCCGTGATCGGCCGCGGCGGCGAACACGTTGTGGTTGCCGACCATGTTGATGTCGATGCTCTCGTACGGGTCGGCCTGGCTCTTGTTGATGCTGACGGCCGCGAAATGGATGACCGACTCGCAGCCCTTCATCGCCTGGTGGACCGCGCCGCCGTAGCGGACATCCTGGTCGATCAGCTCGACGCGACCTGTCGCAGCCAGCTCGGCCACCCTGTCGCGGTCGCCGCGGAACATGTTGTCGAACAGCCGGACCCGTAGCCACGTTCGAGCAGCATGGGAACGACGTGCATGCCGATGAAACCGGCGCCGCCGGTGAAGAACACTGTCTTGGGCTCGCTCATGCGAGATCTGCTCCTTGTGTCGTTCCGGTGAGCGGGCTCGAGCGCGCGGAGGCGACGGCTTCGCGGACCGCCTTGGCCACGATCTCGACCTGGCCGTCGGTCAGATTGGCGTGCATGGGAATGGCGAGGTGGCGGGCGAAGATGTCGGCCGAGACCGGGCACGGCGCGCTCGTCCGTAGATCGGCTGCAGGTGCGAGGCGTAGGTGCCGATGTTGCACTGGATGCCTTGCGCCGCGCAGATCGGCGGCGACCCGGCCCCGATCGACGGCGGCGCCAGGGTGAGCACGTAGGACTGCCACACGGTCTCGCGGTCCGCCGGCTCGACCGGCACCTCGAGACCGTCGAAGTCGCCCAGCAGTTCGGCGTAGCCGGCGGCCACCCGCCGGCGCGCCGCCAGCAGCTTCGGCAGCCGTCCAGTTGGGCCGACACGACGGCGGCCGCGATCTCGGACATCTTGTAGTTCCAGCCGAGTTCGTCGAAGACCGGCACCGGCAGATCGTCGGAGCCGGCCCGGCTGAACGCACTCTCGATTCCGAAGAAGTGCAGCTTGCGCGCATGGGCGAGCAACTCGGCGTTGTCAGTCGTGATCGCCCCACCCTCGCCGGCGGTGATGCCCTTGCGGCCGTGGAAGGAGAAGCACGCGGCGTCGGCCAGGCTACCGGTGGGCCGCCCTCGGTAGGTCGCGCCGGCCGAGCAGGCGGCGTCTTCCACGAGCCAGAGACCGTGCCGGTCGGTGATCGCGCGCAACTCGTCGTAGTCGGCCGGCTGCCGAACGCGTCGACCGCGATCACGCCGACGGTGCGCGGGCGTGATCGCGGCCTCGACGGCGCCGGGATCGATCGTCCAGATGTCGGGCCGCACGTCGGCGAAGACCGGCTTCGCGCCCGGTGTAGCGCACGGCGTGACCGGTGGCCGGGAAGGTGTAATCGGCCACGATCACCTCGTCACCGGCGCCGGCGCCGAGGCAGTCGACGGCGAGGTGCAGCGCGGCGGTGCAGTTGTTGAGCGCCAGCGCGCCGGCGGTGCCGCACATGCGCGGCGAAGCCGGCTTCGAACGTGCGCGCGACCGGCCCTTGCCCGGCGACCCACCCCGATCGAGCACGGCGGCCACGGCGGCGAGCTCCTCGGGCCCGAACGTGGGCTGGCCGAGCGCGATCGGATCGGGCATCAAACTCCTTGGTCCGAAGGGCGCGTTCGGTCGACGCCTCGTCGACAGACCATTCTAGGCGCCGTCCAGGCGAGGTTGGACCACGCCGCGCACCCGCGCGGACCGTCATCGGCCTGATAACACGCTTCAGTCGTCTTGCCGCACCGATCGGACTTGGCCGACTATCGTTTCGAAGTCGAGCGCTGACGAGGACGGCGCGACCGTTCGGATCTACATGGAGCCTCCCCTGACGATCGACACTGCATCCCGGCCGCCGTCGGCGGTCGGCGCGCCCACGACGGCGCGCGTCGCCACCGCGATCACTGGGTCCTCGACACGGTGAACGATCTCGGCGTCCTTGCCTTCGCTTCCTGGACGCTGCTGTATCACGTCGGTCTGATCTTCGGCTTCGCCACCGACGGGCTCATGTTCAGCTGGGTGATCACGCTGCCGCTGCTGGTCTGGTGGCTGATCCGTTCCGAGGAGCGATCCGGCACAGAGTCATCTCCTGCCGACACGCCTGCGCCGACCGCCACATCTCGAGGTGGGGCCTACCGCCGCTGGCGCTTGCCCTCGCCGCGATTTCCGCCTGGATGGTGTTCTGGGGACCCAACGGGCTCGTGGCGGCCTGGGCACTTGCCGGACTGGCAGTGGTCATCGGGCTGGCGTCGTCGGCGTCAGGACGACCACGACCTCAGGTAGCGGTGCCCGATTCGTCCCACGCGCTGCTCAGCACCCTCATTGTGTTCGGCACCGCCGTCGGCCTTGCCTGCTTCTCGGTGTTCATCGTTCGTTTCGACGTCGACGACATGTTTTACATCAATCGGGCCGCGTGGGTTGCCGATCACGGGACGATTCCGGTTCGCGACACGATCTTCTCGAACCAGGCTCACGCCGCGATACGCGGCGCGGGTGTCCCAGTCAGTTCGTTCGAGACTTTCCAGGGCGCAATTGCCCACATTTTTCACCTTTCGGGCGGCACGGCCCAGCATCCTCTCCTCCTCATCGGTACGTTCCTGGCGGTCTGGGCGATCTGGCGCCTGATCCGTTGTTGGGCGCCGCGTCGGTATGTTCTGTGTTTCGCGGTCGCGGTGATGTACCTGGTCTGGGCCGTCCACGACAAGTACAGCCTCGGTGAGTTCTTCATCGATCGCATCACGCACGGCAAGGCGATCTTCGTGTCGATGATGGTCCCGCTGCTGTACCTGTATCTGACTCGTTGGGCTCGGCAAGGTGATCGCCGAAACGCCGTCTTGCCGACGGCCGCCGGCATCGCCGCGATCGGTTACACCTCCTCGGCGACGTTCATCGTCCCGCTGATCTGCACCGCCTGTGGCGCTCCCGCTCGTGCTGCGCCGGCGATACCTACTGGCAATTGGCAGCTACCTGCCGTCGGTTTATCCCTTCATCGTCGGAGTCGTCGTCCATTTCAGCTACTCCGCGGTCGACCCGAACGGCGTGAAGTTACACGGGCGCGAAGGCACTTCGGTATGTACTCGGCCCGTGGTGGATGGGCGCCATCGGCTGGATGGCATTATTTGCCGCGTTCTGGGTTGTTCGATCGGGCGAAGTCGGCTTGCGGCGATCGGCGCGGCCGCGGTGATGCTCGTCATCACCGCACCCCGCGTCTTCGATCTCATGAATGACGTGACCGGGGCCCATGCGGTGCTTTGGCGTGCGGTATGGGTTGCGCCGGTCGCCGTCCTTGTCGGAATGATCGCCGCAGTGCCATTGCCGTTCAAGCTCCGGTGGTTCGCGTCGGTTCCAGCAATCGTGCTCATTGGCGCGATCCTGGCAGTTGGCATGTCATTCGCCGCGCCAGGACGTCACACGAAGATCTCCGGCCAACCGACCTGGCGCTTTCCGATGGAGCCCGTCCGCCAAGCGCGCGCGGTGATGCAAGCGACAAATGGGAGCGGGCCAGTCCTAGCGCCGAGCATTGTCATGTCGGCACTTGCGGTGACGACATCGCGGGTGCACGCCGTCGATCCCTTCAGCGCTTACGCGCCGTTCACCGACGAGCCCGCGCAGAACAAGGCTGCGCGGCTGCTCCTGGGTGGATGGGTGAAGGATGAGCTGGCTCGTCCCTCGCCGAGGTGCGGGCGGCGGTTACCCGGCTCGACGTGAGCATGGCCTGCTTCCCGGAAGCGTGGACCGACGGGCGCCGGTTCCTGGTCTCGGCCGGGTATAGGACGCGACCCGGATTCGGAAGTTGATCTGCTACCAGCGGCCGGGGGGCGAAGGAACTGAGCCGTCTAGCTCGGGGGGATGCTGGCCTTGGCCGCGATCACACGGTAGAGGACCGGGTCCTCGCTCTTATACGGCGCCAGCCCGGTGCCCTCCTCCTCGAACACGACGACGAACCCGTGCCGCTCCCGTACCTCCTGACCAAAGGCGTAGCCGTCCTGAAACCGCCGGAAATGATGGACCCCGAAGGCCTTGCGGCCAAGCTCATCCTTGTTGGTGCGAAACTCCACCGCCAGCATGTCGCCCGCCCGCGAGGTTTCGGCTATCACCGACATCAGCGCCGCCTGGGTCTCCTCCTGGATGCAGTGCATGAGGAAGCGCAGATGAACAACAGCGGGCCGCCGGCGGCGGTCTCGCGAGCCTGGCGGATGGTCTCCAGCATGCAGGCGATGTCGCCGACGTCGCCTACGACGAACGCCGTATCCGCATCGAGGCCCGTGTTCGCAGCAGCCACCGCGGCGCGTTCAACGCCGATCTGTGACCGGTCCAGTCCGGCGACGCGCCGACCGCCGCGTGCGAACGCATGACTGTCCCTACCGTCCCCGCATCCGATGTCGAGCACCGCCGCCGGCATCTCACTGTGCGAGAGGACGAATTCTGAGAATGAGGAGGCCTCGGTGAACCCGTGGTGCGTGTACAGGTTGGCCCAATGGACGTCTGCGGCGAACTGCGCTGGGACCCAGTCTTGTTCGTTCTCGACGATGCGCGCGAGGTCCCAGTTGAAACCCGGGTTGGGGACACGCCAGGACGATCCGTAGATGTGCTCAACGAGTTGCTCGGCACTGATCGGGGCGCGCACACCGACCTGCGAACGTGGCCTCGTCGATCCCGCGCCAGTCCGCTCGAGTGAACTTGGTCCGGCTCGCGATGCCGAAAGGGAAGACGAGGTCGTCGTTCTCGTCGAAATACAGATGGAACAGATCGATCCGCAGGCTCGGCTCGTCGGCGTCGTGAATGTGCAGCGCGGTCTTCTTGCACTCGACGTCGAAGCCGGCCGCGATCAGGGACAGGGCGATGTCGCGCATCTCGGCGGCAGCGGCTGGTCGGACAGCCGTGAGAGGAACGCGGCGTCGAAATCGACGTCGTGCCCGATGAAGCCACCTTCGCGCACCAGTCCGAGCAGCGAGCCGTAGATCACGAATGGTTCGTAGCCGTACTCGCTGCGGACCACCTCGCACACCCGCTCGTACAGACGAAGGACGGCGGATTGCCATTCCACGTCGAGCTTCTTGGACAGCTGGAGCCAACCGTTCTGACTGAATACGAACTCTTCCTTGAACTTCTCCCGGAGCTCCCCGCTCGATGCGGCGCCGTCGTATGAAGGACGTTTGTAGGCGCCCTTCCGTGCGATGGGTAGCGGGCGACCAGCGATTCGCACGGTTACTTGGTCGGTCGTTCGGACACCTCCATATGCTGCCCAGCGCGAAACGGAACTCCCGAGCGGATAGCTCCAGGTGTTGCGTTTCGAGGATCAGCCGCCCAAGTGGCGGCGACTTCCAGTTCGTTCACATGAACGTGACCCGAATCGGAGGGTCGTCGGCATCGGCGACCACCCAGCCGACTATCTCGCGGATTCGAAGACCTCCACAAGTCCGATCGGGCTGCTGGTCGGCGCGGTCGTCGCCGCCTTCGGGCCACGCTTCGAGAACGACACGGTCGCGCGCCACACGCGCCTGGCGACCACTTTTGCGTGGCGCGTGACCGGCTCGACCCGCGCACCTGCCCGGACCACTACAGCTACCTGACGGCCGTGCAACGCTCTACCGGTTCGCACTTCCTCAGGCGGCGTCCGGCTTGGTGGCGACCACGCGGTAGAGCACCGGATCCTCGTCCTTGTATGGGGCAAGTCCGGTGTCTTCCCCTCGAGATCGACGTCGAAGCCGTACCGGTCGCGCAGCGCGGCGCCGAACGCCCAGCCGTCCTGATAGCGACGGTAGTGGTTGCCGTAGACCTTCTTGTTGGCCTTATCCTTCTCGGTCCGGAACTCCGCCGCGATCATGTCGCCGTCCTGGGCCGCCTCCGACAGTGCGGTCATCAGCGCCTCTTGCGTTTCCTCGGGGATCGAATGGAGGAAGAACCGCATATAGAACAGCAGGGGGCCGCCCTCGGAGGCGTCTCGCGTTCGCTTGATTATGTCGTGCACGGCGAGCCGAATCGCCGACGTCGCCGGCCACGAAGGAGAGTTAGCGCCGAGCCCGACGCTCTCCGCCTTCGCCGCGCGTGCTGGATTCCGACGTGGGACCGGTCCAGGCCCAAGGCGCGTCGGCCGGCCCGGGCGAACGCGAAACTGTCGCGTCCGTCGCCGCACCCGATGTCGAGAACCGCCTTCGGCAATCGTCGCGCGACAGCACCGAGTCGCAGAACGTCGAGCCGTCCGTCAGTTCGTGACGCGCATAGAAGTTGGCCCAGTAAACCTCCTCGGCAAAGGCCGGCGGGATCAACGTCGCGCCGCCACCCGGTAGCGCGGTCCAGTTGAACCCGGCGATCGGGGTGCGCCAGGATGCGCCGTAGATATGCTCGACGAACTTCTCCGGGTGCACCGGCACTCGACGGGTGCTTGGCCAGCTGGCCGTCGGTGAGCCCGTGCCAGTCCGCCCGGGTGAACGTCGACGACCCGGCGATGCCGAATGGGAACGCGATCTGTCGTCCTCGTCGAAGAACAGGTGGAACAGGTCGATCCGGATGCGGGCATCGGCGCTGTCGTGGATGTGCAGCGCGGTGTGTTGCAATCGACGTCGAAGCCGGCCTCGATCAGCTTGAACGCGATGTCGCGCAATTCAGCCGCCGATCCGCCTTCCGTTCGGTAGAACCGGGAGATGTATGCAGCGTCGAAGTCGACGTCGTGACCGATGAAGTTGCCCTCGCGCACATAACCGAGCAGCGATCCATAGATGAGGAACGCGTCGTACCCGTACTTGCGAGAGAGCACCTCGCTCACTCGGTCGTAGAGGGTGAACACCCGACCCTGCCAGGCGGTGTCCAGTTTCTTCGACACCGGTAGGTGGCCGGTCTGGCCGACGACGTACTCGCCGCGCAGCTTGCGCTGCAGGTCCGGAAGCCCGTACTTGCCATCGCGGCCAGGCTTCTTGAATACGCCCTTGCTCGCGATGGGGAGTACTGTCCCGCAATCCGAACGGACATTCGATCAGTCTTCTTGCAGTACGACCAGATGTCGGCCATTGCAAAGCGGAACGCCCGGGCATCTGCCCAGGTGTTGCGGGCCGATGGGCTGTCGGCCCACGTCGTTGCCACCTCGGCCTCGTTCACGAACAGCGAGACACGCACCGGAAAGTCTTCCGGAGGCCCGACGACCCAGCCGACGACCTGGTCACCCTCGAATTGCTCGACCATGCCGATGGTCCGCGACTCGTTCCCGCTCCAGACCGTAGTTTCACGCCGCGGCAACCGGACATTTCGTACTCGTCGGGTGGCCTTCTCCACAGTCCGTCGGGCACGCTGCTTGAGCGCGTGTGACCGATCGGCGACGGTCCGTGGGTGCGTCACCATCTCCTCCTGTGATGCCGGTGAGCTGTCCCGCGCCTATGTCCCCGCGGTCTGCGATGGTCGTGGCCGTCGACAATGCCTCGGGTTAGGGTAGCGGCCATTCCGCGTTCACCTCAGCGACACGGCTGAGCAGGCCGCCGACAGTGGGTTGACGCCCCAATCGATTGGTTATCCTTGCGGTGATCAACGCGGGCGGCGCAGCCCTGGGCGTCTGTGCGCCGTTCCGGCGGCGTGCGGCCCGGTTCGTCCGCACAGACAGACGAGGAGAGGCATGCCGCCAAGGAGTCGGGTCAACGCTCTAGCACGGGCGAGCTACCGACGGCTCCCCGTCAGCGCGCAACGCCGGGCGGCCCGCGTTCGACGACAGGTACAGGCCCGGATTGCCGACTCACCGCTCGGCCGGCTGAGCGTCGTCATGCCCGTCTACAACGTGGAGGGCTACCTCGCGGAGGCAGTGGGCAGCGTCCTGTCCCAGAGCTACCGCAACATCGAAATCATCCTCGTCGATGATGGGTCAACCGATTCCTCCGGTGCGATGTGTGACGAGTTCGCGCGCAACGACAAGCGGGTACGCGTCATCCACAAACGCAATGCCGGCCTAGGCGCGGCCCGCAACACCGGCATCGCCGCCGCCCGTGGCAGGTACCTCGTGTTCATCGACAGCGACGACTACGTCCTCCCAGGCGCGTACGAAGCGCTGATCGCGTCCATGCGCAAGTCCGGCTCCGACCTTGCGACCGGCAACGTCATGCGACGACAGGGCAACCGCGAGTACCAGGCGTGGAACCAGTCGCGGTCACACGCGACCGATCGGCGTGGCATCCATCTCGGCGACAATCCAGAACTTGTCTTCGACACGGTCGCGTGGAACAAGGTCTTCCGGCGCAAATTCTTCCTCAACGCGGTCGCGTCGTTCCCGGTCGACAAGCTGTACGAGGACATCGTCCCGATCTTCACCGCGTTCATGCGCGCAAAGTCCATCGATGTGCTCTCGCGGCCCGTCTACGTGTGGCGGCTACGCGACGAGGGCGACTCGATTACTCAGCGGCTACACGAAGCGCGCAACATCGGTGACCGGTTCGAGATGATCGACAAGGTCGATGCGCTGATCCGCGCCAATCACGTGGCTCCTGCGGTCGCCGATCGCCTCATTCTCAAGATCCTCGAGGGTGATCTGTGGATCTACGTCCGGGAGATGGACGGCGCGGACGAACAGACCATCGAACGCATCGAGCAGGTCGTCAAGCGGTACTGGCCGAATGCCTCGGACCGTGCGATCAGCCTCATCCCCGCCGATCGTAGGGTCGCGTACTGGCTGTTCGAACACGACCGCACCGGTGACGTCGAGGCGTTCCGGAAGTGGTACGCCGACGTGCGGGAGGCGCCGCCCCTTGGCCAGGCCGGCGTACGGGTCGTCCTCGACACGAGCAAATGCCCAGTTGCACTGGAGAACGTGCCCCCCGCCATCCTCGACATGGACTCGGCCGCGGAAAGCATCGCGAACGTCACGGCTGTGCGCTGGAGTGAGCCGACCGTGCTCAGCGTGTTCGGGTACGCGTATACCAGATACCTGTCCGACGGCGGACAGCACATCGAGCTCGTCGCCACCGAGATTTACGGCGCACGGTCGGTGGTGCTGCCGGTCGTACGGGTACCGTCGCCGGAGTCCGCGCGCTGGGCTGGCGACGTGTCCTCGGCGCACGACTTCGACGGGTTCCGTTGCGATATCGACGTCGCGGCCGAATGGACCGGACCGATGGCCGGATCACGGGAGTGGTCCTTCGCGGTATCTGTCACCGACGGCGAGGTGGTCCGCACTACCGAGCTGACCAAGATCTGGCTGGGCGGATCGGCCGCCGTGGTCGGTGCGGCCGTGCTCTCCGACGGCACTCTTGCGATGGCCAAGACCGACAAGGGGCAACCTCTGCGGCTGCAGTTCGAGCGGAACGGGCTGTTCGCGAGTACTTTCACGCTCAACGGTTCGCAGCTCACGGTGGAGTTCTCGGCGGCCGAAACACAGGCGCCGAGCGGTGTCGTGCTGGTCGTGTCCGGGGACACCGACATCCGCACCGCCAGACAGACGCGGCAAGGCTTGTTCACCGTCGAGCTGCCCCGAGCCGCCGTCGGCACGCCGACCACCTGGCGAGCCTACGCGCTGGTCGGTGGGCGACGGGTGCCGATTCTCGCGCCCGCCTCGTTCCCGACCGCCGCGGAACCGAACGAATCCGGCCTTCGGGCAGTGGTCACCCGAATGCGCCGCCTCGTGGTCGAGGGTCGGTATCGCACCGCGGTCATCGACTCGATCCGGTACACCAAGGACGGCGAGCTCGAGGTGACCGGCGCGCTTTTCGCGCTGACGGATCTCGGCCTCGGCCTCGGGCCTGGGTCGGGTGCACCGGACCAGTGGGTTGACGCACATATTGCGGATGGTCGCTTCGACGCCTGGATCTCTGCCACCAGGCCGGATCTCAGCGGCGTGGTTCGCCCGCTCCGGAGCGGCAGCTACGCGCTCTGTGGCCGAGCAGACAACGGCGAAGACGTCACTGTCGTCGTCAGTGATTCCGCGGCGGTCGAGCTACCCAGCGAGTACCTCGACGACTTCATAAAGATCAAGCTCGAGCGACGGTCCTGGGCGCGCGTCGGCGTTCAGATCGCCGCGCCGGTCGCCACTGAGATGCTTGGTCGTTACCAGCGCCAACGCGTGATCGCACAATGCAGTACGAGCCCGCGGGAACTCGAGACCGCGGTGTTCTTCTGCGTCGATCTCGGCGGCAGCGTCGCGGACAGCGGTCTCGCACTCCACCGCGAACTACGCCGGCGAAGAGTCCGCTGCAGCTCTACTGGGGTGTCGAAGACCTGAGCGTGCCCGTACCTGAGGAGGGCATCCCGGTCGTCAAGGGCAGCGCAGAGTGGTTCACGAAGCTGAACACCAGCCGTTTCATCGTGAACAACTACGGCGCGATCTGGGGTTTGGTGAAGGACCCTGGCCAGCGGTACCTGCAGACCTGGCACGGGACCCCACTGAAGTACATCGGGGCGTCCGAGGCAAGACAGCGAAAGCAACCGAAGTCGCGACTGGACCAGATTGCCGAGGAGTCCGCCGACTGGGACGTTTTCGCCTCGCCGAGTCCCTACTTCACAGCCCTGCTGCTGACGGAGTTCTCGTACAACGGGGCGGTGCTGGAACTGGGCTACCCCCGCAACGACCGGCTCGCCACCGCCAGCGAGGTCGACTCGGCCGCTGCGCGCGCGACGCTCGGCATCCCCGAACACGCGAAGATCCTGCTCTATGCGCCGACCTACCGGGAGAGCCAGCGACACGGTTGGCGAGCCGAGTGTACGACGGGCTGGATCTAGCGAAGCTGATGTCGCTGCTCGGCCCGGAGTGGTACATCCTGCTGCGCGGACACAGTTTCAACGCCCGGGACAACCACGCCAACCGCAGCGATCACCGCCTCGTCGACGTGACCCGCTATCCGGACATCAACGACCTGTTCATCGCGTCCGACGCCTTGCTCACCGACTACTCGTCGGTGATGTTCGACTACGCGGTCACCGGGAAACCCATGGCCTTCTTCACGCCTGACATGAAGAAGTTCCTCGCCACCCGCGGCACGTACTTCGACCTCGATGAGGCGGCCCCGGGACCGCTCTGCGTCGAAGTCACAGAGCTCGCCGATGTCCTCGCCAAGATCGATATCGTGCGCGAGGAGTACGACGATCGATACAACGCGTTCAAGGAGCGATTTGCGCCCTGGGACGACGGGAAGG